>NZ_CAFB01000038.1 GCF_000227585.1 Candidatus Glomeribacter gigasporarum BEG34 | reverse complement strand
CTTCTGATCTGAATCCGTTGAGGCGCGCGCAATCAGACCGGATTGCCGCTGCGCTGGATGCGGCTGCGCAGGCGGCGCGCGCCGCCCAAAATCCAGCTTTTCCGTTAGACGCGGCCTCTGTATTACAGGATACAGACCCCAACCAGCAGGAACACAAAGAGCAGTTCCTGCGTTCAAAGAGCGTGCTGCCAAAAATCTATCTGAGCGCCAAAAAGCAGCACCCTGTGTCTCCGTTCGAGATCAAGGCCGGCTGGGTCATTCCCGCCGCGCTCGAATGCGGGCTGAATTCCGATCTTCCAGGACAGACGTGCGCGCGCGTGACTGAAAATGTATATGACACCGCGACTGGCCGTCTCGTGCTGATTCCACAGGGAACAAAGGTGATCGGCGCCTATGACAGCCGGATTGCCTATGGACAACAGCGCATTCTGGTTGTCTGGAACCGGCTGATTTTCCCCGACGCCAGCAGCATCCGCCTGAACGGCATGCCGGGCGTGGACAAAGCAGGCCACGCGGGTTTTGACGCGGATGTGAACCGGCATACATTGCGTATTTTCGGAAATGCATTATTGATGGCCGTATTCTCGGCCGGTATTGAACGCACACAGCGGCATGGCGCAGCGACTGGCCGCGCGCTGGACGATGAGTTTCAGACAATTTCGCAGTCCCTGGGACAGCAGTTGGGGCGCACCGGCGAGGCAATGATCCGGCGCGGAATACGTGTTCAACCGACGTTAACGCGCCCCCCAGGCTATACCTTCAATATCATTGCAACGCGGGATATTGTATTTCCAGATGCCTATCGTCCATAGGCTAGAGCATTTTTCAGTCGATTGGCCCAAGGAGCGAGCGCGAAGACAGTATGAACAATACGGCGAGCGCGAAGCGACACAGGGAAAATCACTGAAAAATGCTCTAAGCCAGCGTCTGTTTAACTTCTGGCACCGCATAGGGCAGGGCGCGCAAAAGAAGTGTTGGACCGTCCGGCGCATGGAGATGAATAACGCCGCAGTCCAGCGCTGCAAGTTTGAGTTCAACCAAACAGTCACTGCCTCCCTCAGGCGCAGGCGCGGCGTTCACCACCGTTCCGCAGGGCTGGCCTGGATCCAGCGAGTGAAACACAAATGCGCCTGCCTGAGTCTGTGCATCCGCCGTGTGCGCCAGCATCATGCGGCGCTTGAGGGCGCCGCGATAATGCATACGCGCAATCACTTCCTGGCCTGGATAGCAGCCTTTGTGGAAATCCACGCCGCCGATGAGTTCAAAATTGATCATCTGCGGCACAAACTGCGCCTGTGTGGCCGCCGTAATCCAGGGTTCTCCCGTCTGTAATGTGAGCCAGTCCCATGCGATGGGATCCATACGCCTCAGTTCCGCATCGAGCATATGCAAATGCACATCCAATACGGAGCGGGGCGCGACCCATAGAATGCGCGCGTGCGCGGCGCGATGCGGCGCGGATGCGGAGGAAAAATAGGGTGCAACGCTCTCAGGACTGTCCGTAAGCCGGATCAACACACCCGCTTCATTTTCGGCTTTGCCATTTACCTCGTCTGGCAGAATCGGGAAAATCCGCTTCAGGCACCGGCCAATATCACCGGCCAGGCCAACGCAGATCAAACGCACGTGCGCGTCGATCAGCTTAACTTTGCTGCGCAGAATAAACATCGCCAGGCGTTGCTGCACCAGGGCGCGCAAATCGGCGGATACCATCAGTTGGACTGCTTCAGCGCTTTTCCAGACCAGAAAAGAGGCCAGCAAACGTCCTTTAGGCGAGCACAGCCCGGCGCGCCGCACGTGCGCATCGTCAAGATGCTGAATATCGTTGCTCAGTTGATTGTGCAAAAAACCCGCTGCATCCGTACCATTGACCTCGATGATCGAGCATGTATCGAGGACAGTAAACGCGCCGCTCAGCGCGCCTGTTTTCAGGAAGTCAAAACTCATTTCTCAAATCGCCGGTTTGCCTAGAGCATTTTTCAGAGAGATTGCCACTGGCGCGAGCGCGAAGCGGCACAGGGCAAGCCGTTGAAAAATGCTCTAACGCCGCCGCATCACCCGCCACATGACAGTGCAAATCAATGCGCCAAAAATTACAATGATCGCCTGAATCGGAACATTCAGTCCAATGAGTATCGCGTACAGGCACAGCATCACGAGTATCGACAGATTCTCGTTGAAATTCTGCACCGCAATCGAGTGGCCGGCGGAGAGCAGTACGTGGCCGCGGTGTTGCAGCAGTGCGTTCATCGGAACAATAAAGAATCCAGCCAATATGCCAACGCCGAGCAGAAACAGGTTCAATATCAATACCGATACAGGCAGATGCAGCGGCCCGAGCGCGATGCTCCATTCAGATGGGAATATATCGCGTGAGTAGAATGCGATGGCAATCAATGCGGCGCCCATCAGCATCCCAACCGGCAGAACGTCCAAGGAACGTTTTAAAGGAATGCGGATTGCCGCGACGATTGCGCCGGCGGCAACGCCGACCGAGACAATCACCTGCAACGCCGCTCCTTCGGATAAGCTCATGCCGAGCGCGTCTTCGGCCCATTCCAGAATAATGAATTGCAGCGTTGCGCCGATGCCCCAAAAGAGCGCTGTCACCGCCAGAGAGATTTGCCCGAGCGGGTCGCGCCATAAGCTCAGGCAGCACTGTGCAAAATCATTCAGCAAACGCGCTGGATGGCGGGGTTGCCGCGGGTAACGCGCGCCGGTGTCCGGAATGCCGAGATTGAGCAGCGCAGCAAGGATATAAAGACCGCTGATGAAGAGCAGCGCGGCCTGGGTGCGCGTGTGGATCAAAGGCAGTTGCAGATCGAGCACGGATTGCACGACCCGGGGCAGAATCAGCCAGCCGCCGAGCGCCGTGCCGAGAATGATCGAGCCAACGGTGGTCCCTTCAATCCAGCCATTCGCGATTACCAGTTTTTCAGGCGGCAACAGTTCGGTCAGGATGCCGTATTTAGCCGGTGAATATGCCGCTGCGCCGAAGCCTACGATACCATAGGCCAGAAGCGGGTGCATGCCGGCCAGCAATGTGAAACAACCGATGAATTTGATTGTATTCGTCATCAGCATCACGCGGCTTTTGGGCATTGCATCGGCGAGGGCGCCGACAAAAGCCGCCAGCGCAACATAGAAGAAAACAAAAAACAGCTTGAGCAGCGGCGTCATCCAGGCCGGCGCAGCGATGTCATGCAACAGGGCAATCGCGGCAATTAACAGCGCGTTATCGGCGAGCGAAGAGAAAAATTGCGCCGCCATGATGGTATAAAAGCCATTCTTCATCAGTTCAGTCAGTTACAGAGTCTTTTTCGGCAAAAAATTTTCAGTATGACGCAACCCAAAATAAAAAGCTTCTATGTATGCAACGCATGCGGCGCGCGCGCGCCGAAATGGCAGGGGCAGTGTCCGGCGTGCGATGCCTGGAATACCCTGACTGAAACCGCAACTGCGCGCGCGGGCGCTTATCCGGCGCTGGCGGGGACCGGAGCGGTGCAGAAGTTGGCGCATATTGAAGCGACTGGCGCGCCGCGTATATCAAGCGGGCTGGGTGAATTCGACCGCGTGCTCGGCGGCGGGCTGGTCGCGGGCGGTGTGGCGCTAATCGGCGGCGATCCAGGGATCGGCAAATCGACCTTGCTGCTACAGTCGCTTGCGGCGCTTGCGCCTGAAAAACGCGTTTTGTATGTCAGCGCAGAGGAATCGGAAGCGCAGATTGCGTTGCGCGCGCAGCGTTTGGGTTTGATGGAACGCGCGCGCGAATTGCGCGTGCTGGCTGAAATCCAACTCGAAAAAATCCAGGTCGCAATTGCATCCGAACAGCCCAGCGTTGCGGTGATTGATTCGATTCAAACGATCTATTCGGAAGCGCTCAGCTCCGCGCCCGGATCGGTCGCGCAGGTGCGCGAGTGCGCCGCGCAGCTCACGCGGCTTGCCAAGCAGTCCTGTGTCACGATCATCATGGTCGGACACGTGACCAAAGAGGGGAGTCTCGCCGGTCCGCGCGTGCTGGAGCATATCGTCGATACGGTTCTGTATTTTGAAGGCGAGTCGCACTCGACCTACCGGCTCGTGCGCGCGTTTAAGAACCGCTTCGGCGCGGTCAACGAACTCGGCGTTTTCGCAATGACTGAACGCGGCCTGCGCGGCGTGTCCAATCCGTCCGCGCTTTTTTTATCACACCATCCGCAGGCGGTGCCCGGGTCGTGCGTGCTCGTCACGCAGGAAGGCTCTCGTCCGCTGCTGGTCGAAATTCAGGCCCTGGTCGATACCACGCATGTGCCCAATCCGCGCCGGCTCGCGGTCGGGCTTGAGCAGAACCGGCTCGCATTGCTGCTGGCGGTATTACACCGGCATGCAGGCATTGCCTGTTTCGATCAGGATGTGTTTCTGAATGCGGTGGGCGGCGTTAAAATCACCGAGCCGGCCGCCGATCTTGCGGTGCTGCTGGCAATTCATTCATCGTTGCGCAACCAGCCGCTGCCGCGCGGACTGGTGGTTTTTGGCGAGGTGGGACTGGCGGGAGAAATCCGCCCGTGTCCGCGCGGTCAGGAGCGTTTGCGGGAAGCAGCGAAGCTGGGATTTTCCGCGGCGCTGATTCCAAAGGCGAATGCGCCTAAACGGGCGTTAGAGGGGCTGGAGGTAAGGGCGGTGGAGCGTATCGAACAGAGCCTGCTCACGGTCTGACTCCGTGAACAGGCTTTTGAAAAATGCCTCGTATTTCCACTGTTACCACTGAGCCGCCACGCCTGCGCCGAAGGATGCGGAGGATTGACCGAAACTCAGACCCAGTTTCGCTCTCAGATGCTCGTTGAAGCGTATCGCGGCGCCCGTTGCAATACCGGCGCGGCCACGGAAGCCCGCAGCGCTGGCGCCCAAGGCGACGCTTTTATCCTTCTCCACATCCGGGAGCATCGCCATCGCCATTGCCATTGCGATCCCTGAAAACGCTTTTTTCTCAAGATCGTCCATCGAATTCCTGACCCTTGAATTGAACAGGTCCCTGGCATTTTGATCCGCTTTGGCCAAGGTATCCTCCAAGCCTTTTTGAAACTGCTGGACGTTGACCGCATCCGTCGGTTTCTCGCCTTGAGCAACATTGGTAATCTGACGCTCTTTGCCCGCAGCGCCGACAGAGACGGTATTATCGCGGTTGGCTACCGAATCCTTGCCGAGCGCGACCGCATTATTCGCATTTGCCTGCGCATTCACCCCCAGCGCTGTCGAGCCTGAACCTTGTTTCACTGAAGCCCGCGCACTATTTGGTTGCGCATCAATGGCGATATACGGAGATCCGCCGCGATTCTCAATATTCGTGATCCGATTTTTGCAGCGTCGCCATCTGGCCGCCGTTCACTGCGTCCTTGCTGCCTTCTGCAATAGTGCCGTCCTTCACGTTCTTTAAAGCAATGCCCGCTGCAGAGCGGGTCACGCCGCCCAAAGTCACACTGTCTTTCTTGTCGTTATCGTAGAGCACCGCCAGTGGAGTTCGACCGCCCGTCTGATCAATCAATCCTTCAACCCTGCGCAGTTGATCAAAATTCACCGCATCGTTCGCGGTCTGTCCAGCAGCGACGTTGCCGATCGTGGTTGGCGCGCCGCCGTCTGGATTCAGTGTCGCTCGACTGTAATTGACCGTGCCGTCGGGATTCAAATCGTATTTGACCGACCGGCTATCCATTGCACCCAGCGCGCCGCCTATCGTGGTACGCGTGGTGCCGCCGATGTTATAGGTAGGGCCGGCGACCGTGCCGTCATTATTAATGCTCATATTCAGCGCATTGGTCACTATCCTGAGCTGACCCACATTCGGGGCATGATGGTCCTCAAAGCCTGCGGCAAGCCTCTCAATCCTGTTGTTTCCAAAATTCGCATTGCTGTTAAATACGGTAGGCCCCATCAGATGGACGCGCTCTCCCTTCAGTTCAAGCTTGCCATCTTTATAGCCAGTGACGCGCGCAGTCGCGTTATTAAAACCATGCCTGCCACGAGTGTCGCCAGCGTTGTGCAAGGAAAAGGTCCATTGAGTATTATTGCATGGCATTTCGGTGCTGTCATTGCTGTGTCCTCGTGAATATCCGTTGCTTTCATCCTCACTGCACAGTTGCAATGCGCCTTTGCCCAGGATGCTTTCTTGCGCCTGCACTATCCCTGTCAATCCCATAGCACTGGCGCCCGCCATCCATAGCGCGGCATGCAGCGTCCAGCGGGTGCGCGTCGCGATGCTTTTCAGTTGATTTGAAGATTTTTGATTCATTTCTCCTCCTCCATTGAAATATCCATGTTCAATAGAACTCCTGCTTTGGGCGGCGCGTATTTTCTTTACGGTTAACCGCATATCAACGCGTGGGATTCTATAGCGTTTATTCCTTTCATGGTCAAGTTTTTTAAGAAAATGCGTGTTTTAGGCTGTAAATCTGAAAAAGGTTCAGCAGCAGCGCCGTGGTAAAATTTGAAGCAAGGAGAATTGATCTATGGCACATGCCGCTTTTGACACGCTTAAATTCGTAGATACACTTGAAGAAGCAGGTATTCCTGAGCTACAGGCGAGGGCAATGTCTGTCGCTGTTCGTAAGGCATATGAGTCTTCAGACGTTGCGACCAAGCAAGACATCGCTGATTTGCGCAAAGACACAAAACAAGACATCGATGATTTGCGCCGTGATATGAAGCAAGAGATTGCGAATGTACGTTATGAAATCGATGATGTACGCCATGAAATCCATGATTTGCGCAAGGACATAGACGCCAAACACGAGTCCTTGCGCAAAGAAATCAAGGAAGCCTCTTTGCGCCAGATCATCTGGCTCGGCAGCGTCGTTTTTCTTCTGATCAATACAGGCCCCCTTCTTCCAAAACTTCTACATTTAAGCTGAGTCTCTTTTCTTCATTTCATCTCTTATGAAAACTGCACGGCGCCCGCTTGGGCCTGTGATGATCGACCTTTCCGGTTGTGAACTGAGCCGCGATGAACAGCGTTGGCTGACGCATCCCAACATGGGCGGCGTCATTCTGTTCGCGCGCAATTTCAGGGACCGCGCGCAACTCGCGGCGTTGACTGTGCAGATTCGTTCAATCCGCCATGATGCGCTGATTGCAGTTGATCATGAAGGCGGGCGCGTACAACGCTTCAGGAGTGATGGCTTTACTCATTTACCCGCGATGCGCCGGCTCGGCGAATGCTGGGACGATGATGCGCCGCTCGCCGCGTGCGCAGCGACCGCCGCCGGCTATATATTGGCTTCGGAATTACGGGCCAGCGGCATTGATTTCAGCTTTACGCCGGTTCTCGACCTGGATTATGGCCGCTCAACCGCGATCGGTGATCGCGCTTTCCATGCCAATCCAGCGATTGTGGCAGCGCTGGCGAAACATCTGTGTCATGGGCTTGCGCTGGCGGGCATGGCGAACTGCGGCAAACATTTTCCGGGGCATGGCTTTGTAGAGGCGGACTCGCATCATGCGATGCCGGTCGATGCCCGCGCGCTCGATACACTCCTGCATGATGCGCAGCCTTATGTCTGGGTCGATCTGGCGCTGGTCGCGGTGATGCCCGCGCATGTGGTGTATTCAGCCGTCGATGCGTGGCCCGCCGGCTTCTCGAAGATCTGGCTGCGCGATATTCTGCGCCGGCGGCTTGGTTTTAGCGGCGCCATTCTGAGCGACGATTTATCGATGGAAGGCGCGCGCGCAATGGGAGATATCGTTGAAAGCGCACAGGCGGTGCTTGACGCCGGCTGCGATATGGCGCTTGTGTGTAATTGTCCAGATCAAACGCAGCAAGTACTCGACCGGGTGCGGCATGCGCCTTCTTCTGATTCCTCCGCGCGTCTGCGCAGCCTGGCGGCGCGCGGCGCAGCGCTGTCCTGGGACGCGCTTACGCGGCAACCGCGCTATCAGGCGGCGCGCGCGCTGTTAAACAGGCTCTAGCGCATTTTTCAGCGGCCTGCACTATGTCGCTTTGCGCTCGCGAAAGTAGCAATCTCACTGAAAAATGCTCTAAGAATGTCCTTATGTTTTCCTGATCAATCCTCCCAAAAGCGCTGCTCTCGGACGTTTTGCCGGTGGACAGGGGGCAAGCTGCGTGTTTGGCTTGTATTCCGGCGCTTTCAGGAAAGGTGAACACGGTTGGCTAAAGTGTGCGCCACCGGACGCAAGCGCTGCGCGTTCAAGGCGGCGCTGAATCAGGGTTTCAATGCCAGCCAGTTGTTTATATTGAGACGGGCTGCACAATGAAAGCGCATCGCCCTGCGCGCCCGCGCGTCCGGTCCGGCCGATGCGATGCACATAATCCTCGGCGTTAAAAGGCAAGTCGAAATTGATCACCGCAGGCAGTTCGGCGATATCCAGGCCGCGCGCCGCCACATCCGTTGCAACCAGAGCTTCAATTGCGCCCTGCTTGAATGCATCCAGCGTCTGCATGCGTTCACGTTGCGTTTTATCGCCATGAATGGCGGCGGCGTTGACGCCGCGACGCGCGAGCTGCCGCGTCAGCCGGCTTGCACCGCTTTTGCTGTTGCAGAAGATAATGACCTGTTTCAGCCCGCGCAAACGAATCAGCCGGGCAGCCGCATCTGCTTTGTCGTTTTCGTCGATTTCATATACGAGCTGGCGCACATTGACGGCGGTTGCATTGCGCGTCTCGATTTCAATCGAGACCGGATCGTTTAAATAATATGCGGCGAGATTCCGGATTTCATCTGAAAACGTGGCGGAGAACAGCAGCGTTTGCCGCTCGCGCGGCAGCGCCGCCAGAATTTTCTGCAAATCCGGCAGAAAACCCATATCCAGCATCCGGTCCGCTTCATCAAGCACCAGTATACCGGTTTGGCCCAATTGAAGGTTTTTTTGTTCCAGATGATCAAGCAGACGGCCCGGCGTTGCGACCAGAATTTCGACGCCGCGCCGCAATTCACCCGCTTGCGCTTTCATATCGACGCCGCCAAAAACGGCCAGGCTGCGCAGCAGCGTGTATTGGGCATAAGCGCGGATATTAGCCGCAACCTGATCGGCGAGTTCGCGCGTCGGCGTCAGAATCAGCGCGCGCACCGGATGCCGCGCCGGCGAGACGCTGGCGTTGGCGAGCGGCAGCAGCCGCTGCAGAATCGGCAGGGAGAAGCCGGCGGTTTTGCCGGTGCCGGTTTGCGCCGCGCCCATCACATCACGACCGGCGAGTGCCGCCGGAATCGCATGCACCTGAATCGGTGTTGGCACCGCGTAACCCTGCTCGGCAATGGACTTCAAAAGATCGTCATGCAGGCCAAAATGGCTAAAGTGGCTGAATATGTCAGACATTGTGGCAGGTATTGTTAAACAGACCGTTGTGCGCGGCGGCGTTCGTGCTCCTTCAGGAAACGTTTGCGCAACCGGATGGACTGCGGCGTCACTTCGACAAGCTCGTCATCATCGACAAATTCAGCCGCATATTCAAGGGAGAGCGGAACCGGCGGAACCAGATCGATGTGTTCATCTTTCCCGGCGGCGCGGATATTCGTCAGTTTCTTTTCACGCACCGGATTTACCACGAGATCATTTTCGCGGCTGTGAATGCCGATGATCATGCCTTCATACAGGGTATCGCCCGGATGTACAAACATCCGTCCGCGTTCCTGCAGTTTCCAGAGCGCGTATGCAACCGCCGCGCCGTCATCCTGGGAAATCAGCGCGCCGTTACGGCGTGCGCCGATGCCGCCGCTATTTGCGGCAACGGGCGCGTAGGCGTCAAAAATATGGCTCATCAGTCCGGTGCCGCGCGTGAGCGTCATAAAGACGCTTTGCAGGCCGATCAGGCCGCGCGCCGCAATCCGGTACTCAAGACGGATTCGCCCCTGCGCATCCGAGGCCATATCGAGCAGCTCGCCTTTGCGCCGGCCTATTTCTTCCATCACGCCGCCCTGATGCGCGTCTTCGATATCGACGGTCAGCAGTTCAAATGGCTCGTGCTGAATACCGTTGATTTCACGCATGACAACGCGGGGACGCGAAACCGCCAGTTCATAGCCTTCGCGCCGCATATTTTCGATCAGAATCGTTAGATGCAGTTCGCCGCGGCCAGAGACTTCAAAAACCGTCTCGTCCTCGGTGTCTTTGACGCGCAATGCCACATTGTGATTCAGTTCGCGCATTAATCGCTCGCGCAATTGCCGGCTGGTGACGAATTTGCCTTCGCGGCCCGCGAGCGGCGAGGTATTCACGCAAAAATTCATGGTCAATGTGGGTTCGTCGATCGCGATCATCGGCAGCGCTTCCGGATTTGACAGATCACACAGGGTTGCGCCAATGCCGATCTCTTCAATGCCGTTAACCAACACGATATCGCCCGCCTGCGCACGCTCGACTTCGACGCGCTCCAGTCCTTTGAACTGGTGAATCTGGTTGATTTTGCGCGGCAATACGTCGCCGCCTGGGCCAAAGCGCAGCGCAACGGTTTGGCCTTTGTTCAGCGCGCCGCGCGAGATGCGGCCGATGCCGATGCGTCCAACATAGCTCGAATAGTCCAGCGCGGCGATTTGCAATTGCAACGGCCCGTTTGGGTCCGCAGTGCGCACAGGGACATATTGCAGGATGGCTTCAAACAAAGGTTGTAAGGTGCCTGTGCGCACGCGTGCATCATGGCCTGCGTAACCGTGCAGGCCAGAGGCGTAAATGACCGGAAAATCAAGCTGCTGCTCGGATGCGCCCAGTTTGTCGAATAGATCAAAAGTCTGGTTGATCACCCAGTCGGCGCGCGCGCCGGGCCGGTCGATCTTGTTGACAACGACAATCGACTGCAAGCCTTGCGCGAGCGCTTTTTTGGTCACAAAACGGGTTTGCGGCATCGGCCCTTCGACCGCATCCACCAGCAGCAGCACGCTATCGACCATCGACAGGACGCGCTCGACTTCGCCGCCAAAATCGGCATGGCCAGGCGTATCGACAATATTGATATGCGTGCCAAGGTATTCAATCGCGCAGTTCTTGGCGAGAATCGTAATGCCGCGTTCTTTTTCCAGGGCATTGGAATCCATCACGCGCTCGGCGACCGTTTGATTCTCCCGGAATGCACCAGACTGGCGGAGCATTTGATCGACCAGGGTGGTTTTGCCATGATCGACATGCGCGATGATGGCAATATTGCGGCGTGCGCGAGTCAGAGTCATGCAGAATATTGATACATATGAATGGGATAACCGCGGTCCCGGTAAAAGCGGTAACGCGCGCGCGCGGCGTGAAGCTGTGCTTCTTCTGCTCCGACAACTTCAAGCAGCCTGGTGAAGCGCACGAAATCCGGCGGTATCTCCGTTCCAAGGTTCAGTAAAATCTGTTGCGCGGACGCATCAACGCCATGCGCGCCCAGAATGATCGGCGTTGCCGTCGCGTGCGCGTCCTCCGCTCGGCAATGCGGGATGAAATCCAGCGCGGAAAATGTCCACAGTTGCGCATCAAAGGCGCGCAACAAGTCATCATCGGCAATGACGCACAGCGTTTCACCCGCGGCGTACACCTTGCGCGCCAGGCGGCACGCATAATTCAGCCGTTGGGCATCAATGCCCACATGGGTGTGAAAGTCGATTCGCGTCATTTCTACAGGCTTCTTAGCCAGTACGGCAAGGGGCGCTGCGCCGACCAGCGCGGCTGCGCGAAACTTCTGAGTCTATTATAATTCGCAGTTGCACTTGATACATGATGCACATAGATGATTTCTCGCTGTATTTCCAGCGAGTGCCTTATCTCAGTATTGAAAAAGCCAGCGCGCAGCGCGTCGAATTTCTGTTCCGCGGCGCTGCCGGGCGCGCCCAGCGGTGCGCATTAGGCGCCGTATTTGCGCTTGCGTTTCCGTGTAACTCCGGGCGCGGCGGTCAGGCGGACAATCCGCCGCCCGCGCAGATTCAGCAAGCGCATCGCCTCTCTTTATTATTGGCATCCAGCGCTTTTGCGCTGGATTTGGGTTTGCAGCATGAGGGCTGTTTCTGGTTGCTCTGGAAGCGCTTTGATCCGGAAGCGGTGCAGACGCCGGACGCGGTTTTTGCCGCGCTCGACAATATGGTCTACATCATGCGTTTTTTATATCACCGATGTTTTAAAGTGTCGCGCCGTAGCAGTCACCGCAATATGCGTCATACGTCTCAAGCAGCGCAATTTGCCTAGAAATGCAGGAAAAAAGTGTGGTGAAAAGCATTGGAATATTAGGCGCCGCCGTGTTGTGCTGCGTAGCGATGCGCGCCGGCTGGACGCAAACGCGCCTTCCCTGGAAAGGGCCGCCGTATTTCATGGCCACGCGCGGCGCAAAGGTCTCCGAGACGCTGCAGGACATCGGCGCGAATTATGGCGTTCCCATTATTGTCAGCGCGCAGGTGGAAGACTATTTCACTGGCACGATTCGCAACGAGATGCCGGACGCGATTCTGCGCCGCTTTGCGCAATTGTTCAATCTCGCGACGTATTACGATGGCCAGGCGCTCTATGTCTATAAGGGAGACGAGGTAAAGAGCCAGATTATTACGCCGCGCTATTTGGGGACGGACCGTCTGATTCATTATTTGACGCATGGCGGCATCGCAGCGCAGCAATACTGCGCGCTGCGCAAAGTGGGGCAATTCAATGCGCTTGAAGTCTTTGGTGTACCGAAATGTATCGATCGGGTGACGGAACTGGCGAAAAATCTGGATGAGAAAGTGCTTGATCAGGCGCAGAATCAGGAAACGGTACAGATTTTCCCGCTGCGTTTTGCCTCCGCTGCGGATAGCGCCTATGCCTATCGCGGTCAGCAAGTGCGGATACCGGGCGTGGTCAGCGTGTTGCGCGACATGATCCAAAGCCGTTCTCCAGCGGGCGAAAATATGTCTGGCGAGGCAGCCGGGCCCGTGATGCCCGCAAATCTGATGACCAATGTCTTGCCCTCATTTTCAGCGGACTCAAGACAGAACGCGGTGGTCGTGCGCGACCGGAAGGTGAATATGCCGCTGTATGCAAAGCTGATTGAGCAACTGGATCAGCGGCCAGTTCAGATTGAAATATCGGTCGCGATTATTGATGTAGATGCATCCAATTTGAGCGAGCTGGGCGTCGATTGGTCCGCCGCCGCAAATCTGGGCCGTTTCGGCTCGGTGAGCTTTAACAGCAATCCGGCGAAAAAAGAGGGCATGGGCATGTTCAGCACGATATTGAGCGATACGCCGAGCTTTCTGGTGCGGCTCAATGCGCTGCAACAGAATTCCAAAGCAAAAATTCTATCGCGCCCCTCGGTGGTGACGCTGAACAATATGCAGGCGGTGCTGGATAACAATATTACTTTTTATACCAAACTGGAGGGAGAAAAGGCGGTCAAACTGGAATCGGTCGTGACCGGTTCGCTGCTGCGCGTGACGCCGCGCCTGATTGAAAATGAGAACGAGCAACAACAGATCATGTTAACGCTCAATATCCAGGATGGCAGTCAGCTTAAACCCGTTGAAGGCAGCCGGGAAGGATTGCCGCAAATCAAGAATTCTGAGATTTCCACACAAGCGACTTTAGAGGCGGGCCAAAGCCTGTTGTTAGGCGGCTTTGTGCAGAATGCGCAAAGACAGGGGGAAAATAAAATCCCGCTCCTCGGAGATATTCCGGTATTAGGCCATTTGTTCCGCAGTAAAAGGGATAGCACGCACAATGTGGTGCGGCTCTTCTTGATCAAGGCTCAGCCGCAATTGGATCGCGCAGATTCATGATGAAAGCGAAGATGCGGCGGCGTATTCTCCTGTGCGCCGCGTTTCTGACAAGTTGCGGCGCACTGGCGCTATGCGCTGTGGCATGGCGATGGCAAAGGGCGCTGGAATCTTTGCCCGCTCAATCATTCGACGTGCAGCAGTATTCAGCGGCCTTGCGCGCCGGGGCGGGATTTCAGGGGCGCGTTGCGCGCGATGAAATGGGCATCGTCACGCTTTCCGGGAGGTGCGAGGACACGGCCAAGCTTGCGCCATTCTTGGAACAGTTGGAACAGAGCGATATTGCCTACCAGAATCAGACGGTTTGCGCAGATGAGTTGCGCCGCAGCGTTGCCTGGGTACTGCATCGAAATGGCTATCCAAATGCACGAGTGGAGTCTGGAGCCACGCCGGACGCGGTGGTGATTACGACGGCTCCCGATCTGGGTGATCCAGGCGATCAGCGCTGGTTTTCCGTGAGCCGCCAACTGAGCCAACTCCCTGGTTTACGCGCCTGGAAGCTCAACTTTTCATCCGGAGACAAAGAGCGCGCGCGCGCGGATGCGGCGCCTGTTGTTCATGACGCTGCGCCGGGCGCGGCTTCCTCTGCTTCTGAAACCAAAGCGGGCATTCTTTCAACGCTATTTCGCTCGGCAAGCCGGATCTCGGCTTGGCTGGGCTTTCCCGATCATGCCGGTTATTGGAGCATCAAAGCGCTTGAACTGAGCGCGCAAAGCATCGGGGAAGGCTATATTGCAGCCGTGAGTCAGCAGTATCAGATTCCTTTGCACCTGGCGCAGACGGTGATCTGGATTGAATCGCGCGGACGGCATACGGATGCGCAGGGCCGTATTCTGACTTCGCCTAAAGGCGCGCTTGGTATCATGCAACTGATGCCGGAGACCGCGCGCGAACTTAAAGTGAACCCGTTTGATGTGCGTGACAATATTCGCGGCGGGTTTGCTTATCTCGCGCAACTGGCGCACAAATATCAGAGAGATTGGGATAAGGTCATCGCCGCCTATAACTGGGGACCGCGCAATATCGACGAAGCGGTTGCGCAGCACGGCGCAAACTGGCGCATTGCATTGCCTAAAGAGAGCGAGAGTTATCTACTGCGGATGAACAGGCGGATACGCCGAACCATTTAAAGCATTTTTCAGCGGCTTGTATAGCGTCGCTTTTTCAGCAGCGCCGCCCGACTCGGCAATCACAGCCTCACAGCCATTGATGAAATGACTTCTACACATCGTTATCAAGCACCCCAAGCCGATACGCCCTGCACGTTAATTTGGCCGCATTATGCGCATCCAGTTTGTGCATCAGATTCAGCCGGTGCGTTTCCACGGTTTTGAGACTGATGGTCAGTTTGTTCGCAATCTCGCGGTTGCGATCTCCCTGCGCAATCAGCTTGAGCACTTGCTTTTCCCGCCGGGTGAGCGCAAAACGCCGGCTTTCTTCGGTACCGGCCATGAGCGCAATGACTTGCCGCTCGTTCAAGGCTGGGTCCAGATACAGATTGCCGTGAAACACGATATCCATCGCTTGCAACAGCTCTTTCTTGCTGCTGCGTTTCAGAACATAGCCAAGAGCGCCGGCATTCAGCGCGTCGGCTGCGCGCACTTCTGTAGCACTGGCCGTGAGCGCTAGAATTTTAGTGTTTGGCACACCCTTATGAATCTGCAGAATCGCTTCAATTCCGTCCAGCTCAGGCAGACTCAAATCCATCAGTACAATGGACGGATGATGCGTATGGCAGAGCGCAACCGCATCTTGCCCATTTTCCGCTTCAGCAATGATCTTCAAGTTTGGAACATCATCAAGCAGAGTGCGCAGCCCTTCGCGCATCAGATGATGGTCATCCACAATCAAGACAGTACAGGTTCTTTGTGTGACCGTGCGCGCTTCTGCATGATTCGAGTTCACAAGCGACTCCTAAGTGGTGCCCCATCAATGTGATCAGCACAGAAAGTATAAGCTTGATTCTTGAAATCAACGCAAACTGTTGTGGTTCTTCTCTTTACAAAATATGTTACTCTTTAAAGCTGATAGAAGCTGGAATCTGTATACCATAGCCAAGCGCATTTCATCTGAGACAAGGAAGCAGCCGCGGAGACAGTATACAAATACGGCGAGCTTTGAAGCCGCCGTATCAGATGAAATGCGCTTGGCTATAAAATAGAATGAGAATGAGGGACTATGGACAGTAATGCATCGCTGATTGAGCAGATTATGGCAAAGACAAACGAACAGGTAGAGGCGCTTACGCAAAAAGTCCAGAACCTGATCGATACGGGCGATCTTTCCAATCCAGCGGTCATGTCCCAGTTTCAGCTATTTTTAGGACAGCTGTCGGTACTCAGCAATCTACCCAGTTCTATCGTGAAAGTGTATGTAGATAGATGTCAGTCGATTATTCAGCGTATTGGGTAGACATTTCCCCTATTCCTCCGGGAGAGAGGCAGGGTCAGGGTGAGCGCTGTTCTTCAACAAGAGATTAAACGGCTTCTGGTCGAAGCGGCCATTGCGGCGCCCAATTATGGTTTGACAATGCCCGCTCAGGGTTTGCTGAATGCGCTGCCAGCGCTTGGTCTGGATCGTGAGACGAAGGCTTTGACAACGGCGATGATCCGTTTTGGTTTAAAAAAACCGCGCAGTGCATTAAATGCCCTGAAAGGCATCGACAATGAAGATGCGCGTGTGCTGCGCCAAACCATTGTTGAATATCTTGAAGAGATGGAACGCAAAAGGCGCGCCTGGATGGGTTAATTCTTTTTAAGAATCAAGGAATTCTTATGACTATTGATATTTCGAATCTGAATGTATCGCCCGCCTTGCTGCCTAAAATGCTGTCTGAAACAGCGCCGCAGTCCGCTGCAGCAGCGCCGAGCGCTCGCCAGATCAGCGATTTTGCGCAATGGATGAATGCGGCCAGGCTGCAGCAATCCAGCGAAATGCTGCAAAAAATGCCGGGTTCCCCCATTCAGGCGGGCGCTGTTGCGCCGCCATCGGATACGGCGCTGCTTGGCGCGCTTCAGTCTCAGGAGCAGGAGATTAAAAAGCGTTTCCGGTCAGACACTTTGAGCGCTGCGCAAGATCCTGCAGCGGCGCTCAAAGTGCAGGGCGAAGTGGCGATGGCTACCCTGAAGCTGGAACTGCTGACAAAAATCACGAATGGGATTACGCAGGGTATTAATAAACTGACATCAATGGCATAACAATGCGCTTTGTAGAGCATTTTTCAGTGATTTTCCCTGTGTCGCTTCGCGCTCGCTCCTTGGGAAAATCACTGAAAAATGCTCTAGTCGTTTACTTGCTGCTATTGAGCGCGCTGTTGGCCGGTTGCAAAGTGACGCTTTATTCCGACTTGACCGAATCTGAAGCGAATCAGATGCTGGCGTTGCTGATGATGAACCGAATCAGTGCGGCCAAACAGCAAAATAAGGCGGGCGCATTAACGCTGCAGGTCGAAAAAACGCAGTTTATTCAGGCGGTCGAAGTGTTGCGGCAAAACGGCTATCCGCGTCCCAAATACGCATCGGTGATGGATGTTTTCCCCTCCAATCAATTTATTTCATCGCCTGAGCAGGAAAAGGCGAAGATGAATTATCTGAAGGAACAGCGTCTTGAATCCATGTTGATGAATATCGATGGCGTGATTGTGGCGCGCGTGTCGATTGGCGCAGAGCCGGCAGATAGCCTAGGCATTGAGACGGTGCGGCCAACCGCTTCAGTGTTCATCAAATATTCGCCAGCGATGAACCTTTCCACTTGGCAGGGGCAAATACGGGATCTTGTCCGTCAAGGGGTCGCGGGAATTCAGGATGATCATATCAGCGTGGTCATGGCGCCGGCGAGCTATCGTTATACGCCCTCACAGGCGCAGCAGGCAATGCAGTCATGGTGGGTGCGCTTGGTTCAGCATCCATTATGGTTTGGCGGACTGGCTGCTGCCGTATTTGCCCTGCTGGTTGTTGCCGCCGGCTTTTCAATCTGGAACGCGCGCCGTGCATCATGATCAAACGAGCGGGCGGACATCGACTAGAAGTCATTTCATAAATAGGCGAAAGGCTAAATGACTTCTATTGAACCCAATATAGCGCGCCTTTATACGCTGATATGGCGTCCGGGCGCGTCGATGCATCCGTTGTGGTGGAAAATGTTGGAGCTGGACGCATGTCAGCCCGTATATTGCACCATCCCCCACTGCCGGCGCTGGATCGATCAAGCCATTGTGGCGCGCCGGAAATTTCCGGCAGCGGTTGCGCCCTGCGCCTTGACGCCGCTTGAATCGCATGTGCTGAGTCTTTCGGAAAGACTGCCCGCTTTACTGCTTGCGCTGGGTTTATTACGTCTTGCGCAGCCTGAATATTGGGTACTTAAATCCTATCTCAAGGTGGTTCAACCCTATCTAGATGCGGTGTCTTGCGCTCAATTGAATATGTTCTCAACAGCGCGCGCGCCCGAAGGTTTTTATGCGCGGGATACGCGGGCAACCTTAGTTGAACCAGAGCAACTGATCGAAGTCGCGTGGATGCATGGTGCAGCAGCGCTTGCAGGCGCCTTGCCCAACAGGCAGACAGCGCACTCCAACCATGCCTTGCGCGCGCTTGAAATCCTGTTTGCGCCAGGCATTTTTAACACGGTGCCATTAAATAAAACGCCGGCATTGTTTGGACTGAAGATGCTGTTCCGCCTGGCTCGTTTTCTATAAACACCTAGAGCATTCTTCAGCAGCTTGCGGGGCGCAGCGATGCGCTCGCGCCAGTTGCAATCCCGCTGAGAAATGCCCTATTTTCAATAAAACAGGCTTTAAAAACGCAGCCAGCGCGGCTGTGCGAAACTCCTGACCGCAAGCAGCCGCTCCATCCGTACAATATTCGCCCATGCGCGCTGAAGAAAACCCCTTTAATGTACCCGTTGAGTCTCTGAACGGCCTAAGCACATCAGAAGCCATTTTGCATGCAGATGTGTGTTCATTGCTTGAGCGCGCCCAGGCCGTTCTGGGCCGCGCGCAGACTCAGGCGCAGACGATATTGTGCGAAGCGCACGAAGAGGCAATGCAGATTCGCGCGGAGGCGGCCCATCTCGGCGAGACTGAAAAAGAAGCGTTGATCCGTCAGACGCGCGACGAATGGGTTCAACAAGGTCTACAGTGGCTGGTTGAAGAGGCGCGCTTTGAATCCGCGCTTGTGGATCGGATGGAGGCGCGCGTGCGTCATCTATTGACAGCCGTGTTGCGCGAATGGATTGATCATCAGGATCGGCTTGAGCAGCTGGCCCATTGGCTGACTGTCCAGGTGCGCGACCGTGCACAACCCCTTCCGTCCCGCATCCGCTTGCATCCCGATGACCGTGACGCGCTGGCGGCGCGTTTAGCGCAGGAGGGCTTGCCTGAAGCGATTGACTACAGTGCAGACCCGGCTCTGGCTCAAGGACAGGCGATTCTTGAAATGGAGTTTTTACGGATTGAATTCGATCTTGCGCGGCACTGGGAACAGGTTTTGTCGGCATTAAAGGGGTCTTCGGTTCCTATCTAAGGTAGAGATATGTCGAAAGTGTTTGATCCAGTTGACTGACTTATTAAGCCTATAAAAGCAATGAAGTGTTCCTTTGATAAGTACACAAAGGGCGATACCACAATTTTTCATGGTGATTGCCTAGAAGTACTCCCCTCACTTCCAGACAACTCAATTGATCTCGTATTTGCCGACCCCCCCTATAATATCGGCAAAAAGTTTGGGAGATTCAAAGATTCCTGGCCATCCGAAAAGGACTACACGGAGTGGTGTTTTCAATGGCTGGAAATATGTATCCAAAAGCTCAAGTCTTCTGGCAGCCTTTACGTTATGGCCAGCACACAAGCTATGCCTTATTTGGATCTCTGGCTACGTAACCGCCTAACTATTCTTTCTCGCATCGTATGGCACTACGATAGCTCAGGCGTTCAGGCTCGCACATACTTCGGCTCTTTGTACGAGCCAATCCTTTTCTGCGTCAAGAATCCAAAAAGTTATACTTTTAACGCTACAGAAATTGAAGTTGAAACGCGAACAGGCGCTGTCCGAAAACTTATTGACTACCGTAAAGAAGTGCCAACACCGTATAAATCAACGAAAACTCCTGGAAATATCTGGTATATCCCTCGCGTTCGCTATCGTATGCCTGAATATGAACAGCACCCCAGCCAGAAACCAGAGGCACTTCTGAAGCGCATTATCAAGGCAAGCACAAATGTGGGTGATTGTATACTTGACCCTTTTGGCGGTGTATTTACAACATGTGCCGTAGCGCAACAACTCAGTCGCCGCTCGATTGGTATCGAGCTTCAGCTTGACTACATCAAGATTGGTCTTCGTCGGCTTGGTATTGCAAGCCATTTCCAAGGAGAAAAACTGCGCGCTATGGATAAAATTTTTGTGCGTAGAAACGATAAAAATATAGCTGACAGAATTAGAGAAGAAAAGCAATCAGGACTTTTCAATGCTCAAATTTGAAATCATACAGCACTCATTTACCCCGAACATTCTTGATATTCTGAGACGCCATTATGGCGATTATGCAGAAGATGTTTTCCAGGCTAGCCCAGTTCTTGGCTATTTGAATAACAAAACCAAATCTGCAAACCAGGGATCAAAAGCGCGTGGTGCCTTTGCTAATCACTATGCGCTATATGTTGTGGTTGAGGATTACATACAGAAGGGTTTTGCTAAAGGTAAAGCAGAAATACCCTACTCAAAATACCAAGGCGCGAAGTTCTCTGATCTGTTTAGGCGGCAGCGCGAGCTTCCATTCGGTGCAAAGTTTCAAAACCATGCACTCAATGCACGTCTAAACGACGAATTTGAAAAGTTCTATCCGGTCATTAAAAAACCATTGATTGTGCGTGACCTGACAACACAACGGTACTGGATTCAAGAAGACCTTCTTCATGTTACGATACGTCGAAAAGATGGGACTAATCATACATATAATATTGCTTACGCAATTATCGAAATAATAGACGCATATGTTGCTGCAAAAAAAGCAGCTTTCGAGGGTTTCCTTGAAGCTTGCCGCCAAATTTCAGAACTCGGGAAACAAAATCCCAATAGAGCAGTCGATTTTGTAATCCAACAGTTACAGCCGAATGTTGACGCACGCATCTTTGAAATCGTAAGTTATGCGGTTCTCAAGGCGAAGTACGGTCAAGAGACTGTATGGATTGGCGGTACAAAGAATTCAGTTGCTGAAAGGTGGCTTATTCTCTATAAGACCGGGCGAACAAACGCCAACGATGGTGGAATTGATTTTGTGATGAGGCCCTTAGGGCGCTTCTTCCAGGTTACAGAAACAGTCGATGTTAATAAATATTTCCTTGATATTGACAAGGTGCAGCGCTTTCCAATTACCTTTGTGGTTAAATCTAATGAGTCCAAAAATCAAATACGCAATGCTATTCGCGCACAAGCTGTGGCCAAGTATAAAATTGAAGCTGTCGTTAATTCCTATATGGAAGCTGTTGAAGAGATTATCAACATTGAAGATCTTGTAGCTGCCTTCGACATCGTACTCAAAGCTAACCAATTACAAAAAGTTATGGATGAAATTGTTATCCAAAGCAAGGTAGAGTTTAATTATAACGACGAAAATGAAGAAATTAGCAGGATATCCTCTGGCCGCGTTAACAATTAAGCAAAACCAAGTCTGAACTTTTGTTTGAAAGGGAAACACTAAAAAATTTTAAATGATGAGCTATAAGTGCTATTTACGAGAAGCGCAGTGGAAACGGATCGAAGATTGATTGCCAGGACGTGTTGGCACACGAGGGCCGCGCGCCCGTGACAATCGGCAATTCTTGAGGCAGTGTTGTAGTTTTGAAAAACCCGATCTGTATTATTCGGCTATGGTCATATCGCCTGTCGTTGCAAATGGCTCGCTTAATTCATTGTTAACACGACCTAAAACTGATTGAACGATGTCCAATCCTCCTTTTATTGCTCCAGTCCCGCCTGTAACGCCGGTTGCGCGTGAGTACAAGGTCACGCCGGAAGCGCAACAACGCGCGCTGGATGCCCGGCGTTCAGCGCTGGAAGCGGCGCGCGCGGCGCTTGTCGATGTGGATGGCTCGCGCGCGTCTGAACTGCTTGAGCTGGAAGGTTTAATCCGCTTTGGTTCAACGCGGCGCGCAAAACAGCGCATGGACGGCTCGGAAGAAGCGGTCGAGTACGCGAGCGCGCAACTGAAGCAATTGACCGACCGCCTGGGAGAAGCAGATCGCGCCGTGCTCAAAACGCTCGCCGCGCATTTTCCGGATTTAGGCGCCGAGGCCGATCCGCTGGCCCGTTTGATGTCGGCGCGGCTTGCGCCGGGACCCGCCACGCTGTTACTGGCCGCAGCGCAGGCGGGCGCTGACGAGGTTCGCCTGCGCCGGTTAAAAGAAGCATTGGCGCGCCTGCTCAAGCAGGCGTATGGCGAAGTCCACTTCAGCCTGTTTTCATGCTTGACCTTTGGAAACGATCCGCAACAGTGCAATGAGATGAAGCGGCTCTACCATACGATGGTCAATGAAGGCGGGACCATGAGCGCGCTGTTTAAATCCCTGATGCGGTTGCCTGACCGTGAAATGCGGCTACGCATGCTTTTATGCGCGGTGGCATGCGAACTTTCGGGCGCGGACCCGTCCGTGCGCGGCGCGCGGCTCGCCGCAGTTGTGAATGATATTCGCCGTTTATTGATCTTTCTGGGTTTGAACGAAACCTGTCAGGACACCGCGGCGCGCTTGATGCAACCGGATGGTATTGGTATTGCGGCTCAGGTGGATCTGGATAGCGATACCGTTCTGATGGAACTGATTGAGACTTCCGAGCAGGCGTGGATTGACGCGGATAGTCTTGAACTGCGTTTCGGCGCCTTAGGCATTTATCATCTGTCGGCGAAACTGCGTTGTGCGCGCGCCTTTCAGGAAATCTGGAATTATCTGCCCGGCCCGTTTTTTGACGATGACAATGATAAGCGCCAACAGATTCTGACCGCATTTAAAGAGTTGACAATTGCGCTGGCGGAACAAGAGGAAGAGCTGCTTTAGAGCCTGTTCACGATCTGTGGCGAGCGCCTGTCAGCCAAGGAGGGCTCGCCGGAACGCTGCCCGAGGGACCCGCGAAGCGGGATCGGGCCGTGAAGGCGGGCCACAAGCCGCGCGGCAACCCGGCGGGCAGTGCGCCGCTCCGGGGTCGCCTCCATCGCAAAGCGATGGAGGCCTGCTCCGCCCTGCACGGCGCAGCGCAGGAACCGGAGCATATACATCTATATGTGAGGATTCCGAGCACCGCCCGACGCAGGCTCACGGGCGCGCAGTAAGATCGTGCACAGGCTCTTAGAAAATGAACGATGGACTCCACAGCACAATCCCGCCTCGATGAATTTGTCCGGAATATGCGCGCGCCGGTGCAACAGGAGGACAATTTTCTGACCTGGCAGGAAGAGCCGTTCCGCTTTATCGTCGAGCCGCAGGAGACGCATCTGATCATCAGCATTGAGCAGACAGCGCTGGAAGCCGACAGCGAACGACAGCTCCTGGAATTGTACCGGCGTGCGGCGCCGCAGCGTTTTATGGGGCTGCCGGTGCGGATTTATCAGCAGAATGCGTCAATGACGGGCACGCTGGCATTACCGTGGGACGCGGTCGAGACTGAACATTTGCTTAAGCTATGCGATGCATTACGCCATTTGTTTGAGTCAGCCTCATTGAATACCACCGATTAACGAAGCGACGCCGTGCAAGCCACTGAACCATGCTCTAAGAACGGATGAAAAACTTTAATGACATGATCACGGCCTTGCTGCAGGCCGTCTCAAAACGGCAGGACATTGTGCTGGTCACCATTGTGATTACAGCCGTGTTCATGATGATTCTGCCGTTGCCCACACTGCTTGTGGACGCGCTGATTGCAATCAACATTACCCTCTCAGTGCTAACGCTGATGATTGCGATTTATATGCGCAATCCGCTGGACTTCTCTGTTTTCCCCGCGCTTTTGCTGATTACAACGCTGTACCGTCTAGCGCTGACGATTACCACCAGCCGTTTGATTCTGTTGCAGGCGGACGCGGGAGAGATTATTTACGCCTTCGGTAATTTTGTGGTGGGCGGTAATGTGGCGGTGGGCATTATTATCTTTGCGATTATTACCGTCGTCCAGTTTATTGTGATTACCAAAGGCGCCGAGCGCGTCGCCGAAGTCTCCGCGCGTTTTTCTCTGGACGGCATGCCGGGTCGGCAGATGAGTATCGACGGCGATATGCGCGCTGGCGCATTAACTGCAACGGACGCCAAACAAGCGCGTGAACTCCTTTTGAAGGAAAGCCGTTTTTACGGCGCAATGGACGGGGCGATGAAGTTCGTCAAAGGAGATGCGATCGCCAGCATCATTGTGGTCATTGTCAATATTGTGGGGGGAATTGCCATCGGAGTGATGCAGCAGGAGATGAGCGCGGCTCAAGCCATCTCTACCTACGCTATCCTGTCGGTCGGCGATGGTTTGATTGCGCAGATTCCAGCGCTCTTGATTTCAATTGCGGCGGGCTTGATCGTGACCCGTATCCAGGGAACGGAAAAAGAAAACCTCGCGACCCAAATGTTCAGGCAATTGGTCGCGCAGCCTTGGGCATTATTGATGGTCAGCGGCGTGTTGGTACTATTCGCGTTATTGCCGGGTTTCCCCACCGTTATTTTCGCCCTGCTTGCCGCGATCATTGTCAGTTTCTGGTATCAGTTGCGGCGTCGCGCGCGCAGCGGCTCAGGCGCGCGCGACGCGCAGGATGCGCAGGCGCCCCCCCCGTCGGGCAAAGCGGAACTGCCGCCCGCGTTGCGCGTGCTTCTGGGCCCCGGCGTTGCGGACCATGCGCGACTGAAAGAGACGCTGGAGCGCTTCTGCCAGATCAAATTCGATGTCCTGGGCATCCATCTGGCCATGCCGGAACTGGTTGAAAAGCCTGAATACGCGCCAGGCGCGGTTGAAATCCAGTTATCCCTGGTGCCTGCCGTGTCCTTGAATGTACCCGCGCAAACCAGATTGGTATGGGCAAGCGCGCGTGCGCTTGAAATGGAAGCGACGGAAGTGTGTCTGCCGTGGGGGCGGGTATTTTCATGGCTCAGGCCAGACCAATATGAGGCCGCAAAGCAGAAGGGATTAACCGTTCATGCCGCCGAGCAGCGGATTATTGAATTGCTGGATGCGGTGCTGGCGCGTTATGCGGAAAACTTTATGGGGATGCAGGAGACGCGCGCGCTATTCGATGCGCTTGAAAAAACACATCCTGAGCTGGTGCGCGAAGTATTGCGCGCCATGCCGCTCCACAAAGCGGCGGAGATTATGCGGCGCTTGATTGCGGAGCAGATTCCGGTGCGCGATCTGCGCTCGGTGTGCGAAGCGATCGTGAACTGGTCGCATAAAGAAAAAGACGTAGTGCTGCTGACTGAGTACGTGCGGATTGCACTGCGCCGTCACGTGTGCCATATCTTCGGCGGCCCCAGGCAACAGATTTCCGCGCTGATGATTGGCGAGCGGATTGAGGCCATGATCCGCGAATCGATCCGGGAAACCTCCGCTGGAACGTATTCCGCGCTGCCGCCCGATAAAACCGGACCGATTCTGAATCTGATCAAGGCGCAGCTCGAACGCCATGAACTATTGCGTCCGGTTCTGGTCACCGCGATGGATGTGCGCCGCTATCTGCGCAAAATGATCGAGCGCAATTATTTTGCAACGCCGGTATTATCCAATCAGGAATTGATTGACGACCTCAATGTGAACGTGCTGGGCAATATTGAACTGTTTGATGAAAGCAATGCGCCCGCCGAAGCTGCCTGATCTTGAGCGCCTGGCGCAGCAGCTGGCGCAGCGGCTGGACGCGCATGCGGTGATGAACGCCTCTGGCGCGCGCAGTATTGGCGCCGTGCGCCGGGTGAATCCAACGGTATTGCACGCCCGCCTGCCCGGCGCGCAATTGGGCGAATTGTGCCAGGTCGGCGCGCAGGGCCTGCGCGCTGAAGTGATTGGGCTGCACGAAGAAACGGTGATTCTGTCCCCGTTTGAGGAACCCCTGGGGATTGCGTGCGGCGCGGATGTCGAACGACTTGGCAGGCCGCTCGAAATTGAGCTTGGGGAGCATCTGATTGGCGCGGTGCTCGATGGTTTTGGCCGCGTGCTGCGCGCCTCAAGCGCCACAGTGTCTGGCGCTCGCAGCCGGCGTTCGATTGTGGCGAATCCGCCCGATCCGCTGGCGCGCCCCTTGGTCCATGAACCGCTGCTGTTCAGCGTGCGCGCAATCGATGCGCTCCTGACTTGCGGAAAAGGGCAGCGGATCGGCCTTTTTTCCGCCGCAGGGGTCGGCAAAAGTACCCTGCTTGGGATGATGATGCACGGCAATCTGGCCGATGTCGTGATTCTGGCGCTGGTCGGCGAGCGGGGCCGCGAAGTGCGTGAGTTTATTGACCGCGTATTTGATGAAACGATGCGCGCGCGTGCGATCATTATCGTTGCAACCTCTGATAAACCGGCGCTTGAACGCTATAAAGCCGCGTACACAGCGACGACCATCGCCGAATATTTCCGCGAGCAAGGCAAGGATGTACTGTTACTGTTCGATTCCATCACGCGTTACGCGCGCGCCGCGCGCCAGCTCGCAATCGCGGCTGGAGAACCGATGTCGGCGAATGGTTGGCCGCCGGGCGTATTTGCAGCATTGCCGCGTCTTCTGGAACGCGCCGGGCCGACAGCCTGCGGCTCCATCACCGGCGTCTATACGGTGCTGGTCGAGGGCGATAATATGAACGAGCCGGTCGCTGATGAAGTGCGTTCAATTCTGGACGGTCATATTATCCTGTCGCGCGCGCTGGCCGAGCGGCATCATTACCCGGCGATTGATGTGCGCGCGAGCATCAGCCGCGTGATGCCCCATGTTGCGCCATCCGATTTGCAGCAGCACGCGGCCAAGCTGCGCCGGCTTCTGGCGCGTTATGATGAGATCGATTTGCTGGTGCGCGTTGGGGAATACCAGCGGGGTTTCGATGCCGAGGCCGACGAAGCGCTGGACCGGCGCGCCGCCATTGAGCGTTTCCTGTGCCAGCCGACGGCGGAGTCTGCTGATTTGGACAGGCTCCAGGCTACGCTCCAGCGCGTCGTGCAGGAGCCGGTTGCGGCTGCGCCTGCGGCGGAATAAAGAATGTGGTCACGCTTGCTTGCCATCAAAAACCATCGGGAACACCGACTGCGGGCTGAAATCAACCGTATCCATGCGCAGATACGCGCGCAGACGGGCGCGCTTGAAGACATCCGCCGGCAAAGGGTCGAGAGCGCGCAGCGCTGGCGCAAACATAGCCAGAAAACCTGTACCGGAAAAGCAGATCAGTTACATCAACTGCGCAGCGAACTCAACCATTTTTATACTGCCGATCTGCAGTTTCAAAAAGAGGGCGAGCGCCTTCAGAAAGAAATGGAAGATTCGCACAAACAGCGCGCCGAACTTGAGGAAGCGCTGAAAAAATGCATTAAAAAGCAGGAAAAATTACAACTCGTTCACCCTATGGAGCAATGACAACTTCCATCTATAAAAGCGACGGCTCAATGCGCGCACAGGACGCGCCTGCGAGACAGCCAGAGGCGGCATCGGAAGCGCAGCAGCGGTTTAAGCAATTGCTGGCCGAGCTGAAAGGGCGGAGCCAGCGCGCAAAAACCGCAGAAGAGGACGCGGCGACAGAAAGGCCAGATTGTCCGCCGGGCGCGCCTGCGTTTCCATTGCCTGTCCATCCGGGCCAGATAGGCGCGGCAGAGCTGCACCGCGCGGAAGGCGCACGCAGCGTAACAGGCGTTTCCGCGCCGGGCAACGCTCTGCAGGCGGATATCAGCGCCGTGCTGCATGCGTTGACTGAAGCGGTATGTTCGCCAGCAGCGCCTGCGGATTCGCAGCCGACCGTGAACAGCGAAAGTGTATCGCTTCGCGTCGAGGTGTTATCAGGAGGGCCGCTGACGGGCGCTCAAATGATCGTCGCCGCTTCGCAGGGCAAAGTCAAAATGACTGTGCGCGTCGCAAACCATGAGCAGCGCACGGCGTTGGAGTCGATTCGCGGCGCGGTGGCCAGTAAAGTCCGTTCACTCGATCAGTTCGAAATTCAATCTGAACCAGAGAGCGATGTAAATGTCTGAGGCGGCGGATTTGGAGGCTTATTTTGACCCGCCCGTCTGGCCGGCTGAGCTTGGCGCTTTGCATGGCATCATCGGATTGGGGCGGCGCGCCCAGACGGATGGCGTTTGCTTGTGGCTTTCGCTGCGGGCAAATCGAATGGGCGGAGCAGCATGTCCGCTCTTGCCCATTGAACTCACATTAGAAGGGCACACCGTTTACGCATGGGTTGAGGAAACGGCTTTTACCGAATGGCTGGAACCGGGTTTTCCCATTCCCGGGATCGCAGCGCTCACCGCGCAGTTACAGTGCGCCGCGTGCGCGTGGACCTTGGCGCCGTGGTTCAACTGGTGCGCGCAGCACGAATTATCTGCGCCCTCGCTTAAAGCATTCGGAGAGACAGCGGCGCAGCCCGAAACCGTTTCTGAGCCTGTCTCTATCCTATTAACGCTCGCTTCTGAGCATACGGAGACCGGCCCCAGGCGTCTGGATTTGAGGCTCACCGGTTTTCCCTATGCGTGGCTACACGCATTCGCATGCAGTATGAGCGCGCATCCGGAGCCGCGCGCGCAGACGCGCCAGATCGATGTGATGGCGAGCGCGGGATTTGCGCGCCTTGCGGTGCGGCAACTG
This sequence comes from Candidatus Glomeribacter gigasporarum BEG34, assembly GCF_000227585.1. GTDB lineage: Bacteria > Pseudomonadota > Gammaproteobacteria > Burkholderiales > Burkholderiaceae > Glomeribacter > Glomeribacter gigasporarum_B. The sequence goes on along the minus strand of NZ_CAFB01000038.1, from coordinate 94,300 downwards.
GCCGGGCTGCGCGCAGGCGATGTGGTATTTGCAGCGGTTCAAGCGCCTTTATCAGAAGGCAGAGTGTTTTGCAAAATCGGCGCGCTTTTTTTTCAGGCGCGCCGGATCGACCCCAATCATTTTGAAGTGGAACGCATCATGACGGACTTGGACGAAGAGCCAGGGATGGCTTCTGACACGGCCCAGTGTATACCTGAACCCGCGGTTGGAGACCTGCCGGTTACGCTGGTGTTTGAAATTGGGCGCATGACGACGCCGTTATCTAAACTGGCTGATCTGCAAACCGGAGATGTACTGGAGACAACCTTCGAGACCGCGCCCGACGTTGGCATCCGCGCGCAGGGAAAGCTGATCGCATCGGCAAAACTGGTTCGAGTGGGCGAGCGTCTCGGCGCGCAGATTACCCAGATGATGCGTTTGGAACCTCAGCCGCAACAGGACGCTGATCTCTCAAAGCCAGAGGAGCAATCTGTTGAGCAGCCTATAGAGGATGATGCGCTCAAACCGGAAGGGACGGATCACGGTAATGAATCTGCTTGATCATCCCGTCCAACTGATTGTTTTTCTTTTTCTATTATCCGTATTGCCGTTGCTGGTGATACTGGGCACTTCCTTCCTGAAAATCTCGGTCGTGCTGGCGCTGTTGCGGAATGCACTCGGCATCCAGCAAGTGCCGCCGAATATGGCCTTATATGCAATCGCGCTGATTTTAACGGCCTATATCATGGCGCCGGTGGGCTTTCAGGTCAGTGATGCGTTAAAAGAACACCCGGTGGATTTCAGCTCTCCGGCTTCTGTTGCGCAAATCGATGACAGTGTGCTCTCGCCTTACCGGCGTTTTATCAAACAGCATACGCCGCCGCGCCAAATCAGGTTTTTTATGGAGATTGGACGACGCACCTGGCCCGAATACTACAAAGAGCGGCTCGATGCGGGTTCTTTATGGGTGTTGATTCCGGCATTTGCCGTCAGCCAGTTGATTGAAGCGTTCAAAATCGGCGTGCTGCTTTTTCTGCCCTTTCTGGCAATTGATATGATTGTGTCCATCCTGCTGCTTACGCTTGGCATGATGATGGTGTCCCCGCTGACAATCGCGTTGCCGTTCAAGATTCTGCTTTTTGTATTGATGGGCGGCTGGGAAAAACTGCTTTCACAACTCATGCTGTCTTACTCATGAATGAGGCGATTCTGATCCATTTGACCACGCAGGTATTATGGATTGTCATGCTGCTTTCGCTGCCGGTGGTCGCGGCTGTGACAGTGGTCAGTTTAATTGTGAGCGTGCTGCAAACGCTGACCCAATTGCAGGACCAGACGATGCAATTCATTTTCAAACTCGTGACGACCGCAGTGGTTCTGTCTATTGGCTATCGGTGGATGGGCTTAACGCTGTTGCACTATAGTGAGCTTGCATTCAGTCAGTTGTCCATGATACGGCGCTAACTAGAGCATGTTTCAGTGGCTTGCCCTGTGTCGCCTCGCGCTCACCGTATGAGCTCGCTGCGGGGTCGCCTCCATCGCTGCGCGATGGAGACCTGCTCCGCCTGCATCGATCCCCATACTGTCTTCGCGCTCGCGCCAGTGGCAATCTCACTGAAACATGCTCTAGCACTGCGGCGCGGCTCAGGCGGTCGTTCAGCGCAGTCCAAGCAGGCGCTTCAGGCAAAATTTCAACCAGAATGCGCGCGCAGCCCAACGTATCGAGTTGACGCAGCAATTGGTATAGTCCGCGCGCGTAGGCGGTAGGCGTAGAGGACGCCATCACAATATGCACGCGGGAATATTGCGCTGCGCGTTGCATTAGGCGCTCGGCAAAATTACCCCTCCCTAGCACGGCGATGCGTTCGCCGTGCTGGCGCGCTTCATCCAGCGCGCGCGTGATCTCTTCTTGGGTGCGCAGAAAAAGCGGCGTGCGCGGCGCGTAGTGCGCACGCAGCATGCCGGATACGCGCGGCGCGCCGTCCTTCGCCTCCGATTCGTTGCGCGGCATTTCTCCAAGCGCTTCGGCAATCTGCGCGGCGCAAATGCAGCCGGGACGCAACACCGCCGGAAAACCGCGCGACAGATCGACAATCGTCGATTCAATCCCGACCGCGCACGCGCCGCCGTCGAGCACCGGCACTGCATCGCCGAACTCATCGCGCACGTGTTGCGCGGCGGTCGGACTCACGCGCCCGAAACGATTGGCGGATGGCGCGGCGATGCCCCGTTGCGGCGTCCCTTTGATTTTTCCTAAATGATGAAAGGCATTCAGCAATGCCTGCGCGAGGGGATGCGCGGGACAGCGCAAACCGATTGAAGGCTGGCCGCCGCTAACGGCGGCGGGAATATGCGCGGCGCGCGGCAAAATAAGGGTGAGCGGCCCTGGCCAGAACGCATCGATCAACACGCGCGCCGCGCGCGGCATCGCGCCGTGAATCCAGTAAGCGGGATCGGCATTGAACCCAAGATGCACAATCAAAGGATGCGTGGCCGGACGGCCCTTGAGCGCGTACACGCGCGCAATCGCAGATGGGTTTTGCGCGTCAGCGCCGAGTCCGTAAACCGTTTCCGTCGGAAAAGCGAGCAGTTGACCGGCGTCTAAAAAAGCGGCTGCGCGCTGAATTTCGTTTCCGTTCGCGCAGTGCTCAACAGTCATTGCAAAGAATGGGTTAAATGAATTAAATGGGTTTAAAAGGGGGAAATGCCAAGTTGTTGCGCGGCGCGGCGCGCGTTTTCAAGTGCATGATCGAGTGTTGCCGCGGTGCATGTCAAATGCCCCATTTTGCGGCCGATGCGTGCCTGCGGCTTGGCATATAGATGCAGATGCGCGCCCGGCAATGCGGTCGCCACATGCCAGGGCGGCGTTTGTTCCGCGCCTTCAACAAACCAGAGATCGCCAAGCAGATTCAGCATCACTGCAGCCGAATGCTGGCGGGCCTCGCCAAGCGGCAAGCCGGTCAGCGCGCGGACTTGCTGCACGAACTGGCTCGTTACGCAAGCGTCGATGGTGTAATGACCGGAATTATGCGGACGCGGCGCGATTTCGTTCACGAACAGGGCGCCGTCCCGCAGGATAAAGAATTCAACGCACAGCATGCCAACATAATCCAGTTGTTCAGCAATCGCGCGCGCTGCATGCGCAGCCTGTTCGGCCAGCGCTGAGGGGATGGGCGCGGGCGCAAGCGTGCGCGCCAGGATGCCGTTGCGATGCATATTGTGCGCTAATGGGTACATCGCGGTTGCGCCATCCGCGCCGCGCGCAATCAGCGCAGAGATTTCGTCGGCGATGGGAAGCTGCTTTTCAATGATGCATGCGACATGGCCAAGCGCTGCGTAGGCGCGCCGCAATTCATCCGCATCTTTGACATGAACCTGGCCTTTGCCGTCATAACCCAGACGGGCGGTTTTCAGAATACCGGGCAACACGGCGGTCAAATCCGCGGGGGTCAGCGCAGCCAGCGCGGATACGGAGGCGATCACCCGATACGGTGCAACTAGAACGCCACAATCCGCAATGAAACGCTTTTCCGCCGCGCGGTCCTGCGCGATAGCAAGGCAATGCGCGCCGGGGCGTACACAGGCGAGGCGCGCAAGAAACTCCAGACAATGCGCGGGAATATTTTCAAATTCGGTTGAAATGGCGGCGCACCGCTGGCCGAATTCAACCAACGCCGCCTCGTCCTCATAATCCGCGCACAGATGCGCATCCGCGACAGCGCCCGCGATGCAGCGAGGGTCTGGATCGAACACGCAAACGCGATATCCCAGCCGCTGCGCGGCAAAACAGAACATGCGGCCTAACTGGCCGCCGCCGAGTATGCCCAGCCAGGCGGTGGGCAGGATGGGCATAAGAGATTCTGACATGAAGGCGTTAAAACTCTGACTGGGCGGCGCGCGCGGAGACAGGGGGCAGTGTCATTGCGCAGGCTTTTTCAGTCTGTTGTTGCCGGAATGCATCGAGCTGGCGCGCGAGCGCAGGAAAAGCGCGGCCGAGCATCGCAATTGCAAAAAGCGCGGCATTCGCGGCGCCCGCTTCGCCAATTGCAAAAGCCGCCACAGGGATGCCTTTGGGCATTTGGACAATCGAATGCAGTGCATCTATTCCCTGCAAATGAGGGCCAGGAATCGGTACGCCGAGGACGGGCGCCGTCGTTTTCGCCGCAAGCATGCCCGGCAAATGCGCCGCGCCGCCCGCGCCCGCGATAATCGCTGCTAATCCACGCTCCTGAGCGCTTTGTGCATAAGCAAACATCTGGTCAGGCATGCGATGCGCTGAAATCACCCGTGTTTCAACCCGCACATCGAAATGGCGTAACATTTCAACCGCGCGTTTCATCACCGTCCAGTCCGAGACTGAGCCCATCACGACGCTGATGAAAGGACGGGGTTGTGTGTCTGGCATGGCCTGGGTTTTTTAGTCAGCGGATATTATATAAGTGCCGCTAAGCGCCGTAATTCCTATGGATAGCGTATTCTTCCATAGACAAGAGAATTCAGGAGCGGCAAGATGCACCGTGTACATTCTTCAAATGCAAAAGCGACTGCCCGATCCGGCTGGCCAGGCAGTGTATCTGCCACTAAAATCAGGTCTTGACCTGATTTATTTAAGGATACTGCATGGTTAATATTTGATAGTGGCATGGTGGAAAACGATTGTCAGATTAATAGATAAGGATTCGAAATGTTACAAACATCTCAGGTAAATTATTCAGTCATCAATCACAATAGCAGCGGGGCGATTCACTGGATTCACTGCAAAGATGAGGCAGCGCAGAAGGTTCGCGATATTTTTGAAAAATTCGAGCCAGGGCTTTCTCAGCCAGATGTGCTGCAGCCCATTTATTCCAATCTCAAAAACGACCTGAGCCTCGTTGCAGTTGCATCCAGCGAAAACGCGCTCCACGCACTGGAAAACGCAGTGGATAGCGCAATGTGCGCGCTTCAGAATATCCAGAGCGAAGTGTCTCAGAATGAGAGAGCGCCCGTGGACGCGTCTATGGCCGCGCGCATCCAATCCTTTGTCGTCAATATGCTGGCGATGATTTTAGAAGTGCTGAACGCAATTACAGAATTCACAGAGCTGAAGTCGGCCAAACTGGAACGGCTGCAAAATGAAGCGCAGTCTCTTCACAATCTGCTGCAGCAGCAAATCGGACAGGCGTTGTCACAACGCGTGGAGAATCTGAAGAGTCGTGAGAATGCGCTCTATTTATCTTCAAAAGATGCGCGCGCGGCGTCGGAGAAGTTGAGGAGCCAGTTCGGAAACAATTTACGAGAACAGGACACTCTGTGGCAGACACACAAGCAACTGAAGATAGATCAACAGAAGATTGATCAAGAAATGAGCGCCGTTTCAGCGCAAATGGAAGAAGTTCAGAATCAGCTTGACTCAGCCGCCGCAGAGGTCGCAGAGAAGAGAAATTCTTTCACATATAGCCTTCAAAGCGCATTCAATTTTTCAAAAACAAGTGATCAGAATGATGCAAATGTATATCAGACTTTGATGGAGAAAAAATTAGCATTTTCCTCTCGCCACCAAGCACTGAAGAATCAACAAGAGGCAAATTCTAAAGAAATTGAGTTGGCTAAAACACGCGCTAGGAATCTAAGAGATCAGGCTGATGATATCGGCACAGCACATTGGAACGCATTAAAAAATTCGAGGGCATTAGAAGCTCAATATACAGAAGCGCAGCAGGAATATACAAATGCGCAACAGGAACTGGCCCAGTCGTGCGGTCTCGAAGCGCTCAGTACGTCAGGAGAAAAAATTAATCTTCATCCTACAAACCTTACAATAATTTCCTAGAGCCTTTTCGAGATTTCTTCAACCAGCGTGCGGGCAAGCGTTAATTTGTCCGCGCGCGGTAAATGTTTGACTCCAGAAGCGTCAAACAGTGTCAACTCATTCTCATCCTTTCCAAAGGTATCCGGCCCAATATTTCCAACTAAAAGCGGCACGTTTTTAAGCAGCCGCTTTTCTCGTCCGCGCGTCTCAAGATCGTTGCACTCGGCGGCAAAGCCCACGCAAAAAGGCGGTTTGGGTAAGCGCGTCACTGCGGCCAGTATGTCCGGGTTTTCAGTGAAGGCAAAGCGCGGCGCCACACGTTCGCCGTTCTTTTTAATTTTTTCGGCGCTCACTGGCTCAGCGCGCCAGTCGGAAACCGCGGCGACAGCGATAAAAATATCACATGCGATATCACAAGCATTTATGCACGCCATCACCGCCTCATACATTTGCTGCCCCGTCTGCACATCGATACGTGAAACGCCGTCCGGCGTTGGCAACGCAACCGGGCCGGCGATTAACTGAACCTGAGCGCCAGCCTCGGCGGCGGCGCGCGCAAGCGCGAAACCCATTTTGCCGCTCGACCGGTTGGTGATGCCGCGTATTGGATCTAGCGGCTCAAAGGTCGGGCCGGCGGTCAGCAGTACACGTTTATCCTGCAATACTTTCGGCTGAAAGAAGGCCGCGACCGCATTGCACAGCGCACCGGGCTCAAGCAATCGACCTTCGCCGGTTTCGCCGCAGGCTTGAGGGCCGGATGCGGGGCCGAGCACCGTCACGCCGTCCGCACGCAACTGCGCCATATTGCGCTGCGTGGCCGGATGCCGCCACATCTGCCGGTTCATCGCGGGCGCAATCAGCAAAGGGCAATCACGCGCCAGACAAAGCGCTGTCAATAAATCATCGGCGCGGCCCTGCGCGAGCTTGGCGATGCAATCTGCCGACGCGGGGGCAATCAGGAAGGTGTCCGCCACGCGCGCCAGATCGATATGCGCCATATGGCTCGCAATGCGCGGATCCCACTGAGATGTGTAGACCGTTCGCCCGGAAAGCGCCTGCATGGTCACCGGCGTGATAAAGCGCTGTGCTGCATCAGTCATCACCACCTGCACAGTTGCGCCCGCCTGGATGAGAAGACGGGTCAGTTCGGCTGATTTGTAACACGCGATGCCGCCGCTAAGCCCCAGCAACAGATGTTTTCCAGCGAGATCGTTCATGGACGGTTCATGGACGACGTGCCCGTCTCAATTCGTCCAGCACAAGCAGCGCTGCGCCACAGCTGATTGCGCTATCGGCCAGATTGAATGCCGGCCAATGCCAGCCGCGCAGATAGAAGTCGAGAAAATCAATCACATGGCCGTGCAGCAGCCGATCGATCACATTGCCAAGCGCGCCGCCCAGAATCAATGACAATGCGAAACAAAAAAGCGTCCGGTCACGGTATTTTCTGAGCAAATGCGTGATCAGAAGCGCCGCAATGAGGCCAATGGCGGTGAATATCCAGCGTTGCCAGCCGTTCGCATCCGCCAGGAAACTGAACGCCGCGCCGCGGTTATAAGCCAGTACAAGGTTGAGGAAGTGTGCAACAGGCAGCGCCTCGCCCGGCATAAAGTTTCGTAAAACCATGAATTTGGTTAAGCGATCCAGCGCCAGTATGATCAGCGCTACGCTCAACCAGCGCGTGAAGGGCCTGTTCACAGTCGCCCAGCCGGAAATTCCGGGCTTTTTGCGGATAGGCTAAGAGCGCCAGGCAGCGCCAGCAGCCCAAAGAAGAGGATGTAGAAGGCGGGAAATAATAATAGACCGGTCTTGTTGATCATCAGGGTGAGAATCAGGGGGGAAGTGCTGCCCAGCAAAACCGTTGGCAGCGTATAGGCTAAATTCATACCCAGAGAACGCCCGCTAGAAGGGAATTGACTCGCGAGTATCTCCATTAATATTCCGCTCACGCTGCCCGCAAGCAATGCCATCAACAATTGTGTCATCAGCGCATGACTAAAGGATAGGGTTTGAAGCCTGAACCATAGCGGAAATATGAATAGAATGGTCATGATTAAACCGATTTTGACTAAGCGCTGATAACCCAGGCGATGCGCCATATAGCCGCTCGCCAGTTTGAAAACGACCAGCGCAATCAAAGTAAGTGTATTGGTCAGTTGCGCCAGGCGAGGCGGATAATTCAGAAAATGGTTTAGATAAGAGGGCAGCCAGATGGTCAGAACAAAACCGAACACAGTGGCGAATGACATGATCGAAACTGCTGTAAGCATCGGTTTTTTCAAAACAGCACAGGAAGTTGCAATTGAGCGGCCTTCAAGCTTTGTGCTCGGAACGGGAAAATCATGAATTGCCCGCCGCATGGCGATAATGAAAAAAGTCAGCGGAATGCTCAGTAAAAAAGGAAGGCGCCAGGCCCACTGTACAATGGTTTCACGATCAAAATACCAGAATAATAGATTCGCAACCAGCGAAGCAAGCAGCATGCCAAGCGCTATACTGACCATCACCATGCTGCACAACACACTTCTATGATGGGCAGGCGAGGCTTCGAAAACATAACAGCCGTTCAGCGGTAATTCCCCCCCCATCGCGAATCCCTGCACTAATCTTAAGACAAGCAATAAAACAGGAGCCAGCACACCCACAGTGTTATAGGTTGGCAAGAAGCCAATCAGTACCGTTGGCGCTGCCATCATGATGAGCGATATTTTCAGCGCGCGGCCGCGTCCCGCCCAATCTCCGGCAAAACCAAAGAAAATGCTCCCTAGCAGTCTTGCAAGATAGCCGATGGCAAAAACTGCGAAACCCTGAATGAGGCTGCTGATGGAATCGCCTGGACTAAAAAAAATCTGGCCGACAATGCCAGCCAGATAACCATAAATACCGAACTCGTACCATTCAAAGAGGTTGGCGACTAAGCCTATCTTTAAAAGATCACGCGTTGTATTCATGCGTATAGAGCATTTTTCAGCGGCTCGCGCCAGTGGCAATCTCACTGAAAAATGCGCTAGGCCGAGCGCGTAGTCTGGTCACGAGTTCGTGCCAACTCGCGGTTTCTACCTTATCCTGAAGCTTTTGAATATCAGGATTATCCACTCCAGAGAAATCAAAATCCGGAGACATTGCAAATAGCATTTGCACTTCTTTCAAGGTTGGAAGTTCAATAAAATAGCCCTCAATATCAAGATAGAGGAGTAAATGCTGGAGGGCTTGCTGCTCAGGATAATATTCGAGATAAAGCTGAAGCAGGCTGGATAAATTCTGTTGAGGCGTCCGGTCCTGACTATAGGTCAGAATTGCAACAATCTTCCAATTGTCACGGCCCAAGACAGGCCGTTTGATCAGATCCGATATAATCAGGGAACCTTCAAAGGTAAAATAAATCCTGCGGCTGCTTACGCAATGCTTTTGGATTTGCGCTTGAGATTCAAGCCGGTGTATTTCTTTCGACAGTTCCTCCCTGTAATATAAAAAAGAATGGCCGAAATTCCACTTCGTATAAACGCCGTCTGTACCTGTCAAATCATCTACAGTCAGACCATAGATATCCTTGGCTGATTTCAATCCCAGTTTCTCAATCCAGTGATCATTGCTGTAAATATATTTCCCTGTCTGGGCATCTTTTAAGTGCGCAATACAAGGAGCTTCTTCAATCAGATCAGACAGGGCAGCGCTCGCCCCTCTTAACGATTCGTTCGACTCTAACAGGCAATCCACTCCAGAATTCATTTCCTGCTCCTAATTCATACGGGAAAATTCCACTGTACAGGAAAATCCGGATAGATTAAACCCGCCTAATATCAGATCAAGCGCGCCGGGACTGAAAAAGCCAGAGCCGGAAAACTCATGTTTCTGCCTGACAGTTGCGCTTTCACAACCTTCCTTTTATAGTACAAAAATAAACTGGAAAATTAATATTTATTTAAGATTTTAAGGGCTATCATAGCTTTTCAGAATAAAGGAGAACAAAGTGATGTTGACAACTCAGGAAAAAACTGATTTCTCAGCGCGCCTGAAGTGTGCGCTGAGGGAAAGCAATCGCCCTGTTCATGGCGCTGTAGAATTAGCGCGTCTTTTTAATCAGCAATATTGCCCCGGTATTTCAGTGCAGACGGCGCATAAATGGTTGAGTGGCCGCGCAATTCCGGACACCTATAAAATGAGAATGCTGGCTGAATGGCTGGGCGTGCCTGAGCAACAGTTGCGTGATGACTCGCCACATCTCGCGTAAAACCTTCGATGAAGTGATGGCGCCCGTTTATGCGCCATCATCGATCATTCCGCATAAAGCGCGCGCGTCCCGCATTTGGGATATTGAGGGACGCGAGTATATCGACCTGGGCGGCGGAATTGCGGTGACTGCGCTTGGTCATTCGCATCCAGAACTGTTGCGCGCGCTGCATACACAAGCCGACCAAGTCTGGCATTTAAGCAATTATTTTACTAATGGGCCAGTATTGCGTTTGGCTCAAAAACTGGTCGATGCGACTTTTGCAGAGCGCGTATTTTTTGCCAGTTCCGGCACTGAAGCCAACGAAGCGGCGCTTAAGCTCGCGCGCCGCGTTGCGCATGATCGATTTGGCGCCGACAAATACGAAATCATCTCGTTCAATCAATCCTTTCATGGCCGTACGCTGCTGACCGTCTCGGTGGGCGGCCAGCCAAAGTACGCTCAGGGCTTCGGCCCGCCGCCTGGCGGCATTACCCACATTCCGTACAACGATATTGAAGCGGCGCAGCGCACGATATCAAAGCGCGCCTGCGCGGTGATCGTCGAGCCGGTGCAGGGCGAAGGCGGCGTCATTCCCGCGCGGCGCGAATTTCTGCACGCGCTGCGCGCCGCATGCACGCAACACAATGCGCTGCTTATCTTTGATGAGGTGCAGACCGGCGTTGGACGTTGCGGCGCACTCTACGCCTATATGGAATATGGCGTAACGCCGGATATTCTGACCAGCGCCAAGGCGCTCGGCAACGGTTTTCCAGTCAGCGCAATGCTGACGACCGCTGAAATTGCGCAGCACTTTCCGGTCGGCGCACACGGCTCCACCTACGGCGGTAATCCGCTCGGCGCAGCGGTTGCGGAAAAAGTCATTGATCTGGTCAACGATCCAACCCTGTTTGCGGACGTTAAACGAAAACACGCACGCCTTGCCGAAGGCTTGCGGCAAATGGGCGCGCGCTATCGCCTCTTCAAAGAGGTGCGGGGCATGGGCCTGTTGGTCGGCGCGCAAATGGCCGAAGCATTCAAGAATCGCGCCCAGGAACTTATCGCGCTGGGAATTCAGCACGGCGTGTTCGCGCTGACTGCAGGGCCGGATACTGTGCGCTTTGCGCCTTCACTGTTGATTTCGGACGCCGATATGGACGAAGGGCTGGCGCGGCTTGAGGCCGCAGCCGCAACGTTTACCCATACAAACGCGTAGGTTGGAAAGTTTATGCTACAGCAAAGTGCGCTTCCTTCATATCTTCAATCAGATAGACTGGGCCCGTGGGGCATTTATTTGCAACAGGTCGATCGGGTTGCCCCCTATCTTGGGAAATTATCCCGCTGGATTGAGACGCTGAAACGTCCCAAAAAATCGCTGATTGTCGACATACCGGTTGAGCTGGATGACGGCACCATCGCGCATTTTGAGGGGTACCGCATTCAGCACAACACTTCGCGCGGCCCCGGAAAAGGCGGGGTGCGCTTCCATCAGGATGTCACCCTTTCCGAAGTCATGGCGCTCGCCGCCTGGATGTCGATCAAGAACGCAGCCGTCAATCTGCCATACGGCGGAGCGAAAGGCGGCGTGCGCGTCAATCCCCATATGCTCTCAAGAAAGGAAATCGAGCGCATCACGCGCCGCTATACCAGCGAAATCAACGCTGCCATCGGGCCGAATAGCGATATCCCCGCGCCAGACGTGAATACCAACGAACAGGTGATGGCGTGGATGATGGATACCTATTCAATGAATCAAGGGCACACTGTGATGGGCGCTGTCACAGGCAAGCCAGTTGCGCTTGGCGGCAGCCTGGGCCGCAGGGAAGCGACCGGGCGCGGCATCTTTGTCGTAGGGTGTGAAGCGGCGCGCCGGAAAGGGATCGATATTGCGGCGGGCGCGCGCATTGCGATACAAGGATTCGGCAATGTAGGAAGCGTTGCGGCGCGGCTGTTCAGCGAAGCGGGCGCAAAAGTGATTGCGATCCAGGATCATACAGGGACGCTTTACCAGCCCACCGGACTCGATACCGCAAAACTCCTGATGCATGCCGCGCAACATGGCGGCATTGCGGGCTTTGAAGGTGTGCAGACGCTCAATAGCGAAGAGTTTTGGAGACTTGAAACGGACCTTCTGATTCCCGCCGCGCTTGAAGAACAAATTACCGAAAAAAACGCGCCGCATATCCGGACCAGGATTATCGTAGAAGCCGCCAACGGCCCGACGACGCCAACAGCCGACGATATTCTGAATGCGAATGGCATTCTTGTGATTCCAGACGTGATTGCAAATGCGGGGGGAGTCACTGTTTCCTATTTCGAATGGGTGCAAGACTTTTCAAGTTTTTTCTGGACTGAAACCGAAATTAATCGCCGCCTTGAGCAGATCATGTGCGAGGCATTCGCAGCCATATGGCAAATGGCTCAAGAGCATCGGGTCTCAGTGCGCACGGCGGCCTATATTGTGGCGTGCACACGCATTTTGATGGCACGCGAAATGCGCGGTCTATATCCCTGACGAGCAGCGCCCGACTCGGCAATCACGGCCTCGCAGCCATTTATGAAATGACTTCTAGACAATTCTTAAGATCGATCAAAGAAACGGGGATGAGATACGCTGTGCCCAAGTTTTTAAGCACGATACAGTGAATTTGACCCGCCTTGACTTTCTTGTCGCTGCGCATCAAATCGATATAGCGGTCAGCGCCCAATGCAGGCGCGCGCACCGGCAGGCGCGCCGCCTGGATTAATCGCGCCAGACGCGCGCGCCGCGCATATAACAGGCCGCCGCGAATCCGGTCATATCGCCAACCACGCCGCCGCCCAGCGCAATCAGTACGGTTGACGGTCAGCGCGCGTCCAATCGTTGTCTTGCCCGCCCCCATCAAACCAATCAGGAAAATATTGGACGGAATTTGTATATTTTCAGGAGAGTTGTTTTGCACAATGGTTTTTGCAAACTCTAAGAGCATATACATCATATGTGAGGATTCCTGCTACCTTCCGACGCAGCATGGCGCCCGCGCAGTAGATTTGTGATAGGTTCTAAGGATTTTTGGCGACGATATTCGGAGTAATAAACACCAACAATTCGCTTTTATTGCGGGCGCGCTTGCTATGGCGAAACAAAGCGCCGATCAACGGAAGTTGTCTGAGCCACGGTACGCCCGTCACATCCACGCGCTCATCCTGCATAAAAATCCCTCCGATGGAGACCGTGCCGCCGTCTTCAACCTGCACCTGAGTCTGCACATGTTTCGTGTTGATGGCCGGGCCGGAAATGGTTTGCGCACCGACGCTATCCTTGGTGATATCGACATCCAACATCACATGACCGTCCGGCGTGATATTCGGCGTAACTTCCAGTTTCAGTCCAGCGCGCCGGAACTGCACGCCCGATACGCCCGTACCGACTTTAGCCTGATACGGCAATTCAGTGCCCTGTTCAACCAGCGCTTTCACGCGATCCGCGGTGACGACGCGCGGACTCGATAATATCCGCCCGCGCCCATCCGCTTCGAGTGCGCTCAGTTCCAATGCGAGCACGCGATTGGCGCCGACGCCGAACAATGTCCATCCGACCGTCGCCGCGTTCAGTCCAAGCGGACCGGCGGGTAAATCATAGAGCGCGCCATCCTGCGCGCCGAGCAGTCCGCGCGAGACCTTTGTCTTTGACGCACCCAACATCGAAAGACGCGCGCCCAGCGCGCGCGCAAAACCCTCTTCCGCTTCGACAATCCGCGCTTCGATCGCCACTTGCCGCAAGGGTCGGTCAATCGCCTTGAGCATGTCCTGAATCTGTTCGATCCGCGCGGCCAGATCGGTAACGAACAACTGGTTCGTGCGCGGATCGGCAATTGCCGCGCCGCGTTTTGACAATACCCGCTGCGCGCCCGCGCCGGTCAGCAGTTTGCGCACTTCTTCGGCGCGCTGGTAATTCAACTCGAAGAGCCGGCTGGCCAGCGGTTCCAATCCGGCGGCGCGCGCGTGCGTTTCAAGGCGCTGGCGTTCGCGCATGGCCAGTTCTTCAGCGGGCGCGACCCAGATCACATTGCCGTGACGCTGCATCGCCAGTCCCTGCGAGTCCAGCAAGGCATCAAAAGCGCGCCGCCACGGGACTTTATCCAGCCGCAGCGAGACCGCGCCACGCACCCGCTCGCTGGCAATGATGTTTAAACCGGTAAAGTCCGCAAAAGCCTGAAGGACGGCCGTTAATTCCGCATGATGGAATTCAAGACTGATCGGTTCGCCTTCATCCGTGCGCGCGCCGGAGGTTTTGCCCGGTACGCCCGAAAGCCGCTCAGGCGGCGCAAGCGGAACCAGAGAACCTTCGGGCAACGCGGGGATGCGATCCGCGCGCTCTGTTTTTCCCTTGTTTTCGGCGCGCGCGCTCAATATCATCGGCAACGGCGGTTTGAGCGCAGCTTCCGAGGCGACTGCCTCCATTGCAATGATGAGGGTGATCAAAACCAGGGCATTTTTCATGGTTTTGTCCCAAGCGTCGGTTGCGGCGATTTTTGCCGCGCAGAATCCGGCGCGCCCAGCGCCAACGTGCGCTGAACCGCCGCGCCGTCAGACAGAAACAAGGCGGCGTCATCGATACGCCGAACCTTCAGTCCCTCAAAAACATCGCCGGTGTGCAACAGCCTGATTCCCGCGGGCGATTGCACCAGCGCTGCGCGCGCTCGTCCGCGCTGCAGCACGCCAATGAACAGGAGGCTCGCCCCCGGCGCGTCCTGTGGAGAAGCGCCGGCGAGCAGAAATGGATCGGGCAAAGACGCTTGCGCTGAACGGACTGTTTTCTCCGAAGGAAGAGGATCTGCAGCGCGCGTGCCGATCAAGCGCAGCGTGAGCTCAAGCGAACGGCGATTCGCCTGAGTGCGCAACTGCGCCGTCACCGGCGCAACCGGCAAGGGCAATGTTGCAAGCCGGGCAGCGCATTCGGCGAGCGCGCCAAATGCGCCGCTTAAGCGCAACTGGACGCGCCGCTCGCGCCAATGAGGCGCTTGCACGGATTCTCCCGGTTCAAATGCGTCCAGTTTCAGATTCTTGACATCCAGCGCCGGAGCGAACATCTGTAACAGACCTGCATCATCCGGTAGCGCAGCAGGTTGACCGGATACGTTCAATGCGCGCTGCGGCAGCGTGAATTGCTCCGCGGATCGAATGCGCGCTTTGAGCGCTTCAATGGCTGTGTGCTGCGCGCTCAACTGTGCCGCGCTCGAAACCGGCTGAAAATGCCAGCCGGCGGCTAAAGCCAATGCAGCCGTCAACGTGATCGCGCCGCACCGGTGCGCGAGCGTCCAGGCGTCGATGGAATGCGCATAAGCGGCGATAAATGTCCGCATTCGCATCATGACCAGCTCTGTTGCGATGGGCTGCACGCCGCCGCTGCATCCTGCGTCTTCGTGAGTGTTGGTTGAGTCCATTGAAGCCGCGCCCGGAAAGTCAAGTCCGCGGTATCTGTTCCCTTGCGGCGCTGCAGATCGATCAGTTCAACGGCGCTGAAACAGGGCATGCGTTTAAGCGTATCCAGCCAATGTCCGAGCGCCCTTGGACTGGATGCGACGCCCGCCAGCGCGCCGGTTTCCGCTTCGTAATTCAGCTCTGCCAACTGCACTTCTGGCATCGCCGCGCCCGCCAATGCGCTCAGCAGCTTGGTGAATGCGCCGCGCTGTAATTGCAATGCGGTGAGCGCCTGCATACGCGCCTGCGCCTGCTTGTGTTGCGCCAGCGCGGGCTGCAGCGCCGCCAGTTTCCGTTCAAGCGCTTTTTGCCGCTGCGCCATGCGCGCCGCCTCGCGCGTTGCGCCATATCCCGCCGCGCCCGCCAATGCGAACCCCGCCGCAGCGGCGCAGATGAGTTCGCTGCAGTAACGTCTTTTGCGGAGGCGCGCCCGCCCAGTACGGTACGGCAGAAGATTAAAGCCAGCGCGCAGAAAATGTTGCTCCTTCATGCAAAGACTCCACGCAACGCCAATCCGAATGCAACAGCAAATGCCGCATCGTCATTGGCGGTATGTGGTTGAAGCAGCGTATTCGATGGAGCGCCGCAGCAAGCGGCCAGATTCAGCGCACTGACTGGGCAACGCAGCGCTTCACCGAGCCCGGCCAGCATTTGTTCCGCCGCGCCGGATGCATCGAGTTCGCCCGCGGCCAGCACGCGCGCAAGCGGGCGTTTTTGCGCGCAGACGCGCAGCGCATCAGCCAGAGCCGCATGAGATAAACTCTCGCGGGAAATACACTGTTCATGCTGAACGCTGTATCCGCGCAAACTCCATATCTGCACGCTTTGATGCCCAATCCACACCGCGCCATAGAGCGAATTCTCCGCCTGTACATCCGGCTGGCGTTGCGCCGCAAAACAACAGGCGCGCCGCGCCGCCGCGCAATCCAGCTCAACGGTATTCAACCGCAGGCCAGCGCGCGCCAGCGCGTCCAGCCGCGCATCGATATAATGGCGCGGCGCGGCCACAATCCTCAATTGGCCAGGCCGCTGTTCCGGCGCGGCGCGCTGCCAGTCTGCGCATAGTTCAGCCGCCTCAATGCCGAGCCTGCGCTCGGACTCGGTCAGTACCGCAGGCTCGAGCGCATCGAGCGAAGTTGTGGATGAGTGTGCTAAAGCCAAGCCGGCAGCGAGCGCAGAAACGGAGGCTGAATATTCCACTACGGCGCCCTGCGGCAGCGCCGCCGCAATGTGCGCTGCACAGGTTTTCGGTGCATCTGGCTGTTTAGATGGGCGTTGCCCGGCAAAGACCGCCTCCGTGAGCGCCGTACAGACGGCGTCCGGATTGGCCAATTCCGCGCCGTTGACCGCACCTTCGGGCAATGCGCTCATCCCCATGCGCTCAATCTGAACCCGGTGCGGCTTAAACACACTGCGACTTAATACAAGCGCGCGCACCGCGCAAGGATGGAGATCGATCCCAACCGCACGCCGGCGCATCCATTCCGTCAGTAAATTGCGCATTCGGCCTTCCCAGAAACAACTGCGATTCTGGCGATGGACGCGCTGCGCGGGTATTCCGCCGGATGGTTAACGACGCCTGTTCAGAGTACGCTTTCAGGGAAAGCGAGCGGATTCTGTTTGCAAAATATCCGTGGTACCGACGATGAGACTCGAACTCATACGGCTTGCGCCACTACCCCCTCAAGATAGCGTGTCTACCAGTTCCACCACGTCGGCGCATCTGCATGCCTGCATAAACTGTCATTCTACGTGTTCAGGAGAACCGTTACAATGTTCTGTATAAAACACATCTCCTTTATTTCTCCAATCTCAGGATGAAGTCCAGAGGCTTTGCAACAAGCCTGTTCCGCGCGCTGCTCGCGTATTTCGCGTTCTGCGGCGCTGTCGCGTTCTGCGCCTTCTGCGCGGCTCAGACACGCGCGGCGCAGCCGAAGGCGCCGGATACGATGGCCGCGCGCGTCAAAGCGTGCGCCATATGCCACGGTCAACAAGGCGAAGGAACGCACAATGATTATTTTCCGCGCCTGGCGGGTAAGCCAGCCGGTTATCTGGCCGAGCAGATCAGGAATTTCCGCGAAGGCCGGCGCAATTATCCGCCGATGAACGATTTGGTCGCATATTTATCCGATGATTATCTGGATGAAATCGCTGTTTATTATTCAAAACTGCGTCCGCCGCGCGCGCCCTTTGCGCCTTTCGAATCCTCTGTTTCCGCATCCGCCACGCCATCGCGCTTAGCGCGCGGCCGGATGCTTGCGCAAAAGGGCGATGCGGAAAAAGGCATCCCCGCCTGTATCGCCTGCCACCATCAAACCCTGGCGGGCATGCAACCGTCCATTCCCGGTCTGTTAGGACTCTCAGCCGATTACATCCGCGCGCAGCTGGGCGCATGGCGTTCGGGCGCGCGGCGCGCGGCCTCGCCGGATTGTATGCAGGCCATCTCGGCCCGTTTGTCCGACGAGGATATTAGCGCGACCGCGTATTGGCTTTCGATGCAGCCGTACAACCCCGATCTTGCGCCCGCGCCCGCGGGCTCTGTTCAATTGCCGCTGCAATGCGGTAGCGCGCCGCATTGAGGGACCGTATGTCACGCAGGATTCTGTTCATCATACTGGCTGTTTTGATCGTCGCCGGCGGTGCGGTGACGGTGGCGCTATTTGGACGTTTTGATCGTCAAGCGCCGTTGGCGAACAGACAGGCATTTGTGATGCCCTCCGATCCGGCCAGGCGCGCCGAACTGATCCGACGCGGTGAATATCTGGCGCGCGCAGGCGATTGCATTGCATGCCATACCACGCGCGGCGGCCAGCCGTTCGCCGGCGGACTGGCGATGCCAACGCCATTCGGCACCCTGTATACGCCGAACATCACGCCAGATGATGAGACCGGCATTGGCGCATGGAGCGCTGAAGATTTTTACCGGGCGATGCACGCCGGGCGCGGTAAAGATGGCCGTCTTCTCTATCCAGCCTTTCCATTTCCAAGTTATACCCGCGTTGCGCGCGCTGATTCGGACGCGATTTATGCCTACCTGCGTTCCCAAGCAGCCGTTCACCAGCCCAACCGCCCCAACGAAATGCAGTTTCCGTTCAGCTTCCGCCCCTTGTTAATTGGCTGGCGTCTGCTGTTTTTTTTCCAAAGGCGAATTCAGGCCCGACCCAGCGCAATCCGCGCAGTGGAATCGCGGCGCTTATCTCGTTGAAGGGCTGGGACATTGCAGTATGTGTCATACCAGTATCAATCTGCTTGGCGGAGAAAATAAAAAAGCCTCCTTTTCAGGCGGCCTGATTCCATTGCAAAACTGGTATGCGCCCTCCCTGACATCGAGCGAGGCCGGTTTAGCCGGCTGGACGCTTGACGATATCACCGGTCTTCTGAAAACTGGCATCTCGCAACGCGGCGCGGTATTCGGCCCGATGTCCGAGGTGGTCCATAACAGTTTGCAGTATCTGTCGGATACCGATATCCGCGCGATGTCGACGTATCTAAAGGCCCTGCCCCAGAACAAAGAACCGCCTCAGCCGGTGCAATACAAGGTATCGAAACCACTGGGCGAAAAGCTGCGCGCGGATGGCAGGAAAATTTATACGCAGCTCTGCGCCGTCTGCCATGAAGAGAATGGCTTGGGGCGTCCGCCGCACTGGCCGCCGCTCGCCAATAATCAGTCAATCCAGATGCACTCCGCGGTCAATCCAATCCGGATGGTGCTGGAAGGCGGCTATCCGCCATCGACGGCGGGCAATCCGCGTCCATATGGCATGCCGCCGTTCGCGCAGCTACTCTCCGATCAGGAAATCGCCGCCGTGGTGACCTATATCCGGACTTCATGGGGTAATCGCGGCGCGCCCATTTCGCCGCAGCAGGTCAATGATCTGCGTTAAAAAATTTCCCGATCCAAGCCTGCTTTGCACCGCGCGTTTATTTGCGCTCATTGCACTCTGGTTCTTGCCGTTTTCAACCGCCATCACCAATGTTTCGATGCTGCTCTTCGCAGGCGCGACGCTGCTGGCCAAACAAACATGGCGGCGGGGATATCAGGTGGCGCGCCACCCCGCGGGAAGGCTTGCCTTGCTGCTTTTTGCGGCGCTTGCATTGAGCATGTGCTATAGCGCCGCGCCGTTTTCTGAAAGCATGTTATGGCTGGTGAAATACCGGAAACTTCTGTTTATTCCGCTGCTGTTGATTGCCTTTCAAGGCGTGGACTGGAGCGGGGCGGCCCGTTCAGGACTGTTCGCGAGCCTGACGGCAAGCCTGCTGCTCTCCATTACAAATTACTTCAATCTGACCTCAATCGGCACCCTGTACGATGCAACCGCGCTGATTACTCATGCCTGGGTGTTCAAGAACCATATTACGGCGGGGCTTTTTTCAGCTTTACTCTTCAATATGTCGATGGATATGGCGGCATCGGCGCGGCGCAAAACTGTCAAAGCGGCGCTTTATGCGCTGGCGCTGGTTACGCTTATCCATATCTTCGTGATGCTGCAAAGCCGTACCGCGCAACTGATTACCATTCTCCTGACACTCTATCAAACATATCGTTTGGCGCGGCCTGAGCGCAGCCCGCCAGAGCATTTTTCGGCGAGCTCATACGACGAGCGCGAAGCGACACCGTGCAAGCCGCTGAAAAATGCTCTGGAACGGCGTGCGCTTTGGCGCGCCTGTATCTTCGGCGTATCCTGCGCATTTTTAATCGGCGCGCTCATTTATCTAAAGGGGAGCCGTCTCACCCAAATGGGCGCTGAAATCGCGGCTTACCAGCAGCGCAATGAAGCCACTTCTGCCGGACTGCGGATTGAATGGACGCGCAAGAGCCTTGTATTGTTTGCCCAACGCCCGCTGTTTGGTTATGGCGTCGCCAGTATCCGCCGGGAG
Source organism: Candidatus Glomeribacter gigasporarum BEG34 (assembly GCF_000227585.1). Lineage (GTDB taxonomy): Bacteria > Pseudomonadota > Gammaproteobacteria > Burkholderiales > Burkholderiaceae > Glomeribacter > Glomeribacter gigasporarum_B. The sequence goes on along the minus strand of NZ_CAFB01000038.1, from coordinate 73,979 downwards.
TTTGAGAAGATGAACGCTGGAAATGAGGGTGCGCGCGGCGCCATAACGGCAAACCCGCATAATCAGTATTTATTGATGGCTGCTGAACTCGGTCTGCTTGGATTGGGATTATTGATCTGTCTTCTGATTCAGATTGCGCGCGCGGCGGCGCGTCTTGCGGCTCCGGCACGCCATCTGCTGGGCTGCTGGCTGTTTATATTCGCGGCGGGCTGTCTAGCGAATTCCTTGCTGCTTGATTTTTCTGAAGGATATTTATTGGTGCTGCTTAGCGGCATCTTGCTGGGTTGCGCGGGCTGCTCCCGGAACCCGTCCACAAACTGCGGCGAGAAGCCATACGGCGAACGCATCGCTGCACCGTGCAAATCATTGAAAAATGCGCTATGAATCACGTGCCTGGGAAGCTGCGGCTGAGTGTCATCATCATCACGCTCAACGAAGCACATCACATCACTGAGTGCATCGATTCCATAAAAAGCATTGCCTCTGAAATCATTGTGCTGGACTGCGGAAGTGAAGATGAAACGCAAGCGCTCGCGCGTGCGCACGGTGCACGCGTGATGCAAAACACCGGTTGGCCTGGTTTCGGGCCGCAGAAAAACCGCGCGTTGGCGCGCGCGCAGTTTGCATGGATTCTGTCGCTGGATGCGGACGAGCGCGCGACGCCGGCTCTATGCGCTGAAATCGCGCGCGCCGTGCGCAACGAAGGCTATACCGCTTATGCCATACCGCGCCGCACGCAATTCTGCGGGCGATGGGTGCGCCATTCGGGCTGGACGCCGGATGATGTCGTGCAATTGTTTCGCCGCGGTCAGGCCCGTTTCAGCGAACACGCGGTTCATGAGCATGTCAGGGTGGAGGGAAGCATCGGACATCTGACGCAGCCGCTTGAACACTACAGTTACCGGTCACAGCGCGAGGTCAATGAAAAAGTGCAGCGTTATGCGCGCGCCGGCGCGCAGGAACTGCATCGCGCCGGCATCCGCGGCGGCTTTTGCAAGGCGTTGCTGCATGGCGGGTGGGCATGGTGGCGCACTTTCATATGGCGTCTGGGTTTCCTGGATGGGTGGACTGGCTGGGCGATTGCCGCGATGAACGCGCGCACTGCCTGGTTGAAATACAAATATTTAGGTGCGGCAAGGGGCGCTGCGCCGACCAGCGCCGCTGTGCGAAATTCCTGAAAAATACTCTATGGAAACATCGGAGCGAATGTTGCTGAAGAATCAGGCCTGGGCGCGGGAAATGGTGGCGCGCGATCCGGATTTTTTTCTGCGCAATATAAATGGCCAAAGTCCGGCTGCGCTCTGGATTGGATGCGCCGATAGCCGCGTGCCGGCGGAATATACGATCAGCGCTCAGCCGGGCGACTTGTTTGTGCATCGCAACATCGCGAATCTGGTGAGCGAATCCGATCTGAATGTCATGAGCATTGTGCAATATGCGCTCATCGAGCTGAAGATCAGACATATCATTGTATGCGGTCATCACGGTTGCGGCGGCGTGCGCGCTTCGATGGCGCCGGAACGCGAAGAATTGCTGTACGTCAATCGTAAGCTGAAGCCGCTGCGGGAACTCTACCGCTATCATTCTGATGAAATCGATCCTCTGAAAGACGAGGCGATACGCGTCAACCGTCTTGTTGAACTGAATGTGCTTGAGCAAGTGCGCAATCTGTATAGAAGCAGCGTGGTCCAGCGCGCGCGGCAATCCGCGCATCCTCTTCTTTTGCATGGCTGGGTGTATGATATCCGCAACGGCAGGTTGTCCGAGCTTGTGACAATCGATGCTTCAACGGATGCCGATGCCCTTTTTTGAACGCCGCTGGCGAGCAGAAGCGGCGAATTTCTATCGGATTTGATCGAGAATTATTCGGTACAAACCGCTGAAAAAGCCTCTAAGAACCTGTTCAAAATCTGTCACGAGCGCCTGTCAGCCAAGGAGGACGGAGCGCAGGAACCGGAGCATATTGTGATATATGTGAGGATTCCGAGCACCGCCCGACGCAGGCTCACAGGCGCGCAGTAAGATTTTGAATAGGTTCTAAATGGTGCCGCCGACAATCATCCTATCCAGCCTCAACGTCGGCTGGCCCACGCCGACCGGAACGCTCTGCCCTTCCTTGCCGCATACGCCAACGCCTGCATCGAGCGCCATATCGTTGCCAATCATACGGATTCGCTTCAATGCTTCAGGGCCGCTGCCGCTCAGCGTCGCGCCTTTGACCGGAGCGGTTATTCTGCCATTCTCAATCCGGTAGGCCAGCGCCGCCGAAAAAACAAACTGGCCGTTTGTAATATCGACCTGCCCGCCGTCAAAATTGACCGCATACAGGCCGTTTTTGACCGACGCAATCATTTCCTCCGGACTTTGATCGCCGTTCAGCATATAGGTATTCGTCATCCGCGGTAGCGGCAGCGTGCAATAGGATTCACGGCGCGCATTGCCGGTTAACGGCATTTTCATCAGCCGCGCATTCAGCGTATCTTGTAAATAGCCGGTCAAAATCCCGTCTTCAATCAGCGTTGTGCATTGCGTCGGCGTGCCTTCATCATCGATATTCAGCGAGCCGCGCCGGTTCGGCAGCGTGCCGTCGTCAACCACCGTCACCCCTTTCGCAGCTATCCGTTGACCCATGCGGCCTGAAAAAGCGGAGAAGCCTTTACGGTTGAAATCGCCTTCAAGCCCGTGTCCCACGGCCTCATGCAACAGGACGCCCGGCCAGCCCGGCCCGAGAACAACGGTCATGGCGCCCGCAGGCGCGGGCTGCGCTTCCAGGTTTGTCAGCGCAATATTGACCGCTTCGTCCACATAATGCGCGAGCACGGCATCACTGAAATAACCGTAATCAAAGCGTCCGCCGCCGCCCGCGCTGCCCGTTTCACGGCGGCCATTCTGCTGCGCAATCACCGTGACCGAAACGCGCACCAGCGGGCGCGCGTCCGCCGCCAACCCGCCATCGCCGCGCGCAATCAATACTACGTCGTATTCCCCGGAAAGGCTGGCCATCACTTGCGTAATGCGCGGATCGCGCGTGCGCGCCATTTGCTCGATGCGCTCAAGCAGCGCCACTTTCGCGCTTGCCGCCAGCGAAGTCAGCGGATCGGCATTCCGATACAGATCGCGCGGAGGGTCGCCGCGCTTTCTGTTTTTTACGCTCCGGGCGCTGATCTGAACCGGTTGGCCGCCGTGCGCGCCAATCGCGCGCACAGTTTGCGCCGCTTGATGCAATGCGGTCAGCGATAGATCATTTGAATATGCGAATGCGCTCCGCTCTCCAGAGATTGCCCGCACGCCGACGCCCTGGTCGATGCCGAAACTGCCCGATTTAACGATGCCTTCCTCCAAACTCCACGCTTCGCTGCGTGTCGTCTGGAAATACAGATCCGCATAGTCAATGCGGGGCAACATCACTTCCGCAAGGGTACGCTGCAAAGCCGCTTCATCCAGGCCATACGGCGCGAGCAGACAGGCTTTGGCGGTGTCTAAGGGGCAAAAATCAGGGAGTTTAATATTCATATGAAAGGGGCATAGACTGAACGCTCGGCTGACGCCATGTGCCGGTAACCGCATATTGACGCATGAAATAATTGGCAAGCGGCGGCAGTAATGCCCACTGTACAACATAGCCGCCCATTCCAATGAAAGGATGAATCGCGACCGCCGCCAGCGCGGCGGCGTCCGCCTTGAATACCGGTAGAAGCGTGACCCGCAAATCCTGTGTGCGCGCAGCGAGATCGATTCTGCCTTGAACGCTGATACGCGCATTCTGACCGTCCATTTCAAAATGACCGCTTTGCAGAATGCCGCGGTGAATCGTTCCGGTCGCATGAATCCGGTCAAAATCCAGGCCAGGACCGAATGCGCCGCGCTCGCTCAAAGTCAAAAAACGCGCCCAGTTTTGCACCGAAAAAAGTCCCAGTAGCCGGCTCAGGCCGGGATCGAGCGGCAGAATGCGTCCATTCCGGACATCCAGCGTGAGCGAGCCATTCAAATCCGAGTATTTGAACAAGCGCGCCTTGCCTTGCCAGCCCAGGCGGCCCGTCAGAACGCCAGCGCCGCCGTGCACGGTATTTGGCAAGCCCAGACGGGTCAGCAATGCGCCCGCGTCGTGAAGCCTCAGACTGAAATCCAGAGCGATCTTGTTTGTCTGATCTGCGCCACCCGGTGTATCTGGAGAATCCGGCGCGCCTGTGCGCCAATATCCATGCGCCTGCATCTGCGCATCGGGATTGTCAACGCGCAATGCGTCAATCTGCCATATAGACGCGCGCGCAGGCGTATCTTCAGGTTGCGGCGCCCGGCGCACAGCGTCCAGCATCAAGTTCTGCCAATGTCGGCGGCCCAATGTCAATGCGCTGATCTTTGCCTGAATACGGTTAGGCCAATAGACGCTCAACAGATCGGGTTGACCCGTATCCTCAATTGCGCGGAACACGGGCCTGACAGCGGTATACCAGGCGTCGAGATTCAATGCGTCAAGCTGAATCCGGGCGGTAATGCCCTCTTCCTGTAACTGAGGCGAAGGCGTAACAGGCACGCTTTCGTTCAACTGGATATGACCGCGCACTGCCGCGCCCGTACCGTCGTCTTGCGGCACATAATGCGCCATCAGCGGGCCAAGCTGGAATTCACGCAGATGAATCCGGCGCCTTTCGGAAGAAGCGTTCCAGCGGCGCTCCATACCCGCCTCCTCAGACAGTTTGGGAAATCCACTGTCCCAGACCGCCTGAGCCGGCATGGATGTCTGCGCTGTTTTGCCCAGTGGCGCAGGCAGATCAATTTGCAGTCCACTGAGATCGGAGCTCACGGCAAAACGCGGCGCGGCATGCGGCAGCGCGTTTACCTTGATTCGGTAAGGCGCCGCGCCTGTTAAACGCTGCGCTAAGGCATTAAGCGGCCCGTGCGTTGCATCGCGCAGCGCGGAAGCCGAAAACGTTCCTTCAAAGCTCAACTCGGTCGAGCCTTCCGGCTTCTTCCCTCCCGCGCCCGTGATTGCGCCGCCGAGAAAATACGCGCGCGCCTGTTGAAGCGTCCAGTCGTGTTCAGTGAAGTTCAGCAGGCCGTGGATGGCCGTGAGCGGCGGCAGCGCATCCCGGATAAGGGTGTTGCCAATAAAAGTCAAGGCGCCCGAAGTACGGATAGGCGTGTGCGCAATGCGCGGCACCTGCATCCGCAGCGCCAGCATGGCCTGCCCGCGGGCATCGAGCGTCTCGGTCAAACCGCCCAGCCAGCCCGCCACGGGACTGGCATTGACATAATGCAGCAGATCGGCCAGCGGGCCGCGCGCGCGGCCATCGATGATGAGATCGTCCGTTTTTCTGGATAAATTCCCGATACGTCCCTGAATATCCGTTAACACAATATTCCGGTAGCGCGCCCGGTCAATATCAAAGCCCAACTGGCGACCGTCCATTTTGAAAACGCCCTGAATACTGTCCAGCGCAGGCCATGTTTTAGCTAGAGCATTTTTCAATGGCTTGCCCTGTGTCGCTTCGCCGTTCCGTGTATTCGGGATCGCTGCGGGGTCGCCTCCATCGCTGCGCGATGGAGACCTGCTCCGCCCGCATCGATCCCCATACTGTCTTCGCGCTCGCTCCTTGTGCAATCTCACTGAAAAATGCTCTAAGCCGCTTTCAATATGTGGAGACGGATCAAAGCGCCCATTCTCAAACGGCGCAACGATTTGAAACACGCCGGAAGCGCGCGGATGCTGAAACGGAAAATGATCCAGATCGCCGCGTATATTCAATATTGCCCGGCGCGCAATCCCGCCTTTGAGCGCATGGCTCAGATAAGCGCGCAATGCTGCGTTCAGCCGGCTCGGTAAATAACGCGGCGCGCGCGCGATGAGAAAACGGTCAAAGGCAGCCGATAAATCCAGCGTACCCCGTCCAGTGCCTGCACGACGCTGATAGATTGCGCGCACCGCGCCCGCTGCATCAACGTTGGCAAAGCGCAAACGCGGAACTCGCACATGAATATGCGCCGGCGCGCCGGCGCGCTGTTCGATCTCCCAGTGCACGCGGCCTTTGAGCGTATCGAACGCGAGCGTTGAATCGTCGAATACGCCGCCCAGCGTGACCGATGCCTGCGCCGCATTCAATATCAGCACTCCGCGCCTCTGATCGGCTTTTATTGTTCCTGAAAGTTGATCAAAGCCTGGCCAGCCTGGAGCAGTTTTCAGCCGCTTGCCTGGCGGCTGCGCCGCAATGCCGACTTTTTCCAATCGCGCGCTAATCCGGTAACGGGGCAAGGGTGCGCCTTGCCGGGAAGAATCATGGTCACGCATCCACTCAAAGGCATAATCGCGCAGCACGCCATGCGGTTTAAAGCGCGCCAACGCATCTGTGAATGTGCGCGGCGCAGGCAGTGCGGGCATCAGTTCAGCGGCTAAGCCCAGATCGGCGGCGTCCCCTTCTATAGCCAAGCAATTTAAGTTTGATACCGCGTCATCGCCGCTCGCCGTATTATTTATACTGTCTTCGCGGCTGCTTCCTTGTCTCAAACTTAAATTGCTTGGCCATAACGCAATAGAGCCGCCCCGATTGAATGATCGCGAGCGATAACGAATATTCAAACGTTCGGCGGAAAAGCGCCGGCGAGGCGTCTCAATGGACAAGCGGCTCAGTTGCGACAGAAGCGTGTCCTTGATCGGTCTAATGTGATAGGAAAACGCCAATGAAGGCAATTCAAGCCAAGACAAATTGGGTTTAAAGCGCACTCTAAGCGCTTTGCCGTCGAGTTCGCCACGCGCCGAATGGATTTGCATCGCGTTGAATTCGGCTCGAAGGCGTCCGCTCAAGCTTCCCTGTTCGATCTGAATGGGCAAGTGAACGCTGCGTGCGATCGATGCAAGATCGAGCGCGCGGGCAACAAGCTCAAACTTTCCTTTCCAATGAATCGGGTCTCCCGAAGAAGCAAAACGGCGGCGCTGGATACGCGCGCTGAGCTTAAGCAATCCGGATTTTTCAGGGGTTCCAGCGCTTCCCTCCAAACGATGCCAATCGCCCTTGTTTGACAGGCTCAGCTGAACCTCATTTAAAACCAGCGGCGGCGCGGCAAGCGCTTCGTCCCGCCAACACAGCATACCGCCGCGTATTGTGAGCTTAGCCTGAGCGAGCAGCGCAGCGATGAATGCGTTCTCGCCCTGTGCGCGGGCATTCAGCGGTATGCCTGCGATCCAGATGCGGCCATCGGCGGCGCGGCGCGCTACAATAGCCGGCGCACTGATGTGTACCGCCTCAAAAACCGGCCTGAATTCCCACAGTGTGCGCCATGAGAGGGTTGCAATCGCATGTGGAATGGATAAGCCTGGCCGGCCTGCTGCGTCGCGCAGATTTAAATCGGAAATTTCAATCTCAGGCCGTAGCGCGCGCCAATGCCAGCGTCCGGATAATGCGCCCAGCGATACCTGCGCGCCCAGCATGTGCGCCGCCCTTTGCTCAATCCAGGGGCGAAACCTGTCCAGATGGGGCAGCGCCGCCAAACGCAGCGTCAGCATGGCTGCCGTGATGCCAAGCAAAATGATCCATGCAAGACGGGAAAAAACCTTGTGCAATCTCGCTGAAAAATGTTTTAGTTTGCAGACAGGTTCTCGGAAAACTCCGTCTCATTGACCGGCATAAACTCGCCGGCCTCCTCTTCAGCGGACATACCGGAGCGCGCCTGATCTGATAATCGTCTGTTTTTACGCGCTTTGTGATACGCGAGCCCAGTGCCCGATGGCGTCAACCGGCCAACAATCACGTTTTCTTTCAGGCCGCGCAGATTGTCGCGCTTGCCCATAATCGCCGCTTCGGTCAACACCCGCGTTGTTTCCTGGAACGAAGCGGCTGAAATAAATGAATCAGTCGATAGCGAAGCTTTGGTAATGCCAAGCAATATATTTTCATAGCTTGCCGGCTGTTTGCCCGCTTCCGTGGCTCGATCGTTTTCATCGAGCAGCTCTGAACGCTCGACCTGTTCGCCCGGAATAAAACATGTATCGCCCGCGTCCACTACCTGCACGCGGCGCAGCATCTGGCGGATGATGACTTCAATATGCTTATCGTTGATCTTCACGCCTTGCAAGCGATAAACCTCCTGCACTTCATTCACGATATAGCGCGCGAGCGCGGCAATGCCTTGCAGCCGCAGAATGTCATGCGGCTCGACCGGCCCATCGACAATGGTTTCGCCTTTATTGACCACCTGGCCATCGTGAACCAGTATCTGTTTATCCTTGGCAATCAGGAATTCATGCAGATTGCCGTCCAGGTCCGTAATGATCAGGCGCTGCTTGCCTTTCGTTTCCTTGCCAAACGAAACGGTTCCGGTCACTTCGACCAGCACGCCAGCATTCTTCGGCGAGCGCGCTTCAAACAGTTCAGCCACGCGCGGCAGCCCGCCGGTGATATCGCGCGTCTTGTGCGATTCAATGGGAATCCGCGCCAGTACTTCTCCGACCTCTACGGTTTGCCCGTCCCTGACCGTAATGAGCGCTCCAATCTGGAATCCAATCGTGACTGGATGATCGGTGCCCGGAATCTTGACTTCAGCGCCCGCCGCATCAAGCAGCCTGACTTGCGGACGCATACTTCTGGCCGCCTGGGCGCGGCGCTTCGGATCAATCACGACCAGGGTTGACAGGCCGGTGACTTCATCGATCTGCCGTGCAACGGTAACGCCTTCCTCAACATTTTCAAATTTCACGGCGCCGCCGTATTCGGTAATGATCGGCCGCGTCAATGGATCCCAGGCCGCCAACTGCGCGCCCGCCTTAACGGGCGCGCCGTCCAGATGAAACAAGGTTGCGCCGTAGGGAATCTTATGGCGCTCGCGCTCGCGTCCCTGTTCATCGGTAATCAGAATTTCTCCTGAGCGCGAGATGACAACCTGCTCGCCCTTCGCATTGGTGACGTAACGCATCGTTGCGCTAAAGCGCACTGCGCCGTTTGATTTCACTTCAATATTCGATGCCGCCGCCGCGCGCGATGCGGCGCCGCCGATATGGAAGGTGCGCATCGTCAACTGTGTACCCGGTTCGCCAATGGACTGCGCGGCAATCACGCCGACCGCTTCACCCACATTAACCAGTGCGCCGCGGCCCAGATCGCGGCCATAGCATTTTGCGCACAAGCCATAGCGCGTCTTGCAATTGAGGGGCGTGCGCACCATGACTTCGTCAATGCCCGCGCGTTCAATTTCATTCACCGCCGCTTCATCAAACAAAGCGCCTGCCTCAAACAGGATTTGTTGCGTATCCGGATCAACCACATCCACTGCGACAGTGCGGCCCAGAATGCGCTCGTGCAACGCCTCAATCACTTCGCCGCCTTCGACAATCGCTTTCATCGCCATACCGTCTGAAGTACCGCAATCATTTTCGATAATGACCAGGTCTTGCGTGACATCCACCAGACGGCGCGTTAGATAACCCGAATTCGCCGTTTTAAGCGCCGTATCGGCCAGACCCTTGCGGGCGCCGTGCGTGGAAATAAAATATTGCGCAACATTCAGGCCCTCGCGGAAATTCGCGGTAATCGGCGTTTCAATGATCGAGCCGTCGGGCTTGGTCATCAGTCCGCGCATGCCCGCCAACTGGCGTATTTGAACGGCGGAGCCGCGCGCGCCCGAATCGGCCATCATATAAATTGAATTAAATGATTCCTGCGTGACCTTCCGGCCATCACGATTGACCGCTTCCTCGCTGGAGAGTTGCTCCATCATCGCCTTTCCAACCGCTTCCGACGTGGCTGACCAAATATCGACCACGTTGTTGTAGCGCTCCTGGGCGGTCACCAGACCGGACATATATTGACGGTCGTATTCCTTTACTTTTTGCGCGGCGGCACGCACGATGGCTTCTTTTTGCGGCGGCACGAGCATATCGTCCACACAGATTGAAATGCCCGCCTGAGTGGCCAGTTTGAACCCGGCCTGCATCAGCCTATCCGCAAAGATCACCGTCTCATGTAAACCGCATGCGTGGAAGGCCGTATTGATCAGGCGTGAAATTTCTTTTTTCTTCAGCGCCCGGTTCATCTCCGAAAATGGCAAACCCGGCGGCAGAATCCGGGACAGCATCGCACGTCCAGCCGTTGTTGGGTACAGGGTGCGCTGCGGGATAAATTTCGGCGCATCGGGGGAAGTCTCCGGATTCGCAATTTGTTCAACAATGCGCACGCTGATTTTTGAGTTCAATTCAATCTGCCTGTTCTCATAGGCGCGCTGCGCTTCATCGACATCCGCGAAGATCATGCCTTCGCCCGCGCCGTTGATTTTCTCCCGGGTGGCGTAATACAGGCCCAGCACGATGTCCTGGGATGGCACAATGGCCGGGTCGCCGCTCGCCGGGAATAGCACATTATTTGAGGCGAGCATCAGGATGCGCGCTTCCAGTTGCGCCTCCAGAGACAAAGGCACGTGCACCGCCATCTGGTCGCCATCGAAGTCGGCGTTAAAGGCCGCGCATACGAGCGGATGCAATTGGATCGCCTTGCCTTCGATCAGCACCGGCTCAAATGCTTGAATCCCCAAACGGTGCAATGTCGGCGCGCGGTTCAAAAGCACCGGATGCTCGCGAATCACTTCTTCAAGGATGTCCCAAACGATCGGGGTTTGCGCATCGACTTCTTTTTTCGCCGCTTTGATCGTCGTCGCAATATTCATCAAAGCCAATTTATGAAAAATAAAGGGTTTGAACAGTTCAAGCGCCATCAATTTAGGTAAACCGCATTGATGCAGCTTCAACGTCGGGCCAACCACAATCACCGAACGGCCTGAATAATCGACGCGCTTGCCGAGCAGGTTCTGACGGAAACGTCCGCCCTTCCCTTTGATCATATCAGCGAGCGATTTCAATGGACGCTTATTTGCGCCGGTCATTGCCTTGCCGCGGCGGCCATTATCAAGCAGCGAATCGACCGCTTCCTGAAGCATCCGTTTTTCGTTGCGCACGATAATCTCGGGCGCCTTCAATTCCAGAAGACGCTTCAAACGATTGTTCCGGTTAATCACGCGGCGATACAAATCATTCAAATCCGAAGTGGCAAAACGCCCGCCATCGAGCGGCACCAGCGGCCTTAAATTAGGCGGCAGCACCGGCAGCACCTCAAGAATCATCCATGTCGGCTTAATGCCTGAACGCTGAAAGGCTTCAAGAATTTTCAGGCGCTTGGCGTATTTTTTGATTTTGACTTCAGAACCGGTCGTTTTTAAATCCTCGCGCAACTGCTCGACTTGCGCATCAATATCAATCGTGCGCAGCAATTCGCGAATGCCATGCGCGCCCATCTCAGCCTGGAATTCTTCGCCATATTCTTCAAATTTGTTGTGATAATCCTCCTCGGTCATGATCTGCCCCCTCTTCAGCGGCGTCATGCCAGGCTCAATCACTACGTACGCTTCAAAATACAACACGCGCTCAATATCGCGCAGCGTCATATCAAGCACCATGCCCAGACGCGACGGGAGCGATTTCAGAAACCAGATATGCGAGACAGGCGACGCGAGTTCGATATGCCCCATCCGTTCGCGGCGCACTTTGGTGAATATGACTTCGACCCCACATTTCTCGCAGATCACGCCGCGATGCTTCAGACGTTTGTATTTGCCGCACAGGCATTCGTAATCTTTCATCGGCCCGAAAATCTTGGCGCAGAACAGGCCATCGCGTTCAGGCTTAAGGGTACGGTAGTTGATCGTTTCCGGCTTTTTGACTTCTCCATAGGACCAGGAACGGATCTTTTCCGGCGATGCCAGACTGATTTTGATGGCGTCGAACGCTTCATCCTTCTGGACTTGTTTGAAGAGATCGAGCAGGGCTTTCATTTAATTTCTCCGTAGGCGCGGCTCTCTAGAGCATTTTTCAGTGAGGTTGCATTAGAACTTTTTTCAGTGATTTGCCCAAGAAGCAAGCGCGAAGACAGTATGAATAATACGGCGAGCGCGAAGCGACACAGGGCAAATCACTGAAAAAAGCTCTAATTTCTATCTAAATCAATATCGATCCCTAGCGAGCGTATTTCCTTGACCAGCACATTGAACGATTCGGGCATGCTGGCGTCAATCGTGTGATCTCCATGAACAAGATTTTCATAGACTTTAGTGCGGCCAGTCACATCGTCTGATTTAACGGTCAGCATCTCCTGCAGCACATACGATGCGCCATAGGCCTCCAGCGCCCAGACTTCCATTTCGCCAAAGCGTTGACCGCCAAACTGCGCCTTACCTCCGAGCGGCTGTTGCGTGACCAGTGAATACGGACCGGTTGAACGGGCGTGCATCTTCTCGTCGATCATATGATGCAGTTTCAGCATATGCATATAGCCGACCGTCACAGGCCGCTCAAAGGCTTCGCCCGTGCGCCCGTCATATAAAATGATTTGCTGCCGCGACGGTGTCATGCCCAAACGCCGGGCGATATCATCTGGATAGGCCAGTTTGAGCGCATAGGCGATTTCATGCTCGCGCGCTCCGTCAAATACCGGGGTTGCAAACGGCACACCTTCCTGAAGATTCTGCGCCAGCTCAAGGACTTCAGCATCGCTGAACTGATCGACTATCTCGACGCTTTCGCCCTCGCGGCTGCTATAAATCTTTTTCAGAAAAACGCGCAATTCCTTTGCCTGCGCTGCTGTGCGCAGCATCTCACCGATGCGCTCTCCAAGTCCTTTGGCCGCCCAGCCTAAATGCGTTTCCAAAATCTGGCCGACATTCATCCGCGACGGCACGCCGAGCGGGTTCAGCACAATATCGACCGGGGTGCCATCGGCCATATAGGGCATATCTTCGACGGGCACGATTTTGGATACCACGCCTTTATTGCCATGCCGACCCGCCATTTTGTCGCCGGGCTGCAAACGGCGTTTGACGGCCAGATACACCTTGACCATTTTCAACACGCCGGGCGGCAGTTCATCGCCTTGGGTCAATTTTTTACGCTTTTCTTCAAATGCAAGATCAAATTGATGGCGTCTTTGCGCAATCAATTCTTTACTCGCTTCAAGCTGTGTCGCTGCGTCTTCGTCCGCCAGACGAATATCGAACCATCGGTGGGGGTCTAATTCAGACAAATAAGCGCCACTGATCTTCGCGCCTTTGGCGAGCCTGCGCGGGCCGCCATTTGCAATCTTGCCTGTGAGCATTTTCTTCAGACGCTCAAACACATCTCTCTGGACAATCCTTAATTGATCGTTCAGATCCAGGCGATACCGCTTGAGTTCTTCATCAATAATGCTCTGCGCGCGCGCATCCCGTTCAATTCCTTCGCGGGTAAACACTTGCACGTCAATCACAATGCCGTTCATTCCGGACGGCACGCGTAACGAGCTATCTTTGACATCCGATGCTTTTTCGCCAAAGATGGCGCGCAGCAACTTTTCTTCGGGCGCCAACTGCGTTTCGCCCTTCGGAGTGACTTTACCGACCAGCACATCGCCTGCGTTGACTTCAGCGCCGATATGCACAATGCCGGATGCATCCAGACGGGCCAACTGCGTCTCCGCCAGATTCGGGATATCGCAGGTAATTTCTTCTGCGCCCAGCTTGGTATCCCGCGCAACAATATGCAGCTCTTCGATATGGATGGATGTGTAGCGATCTTCGGCAACGACTTTTTCGGAAATCAGGATTGAGTCTTCAAAGTTGTAGCCATTCCACGGCATAAAGGCGACCCGCATATTCTGGCCGAGCGCAAGCTCGCCGAGATCGGTTGAGGCGCCATCGGCCATCACATCGCCGCGCGCGACTTTATCGCCGACTTTGACAATCGGCCGTTGGTTAATATTGGTGTTTTGATTTGAGCGCGTATATTTGACCAGGTTATAGATATCGACGCCGGTATCGCCTGCCTCTGCCTCTTCATCGTTCACGCGAATCACAATCCGTCTGGCATCGACGTAATCGATCACGCCGCCGCGATCCGCCTGCACGGTTGTGCCCGAATCCACCGCAACGGTACGCTCGATACCCGTGCCGACCAGCGCTTTTTCGGGCTGCAGACACGGCACCGCTTGACGCTGCATATTGGAACCCATTAATGCGCGGTTCGCATCGTCATGCTCAAGAAATGGGATCAGCGATGCGGCAACCGACACAATTTGCGATGGAGCAACGTCCATATACTGAACCTGTTCCGGCGCGACCATCCGGGTCTCGCCCATTTCACGCACTGAAACCAGTTCATCGGTGAGTGCGCCATCCTCGGCAACCGTTGCATTCGCCTGCGCAATCACATAACGGCCTTCGTCAATCGCGGATAAATATTCCACTGTATCCGTGACTTTGCCGCGCGCGACCTTGCGGTACGGCGTTTCCAGAAAACCATATTCATTCAGACGCGCATAGAGCGCCAGAGAATTGATCAAACCGATATTGGGGCCTTCCGGCGTTTCAATCGGGCACACGCGGCCATAATGCGTCGGATGCACATCACGCACTTCAAAACCAGCGCGTTCGCGCGTCAGTCCGCCCGGGCCAAGGGCGGAAATACGGCGTTTGTGGGTAATCTCGGAGAGCGGATTGGTTTGATCCATGAACTGCGACAGTTGCGATGAACTGAAGAACTCGCGGATCGCCGATGAAATCGGCTTCGAGTTAATCAGATCATAGGGCATCAGATTTTCGCTCTCGGCCTGACCGAGCCGTTCGCGCACCGCCCGCTCGACGCGCGAAAGACCTGCGCGGAATTGCATCTCCGCAAGCTCTCCAACACAACGCACGCGGCGGTTGCCTAAATGATCGATATCATCGATCTCGCCCTTGCCATTGCGCAAATCAACCAGAATTTTGATCACCGCCAGAATGTCGCTGTCATTCAGCGTCATCGCGCCTTTGCGTTCTTCACGGCCAACCCGGCGATTAAATTTCATCCGGCCCACTTTGGAGAGGTCATAGCTCTCTGCGCTATAAAACAGGCGATTGAAAAGCGCTTCGACTGCCTCTGCAGTCGGCGGCTCGCCGGGCCGCATCATCCGGTAGATCGCAATCCGCGCGCTCATCTGGCTCACGGTCTCGTCAATGCGCAGCGTCTGGGAAATATAAGGGCCGCAATTCAGATCATTGGTGTACAGGGTGTAGATCGTTTTAATCTTGGCAGCACGCAGTTTTTCGAGCAGAGTTTCCGTCATTTCTTCGTTCGCGCTCGCCAGCACTTCGCCTGTGTGGACATCTACAATATCTTTTGCCAGAATGCGGCCCAGCAGATACTCTTCAGGCACCGAGAGTACTCTGGCGCGACTGGCCTCAAGCGCGCGGATATGTTTGGCATTGATCCGCTTGTCTTTTGGAACGACGACATTCCCATCTCGATCCCGAATATCAAAGCGCGCCAACTCGCCACGCCAGCGGTCTGCAACAAATTTGACCTGAGCGCCTTCGCTCATCAATGTGCAGGCATCGGAGACGAAAAAATGCGTCAGAATCTGCTCGGGCGAAAGTCCAATCGCTTTGAGCAGAATAGTGGCCGGCATTTTCCGACGGCGGTCAATGCGGAAGTAAAGAATATCTTTGGGGTCGAACTCGAAATCAAGCCATGAACCGCGGTATGGAATAATCCGCGCGGAAAAAAGCAATTTTCCGGAACTATGCGTCTTGCCCTTGTCGTGCTCAAAAAAGACGCCCGGAGAACGATGAAGCTGTGACACAATCACTCGTTCGGTGCCGTTAATCACGAAGGAGCCGGACGGCGTCATCAGTGGAATTTCGCCCATATAAACCTCTTGTTCGCGAACTTCCTTGATGACCGGTTTGTTTGGAGATTCGCGATCAAGCAGTATGAGACGTACCTTTGCGCGCAATGCAGAGCAATAGGTTAAACCGCGCTGTTGGCATTCTTTGATGTCAAAGGCCGGATGCGACAGGGTATAGCGAACGAATTCGAGCCGCGCAAACCCATTATTCGACACAATCGGAAAAATGGACAGAAACGCCCCCTGCAGCCCAGCCGGCTTGCGCCGCTCAGGCGCAACATCCGCTTGCAAGAAATCATTAAATGATTCAAGCTGTGTTGTCAGAAGGAATGGAACTGGATGAATACTTTGGCGTTTTGCAAAATTCTTGCGGAATCGCTTTTTCTCAGTAAAGGAATAATGCATAGGGTCTCCAAATTCCAAGAACGCATTTAGAGCATTTTTCAGTGAGATTGCCACTGGCGCAAGCGCGAAGCGACACAGGGCAAGCCACTGAAAAATGCTCTAAGCGCGCTGTGCACCTGCAGATGAATGCGTGCGATGTCCTGAACGCATCCTAAGAATGCGGAACCCGCAACACTGTAAATCACCTAAAAGCACTACTCTTTACTTAAGTTCGGCTTTTGCGCCTGCCGCTTCCAGTTTTTTCTTTATTTCCTCAGCTTCCGCTTTAGGCGCATTCTCTTTAATGGGCTTGGGCGCGCCGTCCACCAGATCTTTGGCTTCCTTTAACCCCAGACTCGTGATTTCACGCACCGCCTTAATGACCGCTACCTTGTTGCCGCCCGCTTCAAGCAAAACTACTGTGAATTCGGTCTGTTCCTCAGCAGCGGGCGCAGCGGCGCCGCCAGCCGGCGCGGCCACTGCCAGCGCAGTTGCTGATACGCCAAATTTTTCCTCAAATGCCTTGACCAGTGCGTTCAGCTCCAGCACGGACATTGCACCCACTGCGTCAAGAATTTCTTCTTTTGCGATTGCCATTCAAATACTCCTAAATGATTCAACGGGCTCTTCTTAGAACGTTTTTCAGAGAGCTCATACGGCGAGCGCGAAGCGACACCGTGCAAGCCGCTGAAAAATGTTCTAGACAGTCTGTTCGCCTTGTTGCGCAGATAAAGCAGCCAATGCGCGCGCAAAACCGGAAACGGGCGCCAGCATCACCCCTAATAATCTGGCCAGCAATTCCTCACGGCCTGGGATATTTGCCAACGCCTGGATGGAGGGCAAATCCATCACCTTGCCTTCATTCATCCCTGTGCGAATGACAAATTTGTCATTGCTTTTGGCAAAATCATTCACGACTTTTGCTGCAGCGACAGGGTCTTCAGAAATGCTATAGATCAAAGGGCCCACCATCTGCTCTGCTAACGGTGCAAATGGCGTATTCTCTACAGCGCGGCGCGCAAGGGTATTTTTCAATACCCGCAACGCGACATGTTGCGCCCGCGCCTTGTTGCGCAGTTGCGTCAGTTCATCCACCGCAACGCCACGGTATTCAGCCAGCACCATAGTTTGCGCTTGTGCAAGAACCGAGCTCACCTCGGCTACAACCGCCTGCTTGTCTGCTTTACTCAGCGGCACAGTTCAATCTCCAAATTGACATATAACAACTCGCCACAGCGTCCGGGATAAGGAGTGATCTCCTTGGCCGGGAACGCCATCTGCGTTGGCTGGTCGATTAAGGAGGCTATACAGCTTCCGCCAACGGTCTTTGATGGCCGGTCAATAAGGCTGACCGCCCATAAAGGCTTTAAAAAAACCCGTCCAAAAATCTGCTGCGTGGGCAGTGTGCAGGTTCTAAGAACCCGCCAATGTACTTTGATCAACGCGGATACCTATACCCATCGTGCTGGACAAAGCAATCTTGCGCAGATATAAACCCTTGCTTGTTGCTGGTTTTAGCCGCTGCAACGCATCGGTCAATGCAATTAGATTGGAGCGCAACGCGGACGCTTCAAACGAGGCGCGGCCAATCGTTGCGTGCACAATGCCCGCCTTATCAATACGGAATTGCACTTGCCCGGCTTTTGCATTTTTAACCGCGGCTGCAATATCCTGGGCCACAGTGCCCACTTTCGGATTCGGCATCAGGCCGCGCGGACCAAGAATTTGCCCTAAGGCGCCCACAATGCGCATTGTATCGGGCGAGGCAATCACAACATCAAAGTTCAGATCGCCCGCCTTGATCTGTTCAACCAAATCCTCCATTCCCACTACGTCAGCGCCCGCGGCGCGCGCCTGATCTGCCTTTTCACCCTGAGCGAAGACGGCCACGCGCACGGATTTTCCAGTGCCTGCCGGCAATACCACCGAGCCGCGCACCATTTGATCGGATTTTTTTGCGTCGACGCCTAACTGCACCGCAACATCAATAGACTCGTCAAATTTAGCGGTCGCGCATGCTTTCACTTGTGCTAGCGCTTCATCCAACGGATATTGTCTGGCGCGTTCGATCTGATTGGCAAATGCGCGCCTCCGTTTTGGAAGTCTGACCATTACATGCCCTCCACTGTAATTCCCATCGAACGGGCGCTGCCCGCGATTGTGCGCACCGCGGCCTCAAGATCGGCAGCGGTTAAATCAGGCATTTTGATTTTTGCGATTTCTTCCGCTTGGGCGCGCGTCATTGATCCCACCTTATCTGTATGCGGTTTAGGCGAGCCTTTATCAGTTTTGGCCGCTTTCTTGATCAATACGGACGCAGGCGGCGTCTTGAGGATAAAGCTAAAGCTTTTATCTGAAAATGCGGTAATGACGACTGGAACAGGCAGACCCGGCTCCATATTCTGCGTCTGCGCGTTAAACGCCTTGCAGAATTCCATAATATTCAGGCCGCGCTGGCCAAGCGCCGGGCCGACCGGCGGCGATGGATTGGCTTTACCCGCGGGAATTTGCAGTTTGATGAAGCCGCTAATTTTTTTTGCCATATTGAAGGATATTGACTTAATATTGAGATGGACTTTTAGAATGGACACTCACGGTAGATTTTGAACAGAGGCTTATAGCTTTGCGAGTTGACTGAATTCCAAGTCCACGGGCGTTGCGCGGCCAAAAATCGTCACAGACACGCGAACGCGCGATTTGTCATAATTGACTTCTTCCACGCTCCCGTTGAAATCCGTAAAAGGTCCTTCTTTCACACGGACGATTTCACCCACCTCAAATAAGGTTTTCGGGCGCGGTTTTTCAACGCCCTCTTTCATCTGCAACATGATTTTTTCAACTTCCTGCTTGGAAACCGGCGTTGGATGATGACGCGCGCCGCCGACAAAGCCTGTGACCTTGGGCGTATTTTTGACGAGATGCCATGTTTCGTCGTTCATTGCCATTTCGACTAACACATAGCCTGGAAAAAACCGGCGCTCGGTCACCGATTTCTGCCCGCCCTTGATTTCAACCACCTCTTCAGTGGGCGCCAGAACCTCTCCAAATTGATCTTGCATGCCGGCCCGTTCGATACGCTCCCGCAATGCGCGCAGCACACTCTTTTCCATACCGGAATACACATGCACAACATACCAGCGCTTAATGCCAGCGGCCTGAGGAGAGGGTGTTTCGCTCATCTCATTTCCAGCCCAAAAACAGCGAAAAAACAGCCCATTCGATCGTCTTGTCGGTTAACCAAAGATAAATGGCCATCACGAGCACAAAGCCAAACACAACCAGCGTTGTCTGCCCGGCTTCTTGGCGCGTTGGCCAAACAACCTTACGGACTTCACGCCAGGAATCCTTGGTAAAACCGATAAATTCTTTACCAGCGGGCGAAAATAGCGCGACCCCTCCCCCGGCGATCAATCCGCCTGCAAGCGAGGCTGTGCGCATTAACGCGCCTTGACTACTCAGCGTATAAAAGCCAAAGATTCCAAGCAGAGCAAGGAGCGCCGCCAATACAAGCATTGCTTTGCCGCCTGTTGTATGGACTGCCCCGGAAGAGGAAGGATTCCCCATAGATTGGATCGTTTTTAAGTCATTCAGTGAGAGCGCCAAAAGAGCGAGCGCGAAGCGACACCGAGCAAACCACTGAAAAATGCTCTGGGGCAGGGGCAGAGGGAATCGAACCCCCAACCTTCGGTTTTGGAGACCGATGCTCTGCCAGTTGAGCTATACCCCTTTCTCTTTTGCTCCGCCCGCATCGATCTCAACCCGACTTCATATTGATCAGATTGTGAAACCGAAACTGAGGTCGGGCTGGGGCTCGCTACGGGGTCGCATCCATCGCGCGACGCGCGACGGAACCTGCTCCGCCCGCATCGAGCCCTACTCAATAATTTTTGTCACCACGCCTGCGCCAACGGTACGCCCTCCTTCACGAATGGCAAAGCGCAAACCTTCTTTCATCGCAATGGGCTGAAGCAATTGGACCGTTATCGATACATTATCGCCCGGCATCACCATTTCCTTATCTTTTGGCAATTCAATTGAGCCTGTGACATCCGTGGTACGGAAATAAAACTGTGGGCGGTAATTGCTGAAAAATGGAGTATGGCGCCCGCCTTCTTCTTTTGATAGCACGTAGACTTCAGCGGTAAAGCGCGTGTAGGCTTTGGCCGTACCCGGTTTCGCCAGAACCTGGCCGCGCTCAACGTCTTCACGCTTGGTGCCCCGCAACAAAACCCCCACATTATCGCCCGCCTGACCCTGGTCGAGCAGTTTACGGAACATTTCAACGCCTGTGCAGGTGGTCTTGGACGTTGGCCGGATGCCAACAATTTCTATTTCTTCGCCCACCTTAATTACGCCGCTCTCAACGCGGCCCGTGACCACCGTGCCCCGGCCTGAGATTGAGAACACGTCTTCAATCGGCATCAAGAATGGACCGTCGATTGCGCGTTCCGGCGTGGGGATGTACGAATCCAGCGCATCCGCCAGCTTTATAATTGCCTGTTCGCCCAACTCACCGGTATCTCCTTCGAGCGCAAGTTTGGCTGACCCTTTGATCATTGGAACATCGTCTCCCGGAAAGTCATATTTTGACAGCAGCTCGCGCACTTCCATTTCAACCAGTTCGAGCAATTCCTCATCGTCGACCATATCGCATTTATTTAGGAAGACAACGATATAAGGCACGCCAACCTGGCGCGCCAGCAGAATATGTTCGCGCGTCTGCGGCATTGGGCCGTCCGCGGCTGAAACGACCAGGATTGCGCCGTCCATCTGGGCAGCGCCCGTAATCATGTTTTTCACATAATCCGCGTGACCGGGGCAATCAACGTGCGCATAATGGCGTTGCTCGGTTTCATATTCGACGTGCGCGGTATTAATCGTAATACCGCGCGCTTTTTCTTCCGGCGCTGCATCAATCTGGGCGTATGCTTTTGCCTCGCCGCCGAATTTCTTCGACAATACAGTGGTAATCGCCGCCGTGAGCGTTGTTTTACCGTGATCCACGTGCCCCACTGTCCCGACGTTTATATGCGGCTTGCTACGCTCAAACTTGCTTTTGGCCATTCTCGACTCCTAAACAGGCAATGGTTATGGATTGCGCCGCGCGCAACGAACATGACTTTATTCCGAAACAGGGTGCCCATGGGCAGGATTGAACTGCCGACCTCTCCCTTACCAAGGGAGTGCTCTACCACTGAGCCACATGGGCAGCTTCGCGGACAGCGCCTTTCCCACAGACTGGAGCGGGCGAAGGGAATCGAACCCTCGTCATAAGCTTGGAAGGCTTCTGCTCTACCATTGAGCTACGCCCGCGCTCATCACCGCTTTTTCAGCGACAATATGCTGCAGCCCTCTGAAATGGTGGAGGGGGTTGGATTCGAACCAACGTAGGCGCAAGCCAACAGATTTACAGTCTGCCCCCTTTAACCACTCGGGCACCCCTCCACGATAAACCGATAATTATCGATACAGATCCTTTCATTGTCAAGGATTTGTATCAGTCCCGTTCAAAAATGAAAAACAGCATGCGGTTATACTTTCAGTTGCACCTTTAATCCTACAATGGCCTTTCCATGACAGACCAAGCTTCTATTTCGGGCCGCGCCTCTCCGGACGCAAATGCGCTGCAAGCGCCGCATTGGGAACGCGCTCTGCTCGAAAAAGCGGTATTGGCCGCGGTTCGCGAGCAACGCGCATCCAGACGCTGGAAAATTTTCTTCCGCCTGTTTTTTCTGCTTATTTCCGGATTGATGGCTTGGTATCTGATTGCGTTTTCAAACGACAAAGCGCTGGCGCGAGGCGCGCATGCAGCGCTCATCGTACTGGATGGGGAAATCGCAGCGGATCAGCAAACCAACGCTGAAAGGCTGAATGCCGCACTCAAGGCGGCATTTTCAAATCGTGATGCAGTGGGTATTATTCTAAAAATCAACAGTCCAGGCGGAAGTCCAGTTCAAGCGGGCATGGTCAACGATGAAATCCGCCGTCTACGCGCTAAATATCCAAAGAAGCCGGTCTATGCAGCCGCGGAAGATTTATGCGCTTCGGGCGCCTATTATATCGCGGTGGCGGCGGATAAAATCTTTGTGGACAAGGCCAGTCTCATCGGTTCCATTGGTGTCCGGTCGGATAATTTTGGTTTTACAGGTCTGATGGACAAGCTGGGTATTGAGCGCCGTCTGCTTACGGCAGGCCGGAATAAAGCGCTGAACGACCCATTCTTGCCTTTAGATGCGGCGCATGCGCAATATTTGCAAACCATGCTGGATCAGATTCATGCTCAATTTATCGAAGCCGTGCGTCAAGGACGGGGAGACCGCCTGAAGGAGCCCCCAGAGATATTTTCAGGCCTGATTTGGACAGGCCAGCAGAGCGTCGCGCTTGGACTGGCGGACGGTTTCGGCGATGCGTATTATGTGGCGCGTGAAATCCTAAAAACAGAAGAGATCATCGATTACTCGATTCAGGAAAATCTATTTGATCGCGTCTCCAGAAAAATAGGGCTGACGGCGCGCGCCGCTTTAGCGCACGTGCTTGAGCCGACCGAGCGCTTCAGTCTGAACTAGCGCATTTCTGAGATATCCCGATAAGTCCGCTGCGCGAGACACAAATCCGCCCACGCTTTGCTTTTATCCGCCAGATTGCGCAGCAAATAAGCGGGATGGTAGGTGACGATGACGGGCACATCTTCGTAACGATGGATGCGCGTGCGCAGTGACGAAAGGCTTGCCTGGGTTTTTAGCAGACTTTGCGCAGCGAAGCGCCCAAGCGCAAGAATCAGTTTCGGCCGGATGAGTGCAATCTGCCGCCGCAAATAAGGTTCGCACTGCGCCACTTCATCGGGCTGCGGGTCGCGGTTGCCCGGCGGACGGCATTTGATGACATTTGCAATGTAGACATTCTGGCCGCGCGCCAGTCCAACGGCGCGCAGCATATTGTCCAACAAGCGTCCCGCCTGACCAACAAAAGGCTCGCCCAGGCGATCTTCATTCGCGCCTGGCGCTTCACCCACCAGCATCCAGTCAGCGTTTGAATCGCCGACGCCAAACACGGTTTGGGTGCGCTGCTCGCAAAGTCTGCAACGCGTACAGTGCGCAACGCGCGCGGCTAATGCACCCCAGTCAAGTTGCTCAATAGGCACAGAAGTTTTTTCAACAACGGATGATTCAGCCTGAGAGGCATCTACTCCACGTTTCATCCAAATCGGCGTTAAGCCAATTTCCTCAAGTATGAATGGATCAGGCCGCGGCATATTGAATCTCTGGCGATATCAGGCGCATGCAGTTCATCGAACCGATCATTGAGAGGAAGTGACATACGATTTAATCAAAGTTTTGCGATGCGTTCCACGGTCTTGAACGCAACGCGGTTGCGTACATATTCCGGCTGCGCATCCATCGCCGGTACGGCATATCCTGCGCACAAGCGTTGCCAACCCAGACGGGCGATCGGGGCGGCGTGCGGCAACGCGCGCGGGTCAATCGATGCGGCACTCGCTCGCGCCGCCAGCCGCGCGCCAAATACTGCGGCCGCATTGCCCGCAAGCGTGAAAACGCCCGCTGCCCCTGCCTGTTCAGGCGCGCTCACCGTAGCCGCTTGCACAGTACGCCAATTGGCGCGCGCTTCTTCCCATTCAAACACGCCCCAATAGACTTCGTCCATCCGCGCGTCAAGCGCGGCGAGCACGCGCGTTGCGGCTGAACGATGCATGTGCGCGGCCTGCGCGCACGCCAGTAGCGTATTGACTGGTATCATCGGAATCTGCAATGCAAAAGCGAGTCCTTGCGCTGCGCCCGCAGCCGTGCGTATGCCCGTGAACGCGCCAGGTCCAGCGCCAAACGCAATCGCGGCGCAGTCACTCAAATCGCGCCGCGCTTCGTCGAATACTTCGCGTACCATCGGCAACAGACGCTCACTTGATACTATATCGGTGTTTTCATGTCTGATAAAAAGATTGGCCAGCCCGAATACACGGAACGGCGAAGTGACGCCGGGCAAGCCACTGAAAAATGCTCTAGACGGAAAAACCGCCAGCGCGACCGAACAATACTCAGTCGATGTATCAAGCGCAAGCAGGAGTGTATTGCTCATAGAGAAGATAAATTCATTTAGGGAAAGACTGCATAATTAGCCAAGGCAAAGAGCGTCATAACCCGAAAATACACGGTACAGCGGCAGATCACACAGCGCTTCTTCCATCGCCGCACCCGACAGACTGAACCACTGCTGCAAAAAGTGCTAGTAAGACTTGTTTGCGTGTGCGCTTACGTGACAGGTTCGGGCCTGGATTGATGGGCGTCATCGGATATCCTTGCAATAGAGGAATCCTCTCAAGCATACAGCCCACGCTTTATGCAGTCCTTCCTTAGCAGTNTTTNNNNTATATGGTAATCCCGCAAGATCACCAGCGGCTGGTTGAGTACAAGACGCTCGACTTCGGGCATTTTTTCGTACAGCCGACAGACGGGTCGTTATTTGCATAGGTATTGCCAAACATCCTGGCGCAGTCGCTACCCCGACCGCTGGAGATGAATGTGGTTAAGCTGTTTAAAACTCTGGCTCTAAATATTCGGTGCCTTGAAATTCCACGCTATTTATAAAAACTGTCCCTTGTTTTCCTCCCAATGTACAAAATTTATACAGAACCTATACATGGATAAAACCGTTAATCTGAAAGAAAAAATACACTTATACACAGCTTTTGACCGTTTCTATTCACTACTATTGCTTAAAATTATTTCATGAATACTAATACATCAAAATCATGGAGAAAGTATGTCGAGTGATGCGGGCCTCGACCATCTGCGGGCCAGGCGGTGTGGCACGCTGTAATAATGCGCATCAATCTCGACGTGGTCGTCAATAGTCTTCTTTTCGCTTGGTTCACCAAATTCAAACTTTTATGGGTGCGCCCGGCTGGGATCGAACCAGCGACCTTCGGCTTCGGAGACCAACGCTCTATCCACTGAGCTACGGGCGCTTGTTATAGATCATGAACAGGCTCTCGGCAATCCGGCCCTGCCTGAAATATAGCCAGACCGCGGATAACGCAGGCGGGGAAGGGAGAAAAGCGGTTTGCAACAGTGCCGCAGGGCAGGATTATAAGGAGACTGGCTGCATTCTGTCATTTTTCGTATTCCCCGCATCCGTTAGCCAGATCATCGCCGCCTGATTTCCGTTTTTCGGATGGTCGCGCCGATATGAATAAAAGCGCTCTGGCTCCGAAAAGGTGCACCACGCGCCGCCGCTGATGATATGCGTAATGCCCGCGCGTGCCAGCCGCACGCGCGCCAGAGAATAAAGATCGGCCCGATATTTTCCGGGCGCGGCGGCGCAAGGATGAAAGGCGGCGGCAGTTGCGCGATATTCGTCCGGTTGCGCCGAGGCCATGAATGTATCGTATACATCATCGCCGACTTCAAATGCGCGCGGCTGGATGGCGGGGCCGAGGAAGGCGGTCAGCGTACAGTCTGCGCCGGCGGCAACTGCGACTTCAGCGGCCGTGCGCTCAAGCACGCCAGCCGATAAGCCCCGCCATCCCGCGTGCGCTGCGCCAACAGCGCGGCCTGCACGGTCGCAGATCAATACGGCGGGGCAATCAGCGCTAGTGATTACGCATGCCATATGTGGTTGAGTGGCCACACTGGCATCTGCATACGGCGCGCCATTTTGATCCAACGCAGTCTCTGCGCGGATGACCTGGACATGATGGATCTGTTTCAGCCATGCGGGACGCGTGCCAGTAGAAAGCGGCCAGGCGCGCGCGGTTCTCGGTCACGCACTGCGGATTATCGCCGGTGTGAAAAGCGAGATTTAAGCCGCCAGGCAGCGCATGTCCGTTACGCCATTGTCCATAAGGCGGCGCGCTGACACCGCCAGCGCGCGTTGTAAAGAGGGCGCGCACGCGCGGTACATGCGGCCACTCTGGAATGATGACATCCACTGCCGAGAGCGGCGGCGATGACGATTCATCAAAGGCCATTCACTTCCCTATTTGTTTTTGGAGTCTGGTCAGAGAGATGGAGCGTTGCAAGCGCGGGCGGCAATCCAAGCGTTTGCGCGAGCATTGCCATATCTTCGGGAAGCGGCGCTGACCAGATACACCGCTGGCCGGTGAGCGGATGCGTCAATTCAAGCCGCACCGCATGTAAGGCCTGGCGCGTAAAGGATGCGGCGCAATGCCGCGCCCGTGCGTCGCCATATACTGGGTCGCCAATCAGCGGATGGCCAAGATGCGCGAGGTGCACGCGAATCTGATGCGTGCGTCCGGTTTCCAGATCGCATTGCACGGCGCTGATGGATGGGCCCGCTTTGTTCGCCATTGCGAGCACCCGGTAATGGGTGCGCGCGGGCTTGCCTGCCGCGCCGGTAACAACGGCATGCTGAATACGGTTGCGCGGATGGCGTCCAAGAGGGGCATCGATGGCGCCTTCTTGCCGCGCAAGCGTCCCAAGCGCAAAGGCCAGATAACGGCGCTTCATAGTGCGCGCCTGAAGCTGACGGATCAAATGCGTATAGGCGGTCAGCGTTCGCGCAATGACCATTACGCCTGAAGTGTCTTTGTCCAGACGATGCACAATGCCCGCGCGCGGAATGCCCGCCGCGGCCTGACCGTAACGGTGCAGCACGCCATTGAGCAGGGTGCCGCCCCAGTTGCCCGCGGCCGGATGTACGACATAGCCAGCGGCTTTGTGAATGATGACGAGCGCCTCGTCTTCATAAAGAATATCCAGCGGCACGGGTTCGGCAGTGAAAGCGCGCACATCCGGCGCTCGTTCGGGATGGATCACAACCGTTGCGGATTCAAGCGCAGGCTGGCGCAGACGGGCCGGAGCGCCGTTTATTTGCACGCGGCCGGCTTCAATCCAGTGTTGCAGGCGGTTGCGTGAATAATCGGGGAACAGACGGGCCAGCGCTTTGTCCAGACGCTCGCCCGCCAACGCGCGAGGAATGTGCGCAACCCGCGGCGCGGGCGCGTGAGAGAGAGCGCTTCGACTATAATCATTCGCGTCAGAGTGAGTCATCATCAGGATACGCAAGTGTTAGTGTTAGGACATACCCTCAGGAAAATGGCGCTGGCCGTGGCTGCGATTATGATCTCAGGATGCAGCTTTCTTTCAGACAAACTCAAAGAAGCGTCCACTTGGTCAGATGAGAAATTATACGAACATGCGCAGCAAGCGCTCTCCGAGCATGATTGGGGGCTGTGCGCGAAATATTTCGGAATGCTTGAGGGGCGCGCCGCGCTGGATCGTTATGCCCAGCAGGCTCAACTGAATGCTGCGTATTGCAACTGGAAAGACAAGCAGAATACGGCTGCGCTGCAATTCATCGAGCGTTTTATCCGGCAATATCCAGCCCATCAGAGGCTGGATTATGCGTTTTATTTGAAAGGGTTGATCAATTCCAACGATGAGCTGAGCCTGCTTGGCCGGTTGAGCCATCAAGATATCAGCGAGCGCGATCCGTACACTGCGCGCGATGCTTATCAGGCCTTTAAAGCTGTTGTCAAGTATTATCCGAGCAGTCCGTATGCGATGGATGCCGCTCAGCGGATGCGCTATATCGTGAATATGCTGGCCGCGCATGAAGTGCATGTGGCTGATTATTATTACCGGCGCGGCGCTTACATCGCTGCGGCGAACCGTGCGCAGGCGGCGCTTGAGCAGTTTGAGAATGCGCCCGCCGCTGAAGAAGCATTACGACTCCTGATCCTGTCTTATCAGGCGCTGGGAGAGTCGCAACTTGCCCATGATGCAGAACGTGTGCTGCAAGCCACTTTTCCAGCCAGTCCTTATCTGAAGAGATAAAAGGGGACGATTGAGGACGATTCAACAGTTCAGAATCATTCATCTGGATGGAAAGCGCACCAAGGCCCGCGGAAAAATACATGCGTCCCCGCCTTGATCTGTTCGGCGCTTTGTTGACCGTCAGCGGTTTTACGCTGCTCTCTCGCATCACCGGCTTAATGCGGGAAACGCTGATTGCGCGCGCCTTTGGCGCGAATCTGACGACCGACGCATTTAATATCGCATTCCGCATCCCGAATTTACTGCGCCGTCTGTGCGCGGAGGGGGCGTTTTCTCAGGCCTTTGTGCCGGTGCTGGCGGAATTTAAAAACCAATATGGTCAAAACGCCACCAAGGCATTGATCGATGCGACGGCCACGGTATTGACATGGGCGCTGGCATTGCTCTGCATCATCGGCGTTGCGGGCGCGGCATGGATTGTTCTCGCCGTAGCGACCGGACTTCAGCAGGATGCCGTCGCGTTTTCCGCCGCGGTCTGGATGACGCGCGTGATGTTTCCCTATATTGCGCTGATTTCGCTGACTGCGCTGGCATCGGGCGTGCTGAATACCTATCAGCATTTTTCACTGCCGGCGAGCGCGCCGGTATTACTGAACCTCAGTTTTATCGTTGCATCCCTATGGATTGCGCCGCATTTGCAGATGCCGGTTTATGCACTGGCCTACGCGGTGATCGTCGGCGGAATTCTGCAGCTTGCGGTTCAGATACCCGCGCTCGCCCGACTGCGGATGCTGCCTAAAATTGGGATGAATCCATTAAAAGCGCTGGCGCACCGGGGCGTCAAACGCATTTTGATGAAGATGGCGCCCGCGGCATTTGCGGTCTCGGTTTCGCAACTGAGCCTGATCATTAATACGAATATTGCGTCAAGATTAGCGCCAGGGAGCGTGACATGGCTTTCATACGCGGACCGGCTCATGGAATTCCCCAGCGCCTTATTAGGCGTCGCGCTCGGTACGGTTCTGCTGCCAAATCTGGCCAAAGCGCATGCAGTGAGCAGTCCGAAGGAATATTCGGCTTTGATCGACTGGGGTTTAAGGCTCACCCTTTTATTGGCAACGCCAAGCGCGATTGCACTGTTCATCTATGCCGAACCGCTGGTTGCCGTGCTCTATCACTATGGCCGCTTTGATGCGCTGGATGTGGCGATGGTCAGCCGCGCGCTCGCAGCGTATGGAGCGGGACTGGTTGGCCTGATTCTGATCAAGATTCTCGCGCCTGGCTTTTACGCCAAACAGGATATTAAAACACCCGTCCAGATCGCGCTGCTCGTATTGGGCATCACCCAGGCATGCAATCTGTTCTTTGTCCCCTATCTCGCGCATGCGGGACTTTCGTTGTCGATTGGCATTGGAGCGTCCATCAATGCGCTGCTGCTATTGATAGGTTTACGTAAGAGAGGGTTTTATCAGCCTGCGCCAGGCTGGACCAAATTTCTTGTTCAGCTTGTTCTCGCCTGTGGCGCGCTGACCGCAGTCCTATTGGGATTCCGGAGATATGCGGACTGGATTGCACTCGGTCAAACGCCCATGATCAGAATGTTCTTGCTTGCGGCCAGTTTGATCACGACCGCTGCGCTTTATTTTGGCGTTTTGTGGTTGAGCGGATTCAGATACGCGGCGCTTAGAACCTATTCACCCGTGCAACCCATCCAAAATGACTGAGCCGCTACAAACCATTATTGAGCATGCCTGGACGCGCCGCGCCGAGCTGTCCGCGCACACTGCAAGCGCTGAAATCCGCGCCGCAATCCAGACGGTACTCAACCAGCTCGACTGCGGCGCATTGCGCGTTGCATCAAAATCTTCGGATACCCCTGATCAGGAAGCGCTGACGGGGAAGTGGATAGTGCACCAGTGGATAAAAAAAGCCATTCTGCTCTCCTTTGTGATTGAAGAGAATACGCGGATGGAGGCAGGCGGATATACCTCTTTTTATGACAAGGCCGCAAGTAAATTTGCGGATTACACGGCGGGCGATTTTGCTGCGGGCGGTTTCCGCGTCGTGCCGCCGGCAATCGCGCGGCGCGGCGCATTCATTGGCAGGCGGGTTGTACTCATGCCGTCCTTTGTCAATATAGGGGCATATATCGATGAAAATACAATGATCGATTCCTGGGCGACGGTCGGCTCGTGCGCGCAGATCGGCAAAAGCGTGCATCTCTCGAGCAACGCGGTTATTGGCGGCGTGCTTGAACCCGTGCAGGCCAATCCCGTCATTATTGAGGACAACTGCTTTATTGGCGCAGGCTCGACCGTTCTTGAAGGGGTGATTGTCGGCGAAAACTCGGTGCTTTCGACCGGCGTGCTTCTGAGTCAGAGCACCAGGATTTTCGACCGCGCCAGCAAAGAAGTGTTCACCGGTTATGTGCCACCGGGTTCGGTGATTGTCCCCGGCAGTCTTCCATCGGCGGATGGCTGCTACAGCCTGTATGCAGCGGTGATTGTGAAGAAGATCGATGCAAAAACGCGCGCCAAAACAGCCATTAATGACTTGCTTAGACCTGTTCACAAATTGTAACGAGCGGGCATCATGCCGTTTAACCTATTACGGCTTGGCACTCTGATTGCCCTGGCGCATACGCTGGGACTCATCGCCGCCTTTCATGCCATTCGCACTGCGCGCACCTCACAAGGCGCGGTCGCCTGGGCAGTCTCTTTAATCACCATTCCCTATTTAACACTCGTTCCCTATCTTTTTTTGGGGAGCAGCCGCTTTGCCGGTTATGTGGACCGGCGGCGCTTTGCCCAGCAGAAAATGCACAGACACGCCTGGCGGCGCGCAAGCCACCCTCCATCGGGAACGGCGCGCAATCCTGCCGCCACGCATTCCGACGCGCTCGGCGAATCGGTCAGCCGCGCTTTGTCAGCGCTGGCTGAGGCGCCTTTTACGCACGGCAATCAGGTGCGCGCATTGATCAATGGCAAGCATACCTTTGCAGCGATTTTTGAGGCGATCGCGCGCGCAACGGAATACGTGATTGTGCAATTCTTTGTGGTGCGTGATGATGCCCTGGGGCGAAAACTCAAGGAGGCGCTGATTGAACGGGCGGCGAAGGGCGTTCGCGTCTATTTTTTATATGATGGGATTGGCAGCTATGATCTGCCGCGCCATTATATTGAAGCGTTGCGCGCGGGCGGCGTCGAAGCGCGCGAGTTTGCAACGCGCCGCTTCATTAACCGTTTCCAGCTCAATTTCCGTAACCATCGCAAGATCGTGATTGTCGATGGCAAAGCCGCCTTCGTAGGCGGCCATAACATCGGCGATGAGTATCTGGGCGCAAAACCGCCGTTATCACCGTGGCGCGATACGCATATCGAAGTGAAGGGCCCCGCGGTGATCGATGTTCAATTCGCTTTTATTGAAGACTGGTACTGGGCGGCCCAGCGTTTGCCGCAGGTCAGGCAAATGGCGCCTGAGCCCGCGCAAACCGGCGCTGGTATGAGGTGTCTGGTAATGGCAAGCGGCCCGGCCGATACTCAGGAAACATACTCACTGTTTTTTGTGCAGATTATCCACGCAGCGCGCCGGCGCCTCTGGATTGCAACGCCCTATTTTGTGCCGGACGAGGCGGTATTCGCGGCGCTGCGGCTTGCCGTCATGCGCGGCGTTGAAGTCCGCATTCTGCTGCCCGCCCGGCGCGATCAATATATGGTCTTCCAAGCCTCAACCTTATATGCCCATGATGCCATCCGAGCCGGCATTCAGATTTTTCGATACACGCCCGGCTTTATGCATCAAAAGGTGGCGCTGGTTGACGATCACGCTGCCGCAATCGGCAGCGCGAATCTCGACAACCGTTCATTCAGGCTGAATTTCGAGCTGATGGTGCTCACCTGCGATACCGCCTTTGCGGCTGAAGTGGCCGCAATGCTGGAGACGGATTTTAAGCGTGCGATTGCTGTCAGGTTGACTGAGTTTAGCGGCGCGCCCGCCTGGCGGCGCGCGATGATGCACGTTGCACGGCTTTTTTCGCCAATTTTATGAGAACCTGTTCACGATCTGTAGCGAGCGCCTGTCAGCCAAGGAGGACGAAGCGCAGGAACCGGAGCATATACGTAATATGTGAGGATTCCGAGCACCGCCCGACGCAGGCTCACGGGCGCGCAGTAAGATCATGAACAGGTTCTGAGATATATTCAATCAATGATTGACCCGCATTCACTTTCAGAATTAATATACACGGTTTTATTTTCAGCAAGTTCTTGCGCTTAGAGCATTTTTCAGGATAACTCAATCGCCAACCATCAATCAGTTGGTCCGTAAAGGGCGGCGCGCGCGCGCCCTTGAAAAGCAAAAGTCCGGCCTTGGAAAACTGTCCGCAAAGAAGGGGCGTCTGCACGCGGGTCTATACGACAACGCCCAAAAAGCCGAATTCAGCGCTGCGCAAAGTGGCGAAGGTGAGATTGACAAACGGTTTTGAGGTCATTTCTTATATTGGCGGCGAAGGCCATAATTTGCAGGAGCACTCGGTTGTGCTGATCCGCGGCGGTCGCGTGAAGGATTTGCCGGGCGTGCGCTACCACATGGTGCGCGGCGCGCTGGATACGCAGGGTGTGAAGGATCGCAAGCAGGCGCGCTCCAAATACGGTGCGAAACGCGCCAAGACATAACGGAAGGAGAACCAATGCCGCGTCGTCGGGAAGTGCCAAAACGGGAAATATTGCCGGATCCGAAATTTGGCAGTGTCGAGGTTGCAAAATTCATGAATGTGCTGATGCTTTCCGGCAAAAAAGCCATTGCAGAACGCATTGTATATGGCGCGTTTGAACACATCCGGATCAAGAATCATCAGGACCCGGTCGAAGTGTTCAGCGTTGCGTTGAATAACGTAAAACCTGTTGTTGAGGTGAAGGGGCGGCGCGTCGGCGGCGCGAATTACCAAGTCCCCATTGAAGTCCGCCCGTCGCGCCGGATGGCGCTATCGATGCGCTGGCTGCGCGAAGCGGCCAAGAAACGCAGCGAAAAATCAATGGCGATACGGCTGGCGGCTGAATTGATGGAAGCGTTTGAAGGCCGGGGCGGCGCGATGAAAAAACGCGATGAAGTGCACCGGATGGCTGAAGCGAATAAGGCCTTTTCCCATTTCCGTTTTTAAGCCAGAGCGTTTTTCACTGATTTTTCCTATGTCGCTTCGCGCTCGCTCCTCGGGCAAATCGACTGAAAAATGCTCTAGCCGAATATTGCCGGACTTCCGCAGTAAGTCTCTTTTTCTTAAAGTGGTAGAGGATTAAAGTGGCTCGTAAGACGCCTATTCAGCGTTATCGCAATATTGGCATCAGTGCGCATATCGATGCCGGAAAAACGACGACGACCGAACGCATCCTGTTTTATACCGGCGTCAATCACAAGATTGGCGAAGTGCATGAAGGCGCTGCGACGATGGACTGGATGGCGCAGGAGCAGGAACGCGGCATTACCATCACATCAGCGGCAACGACAACCTTCTGGAAAGGGTTAGCCAATAACTATCCCGAACACCGCATCAATATTATTGATACGCCGGGGCACGTCGATTTTACGATCGAGGTCGAACGTTCAATGCGCGTGCTCGATGGCGCGTGCATGGTGTATTGCGCAGTCGGTGGAGTGCAGCCGCAGTCCGAGACGGTTTGGCGGCAGGCGAATAAATATAAAGTGCCGCGTCTTGCCTTTGTCAATAAGATGGATCGCACCGGCGCGAATTTCTTTAAAGTCTTTGAGCAGATGCGCTCGCGTCTAAAAGCAAATCCGGTGCCCATTCAAGTGCCCATCGGCGCAGAGGAAAATTTTAAAGGCGTGATTGATCTGGTGAGGATGCGCGCGATCATCTGGGATGAAGCCAGCCAGGGGACAAAATTTGAATATCAGGAGATTCCGGCGGCGCTTGCAGGGGTAACGGATGAATGGCGTGAAAAAATGCTTGAAGCCGCCGCTGAATCATCCGAAGCATTGATGGATAAATATTTAGACGGAGAGGAATTGACCGAGCAGGAAATCAAAAGCGCATTGCGCGCGCGCACCATTGCGGGCGAGATTGTACCGATGCTCTGCGGTAGCGCCTTCAAAAACAAAGGCGTGCAGGCGATGCTCGATGCCGTGATCGATTATCTGCCGTCGCCGGTGGATATTCCGCCCGTTCAGGGTGAACTCGAAAATGGAGAACGCGTTGAGCGTTTGGCTGCGGATAACGAAAAATTCTCTGCGCTCGCATTCAAAATTATGGCCGACCCCTTCGTGGGTCAACTGATCTTCTTCCGCGTATATTCAGGCGTTGTCCGTTCGGGCGATACCCTCTATAACCCCGTCAAACAGAAGAAAGAGCGTTTGGGGCGGATCGTGCAAATGCACGCCAACCAGCGCGATGAAATCAAGGAAGTTTACGCTGGCGATATCGCCGCAGCGGTCGGACTCAAGGAAGTCACTACCGGCGATACGCTCTGCGATCCAAACCATATCATTGTACTGGAGCGAATGGAGTTTCCAGAGCCGGTGATTTCCCAGGCGGTTGAGCCCAAAACAAAAGCCGATCAGGAGAAAATGAGCCTTGCGCTTTCCCGGTTGGCGCAAGAAGACCCTTCATTTCGAGTAAAGACCGATGAGGAGTCGGGGCAAACCATTATTTCGGGAATGGGTGAGCTGCATCTCGAAATTCTGGTTGACCGGATGAAACGTGAATTCAGTGTTGAAGCATCGGTCGGAAAACCGCAGGTCGCCTATCGGGAAACGATACGCTCCATATGCAAAGAGGTTGAGGGCAAATTCATCAAACAGTCGGGCGGACGTGGCCAATACGGTCACGTGGCGCTCAAGCTGGAGCCGCAGGAGCAGGGCAAAGGTTATGAATTTGTTGATGAGATCAAGGGCGGGGTAGTGCCGCGCGAATATATTCCGGCGGTGGATAAAGGCATTCAGGAAACATTGAAATCTGGGGTGCTGGCAGGCTATCCAGTGGTTGACGTCAAAGTGACTTTATTCTTCGGTTCCTATCACGAAGTGGATTCAAATGAAAACGCCTTCAAGATCGCGGGCTCGATTGCGTTTAAGGAAGGGATGCGGCGCGCGCATCCGGTGCTGCTTGAGCCGATGATGGCGGTTGAAGTGGAGACACCGGAAGAATTTATGGGGAATGTCATGGGCGATTTGTCATCGAGACGCGGCATTTTGCAAGGCATGGACGATATGGCGGGCGGAGGCAAACAGGTGCGCGCCGAAGTTCCGCTTGCGGAAATGTTCGGATACTCCACCTCGCTGCGCTCGCTGACTCAGGGGCGCGCCACTTATACAATGGAATTCAAGCATTATGCTGAAGCGCCGCGTCATGTGGCTGAGGCGATTATTTGTGCAAAAGGCAGATAGAAGTCACTCCGAAATGACTTCTAGAGCATTTTTCAGCAGCTTGCCCTGTGTCGCTTCGCGCTCGCGCCAGTGGCAATCTCGCTGAAAAATGCTCTAACTTATTTTGTTTGGCAGCATATCTGTTGCCCGCTCTTTAAAGGACAATAAATGCAAAAGCAGAAAATCCGGATTCGCTTAAAGGCGCTTGACCACCGTTTGATCGATCAATCCGCGGCCGAAATTGTGGATACCGCAAAACGCACAGGCGCAATTATCGAGGGCCCCGTGCCATTGCCTACCCAAATTCAGCGCTTTGATATCCTGAGCTCGCCGCATGTGAATAAAACTGCGCGCGACCAACTTGAAATTCGCACACATCAAAGACTGGTCGATATTGTTGACCCGACCGATAAAACAGTGGATGCATTGATGAGATTGAATTTATCTGCCGGGGTAGATGTCAAAATCAAGCTGCAGTAGAAGTGTATTAACCAAGACTTAACGGAATTGGAAGCAATTGTTGGCATTGCCTGATCCAGTTGTTTTTCAAATGCAACGGGTTTGCAATCGATGAAAGTCTGAACGCATTCTGAACTTTAGAATCCCATCCATCCCGCCACATTCTGGGACCATACAGTGAGCGCACGGGAGTTCTCTCTGCGAGACAATGCTTCCATAATGGAATTGTGCGCAAAAGCAGTTAACTTGTGCGCAACAAAAAGCTCAAAGGACCGCTGAATCGAGGCTAGAGCATTTTTGAACGGGGTATTGCAATGAGTCAGCCACGGATATCCAGACGCGCATTGCGTGTGTTGATAGCAGGGATTGGATGGAGCGTATGCGGATGGAGCATACAAAGCGGGTGGGCAAACGCCGATCTCGAACGCGGCCAGGCGATTGCGGTGCAAGTGTGCGCTGCCTGTCATCAGAACGACGGCCGCGGCGCGGTGAGTGTTGCGCCAAAGCTGGCAGCGCAACATGCACAGTATCTTTATAAACAACTCGCTGACTATAGAACCAAACCCAATGAAACCGCGCCTGAACGCAGCAGTCCAGTGATGGCGGGCTTTGCGGCAGCGTTATCCGGCCAAGATATGCAGGATGTTGCTGCGTATTTTGCTGTGCAGCCTGTATCGACCGCTTTTGCGCAGCATCCAGAGGATATTGAACTTGGCCAGAAAATTTGGCGCCGCGGCATTCAAGAACGCAGGGTACCTGCGTGCGCTGCATGTCACAGCGCAACGGGCGCTGGAATTCCAGTGCAATACCCGCGCCTGGCTGGACAATGGCAGGATTACACGATTGAGCAACTCAAAGCGTTCCAAAGCGGCGCGCGCCATAACAACCTCACGATGCAAACCATTGCGAAGCGTTTGCTGGAACCAGAAATCAGGGCAGTGGCTGATTACATTGCCGGCTTGCGCTAAAACTTAATCACCACACCGGACCATACACCCCCTAGGGATGTAGCTCCGGCAGCGCATAAATTTTTACGCTTGAACGCGCGCGCAGCGACGCAAGATATGCGTCCCACTCAAGTTTCAGTTGCGCCAGTTGCTGTTGCATCGTTTTGATTTTTTGCGTATCCGGGGATGGGGTGCGAACAGCGTTGATCCGGTAAATTGCGTATCCGCCGTCTGAATCATCCCCCAGTTCAACGCCCACATATTGCGGGAATGGTTGCGCGCCTGTTTTAAAGAGCGCGTTCAGCGCGGTTTCCGGCACGCCTTGCGGGTTTATGCGCGACACTTCAAATGGCGCGGAAAAGCCCTGTATGGCGCGCGTGTTGCGCAGTATGTTGAGTTGTGATTTCCCTTCTACGCGGGCTGCCTGCATGGCGCGCAAAGAGAAGATTTTTTGTCGGATATGTGGTTTCACTGATTCAAATGGCTGTCTGAAGGCGGGTTGATGATGGCTCACATGCGCCGCGATTAAAACGCTGCCGCCTATATCCACTGCTGCGGTGTTGGATGTGCCGTTCAATACTTCCTGGCTGGAAAAGACGGCTTCAAGAAATTTCGGATGATTCAACGGATCCGTTGCACTCAATGATGCCTCTGGCTCACGCCTGACTTTTGCGGTTTGAATCTTCAACCCGAATGGCTCCGCCGCAGAATTCAGGCGGCCTTCCTGTTTGTAAACTAGATCAGAAAAACGCTCGGCCGCTTCGGAAAAATGCTGTACGCCGTACTGTTTTTTTAGCTCAGCAATTAAACGAGGCTTCACTGCGCTCAATGCCGGGGGCGTTGCTGGCTTGATATCCGTGACCTGAATGATGTGATAGCCAAATTCCGACTCGACCAAATCGCTGATTTCATCCTTCTTCAGCTTAAAGGCCGCTTCCTCAAAGGGTTTGACCATCATGCCAGCGCTAAAATAACCCAGGTCGCCGCCTTGCTTTGCAGAACCTGGGTCTTGGGAATGCGCGCGCGCCATTTCCGCAAAGCGTTCCGGTTGAGCGCGCACCTGGGCCAGCATGGCGCGCGCCTCTGCCAGCGCCTTATTGCGCGCCTCGGATGCGGGTTTGGACGGCAGCGCAATCAGGATATGGCGGGCGCGAATTTGATCGCCGCTGCGGTTGTTGACAATTTTGTCCTGATACGCTTTTTCAAGCGCCGTTTCAGAAGGCGAAAACGATGCGGCGAGCGCTTCCGGGCTCAAGACAACATAATCAATCGTCGCCATCTCCGGCACTTCAAACTCGCTCAAGTGCGCATCGTAGTATTTCTTGAGCTGAGCATCGTCCAAAGGTATTTGTTGCGCTCGCGCCTCATAGTCTGCAGGGCGAAATGTGCGGACTTGTATCTTCCACTGCCGTTCAAGCAAGGCGTTCAGACGGCGCGACGCGCCTTCTGTCACAAATGCGCTGTTGGCAACGCTCTGAACGATCTGCATGGAGGCTAAACTGTGCCGCACGCGCGCATCCAACTGCTCCGGCGTTAAGCCTTGCGCCGCAAGTAATTTCCGGTATTGCTGAGCATCTATTGACCCGTCGGACTGGATCAGCGACGCAATTGCTGGAATACTCAGAATCGTCCGGCGGACTGCCTGGTCCGATACGATCAGACGCTCGCGCCGCGCTTCAGCAGAGATCAAGCGTTGCTGAATCAGTTGATCCAGCACATGGGTGCGTATCTCGGACATTTCCGCCCGGTCCGGCGCCTTGCCTGAGATTTGCTGAATTTGATTAAGCACATCGCGCAGCGTCGCCTCATACTCCTGGCGGCTGATCGGCTGGCCATTCACGCGCGCAACATTCGCGTCCTGGCTAAAAAAACTGTGAAATCCCTGGATACCGACCAGTCCCAGACCTGGCACGATAAATAAAACCAGACAGACCATCATCAGGCCCTTATGGTTGCGAATGAAATCAAGCATGGAAGAGTCCGCTATCCATAACAGAATTGATCAGTATACATTTCGGCCCTCACCGATGAAGTGCGGGCGGAAGTGGAACAGTGGCAGACGCGCCCGCTTGAGGCGATGTATCCCATTGTGTCTTGATAAGCTGCGGCTCAAGATTTGGGATGCAGGAAGCGTTAAAAATTCGATGAACGTTTCGCCAACTCAATGAAATCGTTTCGCATGTATTCAAGCGGAACGTCCAGAAAAGGCAACAAGGCAATGATACCTACTGATTTTATTGGCGGAGTGGACGGGGCTCGAACCCGCGACCCCCGGCGTGACAGGCCGGTATTCTAACCAACTGAACTACCACTCCAGTCCAAGGATGGCGTCCCCTAGGGGATTCGAACCCCTGTACCCACCGTGAAAGGGTGGTGTCCTGGGCCTCTAGACGAAGGGGACAAGAATGGTGGAGGTAAGCGGGATCGAACCGCTGACCTCTTGCATGCCATGCAAGCGCTCTCCCATCTGAGCTATACCCCCTCTTCCAGAGCATTTTTCATTTAGCTTGCCATGAAGTCCTATGAACTGATCGCAAACTCATTGAAAAATGCTCTAGGGTTGAGATGGCCAGCTCGGCGCATCACCCTATTTCACGCTTTTATGCGCAAGAATTCTGCATATCGTTTACGTGCACAAACCCTAAAAGATGTGCGATTCTAAAGAGCAAACACTATTTTGTAAATATAGAAATTCCTAAGGGGAGAGGCGCACGATTTTCCAATCTGCGCCTGTGGTCCGTGTATATTGAATACGGTCGTGCAGACGTGAGGGGCGGCCTTGCCAAAACTCGACGACATCAGGAATTAACCGGTAGCCGCCCCAATTCGGCGGACGCGGCGGATGTTCGCCAAACCGCTTGGCAAAGTGCGTAAAGCGCGCCTCTAATTCGGCGCGGCTTTGAATAACAGCGCTCTGCTGCGAAGCCCAGGCGCTGATTCTCGACGTGAGCGGCCGCGATTCAAAGTAGGTATCGTTGTAGGCAGCCTCCATTTTCTCGACAGCGCCTTCAATACGCACTTGCCGTTCCAGTTTCATCCAATGAAAAAGCAGGCTTGCGTAAGGCGTATGTGCAAGTTCACGGCCTTTACGGCTTTCATAATGCGTAAAAAAGATCAAACTGCGCGCATCAATTTCTTTAACCAGCACAATACGCGCTGAAGGGCGTCCATTTTCGCCGACGGTTGCAAGCGTCATCACGTTCGGTTCAGCAATCCCCGCCTCGAACGCCTGCGCGAACCAACGTTTGAATTGACGCAGGGGGTCTGCATCGACTTCGGTTTTAGAGAGGGAAGCGCGCGAGTATTCTGTGCGCAAATAGGGCAGTTTTTCAGACACAATATCAGGAGTTTCGAGCATTTGGCTCTGAAGTCGCCTGTTCCAACAGTCATCAATACTCTGACCCATGATACAGGAATATTCTGATCTGCCTGATTTAACCGCGCTTGAAGAGGCGCATCTGGCGCCGTATGCGGCGCGCTCGTCTCAATCGCGCGGCAGGCAGCGGCCGGAGCCAGCCGCGTGGGCGCGCACCGAATTCCAGCGTGACCGTGACCGGATTATTCATTGCGCTGCGTTCCGACGGCTGGAATACAAAACGCAGGTTTTTATCAATCATGAAGGCGATCTGTTCCGGACCCGGCTCACGCATAGCCTGGAAGTGGCGCAAATTGCGCGTTCGGTCGCGCGCAATCTGCGCGTGAATGAAACGCTCGTCGAAGCGATTTCGCTCGCGCACGATCTCGGTCATACGCCGTTCGGCCATGCCGGGCAAGACGCGCTCAACACATGCATGCGCGAATACGGCGGCTTTGAACACAATCTGCAAAGTCTGATGGTGGTCGATGAACTCGAAGAGCGGTACGGCGGTTTTAACGGACTCAATCTTTGCTTTGAAACGCGCGAAGGTATTCTGAAACATTGTTCACGCGAGAACGCGCGGCGGCTGGGCGATATCGGCGCGCGCTTCTTGAACGGCGCGCAGCCGACGCTGGAGGCGCAAATCGCGAATTTCGCGGATGCGATTGCGTATAACAATCACGATATCGACGACGGCGTGCGCTCCGGCTTGCTGACGCTGGAGCAACTGGAAGCGGTCGAGCTGTGGCGCGCGCATCGCCGCGAAGCGGTGCGCGCCTGGCCGGCGCTGCGCGGACGGCGGCGGGTGGCCGAGACAGTCAGGCGCATCATTCATACGCTGATTATCGATCTGATCACGGCGACCGCGCGCAATATCGCGCGCGTTGCCCCCGCGCATCCGGACGATGTCCGCCGCGCGCCGCCGCTGGTGGCGCACAGTGATGCGATAGCCGCGCAGCAGCGGCAACTCAAACAGTTCCTGTTCAAAAACCTGTATCGTCATTACCGTGTGATGCGGATGACGAGCAAAGCGCAGCAGATCATCCGTCAATTATTTAACGCATTTCAGCACGATCCCCGCCTATTGCCGCCGGATTACCAGATTCAGACGATGGATATGCACGCTCAGGCGCGCAAAATCGCGCATTACATCGCGGGGATGACCGACCGCTATGCGCTGGCGGAGTATCGACGGCTTTTTGTAATGGAAACAGAGTGAACCTTTATCCGTGGATACGGCCGTTTTTATTCCATCTCGACGCTGAAACGGCGCATCATTTGACATTGTCTGCTCTGCGCGCCGCGCAACGAAGCTGCATCATGCAGCGTTTAGAGACATCGACCGTTCACGCGCCACGCACGGTGATGGGATTGCGTTTTGACAATGCGGTTGGACTTGCCGCCGGACTCGACAAAGACGGTCTCTGTATCGACGGACTGGCGGCGCTGGGTTTCGGTTTTATCGAAGTGGGCACGGTAACGCCGCGCGCACAGTCCGGCCAGCCGCGTCCGCGCCTGTTCCGTTTGCCGGATGCGGGCGCGTTGATTAACCGGATGGGGTTTAACAACGGCGGCGTCGATGCATTAGTTCAACGCATTCGGGCCGCGCGTTATCAAGGCGTCATTGGCGTGAACATCGGAAAAAACGCCGATACGCCGCTCGAACACGCTGCGCGCGATTATCTGTATTGTCTGGAGCGCGTGTATCCGGTCGCGCATTATGTGACGGTCAATATTTCGTCGCCGAATACACAGGGTTTGCGTCAACTGCAAGACAAAGCGCCGTTGGATGCGCTATTGGCCGCGTTGCAAGACAGGCGGCGACGCCTGGCCGATCAACATCGCAAAAACGTTCCGCTGGCGCTGAAAATCGCGCCCGATCTCGACGACGCGCAAATCCGCATCATTGCGGATACGCTGCTGCGGCATCGCGTTGACGGCGTGATTGCGACGAATACGACAAGCGCGCGCGCCGCAGTGACTGGCTTGCCGCATGCGGATGAAGCGGGCGGATTGTCTGGAAAACCGTTATTTGAACCGTCGACGCGCGTGATTCGCGCGCTTTTTGCGGCGCTCGGTCATGAGATTCCGGTGATCGGCGCGGGCGGTATTTTTTCAGCCGACGACGCGCGCGCCAAATGCGCGGCAGGCGCGTCTCTTGTGCAGTTGTATACAGGATTCATTTATCGAGGTCCGGCGCTGATCCATCAATGCGCGCAGGCGTTGGGTTTGAACGCCTGCGGCTACAACACCTAGAGCCATTAGGAAACCGCAGTAAAATCGTGAGCAGGTTCTAAAGCAGAGCGCTCAGATCACCTTTGATCGGAGTATCATCTGTCATGCGATCAGCATCCATCCTGAAGCGATGACCAAAATCAGCCAGTTTTTGCAGGGCGCGGATGAGTAACGGACCATTTAATTCATCCAGGACAAGCGTCTGAATCAGCACTGCGGACTGGGTGCGCGGGTCGATTGAAAACAGCGCATTGTGCAACGGACCGCCGTCCAGCGTATTTCTGAAATTGACATGGTGCATACGGATACACAATGAATCGGCGGCCTCGCTCACTTCTCCAAAATCCTGAATGACGATGATGCCAGGCGGCGCGGATTCGTCTTTTGCGACGATGGAAAACAAATGGCCGTCCGTGCCAATGGACCAGATTTTCGTCACCGCATCGGCTGGAACCGGCGGTGCGCCTAACATCTGGGCCACTTCGCTGAAAAGCTGGCAATAACGGCCCGGCGCAGGCGGCGACTCAGGGTCGGACCGGATGAATGAGCGGTCGTTCATCTTGACAACTGGAGTCTATCCGTCCCAACAGTTTCTTGTGCGGGCGTTATAGGACTGACATCCCATTTTTCATTGTCCCCCCATCTTGAAGTCGCGCTGATAAAGGCGTAATAGAACTCTTTTTCGGATAGAAGCGGATCTTCAATATCTATTTTTCGTCCCTTGAACTCAAACTGCCTCAATTTTTCATAGCTCTCTGTTCCAAAAAGGTCTGTCACAACCTCTTTGATCATATCCGGTACATGAGGCCGGGTATCCATACAAACCTCATTGCCGCGCACAATCTTTTGGAAGGTCCGAGTGACTGAAAAGCAGGACAACTCATGGAATCCCCCCTCGCATTGCTTGCCGCGGTAGCCATAGGGATGTATGCAATTCTCACTGCTGAGCCACTGACTGACCAGTATATTTTCAGGATGAGAACAGGTTCTGATCATCACATCGGGCGGTCCATATTTTTCGAGCGAATTTTGCACAGGAGAGCGAGCGTCTCGAAAATAAGCGCCTGTATCAAAATGGTTAAAAATCAGCGATTGGTGAATGGTTTCTGTATTTCTTTTAAAAGGAATGGCTTCTTGATGCACTACGCCAAACTGCAAACCGCTGCCGTTGCCGCGCCACAGCGTACCTAACGCAATATGATGTATTTTGTCGCCATACGCTTTCCGGAACCGGAAAGAGAGTTCGATGCCGCGGTCTTCCGATGGCATGTCTGAAATGCGTTGATTGACCACATGGGCGGTGTCTTGCAGCCATTGTTTTTTCATTGAAGAGATTGCGCTCGATTCTTCCTGCGTATTGAAATATCGACTCAAGAGAGGTTCTGTTGTGAGCGCTTGCGCGAAGTCCGTCTGTGTGACCTTGGTCAAACGGAACGATGGCGGAATCTTCATAATGAAGGGCATTTCAGAAGCGCCCGATACAAACTGCTGGGCGACCTCAGAAAGCCGATGGAACGCTCTTTCATGGTGAAGGGTCGAGTGGGCGCGAGATAGTGAAGAAAAGGCATTAAAAGCGCGTGTGGATAAAGTAGACAATTCTGCAAGGTGGATTGCCGGTAGCATAATCTCCTCCATTTAAAAGAAGGTTGCAGAAAAATTTTGGTGCGTATGTCCAGTCTCCTTTGAGAATGCGGCTCTAAGAACCTATTCACGATCTTACTGCGCGCCCGTGAGCCTGCGTCGGGCGGTGCTCGGAATGCTCACATATTTCATATATGCTCCGCTTCCTGCGCTCCGTCCTCCTTGGCTGACGGGCGCTCGTCACAGATCGTGAACAGGTTCTAAGGGTGTCACCCATCATGCTCCCGCAAGGAAAATATAGTCTTTTTAATACCCTATAGAAATCGGTGAAATCCATTAAGCAATCGCAGGAGTTTTTATGCCAGCCCATGAAAGTGCGCTTAGCGCGTCAATGAGTGAACGCGCCGCTTTGAATGCAGCGTCGCCAGCGCTGGACGATTACACCGTGATTCGCCGCAATGGCGCGGTGGTGATGTTCGAGCCGTCCAAAATCTCCGTTGCAATGACCAAGGCGATGCTGGCTGTCCACGGCGAGCAAAGCGCGGCGTCGGCGCGCGTGCGCAAGACGGTCCATCAATTGACCCGGAACGTGGTGAACGCACTGATACGCAGCCGTCCGCATGGCGGGACCTTCCACATCG
The DNA here is from genome assembly GCF_000227585.1 of Candidatus Glomeribacter gigasporarum BEG34. Lineage (GTDB taxonomy): Bacteria > Pseudomonadota > Gammaproteobacteria > Burkholderiales > Burkholderiaceae > Glomeribacter > Glomeribacter gigasporarum_B. The sequence goes on along the minus strand of NZ_CAFB01000038.1, from coordinate 29,579 downwards.
AAGATATTCAGGATCAAGTCGAACTGGCGTTAATGCGCGCGGGCGAACACCATGTTGCGCGCGCCTATGTGCTGTATCGGGAACAACGCGCGCAGGCGCGGCAGGCAAGCGCTACCGCTGCGCCAAAAGCGGAGCTCCATGTGCTGGATGATGGGGTCAGGCGTCCGCTCGATCTGGACGCGCTGACCGCGCTGATTGCGCAGGCGTGTGAAGGACTGGGCGCGGCGGTAAAGCCGGAGCCGATCATCGAGCAGACGCTCAAAAATCTGTACGAGGGGGCGCCGCTGAAGCAAATATATGACAGTGCGATTCTCGCGGCGCGCACGCTGATCGAACAAGAGCCCGCGTACAGCCGGGCCGCGGCGCGCATTCTGCTCCATATTCTGCGCCGCGAAGCGCTGGGCAAAGAAGTCACGCATGCGCAGATGGCCGCGCGCTATGCGCGCTATTTTCCGGTTTTTGTGCAGCGCGGCGTCAGGGCCGGATTACTCGATGAAAAACTGCTCCAGTTTGACCTGGCGATGCTCGGGCAAGCGCTCGTTGCCGCGCGCGATCTGCAATTCAGTTATCTGGGACTGCAAACGCTTTATGACCGCTACTTTCTCCATATTGACGGCGCCCGGCTTGAATTGCCGCAAACTTTTCTAATGCGCGTTGCGATGGGGCTAGCGCTGAATGAGGCGGACCGCAATGCGCGCGCAGTCGAGTTCTATCATCTGTTATCGCGCTTCGACTTTATGAGTTCGACGCCGACGCTGTTTAACGCCGGGACGCGCCGTTCGCAATTGTCGTCGTGCTATTTGACGACGGTCGCGGATGATCTGGAAGGCATTTACGAAGCGCTGAAAGAGAACGCGCTGCTGTCGAAGTTCGCTGGCGGTCTGGGGAACGACTGGACGCGCGTGCGCGCGCTCGGCGCGCATATCCAGGGGACAAACGGCAAATCTCAGGGTGTTGTGCCCTTTCTGAAAGTGGTGAATGACACAGCGGTCGCCGTCAATCAAGGCGGCAAGCGCAAGGGCGCGGTCTGCGCGTATTTGGAAACCTGGCATCTCGATATCGAAGAATTCCTTGAACTGCGCAAGAACACCGGCGATGACCGCCGCCGCGCGCACGATATGAATACCGCTAACTGGATTCCCGATCTGTTTATGAAACGCGTGCTCGCCGATGCGCAATGGACGCTATTCTCGCCATCCGATTGCCCTGATCTGCACGAGAAATACGGCGCCGATTTTGAAGCCGCTTATCTGGATTACGAAGAAAAGGCAGCGCGCGGCGAAATCAAACTGTTCAAGAAAATGCCCGCCGCGCAGCTATGGCGCAAGATGCTCGGTATGTTATTTGAAACGGGTCATCCGTGGGTCACCTTCAAAGACCCGTGCAATATCCGCTCGCCGCAGCAGCATGTCGGCGTGGTGCACTCGTCGAACCTGTGCACGGAGATCACGCTGAATACGAATGATTCCGAGATCGCTGTCTGCAATTTAGGCTCCATCAATCTGGTCGCGCATCTGCGCGCTGCGGACAACGGCGCTTTGCGGCTTGATCATGACAAACTGAAAAAGACGATTCAAACCGCGCTGCGCATGCTCGACAATGTGATTGATATCAATTACTACGCGGTCGCCAAAGCGCGCGATTCCAACCTGAAGCATCGGCCCGTCGGTCTAGGGATTATGGGATTTCAGGATTGTTTGCATGCGCTGCGCATTCCCTATGCGTCGGAGGTGGCGGTTGAGTTTGCCGACCGTTCGATGGAAGCGGTGTGCTACTACGCGTATTGGGCCTCAACCGAACTGGCGCAAGAGCGCGGCCGCTATTCGAGTTACGACGGTTCATTATGGTCGCGCGGCATTCTGCCGCAAGATACGCTGGCATTGCTGGCGCAGGCGCGCGGCGGTCATGTCGAAGTGGACGAATCGGGCACACTGGACTGGGAAGCATTGCGCCGCCGCATTGCGCGGTATGGGATGCGCAATTCCAATTGCGTTGCGATTGCGCCGACTGCGACGATTTCCAATATCGTCGGCGTTTCGGCTTGCATCGAGCCGACTTATCAAAACCTGTTTGTGAAATCCAATCTGTCCGGCGAATTTACCGTTGTCAACGAATATCTGGTGCGCGATCTAAAAGCGCGCGACCTGTGGGACGCAGTGATGATCGCCGATCTGAAATATTTCGACGGCATGCTCGCGCGCATCGACCGGGTGCCGGCAGACTTGCGTGACTTATATGCCACCGCGTTCGAGATCGATCCCAAATGGCTCGTTGAAGCCGCCGCGCGCCGCCAAAAGTGGATTGATCAGTCTCAGTCGCTCAATATTTATATGGCCGGCGCGTCGGGCAAAAAGCTCGATGAAATTTACAGACTCGCATGGCGGCGCGGATTGAAGACGACCTATTATTTGCGCACGATGGCAGCCACGCATATCGAGAAATCGACCGTCGCGCATGGCGCGCTCAACGCGGTTGCGATGTCGTCTGAATCTTCAGCGCACAGTGCGCCGCAAGTTTGCGCATTGCGCCCGGACGATGTAAATTTTGAAGCATGCGAGGTGTGCCAGTAGCGGGCAATACAGGGTAAAAAAAAACCGGCTGCAATTGAGGGTAGTAGGATGTTGAATCTAAATCAGAATCGGAAGAGTCAGTCGGACACTTTAAAGGAATTCGCGCATCAGGCGCAGACTTTGAAAGAAAAGCAGGAAGAACAGACGCCGGCGCGCATTAACGTCGCCGATAAGCGCATCATCAATGGCAAAACAGATGTCAACCAGCTCGTGCCGTTCAAATATAAATGGGCGTGGGAGAAGTATCTGGCCGGTTGCGCGAACCACTGGATGCCGCAGGAAATCAATATGTCCCGCGATATCGCGCTATGGAAAAACCCGTATGGCTTAACGGAAGACGAGCGCCGTATTGTCAAACGCAACCTCGGTTTTTTTGTGACCGCGGATTCGCTGGCGGCCAACAATATTGTGCTCGGCACCTACCGCCATATCACCGCGCCCGAATGCCGCCAGTATCTATTGCGCCAGGCTTTTGAAGAAGCCATCCATACACATGCCTATCAATATATTGCGGAATCGCTTGGCCTGGATGAAGGCGAAACATTTAATGCCTATCATGAGATCGAATCGATTCGCGATAAAGACGCGTTTTTAATTCCTTTTATCCATACCTTAACGGATCCGATGTTCAAAACGGGCGCGCCGGACGCAGATCAAGCGTTATTAAGATCGTTGATCGTGTTCGCGTGCATGATGGAAGGTTTGTTTTTCTATGTCGGTTTTACGCAGATTCTGGCGTTAGGGCGGCAGAACAAAATGACCGGCGCCGCCGAGCAGTATCAGTACATCCTGCGCGATGAATCGCTGCATTGCAATTTTGGCATCGATCTCATCAACCAGATCAAGCTGGAAAATCCGCATTTGTGGACGCCCCATTTCCGCGCTGAGATACGTGAACTGTTCAGTCAGGCGGTCGATCTCGAATACCGTTATGCGGAAGATACGATGCCGCGCGGCGTACTGGGATTGAATGCACTGATGTTCAAAAAATATCTGCGCTTTATTTGCAACCGGCGCTGCCGGCAGATCGGCATCTCGCTTCTCTTTGCAGAGGATGAAGAAAATCCTTTTCCGTGGATGAGCGAGATGATTGATCTGAAAAAAGAGCGCAACTTTTTTGAGACGCGCGTGATTGAATATCAGACAGGCGGAGCGTTAAACTGGGATTAAAACCCATTTGAAAAATGCGCTCAAGTTTTTTTGCAGGTTTTTAAAAGAAGAAAAAACAGTTGCTGGATTTTTATCTGAACACTGAAGGAGAAGGTAATGGCCATTGCCAAGAAGAAACCTGCTGTAAAAAAAGCGGTAGCTGCACCGGCGAAAACCGCAGCTAAAAAAACGGTTGCGGTAAAGAAAGCGCCTGTGAAGAAAACAGTGTTAAAAACAGTGACAGCAGCTAAAACAGCCGCTGTCAAAAAAACTCCGGTCAAGAAGGTCGCTGAGAAAAAAACCGCAGCCGTGAAAAAAGCGCCGACAAAACAGGCCGCCGTGAAGAAGTCCGTTGCAAAAAAAGCCGTTGTTCAGAAAACCGCGCCGGTTAAGAAAGCCGCCGCGTCAGCGGTCAAAACAGTGCTCAATCCCGCTTCCGCCTGGCCTTTTCCAACCAACGCGCGTCCCTGAGCCATGTTTTACTTTTGTGCTGCCCCTTTCCTCTCTCCTCGCCAGGAGAGAGGAACGAGGGATAGCTTACATCCCGAACATACCGAACGGCGAAGCGACGCGGTGCAAGCCGCTGAAAAATGCTCTAGTGGGTGACGCGCGTCACGCCATTCGCAGTTAACAAGCGGACGCGCTCTCCAACGCGGAACACTTCTTTGGTCACTTCCTGCGTGACCGCGCGCAGCGTCCCGTCGTCCAGCCGCACCGTAATCTCGACGCCATTACGGACTCCAAGCTGGCTTTCGGCCACAGTGCCCAATGCCGCGCCCGCAAGTGCGCCTCCAACCGCGGCCAGAGTGGATCCCCTTCCGCCGCCAATCGTGCTGCCCGCAACGCCGCCTGCCAAGGCGCCGCCGACCGTGCCGACTCCGCTGGGTTTTCCGCCATTTGCCTGAATCTTGACCGGGCGTATTGACTCAACTGTTCCCATACGCACGCTTTGCTCCCTTTGCGCCTGTTGCGCCGTATATACATCGGCTGAAGTGCTCGGCATGCAGCCCTGTAATCCAGCCGCAGCGGCAAGTAATGCAGCGAGTGCAATGCGATTCATCCGGTTTATTGTTTTCATACTGTGCTCCAAAGAATGACAACAGGTTAGGACAAAAGATTATAGCTTGGCGCGCTCACTTTTCCGGGGACCCCCCCTGCTGCGCGGCAAGCCGGTTTTCAAGGTAATGAATGCCGGTACCGCCTTCAACAAATTTTGCGTCGAGCATTAAATCACGATGCAGCGGGATATTCGTCTGGATCCCTTCCACGACCATTTCAGAGAGCGCGATGCGCATGCGCTGGATCGCTTGTTCGCGCGTTGCGCCATGCGCAATCAATTTGCCGATCATTGAATCATAGTGCGGCGGCACGAAATACTGGTTATAGGCGTGCGAATCGACCCGGATACCCGGCCCCCCAGGCGTATGCCAGGCGGTAATGCGCCCAGGCGAGGGGGAGAAGGTAGCGGCATCCTCCGCGTTGATGCGGCATTCAATGGCATGGCCCCTGAATACCACATCACGCTGCTTGAGACCTAATTTTTCACCCGCGGCAATCCGGATTTGCACTTGCACCAGATCAATGCCCGAAATCATTTCAGTGACCGGATGCTCAACCTGTAGACGGGTATTCATTTCAATAAAATAGAACTCACCCTTTTCATATAAAAACTCGAAGGTGCCTGCGCCGCGATAGCCCATTTTTCTGCATGCGTCGGCGCAGCGCAGGCCGATGCGTTCAATCTGGCGATGCGGAATATGCGGCGCGGGCGCTTCTTCAATGATTTTCTGGTGACGCCGTTGCATCGAGCAATCGCGTTCGCCGAGCCAGAGCGTATTTTTAAAAGTGTCCGCGAGGACCTGGATTTCAATATGGCGCGGGTTTTCAAGAAACTTCTCCATATAGACCTGCGCATTGTCAAAGGCGCGCTGCGCTTCTTCGCGCGTCATATTGACCGCGCCCAGCAGCGCTGCTTCAGTGTGCACGACGCGCATCCCGCGTCCTCCTCCTCCCCCCGCCGCCTTGATGATGACGGGATAACCGATACGGCGCGCGATTTGAATAATTTCTTTGGGCTCTTCGGGCAAGACGCCCTCGGAGCCCGGCACGCAGGGCACCCCTGCTTTCAGCATCGTCTGCTTGGCGGTCACTTTGTCGCCCATCAGCCGGATGGTTTCCGGACGCGGCCCGATAAAGATAAAACCGGATTGTTCGACGCGTTCGGCAAAATTCGCGTTTTCGGATAAAAAACCGTAACCCGGGTGAACCGCTTCAGCGTCGCTGACCTCGGCGGCGCTGATAATCGCCGGCATATTCAAGTACGATGAAGCGGACGGCGCGGGGCCAATGCAGACAGCCTCGTCGGCAAGCCGCACATATTTCGCTTCCTGATCGGCCTGTGAGTAAATCATCACTGTCTTCACGCCCAGCTCACGGCAGGCGCGCTGGATGCGCAATGCAATTTCGCCGCGGTTGGCAATCAGAATTTTTTCAAACATTTGGATTTTATTTAAGCGCTTATTCTGAGCAACGGCTGGCCATACTCAACCGCCTGCCCATTCTCAACCAGAAACTCTTTCACAATGCCGGCCTCATCCGCCTCAATCTCATTGAGCAGTTTCATCGCTTCGATAATACCAATGGTTTGGCCTTTTTCTACAGGGTCGCCGACCTGGACGAAAGGCGCGGCTTCCGGTGACGGCGCCCGATAGAAAGTGCCGACCATTGGCGATGTCAGTACGTGTCCTTGAGGCGGCGCCTGCTCAGGCGGCGCGCTGGCGGATTCATGCGCATCTGATGCGCTGACGGCATGAGGCGGCGTCTGGGCGGGTGTGAATGGCGCGGCCGGCAGCGCATCCTTGACAATCCGCACTTTATCTTCGCCTTCGCTCATTTCCAGTTCGGAAATACCCGATGCCGCAACAAGGTCGATTAAAGTTTTAAGCTTGCGTAAATCCATTGTCTTCTGATCCCTGATGCCTGTTCTCCGCTCCTGATGCGCAATCATCGAGCGCATCGCGCAATGCAATACTGGTATGGGTCAGTCCAGCAAAAGCGCGCAAGCTTGCGCCCGCCGCGCGGGCATGTTGAATCAAATATTGATCCAGTTCAGCCAGTGTAACCCGGCCGTACAGATGGGGTTCCCGCTCGCCCAACAGGTTTAAATTAGGGCCGTGCAGCGCCAGCAATGGACCGGCTACCCTGCGATGGTTCCTCAATAGCTCTGGAATAGACATTTTCGATGATTTTCAGTGAATTTTGGCAGCCTTTAACGTTAAAAGGCGGAGACTGTCTATAGAATGGCGCATCACCAGGCGCTAGCCGGAGCATCAAAAAATGCTTTTCAAGTAAAATAAAACCAATTGGCAATATTTATACCATCTTTTTATACTTTTGAATGGAGATGGCCGTATGGTTCACACGCTGACTGGACAGATTGCATTGGTGACGGGCGCGTCCCGCGGAATTGGCCGCGCGATTGCGTTAACCCTTGCCCGCGCGGGCGCGGTAGTGGTTGGCACCGCAACCCGGCAAAGCGGCGCGATGTCCATTGGCGAAGACCTAGCTGCGCACGGTCTTGCAGGCTGCGGGCGAATTCTGGACGTCAACGATGTTGCGCTGAATGCCTTTGTTGAAGCGATTGCGCAGGAGTTCGGCGGACTGCATATTCTGGTGAATAACGCGGGAATCACGCAAGATCAGTTGATGATGCGGATGAAAGACGAAGATTGGGATGCGGTCATCAACACCAATCTGAACTCCGTGTTCCGGCTCTCGCGGGCGGCGCTGCGTCCGATGCTCAAGGCGCGTTATGGGCGCATGATGAATATCACTTCTGTCGTTGGCGCGGCGGGCAATGCGGGTCAGGCGAATTATGCGGCTGCAAAGGCGGGGGTGACGGGAATGACGCGCGCCCTGGCGCGCGAAGTGGGGGGCCGCGGAATTACGGTGAATTGTGTTGCACCGGGTTTTATCGATACGGATATGACGCGCGCGCTGACGGACGAACAGCGCAATGCATTGATTGCGCAAATACCGGTGGGTCGCTTTGGCCTTCCGGAAGACGTCGCGCATTCAGTGGCTTTTCTGGCGTCCGCGCAGGCGGGCTATATTACCGGCGCAATATTGCATGTGAATGGCGGAATGTTCATGAATTAGCGCATTTTTCAGTGGCTTGCCCTATGTCGCTTCGCGCTCGCGCCAGTGGCAATCTCACTGAAAAATGCGCTCATTTACTTTAAGCTATCCCTATTCCGCGACTAGACGAATGCTTCCGCAAATGCTTTTTGCGTGAGCGCTTTTTCTCTGAGCATGACGTGCTCTATCAGCGTTTGGCAATATCCCTTCAACTTGTTTTGCAAGGACGGGTCTACCGAATCAAAGATTTGATATGCCGCGCAATCTTCATGAAATTCAGCGCCGCAGTCGACCAGCGCTTTTAAAACATGGTTGCACACGTCCTTAAGCAGCGCTTCGTCTTCTTCGTACTCGACGATCATGCCCTTAAAGAGGGTGCACGCATATATAAAAGGGGTGCCGCCTTTCTTGAATTCAAAATTGACGACTTCCGCTGCTTTTGGGCCTGCCGATTGCAAATCTTCGACGGCCTTAAAGAGTTTCAAATACTCGCCATTGTTCAGACACATATATAGCTTTTCGCGCAATTCTTCCGCCGCTTTTTCTTTCACCTCCCGCCCGAATTGAGCAAGATGATCCGGCTCCAGATTGAACCGCGCAGTCAATGTTGTTCTAAGTCCCCAGAGTTTTGTATCCCTTGATTGTGGGTCTTCAAACGCTTCCACCGCCTTCAAAAAAGTCGGGCTAATGATTCTGGCCCCATGCTGCACAAGGAAGGCGTACATTTTTTCACATTTCTCAGGCCACTCCGCTTTTATCAGCACACAAAGAAGCGGAAGCGATAGAAAGCTTTCCGGACTGACATATTGAACATTTGCGCCATAGTCTATGAGAAGCTCCATTTTTTCAAACGAGTCCGTCATGAACGCGTCCATCATGGCCATCATCAAAGGCGACCATTTGAATTTTTGGGTTGGAGCATCGATATTTTCAATATAAGGCAGCGCATACTCAAGCGCAGTGATGTGGGCGCAGCTACATAGTTGAGGGAAAATCGTGATTTCATCCCAATTAGAAGCGCTGCCATTACTTCTGAAAAAGTAATGGTTGAAGAATTGTTTTTTCAGGGCCTCGCCTTTGAACCCAAGAATCTCATTATCAAATAGACGATTAATCTCATCGATATCCTCATTCGATAAAGCATTTTTTTCGTTCTGAGAACAAGGCCATTCCGATCTGTCCTTATAAATGATCGCTTCAATCTTTGTATACAGTTCTTTTACTTGGCTGTTTCTTTGAAATTCAGAATTAAAAAGCTGAATCGCTTCAGAAATCGAAGTAATCATGTGGCCCGTTTCCGTTTGTCTTAACCCCGTATCAAACGCGCTTTTTCCCTCTCCCAATCGCGTTTTTTCTCGGCGGCGCGTTTATCGTATTGTTTTTTTCCTTTTGCCAGACCGATGTCGCACTTAATACGCCCTTTCGCATAATGCAGATTCAGCGGCACCAGCGTGTAACCGCGTCGTTCAACCCTGCCGATCAGTTTGCGAATCTGCGCGGCATGCAGCAACAGTTTGCGCGTGCGCACCGGATCGGGCCGGATATGGATCGAGACGGTCGGCAACGCGCTGATATGCGCGCCAATCAAAAACAGTTCAGCGCTGCGAATCACTACATAGCCTTCCTTGATCTGCGCGCGGCCCGCGCGAATGGCTTTGACTTCCCACCCTTCAAGACTCAGCCCCGCTTCAAGACGCTCTTCAATGAAATAGTCGAAGAACGCCTTTTTGTTTTCAGCAATACTCATCGGTTCATTCCACAGCACACTTTAGGCCGGCGTGCCCTCCGCGGCATTCACGCCAAACGCTTGCCGCCGCAATTGCGCAAGTTGATCGCGCGCCTGCGCGGCCTGCTCGAATTCGAGATTTTGAGCATGCCTCATCATCTGCTTTTCCAGTGTCCGGATTTCCTTCGCAAGCTGCTTTTCACTGAGCGGCGCATATTTCATACGGTTTTGCGCCGCTTCAAGCGCGCCGCGCGGCCCGGTTTTGCGCTGATAAACGCCGTCGATGATGTCTTTGATACGTTTCACCACGCCTTTAGGCGTAATCGCATGCGCGGTGTTATAGGCCATCTGTTTAGCGCGTCGCCGCTGCGTCTCATCAATCGCGCGCTGCATCGAGCCGGTCACGGTATCCGCGTACAAAATCGCTGTACCGTTTACATGGCGCGCAGCGCGGCCAATTGTCTGAATCAGCGAACGCTCGGAACGCAGAAAGCCTTCCTTATCCGCATCCAGAATGGCAACGAGCGATACTTCTGGAATATCCAGCCCTTCACGCATCAGATTAATCCCGACCAGCACATCGAATAGACCGAGCCGTAAATCACGGATGATTTCGACCCGTTCGATGGCATCGATATCGCTATGCAGATAGCGCACTTTAACGCCCTGTTCGGATAGAAATTCAGTCAACTGTTCGGCCAGCTTTTTCGTCAGCACGGTGACCAGCGTCCGTTCACTCGCCGCCGCCCGCGCGCGGATTTCAGCCAGTACATCATCCACTTGCGTGATTGCAGGCCGCACCTCAAGCGCTGGATCGACGAGCCCGGTCGGTCGAACGACCTGCTCAACGGTTTGACCGGAAGCGCGCCGCTCATACTCCGCTGGCGTGGCCGATACAAACACCGTCTGGCGCATCCGCCGCTCAAATTCGTCAAAGGTCAAAGGCCGGTTATCGAGCGCGCACGGCAGCCGGAAACCATACTCCACCAGATTTTCCTTGCGCGCGCGGTCGCCGTTGTACATCCCGTTCAGTTGTCCGATCAACACATGCGATTCGTCGAGAAACATCAAGGCGTTGGACGGCAGATAATCGATCAGCGTTGGCGGCGGCTCGCCGGGCGCCGCGCCGGATAAATGCCGCGAGTAATGTTCAATCCCTTTGCAAAAACCAAGTTCCTGCAGCATTTCCAGATCAAAGCGCGTGCGCTGTTCAAGCCGCTGCGCTTCGACGAGTTTGGCTTCGCGCTGAAAAAATTCCAGCCGTTCGCGCAATTCGGCCTTGATCGTTTCGACGGCGCGCAGCACGGTGTCGCGCGGCGTCACATAATGCGAAGAAGGATAGACGGTGAAGCGCGCGATGGCGCGCCGGATTTGACCGGTCAACGGATCAAATAGATGCAGCGCATTGACTTGATCGTCGAACAGATCGACGCGCAACCCCATTTCAGCGTGTTCGGCGGGAAAAATATCGATCATATCGCCGCGCACGCGGAACGTCCCGCGCTGAAAATCCGTCTCGTTGCGCGTATATTGCATCGCAATCAGGCGCGCAATCACATCGCGCTGGCTGATGGCATCGCCCGCGCGCAGCGTGAGCACCATGCGGTGATATTCGGACGGATTGCCAATGCCGTAAATCGCCGACACACTCGCCACGATAATCGTATCGCGCCGCTCCAGCAGGCTTTTGGTTGCGGACAGGCGCATCTGCTCGATATGCGCATTGATCGACGAATCCTTTTCAATAAATAGATCGCGCTGCGGCACATAGGCTTCCGGCTGGTAGTAGTCGTAATACGAAACAAAGTACTCGACCGCATTGCGCGGAAAGAACTCGCGAAACTCGGCGTACAACTGCGCCGCAAGCGTTTTGTTGGGCGCAAACACCAGCGCAGGCCGCCCCAACTGCGCGATGACGTTGGCCATCGTGTAGGTTTTGCCCGAGCCGGTCACGCCCAGCAGCGTCTGAAACGAGAGTCCGCAGCGAATGCCTTCAACCAGTTGATGAATCGCCTGCGGTTGATCACCGGCGGGCGGAAAAGGCTGATATAACTGGTACGGTGAAGCATCGAAGGTCGCGAATTTCGACGCTTCCAATGACTTAGGATGTAGGTCATGAGATTCAGCAGTTTTCATTAGAAGTCATTTCATAAATGACTGCGAGGCCGTGATGCAGGGTCGGGCGGTGCTCGGAATGCTCACATATTACCTATATGCTCCGCTTCCTGCGCTCCGTCCTCCCCTGCCTGACGACCACTCGCCTATTTATGAAATGACTTCTAGAATGATGCGTTTTATTCTTCAAGCTCTGCCATGTCACTCTTTTCCGCGCTGACCCTTGCGCCGCGCGACCCGATTCTAGGGCTCACCGAAGCTTTTAACGCCGATCCGCGCCCGTCCAAAGTGAATCTTGGCGTCGGCGTTTATACCGACGATAAAGGCCGGCTGCCCTTGCTGAGCGCCGTGCGCGCCGCCGAACAACGCCTGTTTGAAGCGGCCGCGCCGCACGATTATCAACCGATTGACGGCAACGCCGCATACAACGCCGCGGTTCAAAAGCTGCTGTTCGGCGCGGATTCAGCGCAGATCGCGCAAGGCCGGATCGTGACGGTGCAGGCGCTCGGCGGCACCGGCGCGCTGAAAATCGGCGCGGACTTTCTGAAGTTTTTGAATCCAAATGCAAAAGCCGCCATCAGCGCTCCCAGCTGGGAAAACCACCGCGCGCTGTTTGAAGCGGCAGGGTTTGAAGTCAGCGAATACGCCTACTATGACGCAACGACGCATGGCGTGCAATTCGATGGCTTAAGCGAGGCATTGCAGCGCATGGCGCCGGGCACAGTGGCGGTCTTTCATGCCTGCTGCCATAACCCGACCGGCGTCGATTTAAGCGATGCGCAATGGGAGTGCATTGTGCAGATGGTCCGGCAGCGTGAACTCATCCCGTTTATCGATATTGCCTATCAAGGTTTTGGCGCGGGCGTTGAGGCGGACGCGCGCGCGGTACGGAGGTTCGCCGCCGCCGGTATCGTCTGTTTTATCGCCAGCTCATTTTCCAAATCGTTTTCATTATATGGAGAACGGGTCGGCGCGTTTTCGATTGTGGCTTCAAATGCAGACGAAGCCGCGCGCGTGCTGTCGCGGTTAAAGCGCGTGATCCGGACCAATTTTTCCAATCCGCCCATCTATGGCGCTGCGCTCGCGGCAATGGTTTTGAACTGCGCGCAACTGCGCGCGCAGTGGATTGAGGAGCTTGAAGCCATGCGCGCGCGGCTCAATCAGATGCGCAACGCGCTGGCGGACAAGCTGACTGAGCTCGGCGCGGCAGACCGTTTTGAGTTTATCCGCCGCCAGCGCGGCATGTTTTCATACTCTGGATTGACCGCGCCGCAGGTTGAGCGTCTGCGCAACGAATTCGGCATTTACGCGCTCAGTACCGGCCGCATTTGTCTGGCGGCGCTGAATACAGAAAATATCGATACCGTGGCGCGGGCGATCATGCGCATACTTTCTACAAACTGATTAGGGGAATCCAATAAAATTGCCAACCTTACTGCTTTGCTCCGCTGTGTTATGCAATGCGGCCTGGGCAAATGAATCGCAACCGGAACAAAAGCGAGCGCATTTTTCAGTCGATTTGCCACTGGTGCGAGCGCGAAGACAGTATGGAGATCGATGCGGGCGGAGCAGGTCTCCGTCGCGAAGCGATGGAGGCGACCCCGCAGCGAGCTCATACGGCGAGCGCGAAGCGACACCGGGAAAATCACTGAAAAATGCTCTAGAACCCAAAGACTGCATGGAAACCGCGCGAAACCAGGCCGAGATGACGCAATGCGCGGCATCCAAGGCGCGCGCGCCGGATCGTGAATTGAATCAACTGTATCTGGACATCCGAAAACAGTATCGGGACGATCCAGTCTTCCTTAACGCACTCAGGCGCGCGCAACGCGCCTGGATTCGATTCCGGGAGACCCAGATCAAAATGAAATATCCCGAAGCGCCCGATGCCTATGGCTCTTCATTCTCAATGTGCAGGAATGGTTATTTAGAGGCATTGACGCGCGCGCGCACTGCAACGCTGAAGGAATGGCAAAGCGGCGCTGAGGAAGGCGATGTATGCGCTGGCTCCATCCGTCATCAGGCTGCGGAGAATGCCGGAGAGGAAAAGGCGAAGTCCAGATGAACTTTATCGAGCGCGCGCTGGTCGGCGCCATTTGGGGCGCGTCCTTTCTTTTTATGCGTATTGGCGCGCCCGAATTCGGGCCGTTTGCGCTCGCCGCGCTGCGCGTTGCGATCGCTGCGCTGGTGCTCTCGCCAGTCTTGTGTTCGACCACCGCGCGCACGCAACTGGCCCAGCATGTCAAGCCGCTCTTCGTCGTCGGCATGACCAACTCTGCTATGCCATTCTGCCTGTTCGCCTATGCGATGCTGAGCCTGAGCGCCGGCTTTGAGTCGATTCTGAATGCAACGGCCCCGCTTTGGGGCGCGCTGATTGCGTATGTATGGCTGCGCGTTCCGCTGACCTGGCTTCAGGCCGCGGGATTATTGATTGGGTTGGCCGGCGTCGCCGCCTTGGTTTGGGATGGCAAAGGCGGCGCGCACGGTCTCTCAGCATGGGCGGCCATCATTGCAACGCTGGGCGCGACATTGTGTTATGGATTTGCTGCGAACTACGCAAAGCAGCGGTTGGCGCATGTGTTGCCAGGCGTTGTTGCCTTCGGCGGACATTTGTCCGCTTCGGCGGTTTTATTACCACTCGCCCTTTTATTCTGGCCCGCGCGGCCCGTTTCCGCTGCAGCGTGGTATGCCGTTGGCGCGCTCGGCATATTGTGCACCGGGATCGGTTTCATGCTTTATTTCCGGCTCGTCAAACGCGCTGGGGCCGCCTATGCGATGTCGTCCATTTTTCTTGTGCCGATATTCGGCACGCTCTGGGGCGTGTGCTTCCTCTGCGAGCGGGTGACGCTGAAAATGATCCTTGGATGCGCCATTATTCTGGTTGGCACCATGCTGGCTTCAGGCGCAGTTAAAGGGCCTGCCCGCCTGCGTCTGGCAAAGCGCGCATGAAGCCGGCCATTGTCCGCCTCACTGCTTCCGTAACGCCGGTGTTGCCGCGCTGGATGCTGCGCGCGATCTGTGTTGTGTATGCCTTATCCGGACTGTGGGGACGCGACCCGTGGAAAAATGAAGACGCCGCTGGATTTGGCGTCATGTGGACGCTCGCGGAAGGCGGCTGGCACGACTGGCTGTTTCCCAATCTGCTGGGAAAAGCCATCACTGGCAGCGGGCCGCTTGGCTACTGGCCGGGCGCCGCCAGCATACGCCTCTTCGCATTCTGGCTGACGCCCGCGGACGCCGCGCGCATTGCAACGGCGCTCCTGTTCTGCATCGGCTGCGCCTTTGTCTGGTACAGCGCTGATCTGCTTGGGCGCCGGTCCGAGGTGCAACCCTTCAAATATGCGTTTGGCGGCGAACCCGCGCCGCGTGATTATGGCCGGACGATTGCCGATGGCGCGCTGCTGATTCTGCTTGCCTGTTTCGGTCTTGCGGAACGTGGCCATGAAACGACGCCCGAAGTCATGCAATTTGCGTGCGTTTCAATGTGGCTCTACGGATGGGTGCGCAGCCTCGACTGTCCAGTACAGGGCGCGCTCTGGTGGGGGGGCGCACTGGGGCTGCTCGCGCTTGCTTCCAGTCCGCCGCTTGCTGTTGCGCTGCTGGCTGGCAGCCTTTTGTGGATGCTGTTTACGCGAGAATTTCGCCCAGCATTTTCATTCAGGCTTGGGATTGCGATTGCGCTCGGCGTGATGGTCCTTTGGCTCGGCGCGGCCTGGTCTGCTTTTCCAGAAAACACACACCATTATTTGCGCGCCTGGAGCGCCGGCGGCGTGGAGCGCTTCAACGCTTTTTCCGCCCGCGCGCTCATCTATGCCCTTAAAAATCTGCCGCTGTTCGCCTGGCCAGCCTGGCCCCTGGCCGCGTGGTCCTGGTATTGCTGGCCGGGGCTGCGCCGCGCGCCGCATATTGCGCTGCCATTGTCGGTTATTCTGCCGCTACTGGCGCTGATCGGTCTGCAGACAGCGCAGACAAACCGGCTGTTTCTGCTGCTTTTGCCCGCCTTGTCCATACTCGCGGCCTTTGGCCTGCCGACGCTTAAGCGCGGCGCGATGAATGCGATGGACTGGTTTGCGATTCTCAGCTTTACAGGACTGTCTGCTTTTGTCTGGATGGTCTGGCTTGCGGCGCAAACCGGCTTTCCGCCGCCGCTTGCCCGTAATCTGGGCCGTCTTGTGCCGGGTTTTCAAGCGCATTTCAATGCATCGGCATGCGTGATTGCCCTATGCGCAACCGGCTGCTGGATGCTGCTTGTACGCTGGCGCCTGGCCTGCCATCCCAAAGCGCTCTGGCGCAGCGTTGTCCTGTCCAGCGCGGGCACAACGTTGATGTGGGTATTGCTGACGACCTTATGGCTGCCATTTGTCAATTACGGACGCACATACCGGGAGGTTGCGGCGCGCATCTCAGCGCATTTGCCCGCCGGCTATCATTGCATCCGGCCAGTGCGGCTCGGTGATGCGCAGCTTGCATCCTTCGCCTATTTTGGCCGGATGCGCTTTTCTTTCGACAATCCAGCCTGCGATACCGCCTTGCGTCAAAGCGCGCGCAATGCGCCTGCATCTAGAGCATTTTTCAGTGATTTTCCCTGTGTCGCTTCGCGCTCGCCGTATTGTGCATACTGTCTTCGCGCTCGCTCCTTGGGCCAATCGACTGAAAAATGCTCTAGTCTTTCTCCGCAGGTCTGGCAACCCATTTGGGAAGGTCACCGGCCCGCGGATCGCGATGAGCGTTTTCAACTCTATCTCCGCGTCGATCGTGCGCCATGAGTGCCGGCAGCATGACTGGCAATGTATTCATCATCGTTGCGCCTTCCGGAGCGGGCAAATCAACGCTGGTCAACGCCCTGCTCCAGAAAGACCGGCAACTCCATTTATCGGTTTCGTATACCACACGCGCGCCGCGTCCGGGCGAAGTGAATGGACGCGAATATTACTTTATCCGTCTGGAAGAATTTAGGGCGCGTTGCGCGCGCGGTGAGTTCATAGAGAGCGCAGAGGTGCACGGTCATTATTATGCGAGCTCACGCCTCTGGATTGAAGAACAGTTGAGGCGCGGTCAGGATATCGTGCTCGAAATTGACTGGCAGGGCGCGTGGAATGTGCGACAAGAGTTTCCCGATGCAGTCGGCGTTTTTATCCTGCCGCCTTCTCTGGAAGCGCTCAAAGAGCGGCTTTACAAACGCGGCCAGGATACGCCCGGAGTCATTGAACGCCGTCTGCGCGCGGCGCGCCGTGAAATGCTGCACGTGCAGGAGTGTGATTTCGTCATTGTCAACGACCGCTTGGAAGATGCGCTGTGTCAACTGCATAGTATTGTGACCGCGGCGCGGTTGCGCCTCGCATCGGTGCAACGGCGTGAAGCCGGGTTACTTGCTGCGCTGGGTATTGCCGCCGAGCGGTAAAATGCCAATTCTCAGGAAGCTGTTTTTTGTAACCTTTTTAAAAATTATTACCGTTAAATCTACGATGGCCCGTATCACTGTTGAAGACTGCCTGCGCCGTATTCCTAACCCTTTCGATCTGATTCTGGTGGCATCCATGCGCGCGCGCCAGATCATGAAGGGCCTTGAATCCAAAACCAATAGTCATCACAAATCCGCGGTGATGGCGCTGCATGAAATCGCAAGCGGTCAGATCGGAATTGAAATTTTGCAGAAAGCGCCAATTTGAAATAATTTCTAGCGCATTTTTGCGGTGATTTTCCCTGCATCGCTTGGCGCTCGCCCCAGTGGAAAATCGACTGAAAAATACGCTCACCTTCTTGGGAGGCAGTATGCGCCATGCTTCCTCGCCCGTGTTTTCAGGATTAAAGCCGCGGCGTTTGCCGCGCGCTTCCATTCGCACTGCCGGCGAACCCTCTGCACGGCATCTGTTTGGCCCCACCGCAGCGCCTGAACTGCCGCGTAAAGCGGCAGTCGTTTCACTTGCGCCGCTTACAAAAATCCTCTCTGCGTATTTAAAAAAATCCGAAATCGAAGCGGTCGAGGCGGCTTTCCAGTTCAGCGATCAAGCGCACCTGAGCCAGTACCGGCAAAGCGGCGAGCCCTATATCACCCATCCGCTCGCAGTCGCAGAGATTTGCGCGCATTGGCATCTGGACGCGCAACCCATTATGGCGGCGCTGCTGCATGATGTCATTGAAGATCAGGATGTCACAAAGGAGGAGCTGGCCGGGCGTTTTGGAGCGAAAGTGGCTGAGCTGGTCGATGGCGTATCGAAGCTCGACAAAGTGGAGCTGCGCCGCTGCAAAGACGCGCAGGCGGAAAATTTCCGAAAAATGATGCTGGCGATGGCCCGCGATGTGCGCGTGATGCTCGTCAAGCTCGCCGACCGTTTACACAATATGCGCACGCTCGGCGCGGTGCCGGAGGCAAAACGCCTGCGCGTTGCGCGCGAGACGCTGGATATTTATGCGCCGATTGCGCATCGGCTTGGATTGAATGCGGCCTATCTGGAATTGCAGGATGCGAGTTTTGCGCACCTTTATCCCTATCGTTACGCGACGCTTGAAAAAGCGGTCAGGGCGGCGCGCGGCAATCGCTGCGAGGTGATTCGCAAAGTTCTGGAAGCCGTCAAACAAGCGTTATCCAGTGCGCAGATCGATTGCGAAGTCACCGGACGCGAAAAAACAATTTATAGCATTTACAAAAAAATGCGAGACAAGCAACGGTCGTTTTCGCAAGTTCTGGACGTGTACGGCGTCCGGATTGTAGTTAAGGCGCCACTCGAATGCTATTTATGCATGGGCGCGCTGCACGCTCTGTACAAACCGGTCCCGGGAAAAATCAAAGACTATATTGCGGTGCCGAAAATCAACGGTTATCAATCCTTGCATACGACGCTGGTCGGCCCGTTCGGCATGCCGATCGAATTTCAGCTCCGGACCCGGAAAATGCACGCCATCGCCGAAGCGGGCGTTGCCGCGCACTGGATTTACAAGGGCGATGGAGAACGCTTGAGCGATATGCAGCAGCGCGCGCACTTATGGCTGAAGTCATTGCTGGATATCCAGCTTGAGGCGGGCGATGCCAGCGAGTTCCTTGAGCATGTCAAGATCGATCTGTTTCCGGATGCGGTATATGTTTTTACCGCGAATGCAGAAATTATATCGTTGCCGCGCGGCGCAACCGCGCTTGATTTTGCCTACTCGGTGCACAGCGAACTGGGGAATCAATGCGTCGCAGTCAAAATCAACCACGAAAAACTTCCATTGCGCACAGAATTACAGAGCGGCGATATTGTCGAAGTCATCCGCGCGCCTGAGGCCAAGCCAAATCCGACCTGGCTCAGTTTCGTGCGCACCCGCAAAGCGCGTACAGCCATTCGCCATTATTTAAAAACGATGCGCTTTGATGAATCCATCCAGTTGGGACAATCTCTTGTGAATCAGGCGCTTGAACGCCATCATTTATCGCTCGCGCAGTTGCCGCCGAATATCTGGAAAAAGCTCCTGGCCGAAACCGGCCATCGGGATGTCAAAGAAATTTTTGCGGATATTGGTTTAGGCCGGGGCGCCGCTGCCGTTTTCGCGACGCGGCTCAAATGCTTGCTCAGCAATCATGCGCAGGGGGATGAGCAAGCCGCGGGTGGACAAATGCCTGATCGCGTACCCATCAGCGGCACAGAAGGAATGTCAGTGCAATGGTCGAAATGCTGCTCTCCCATTCCAGGCGATGAAATTATCGGATGTATCGGCGCGGGTTTAGGAATGGCCATTCATACCACTGATTGTCGCGTTGCGCAGCAGATTCACCGGCGCGATCCCAACCAGTGGATTGATGTCAGCTGGACGCCCGCGCCTGGCCGCTTGTTCGACGTCCGGGTCAACGCGCTTGTACATCAATCAAAGGGAATCCTTGCGCGCATTACCGCAGATATCACCTCAGCCGGCGCCAATATTACGCATATCTCGATGGATGAAGATTTTGTCCATGAATCGGCTGTTTTACGCCTGCTTATTCAGGTTCAGGATCGGGCGCACCTGGCGCGAGTGATGCGCCGCGCACGCAATAATCCGGACGTGATTCGGATTCAGCGCACCAAACAAGCCATCCGTACGCAGGCAGCTTAAAAATTTTCTGCCGCCCTCTCCCGGACGGCGAATCTATCCATATTCTGTAAAACGGGTTCAGACCTTTATGCTAGAGTGTTTTGGGCTCAGCTTTTAAGCAGGGTGCACCATGAATATACATAAAGCCTTTCAAAATATGCAATCTGTCGCGGGTCTCTTCAAAGAGCCAACGCAGGAGATTAAACAGAATCTGAAAGCAAGGTTGACGCAGCGCATCTCAAGCTATGGATTCGTCAGCCGCGAAGCGTTTGATATTCAGACACAAATCCTGTTACGCACCCGCGCAAAACTCGAAGCGCTTGAACGTCGTCTGGCTCAATTTGAGGAGGAGGCGCATCGTTCCACAAAATGAGCGCGTCTAAATGTCGATTGCCATTGTACGCAGCCGGGCGTTGACGGTGGCAAGCGCTCCCGAAGTGACGGTCGAAGCGCATCTTGCGAATGGGTTGCCGTCGTTTTCAGTGGTTGGGTTACCCGATCCCGAAGTTCGAGAAAGCCGGGAGCGCGTGCGCGCCGCACTTCAGAACTGCCATTTTGAATTCCCGCTGCGCCGTATTACTGTCAACCTTGCGCCCGCCGATTTGCCCAAAGAATCTGGTCATTTCGACCTCCCGATTGCGCTTGGCATTCTGGCGGCCAGTGGACAATTGCCACTGGATACGCTGCACGCAAGAGAATTTGCGGGCGAATTATCGTTCACCGGCGCGCTGCGCCCGATTCGCGGCGCATTCGCAATGGCTTGCGGCCTGGCCCGTCAGTTCCAACACCGTTCTGATTCAGATTCGCATACGACCCCGCCGGAATTGTATCTGCCGCTGACCAATGCGGCTGAAGCGGCGCTGATTCCTGGCATTGCGGTCTTCGGCGCGCCCGATCTTCCCACCTTGTGCGCCCATCTATCCGGCGTTCCAGACAAGAGATTGCAGCCGGTTGCGCCGGCTGCATCCGCACCGGCTGGACCATTGCCTGATCTGGCCGAAATCATCGGGCAAAGCGCCGCCAAGCGCGCGCTTGAAATCGCTGCCGCAGGCGCGCATCACCTATTGATGATCGGCCCGCCAGGCGCTGGAAAATCGATGCTGGCGATGCGTCTGCCGGGCATCTTGCCGCCGATGACCGATGAAGAAGCGCTGACTTCCGCCGCATTACTGAGCAGCAGCGCCGCTGGTTTTACGCCCGCGCAATGGAAGCGCCGCCCCTTTAGAGCGCCGCATCACTGCGCCAGCGCCGCCGCGCTGGCGGGCGGAGGCAATCCTCCGCATCCAGGCGAAATTACGCTCGCCCATCATGGTGTACTATTTCTGGATGAACTCACCGAATTCGACCGGCGCGTGCTTGAAATGCTGCGCGAACCGCTGGAAACAGGCTTCATTATCATTTCGCGCGCCGCACGCCGCGCTGAATTCCCGGCGGCGTGCCAGCTGGTCGCCGCAATGAACCCGTGCCCGTGCGGCTGGCTTGGAGATTCCAGAGGACGGTGCCGCTGCGCCCCTGATGTGGTTGCGCGCTACCAGCGCAAACTCTCCGGTCCTTTATTGGAACGGATCGATCTGCAAATCGAAGTGCCAGCGCTTGCGCCCGCTGAGCTGATGAACCGCCCAGCTGCTGAATCCAGCGCTGTGGTTGCCGCGCGGGTTCGGGCAGCTTATGCGCGCCAGATAAAGCGCCAACACTGTTCCAACCGCGCGCTCGCCCACGCTCAAATAGAGCGCCTGTGCCAGCCCGATGCTTCTGGCAAAGCGCTATTGCATAAAGCGGGGACGCGCTTCGGATGGTCCGCGCGCACTTATTACCGCGTGCTCAAGGTTGCCCGCACCATCGCTGATCTCGCCGCGGCTGAGCAACCCGATGCAACGCATATTGCCGAAGCGATTCAATATCGTCGCGCGCTACGGCGAGGTTGCGCAGCGGGTGAATGCTGACATTCCGAGCGCCCTAAAAAAATTGTCTTTTCTGTTTAAAAATTAATATTTTTATCATGCTGAATATATCCAGTAGCATTCATTATATTTATGATTCCACATTTGGCGCTCTTTTCGATAAAAATAAAAATCTGGATCCGTGGATCCGAAGGATGAGTATTGAGCAGAAAACAGAATTATGCAAAACCATTCGCTGCATTGAAATTGTTTTTAGAAAATATCCAAATGCGCGTGAAATGATCAATATCCAAAACAACAATAGTTCTGGACGCTTTCCTTACACTCCATTTTCCAATGAACAAAATGAATTTCACATTGATCCCAATGCGCTGAAACGCTATCTGGAAACTCGATTAATGTGTGATACACAATTCTCTTCTGCGATCCGCGACGAATTGCTGGCCTTATTTAAACCCAGTTTAGCTGACGGAAATTCCAATGATTTTGAGGCTGCGCATGCTCTAGAAAGGCATTTATTAAGCCAAGCCCCTGAGATCATACTCAATATATTGGATGAATTCCCTCTATCGATCTCTGATGTATTTGATTCATTTCATATACCGCAGGCGGCAGCGCGCGCATTTTGCTTAATGGATCTACGGGAGGCCACTCTAAAAGACTGGGAAATGAATAATGTGCAATTACCAGAGTTGGACTTTTCTGGGGCCAGAATGGAGAAGGTGCAGTTACGAGGCAATGACCTGTCCAGGATTGTGATGAAAAATGCCTTTTTATATGAGGTGCAATTTACTTCTTCGAACCTGACAGGCGCTGATATGTCCTTCACTGAAGGGAGAACAATCGACCTGAAGCGTTGCACATTAGACGATGCCAATCTGGTTTCGTCCTCATTTGATGATATCAAACTCGTCCATGCAAAGCTGAACTATACAAATCTGTCCGGTGCCAAGTTGCAGAATGTTTTTTTGTTCGATACGGATTTATCTACGGCTAAGCTTGCAGACTCATCTATCGCGTTAAGCGAGACTCAGCTCATACAATTTAAGTGCAAAGCGTATAGAGAAGAACAGCTGGAACATTCCCATGATTGGATAGGTTTGACTCTTCTCCAATCCATCGATTCCATTGATAATCAATATGCCGAAGTTAAATTCAGCCTGATGGACCAGGTGATTCAAAAACTGATTGAAATAAATGCGTCTGGAGAGGATATTACAGGCACTTATGCGTCATTTAAGGATATTCTATTGCGCAACCCAATTTATTTTCAAAATAATGGACTCTCTTCCCGTATTAATTCCTTTCTGACTCCGTACGAAATGAATTCCGCTGAAGATACCCTATTAAATTTCAGCGGGAATCCAAAAAAGCTTGATTTCTTATTGGCGTATGCACACACCGAAATCAGAAAAAGCCCTGGCTGGGCGATTGAACATAGCTGCGGCATCAACCAATTGTTATATCATGCAGAATACGCGCGTTTTGAAAATGAAAAGCGCATGAACCCGGAATCGGCGCAAGCCGCATTGACTCCAGAAGCATTTGCGCTTAGTCATAAAGCGGAGGCATTGAGAGAACTTTACTACAAAGCGCTGCCCCCAACATTGGTTAAGCAACTTGACCTTGTGAGGGTATGGAGTGAAGAACAAGAAGGGGTTCAATATCCCGTTGGCTACTTCACTGATCCACATTATTTCGTCTTTATTTCCAAAAACCAGAGCACTGGAATTATTTCTGATGAGAAATACTATCAAAGCAATATTCTTGGAAACAAGGAGAAAAAGTGGGGAAACGCTTTCTTTTTCGAAAGAAAGATCGATGAATATAAATCTTTTATACCAGAAAATATGGCTTTGTTTTTAAAAGATTATCCGTTGCTGGATAAAATATATTCGCAGGCTGATCTTTCAGTGACCCAGAAGTTCCTAGAAATTCTACCCTGGGGAAAAGTCAACCGGAATCCCGGAACATCGCGGGTGCACTATTTGGAAATTTTTCAGATTGCGTTCCATGCCTATTGGCGCATTACGAATCTGACTGATTCTCAGCATACCGAAGCCTTGCAAAACATTTTTGGTTCTTTATGGGAAGGCGCAGGCAAAAAAGGCATCGACACGCGCATTAAAATTACGCCTGAACACCAACATCAGATTATTACGCATTATACCGATTCGTTTAAAGACATTAACATCAGCGATAGGAAAAACCAGTCATACTTATTCTTTAGTCTCGCCATATTGTTTACAAAATATTCTTCCAACTATATGTTCGGCGCAGAAGGGGAATCGCTTGTTCCGCTGCGCTGCTATGTTGTGGCCTTGCTCAATGTTGCATGCGAGCTTAACCCTGGAGAACATGCTTTATCATCCGCCAAGGTCTGGTGTAACAGATTGCTGGGCCAGAATGTTCGGTCCGAGTTTACTTGCGCGGCAGAGGTGTTTGATGACATGCATATGACAGTAGAAAGAAGTTCAAATCAACAACTTAAGGGAATATACGCTAGGGTTACATCGTAATTTATGCTCCGCACCCTTTGAATGTCAGGCCTATAATGACGGGCTGTTTTTAAGGCGGGGCTTTTCCTCTTCCATGCAATTGTTCGCTATCGGCATTAACTATCGCACTGCGCCGGTTGCGCTGCGCGAACGGGTTGTGTTTCCTCTAGAGCAAATCAAATCCGCATTGCAAGCGCTCAACGCAACCTGGGGCTCGAACGGCTTATCCAACCCACATGCGGGGCTGCCCGCTGAAACGGCCATTTTGTCTACCTGTCACCGGACTGAAATTTACGGCGCTGCGCTGACGGGCAACGCATCATCCATGCAGGCTTCAATGGATGCCGGATATGCGCAGTGCGCCGCGCGCTGGCTATCCGCCTGCCGCCAGATTCCTTTCAGTGAATTGACGCCGCATCTGTACACGCTTCCGCATTCCAGTGCAGTCCGCCATGTCTTCCGCGTCGCCTCCGGACTGGATTCGATGGTATTGGGAGAGACGCAGATTCTCGGCCAGTTGAAAGCGGCGGCGCGCGCTGCGCTGGATGCGGGCGCGCTTGGCGCCTATTTGAACCGCTTGTTCCAGCATAGTTTTTCAGCCGCAAAAGCGGTGCGCGGACAAACCCAAATCGGCGCGCATTCTGTTTCCATCGCATCCGCTGCGGTACGACTTGCGCAGCGCATTTTTGAGCGGCTATCGAGCCAGCGCGTATTGCTGATTGGCGCAGGTAGCATGATTGAAGTGTGCGCGGCGCATTTTGCCGCGCAACGCCCGCATGCGCTCGTCATTGCCAATCGCACAATTGAACGCAGTCTGAAACTGGCTGAACGCACGAACGGGAGGGCGATTGCACTTGCCAGTCTGCCCGCGCGGCTTCACGAGTTCGATATCGTGGTGTCGTGCACTGCAAGCGTTTTACCGATCATTGGTTTAGGGGCGGTCGAACGCGCGCTCCGCGCGCGCAAACGGCGGCCGGTATTGATGGTTGATCTTGCGATGCCGCGCGATATCGAGGCGGAAGTCGCACAATTGCAGGATGTGTTTCTGTATACCCTGGATGATTTGGGCGCAGTCGTACAGAAAGCGCATACGCAGCGCCAAACAGCGGCCATACAGGCGGAAGCGATTATTGAGACGCGCGTCGAACGCTTTATGCGCTGGCTGGATGCGCGCCGCGGCGCGCCGGCGATTTGTAAACTGCATGAGGAGGCGCATCGTCTGCGATCTGCCGCGCTCGCTCGCGCGCAACAAAGACTGGCGTGCGGAGAAGACCCCAAGGCCGTTCTTGAAGCCTTTTCATACAGGCTGACCCATACTTTACTGCATGCGCCAACCCGCGCTTTAACCCAGGCGCAGGATGAAGAACGCGCGCGTCTTGTGCAGTTGTTCGGGATATCCGCCTGATGAAGCAAAATATGCAGCGCAAACTCGAGCAGCTCGCGCAGCGGCTCGATGAACTGAACCAGACGCTCAGCCAGGAAGATATCACATCAAAGCTTGATCTGTATCGCGCTCTAATGCGCGAGCACGCCGAACTGGCGCCGCTGGTTGAACACTATGCGCAATGGCAGCAAGCGCACGCCGACGAACAGACGGCGCGCGGCATGCTGGACGACCCCGCATTGCGCGATTTTGCCGCAGACGAGGCGCGCAAGGCGCGCGACCGGATGGCGCAGCTTGAAGCCCAGTTGCAGACGCTGCTCCTGCCCAAAGACCCAGACGACGCGCGCAACATTTTCCTCGAAATCCGCGCTGGCACCGGCGGTGAGGAAAGCGCGCTGTTTGCGGGCGTGTTGCTGCGGATGTATCTGCGCTATGCCGAACGTCAGCGCTGGCAGGTCGAAATTCTTTCTGAAAGTCTGTCTGAAACGGGCGGTTATAAAGAAGTCATTGCGCGTATTGCCGGGCATGGCGCGTATTCGCGTCTAAAATTTGAATCAGGCGGGCATCGCGTGCAGCGCGTGCCGGAAACCGAGGCGCAAGGGCGTATCCATACCTCGGCCTGTACCGTTGCGGTATTGTCGGAAGCAGATCAAATCGGCGAAGTGGATATGAATCCGGCCGATCTGCGGGTCGATACCTTCCGCGCGTCCGGCGCAGGCGGCCAGCACGTCAATAAAACCGATTCGGCGGTGCGCATTACGCATTTGCCAACGGGGCTGGTCGTTGAATGCCAGGATGACCGTTCGCAGCATCGCAACCGGGAGCGCGCGCTGCAAGTGCTCGCCGCGCGGTTGAAGGACCGGAGAATACAGGAACAGAACGCTGAGATTTCCGCGACGCGCAAGCGCTTGATCGGCTCCGGCGACCGCTCCGAGCGCATCCGCACCTATAACTTCCCGCAAGGCCGGATGACCGACCATCGCATCCATCTGACACTGTACAAACTGGATGCCATTCTCGACGGCGCACTCGATGAACTGATCGACGCGCTTGTGAGCGAACACCAGGCGGAATTGCTCGCA
This sequence comes from Candidatus Glomeribacter gigasporarum BEG34, assembly GCF_000227585.1. Lineage (GTDB taxonomy): Bacteria > Pseudomonadota > Gammaproteobacteria > Burkholderiales > Burkholderiaceae > Glomeribacter > Glomeribacter gigasporarum_B. The sequence goes on along the minus strand of NZ_CAFB01000038.1, from coordinate 2,968 downwards.
GCCAATGAGGATGAATAAGGGCGTCACAGCGGATGATTTGCTGCGTGCGTCCGCATTGGAAGCGATGGAGGCGCGCATTCTGCTCGCGCATGCACTGGGTTGGCGGCGCACCGAGCTGATGACGCGCGCGCATGAGAAGCTTGAGCCAACGCAGGCCGATACCTTCCGGCGTCTGGAGCAGCGGCGCGATCACGGAGAACCGATGGCCTATCTGGTCGGAAAGCGTGAATTTTTCGGGCTTGATTTTCAGATCACGCCCGATGTACTGATTCCGCGCCCGGAAACAGAATTGCTGGTTGAGTGCGCGCTTCATGCCATCGAAATGATAGAGGCCCCGCGCGTACTGGATTTGGGCACCGGCAGTGGCGTGATTGCCGTCGCAATTGCGTCTCAGCGTCCAGAGGCATCGATCATCGCAACAGACGATTCGCATCGCGCGCTCGCGCTGGCTGCGCTGAACGCGCAGCGCCTGTTGTCCGGCGCCCGCCGCGGCGGGGCGCTGCGCTTCATCGCCGGCGTCTGGTATCAAGCTTTAACCGGTCTTAATATCCAGTTCGATGTGATTGTCAGCAATCCGCCTTATTTGGCGGCGGATGATCCCCATCTATGTAAAGGCGATCTGCGCTTTGAACCGCGCAGCGCGCTGACGGATAGCGCGCATGGTTTGACTGCGCTTGAAACAGTGATTGCGGGCGCGCATAGATATCTCAAGAAAGGCGGCGCGCTATGGCTGGAACACGGCTATGATCAGGCAGATGCGGTGCGCGCGGCATTGTTTGCGCAGGGTTTTACGCGGATACGCTCAACGCGCGATTTGGCGGGGATTGAGCGTGTAAGCGGCGGCGTGCATGAGCGCCTTTTCGGATTTCTGGAATGATTTATTGAGATTGACTCACTATGAACACACAACAACGCATCCAGCAACTGATTGCCGAGCATCCAGTGGTGCTTTTTATGAAAGGAACGCCGCAGTTTCCGATGTGCGGATTTTCGGGCCGCGCCGTCCAGCTTCTGAAGATGTGCGGCGTCAGGAAGATGCACGCCGTTGACGTGCTGAAAGATGAAGCAATTCGTCAGGGAGTGAAGGCATTTGCCAATTGGCCGACGATTCCCCAGCTGTATGTCGATGCAGCGTTCATCGGCGGCGTGGATATTATGGCGGAAATGGCGCAGTCTGGTGAATTGCAGCAGTTATTCAGCGATCTGTTTAAAAATATCAATTAATTCCACATCATTCTTGGCGCCGAGCTTTTTCATCGCGCTCTGTTTCTGGGCGCTGATGGTTTTCATGCTGCGTTTGGTACGCTGCGCGATTTGCGTGACGCTCATGCCTTGCACATAATGCCGCATGACCTCCATTTCGCGTGCGCTCAGAAGTTGACCGTCCGGCCGGTCGCCTCCGGCGTCAAACATAGAGCCGATCAATGCCTTTGAGGTCTCAGGGTCGATATATTTCGCACCGCGCAGCACTTCCTCAATGGCGAACGGCAGCGCCTGAATCGCGCTGGATTTGCTGACAAAACCGGAACAGCCGGACATCATAATGCGCTTGACCCGCGCCAGATTGTCGTGCTGCGAGACGACGATAATTTTGACCTCCGGAAAACGGCGCGCCACTTTTTCGCACATGATCAAACCATCCGGTTCAGAGTCTTCATCAAAAGCAAAATCACAGATCAACACATCGCAGCGGACTTGCGCGAGCGCATCGAACATCTCTTTCACAGAATGGACGGCTGCGGCAATCTTGAAATTCGGAAGACTTTCCAGCACCCGCGTAATGCCTGCGATGACCACAGGATGATCATCCGCGATAATCACTTGAATCTGCTTGGAATTCATGTCCATATCCTCTCTGGAGCATTTCTCAGCGGCTTGCACGGCACCGCTTTCTAACCCGCGGCGCGCGCAATCGCAGTGCGTTGCCGCTGTTCGCCGATGAATCGCCCGGATATTATCCGCATGCGCGCGCAAACCGACACGCCCCAGCAAACGCATTCCTTTATCCATTGCCCCTGCTTGGCTTCGACTCAGTGTTTTGGTCTGCGTCAAAGTGTGCGCCAGGACTTGATCTGACAGTACTGCACTTAGAGCGCAACGGAATTGAGAACCATTGTCGGCATTGCCTGATCCAGTTGTTTTTCAAATGCGATGGGTTTGCGATCGATGAAAGTCTGCAAAGGGATGTTACCAAAGCAGAAATTCCCCGTATGAGGGCGTTGCTCATTGTACTGGCAGACCCGCGCATCCACGTCTTGCTGTAGCCGCCCTAAACTGGAGCTGAAGCTGAACGAAGATTTCGGTTGAAGGCGCAGCACCGCGCTCCAGTAGTAGCGGTTTTGTTCCGCGTTCCGCTTGCGTTCCTCGGCGGTGACAATGACCCGCAGCGGCGCGCCCTGATCGACGCAGGCTTTGGCATGCGTCTTCACGAACTCGATCAAGGCCGCCCAGACGCCGCCGTTGCGCAACACGAACTCTTTGTACAGCGCGGCGCTCAAGGCGTCACCCTCCCAACAAGAATATTCCGCCGCTCATGAAGGACGGCGATCAAACGTCGTGCTAGAATTTTCTTGAAGGAGATTGCATTTATGGCACTCGCTGCATTCGATACGCTTGAGTTCGTTGATGAGCTGGAAAAATCTGGTGTTCCTGAGAAACAGGCCAGAGCGATATCCTGGGCTGTACGTAAATCACATGAGTCTTTGGAGGTAGCGACCAAGGCTGATCTGGACAAGCTCGGCACGGAACTACGCCATGAAATCGGCGATCTGCGCAAGGATATGGATGCCAAGTTTGCGGGCATGGAGCAACGCTTCGACGCCAAACTTGAGAAAATGGCAGCCGGATTACGGCAAGAAATGTCGGACATGAAGTTTGTACTGATTAAATGGGTTGTCGGGCTTGGCATCGCGCAAACAGGCTTGTGGTTCACCCTTAAGCTTCTTCCCATTGGCTCATAATTCATCGC
>NZ_CAFB01000039.1 GCF_000227585.1 Candidatus Glomeribacter gigasporarum BEG34 | reverse complement strand
CTACGACCTGCAGCAAGGTAATAGGCGAACATCAGTACGAACGCCATAGAACGCGATTGCGTGAAGCGCCAAAGAAGGACGATGAACGGAGCACAGAAAAGTCCTTCGACGATACCGTTCCATGCGCCTATACCTATCGCAATAGCAGCAACGATTAACGATAGACTTAAAGAAAAAGGAATATTAGACAATGCAGATTTATCATTTTTATTTTTCATGTCCTCGTGACTTTAAAGAGAGGAGACACGGGTATTTCCAATGTTGGAAAATACAGATGAACTTTGCGCGTGAGCCGCATTAAGAGACGATTGTTTTTCTTTGAGTTTATTCAGGTATTTTTGCTCATTTAGTCAAACTACTTAATACGCCACCCAAAACTGCGCTTGTTCTTCCTGTCGTAGGGAACACAATAAGTGGAATTCCCAACTTTGTGGATAAGATAATTTGGCGGACATTCAAGCATGCTCTGGATGTTATTGAGCCGGGCAAACGCTCTCGCTGCTTGTCCTTCAGGCGATTGTATCCATTCTGAATCTGCTTTTGCTTTAACGAATCCTGAACGCTGGCCTATTGCATATGCGCCCCATACGAGGGAGCCCGTCGCGGGAATCGCGATTGCTAACGACCCGATGATGGCAAACATCATTTTGCGGCGAAGTTCTTGGCTGGCCAATACTTTACCGGCTTCGACGGCTCGATTTGCCATTTCACGCGATGTCTTTGCAACAGACTCAACAAGGCTCGCTTGCACTGCCCGTTCACTTGCACGCGCAGAGGATTCGAGTGCTAATTTATGGTCCGCTAGGAGTTCACGGGTTTGATCTGTAATATGCTTTGAAATCTCTTTATAAAGAATCTCGTAGTGACCGAACGCTAAGAGAATTGACCAAACGGAATCGTGCTCAGAAAACCCGCAAATTTCCTTGATTTGGTAGAACTTTGCGACCTCTTCAGGCGAAGCATCCCGCTGCAATAGTACTTTCAATGCTTGGTCTATCGGTTTCATGACGCATCCGTATAAAGAGTATCATTGAGCGCTTCAAGCATACGCTCGCGCCACTCTGCGACAACCACCTTGGCATACACAAAGTTGCTTTCTTGGTTTCCCGTTTGAGAGAGAAAATCAGCAAAGGACAAATTCGATGCGCGGACGACTTGCATGATTCGAGGATTCATACCGGGTAGAAGCAAAATGCGCCTCTTCTGTTGGAGACCATAGGTTGCGTCAAAGTGAATAAATTCCCTGGCCTTAGCGAACGCAAGATTTTTTACGGGAATGACTTCGGGAATGACTGTGGTGAGTTTGCCGAATAGATAGAGTCCATCAGGAAGGGCATTCATCACAAACAACACTTTGACTTGAAAATCATATGCTTGAGTAAGCTGAATAAAACGCTCAAAGAACGACATAACCTGATAACTCATGCGATCAGGCAAATTCGTTACGATGTGATGGCTGATCAGTTTTTCATCTCTATTTGGAGCACATAGATAATCTGAAAAGGATAACCAACCGGTCACATCATGGAGATCAAACTGAGCCGTTGACAAATAGTCTGAAAAGACTGTTGCAACGTCAGACGTATGCGTGTCGCCATCTACCACTGTGATGAATGTAGATAAATTGTGCAGCCATTCCACCATGCATTTGGCCATCACAGATTTACCACATCCTCCTTTATTCCCGGTAATTAACCATATGATCTTATACATGCTTTAAATAATTAATTATTTATATTAATTAGATTAAATTACAAGCAATTCACGTAGCTGATCGAATGTTTTATGGTTCTCTTGCAGCCATACTATTAATTCCATATTCTCACTGGGCGTTAGCCCATGTGGCGACTTCTCCGCCTCATGGAGCGGCATTGCGGCCATTGTAAAAGGCATGATGTTTTCATTGTCCGCAAATAGCTTATCGACGGTACGCTCATGTAATTCAGTTAACACGACCGTAATGCCACTCGCCTCTTCAAAATGTTTCTTTGTTTCACTATTGTCCCAGCGGCTGAATTTGCTCGCCTCGCCGAAGAATAGGTTCTTGACAACAACTTTACCCCTCAAATTTGTTCCCATCACTTGCATGGCTTCGTTGAGTAGGTTCACGCTATCGGGGAGGCGGTTAATAATCCAAAACATAGACAACGTGCGTTCCAGCCAGTGAATAATTTGGATGAACTGGCTAAATTCTTTACGCAGTTCAGTACCAATACCCGCTGGCATGGAGACGACAATCGTTTTATCTGGATACTTCATCATGAAGTCAGTGAGGTCCATCCATCCGTCGTGTATTCGGAGATTCGCATTGAGTGTAGGCATCAGGTCCGAGAACATGCGCGATACATCTGGATTTCGTGTGTCACCGTCTACTAAGGTGACTGGCAATTTGCATTTCACAAGCCAATCAAGAAATATGGAACATGTCCAGCTTTTTCCAACGCCTCCTTTATCTCCATGGAAAAGAATGACTGATTTTGAAGTCACTGTGGATTTCCTTGAACCCGTCATATTAGTTTATCCCTTAGTTTCGATGACTAATTAAAGTTTTGAAGACATTTCGACAAAATCCCTGCTGGATCTTCCTCTGGTTGGGACAACGATTTTACCGAATGCCCTAAGTAAATGGATCTGTTTTTTGGTTAATTGACCGCAGAATGGTTTCCCAGACACATAAAAGACGTACTCGTTTCGCATTTCAATATCTTCTTCAAGCTCTGTCCGATTTTTCAAATCTAAGCTGGTTTTTTCAATCGCATCGAGCGTTAATGGGACCACATCAACTGTTGAGACTGATGGTGCAGTTTGGGCCTCCGACGTCGGAATTTCACTTCGTTCTGCTTCTTGCTTTTTATTGCGCGCTATGGACTTCTTAAGCTGTTGCTCTATAGGCTGAGAAGCCTGAATGCGCCGCGCGTGGTCGGCGGCTAAATAAGCCGCATGTCTTGCATGTTGATCTAACACTTTCTTTTCGAGCGCAGCTTTGATCTGGATGATCTTCATCGCATGGCGTTGAGCCTCTGTGGCGAGTTCTTCTTCTGTTTTCAGATCAAAGAAGTATGACTGCAATGTTCGAGTTGTCAGTTCGACACCGGCTGACTTCAGTATCTCTACAATCTTTTCAAACGACAGCCCGCATTTACGCGCGGCGATCAATTCACCCAATAACTGTTTAACCGCTTGTTTTTTGAGGAAACGATCCTCTGGCGATTCGCTATAGATGGCTGTAAGAAGCTCTTGGCGCGCTCGTTCAATTTCTTCTTTCTGGAGCTGTTTTTGCATCGTATGATCATCTCCAAATTCTTGATCAGTCTATTTTATTATAATTAAACCACTTTATGTATGAGTTGACCATGAGCGAAATCCATTTGATGATCTATTCGGCTATCTACTCAATGATCTACTCAACCATCCACTGATTTCAGCCCTTTAAGGCGGACAGGATAGGGAATGTATATACACGACAAGTCGTGCATATACACCGGCAAAAAGCGCTCGGTTGCCTTCGGCCCCCTTCGCACTTTTTGCCTTTCCGTTGAACTCAGGGCTACGCCCCGAGACCCCTGTTTAGAGTGATAAAGAAATGTTAAAAAATAGAGCGGCAATTAAAAGTGTTGCGATCTACCTACGCATGACAGCAAAAGATAAAGCTGCCATTGAAGAGAGAGCTAAAGAGCGGAAGATGACAGTAACTGAATACCTCACGCGAACAGGCTTAGCGCGATTAACGCGCCAACGTGCTGATGTCGATGCGATCCATCAGCTGCGCTTATGTGTGGAAGAACTGAAAGGAATACATCGTGCGTTGCAATTGCTTCCTACTGAGGCGCCGATGATTGATCCGGCAACACTGGAGCAGACGATGCAGGAAATCTGTGCCGCTATTCAGCGAATATGGCGAAAAGGGGAAAGGGGGTGATTCCCAAAGTCATTCGCAACCATCACACGGATAAGTCGTCGTTCAAGAAACTGACGAACTACATCACGAAAGGGATTACGCAGTCGGAAGCGTTTTCAGAACAATATGGCTGGGGTGCGCTCACGCGCTATATCACCCAGGAAAACATCTTGGATGGTTTAGGCGGGAGCATAGAAAAGGCGATTGCCGTCGAGATCGGTCAACTGTCTTCTTTGGCTAATGCGCCTGCTGAGATGTATGCGGTCGCTCGGCAGGCGCCACGGGCGAAAGACCCTGTCTACCATTATGTATTGTCATGGCCAGAACACGAACGGCCAAAGGTTGAAGACGTTTTTAGTGCAGTGCGTGATACGCTCACCGCATTAGGTATAGCAGACCACCAGTATGTGATCGCCATCCATGCAGATACAGATAACCTTCATGCGCACGTCGAAGTGAATCGGGTACACCCTCAAACATTCCAAGTATTTGACACATATCGAGACTATCTCACTTTGCACTATGCGGCGCGCGAAGCTGAAATTAAATATGGCTGGCAGCATGACAATGGATTTTTTCAGGTTATTGAGGTCAATGGTAAAAAATGTATTGTTCGGAACAATGAATACGTTGACCCTGACCTTGTACCTACGCGCCCAGGCGCAAAACGCGCTGAAGTGTGGTCCGGTGAACAGTCTCTCGAAACATGGTGCAAAGCTGAACCAGCGCGTGATTTGAAACGGGTCTTAGAAGATAAAAAGACAAGTAGCTGGCAAAATATACATCGCGCACTGGCTCAGTATGGTTTAGAACTGCGAGATGCGGGAGGCGGCGGATTCAAAGTCGTCGATATCAGCGCTGGAACGCCAGAGAAAATGAATAAACCGCTTACAGTAAGCGCGGCGGCCGCTTTTAGATTTATGAAGCGCGCTGAACTGGAGAAGCGCTTTGGCGCTTTCGAGGCGCGATCTCCTGATCTGCAACTGGACGAACCCAAACGCACCTATAAACGGGATCCGCATAAGCGGCTTGAGGCACGTCTTGCACGCAAGGCATTACGCGAAGATTTATACCATCGCTTCAAAGCTGAAGAGCGTGAGGCACGTGAGCGTCAGACTTTAGCAAAAAAAGCGCTCGTTCCTTTTGCCCAAGAGGACAAAAATCGATATCAAAAGCTGCAAGCGGCTTATAGGGCGCGTCGAATTGGAATTCGGCAAGATGCGAAGCTCACGCCTGTTCAGAAACAACAAGCGTATATGCTGGCTAAGGTGACGATGCTCAAAGCGCGTGAACAATTGGTGCAACAGATTCAGCAGGAGCGTGCAATACGACGCAGCTTACTGCCGAAGATACCCAGATGGCGCGAGTGGGTGGAACAACAGGCCCAGCGGGGGGATGAAGCGGCCATTAGCGCTCTGCGCGGAATGATTTATCAAGAGAGTCGGAACAAGAAAAAGAAATTGGCCAGAGGAAACGCGCAAATTGAAGAAAACGCGATTCTGCCAGCGGTGCATCAATGCGCGGATCCTCAGGTACGGGGCTTCGAAAATCTACTCTGGAACGTCGGCAAGAATGGTTGTGTGACTTATCGCTTCAATAATGGAGAAATGGCATTTTGTGATGAAGGGGAGCGTCTCACATTCGGCCGCAAGGAGGTATCCGATGATGCACTGGCATTGACGGTCCGCTATGGCGCAGATAAGTGGAAAGAGGGCATCCGCATTGGCGGCGGTGATTTCGCATTTAAGAAGCGCGTGGTCCGTATGGCTATTGAACAAAATATTGTTGTGCAAAACATTGAACTACGCGAAGTGGAAAAACAAATCCGTGGTGAATTAGCGGCGATGCGCGGGACGCAGCGTAAGAATACGCGGCCTAAGCCGGTAAGCAAAGGAAGGGAGAGAGAATCCTGCTCGCGTTAAAGCCAATCTTTCATAAGGGAAGGTTGGGCATATTGTGCCGGGTATCCCATTCCCACGTTTGCAAGTGACTGGCTACTATAAGTTCTTTTAATTTCTTCCGGTACAGGTCACTCACATCAGGCAGTGTGATATAAAGAGCAATGGGTTCTGGTCTGTCTGTGATTACAATGCTTGCAAGGGGATGAGTGGGCGGTAAGTTGTAACGCATCCCTTTTATGAAGCGGCGTTTTTGCGTTGTGAGCGTGTTAATCAGCATTTTCTCATCGATGCTTTCGAATGGAATCCAGTTTTCATCGACGAGCATCAAAGAAATTTCTTCAATGGACGGGACGTTTACCCTGCTCACATTGAATGTTGCAATGGCGATGAGGTGTGAAGAGTCCATGCTGCTCCAGAGTGTGAGTTCATACTTGAATCTTTTGAGCAGACGCTGATGTAAATCTTCGCTCACCATGAGAGGTGTATCAGCCAAATGCTTCATGACTATTTTTTTGCCGAACCGAGCATCGTTCAATTAGTTCCGCTGGCGGCTCGTAAGAGTCGCATGAAGGGGCATGTGCGCTACCCGAATAAGGCATGCGCCTCATAATGTATTTTCGTCCCAGCTTCGCAATAACCATTTCAATACCTTTGCTATAGCAAAGGCACAGTGGCCGATTTAGGGAACCGTACATGGCAGCTAGCGCATCGTTTAAGCGCGGGTCGTCTGCAGAGTAAATGGTGTTGGAGATTTTAAATCGAGTCATATTGTCCATTACTTATAGTACTGACTCGGCACTAGAAATGCTCATTTCCTTGAACGATCTACCTTCCGCGCATAAGCCTGTTTCGCTCGAAAACTTCTACCGTAGGGGCGTTCCACTCGTTGTACCGAATTTTCACTTTTGTGCCGACAGAGAGATTCAGATGTTGCTTTTCACCTATCCACATGGCTTTATCGGTAATAACACTGGACCGTCCAATGTTCAGCACAAAGAAATGTTTTGTGCTATGCGTGATGTGGCCTATGTATTGGCCGTTTAATTCGTTCGGCAATTTAATAGGAGGGTAGCCTTTGTCTGAGAATACTGGTGCGAGCTGTAGACGTTCATTGTTGCGCTCTATTAACGGCGTGACAACGTGTTGTGTCACCCACGTTTGCACGGGTTCATGCAGTGCGATCCCCTATCCGTTATTGATGCTTGTGGAATTGGATGGTCAGCTCCCCATATTGAGTTATCAAAGATAAAAATTTCATCTGCTGTCTCGATTGCTTTGGGTAAAAGCTGCAGCGAACGCCAATAACGCTGAACAACTTTTTTTGGCTCAACATCATGGCCCGTAGTTGTCTGACTCTCGACACGGTGCGCGACGCGCGCCACGTTAATGTTGGGATCGCTGGTTGAAACGAAATATATTCTTAAATAGTAGTTGTTCTGCTTGAGCAGCAGCATTTCGCTGATGCGTGAGGGGTGTGACATGACGGTTTCGAAGGCAAATGACTCTCTCGCGTCAATCAGGCACCGTCTTTCCATGATGGCCTGCTGCTGTGCTAAACGCTCACGAGCGTGCTTCTGCTCAGGTAATTCGAACTCGGTTTTGAGCGAGTTTGCAATTTCGTCAGGGTTTACGAATTTTTTAGTTTTAATTAATTGGAAATCTGGAGAAAAAACTTCACTGCCTGCTATAGCGGTTATCATAGAAGTTTTACCGCTACCGTTTGGCCCCGCGCAAATGACACACCGCAGAGGCGGTGCGTCGACGTGATTCTTTCCAATCACCGGCCCCTACCTGCAATGGCGTGCGATTTTGAAATTGCCCTCGTTTCTATCGGAGGAGTGATACGCGAGCGAGTTTCTGCGTACATCTTTGAAAATCCAGTTTTTAGGATGGCTTCAAATTCGCGTATGCTGACACCACTAATAAGCATGTCATCCGTCATCTTAATGATTGGCAGTTCCTTCGGCGGCCAGACTTGCATATTACCCTCATCTCTGCGTAGGATTAAATTAGAGTTGCTTTTAAACTAATCTTTTCTAATCATAAGGGTAGACAGCTAAAGTGTCTATGAGATTTACCCTTTCAGGGTACATTATGCTGAATCATGGATCCAATGGAAATCTGCACCATGACGGCCCTCCCAATTGAACAGCTAGAACACATGACGCCCGCTGAAGAGCGGCAGTTCTGGAAGGTGTTCGAGCGTGTTCTATCCAACGACGATGGTCAAGCGGCCCAGTCGCATTTGTCGGCTGGCCGGCCCATCTATTATTGTGACGACCGCTACCCGGACGATTTCATCCGCGAATGGCCGGATGGCCGCCGCGAGTTAATTTCCGTTGATGACACTGGCAAGATATCCGTGATCCGTTCATTGTGAAGCCGCAGCTTTGGGTAATCGCTGGCCCAAACGGTGCAGGCAAAAGCACTTTAACCGAACGCTATTTGACTGGACGTCTGCCTGTCGTGAACCCTGACACTATCGCTCAAGAGCAACCCGGCATTGGCCCGGTCCAGGCGGGCAGGATTGCCATCCAACGTCAGCGGCAGCACTTATCCGCCCGCGAGAGCTTTGCTTGGGAAACTACGCTATCCGGTAATCGAGAACCGGCGCTGATGCGCGAGGCCAAAGAAGCGGGTTACAAAGTCAATCTGGTCTTTGTTGGCATCCGCAATGCGCGTGCATCGATGCTGCGGGTCGCCGAGCGCGTAGCGGCGGGTGGTCACAACGTTCCGCCAGCGGATGTGGAACGTCGCTTCGAGCGCAGTTTACGCAACTTGCCTAAAGCGCTAGAGATCGCTGACCGGACCTTCGTCTTTGATAACAGTGAAAAACGTCACCGGCTGCTGCTGTCACGCGAATTGAACCAATCGCGTCACGTCTCTAAAAAGCTACCTTACTGGATTGTACAGGCCCTGCCAAAGCGATTGATGCGCGCTCGTGAGATGGAACGGTAAGCTTATGGCACGGAGTTCACCGCGTGAGTGCACACGAGAGCGGCAAATGTATGACAAACGCACGACCCCCTTTATAGCTTAGACGCATGCATTCCCCTACTTTGACGTTTTCAGCAAATACAACCTCATCAAGACGATGCAAAATACCTCTCCCAAGTCCTATGTCCTGAATCAGGTAATGGTCTGTCGCTGCAACAATTCGACCTGTATAGACACTTTTGTCACGCTGCGCAAGAGCGGCGCATAGTTTGAATTCTTTCGCTTTTGATGTTGCGATCTCTTCAAAGCGCATGGCCAATTTTTCGGCATCTTGTTGATTAGAAATTACATGAGCGGTTGTTTTCTGCACTTCTGACGTGGGAGAGTCGATGGCACTTGAAAAGTAATTTTTATATGATGGTGAAGATTCAAGTATTTTTGGTTTCCAAGTTGAAACGTAATCAGGATCATCCTGCATCTTCTTCATCTCGACCATGACATCGCTTGCATTCTTGCGGACTAATTCCAATTCACGTAGCTGCACAAAGGGTTTGTCAAGTTCACGCTTGACTTTATCCAGTTCTGCCTTTTCATTGACGCAGCGATTGCGTACACTCTCGATACTCTCCTCGAAAGTGTCAAGAAAATGATCCATCCGTTGTACAAAACCCGTCACGCTGAATTGATCTTCTTTCCGATATTGAAGGTTTGTTGGCTCATAAGTATTGTCACTTTTTACTCTGAACCGGATTCGCTCTTGAACACTGAGGACAGCGATATCGAAACCACGATATTGGCCGACGTGAACCGTGCGTGGCTGATCGGTGAGCAGCTGAGCGCCTCCTTCAACGGCGCATTGCATGCTCTTTGAGATCCATTCTATTAATAATTCTTTGTTCTGTACGTTAAAAGTGCGTTGCTCTACTTGCATGCGCCACTCTTGCGTCGTGTTCATGTCTCGACGCTGAATATCCTGTTGATACAGGGCGATCACATGGTTCGCACGCTCATCCGCTTGCTTGAGCCAGGCGGCCGTGGATTCGAGCGTATGCCGATTACGCTTGTAGTTGGCATACAGTGCTTCCAGCTTTTTTAATTCGGCGGTGAGTTGCACCTGTAAGAGAATCAGTGGATTACCCGTTGCGGCTGCTTTCATTTCAGCCGCATGAGCCGCTTCGCCAGCCACGTCCTCAATGATGCGGGAGAGGCCTTCTCCTTTACGGAACTGTTCAATTGCGCCCGCTTTATATTCAATCGTTTGCCACATACGCGAATCGTAAGTTTGTTTGGTTGCATAACGATTGATTTCGACCTCGAAGCCGTCCGGGTCTTCCTCGTAGAAGAAATTGCCTTGACGAAGGATGCGTCCTTCGCGCTGTTCCAGATCACGCGGTCGCCACGGGGCGTCAAGATGATGTTCGGCGACCAAGCGCGTCTGTACATTCATCCCAGCCCCCATTTTGACCGTTGACCCAATCAGGAAACAGACTTCGCCGCACCGCACTTGCTCGAATAACTGCGCTCTCTGTACGTCCGTCTTGGCTTCATGATAAACCGAATTTCTGCACTGGGCACGCCACGCGCGATTAATTTAGCCTTGATGTCGTCATAGACGCTGAATTGACCGGAATGACGGTGGGCTAATTTCATCCATCGATAATGCGGTTTCTTCTCCCTCATCATAGGCTGTGTCCCTATTTTCTTGAATGTTGGGGACGGGTGCGCTGTTGCTCGATTTGGGGGTGGATAGGTCACAAAACACCAATTGCGCGCCGCGTTTATCCCGCCAGTGTTGCCAGATACGGACCATTTCGTTGACCGCAACGTTGATCTTGCTGCCTTTAAAATCGGGGGCGGTCGGATCGATTAATCGGAAATCCAGTCCCGCTTTACGGGCGTCGTTGGTAATTTTTAATGGATTGTCGATATGTGGATCAGACGGCAAGCGCTCCATACGATCAATGATGGAGCCAGGTGCCCAGTCCAGGATCACCGATCCGTCCTCTCGTCTCATTGGTATCCCATCGTCGTCTAAAACAGGCGCTTGCACGCCCATGAATTTCGCTTGCTGTTCAGAACGATCCACCACGATATTGGCCGGTTTGCCGCCTTTGATTTTCGGGAGTGGAAAACGCAGGCCCCGTTCGGCTGCTTGCCGCTGTAAGTCTTCTTTTGTGACGACATCTGCAAAAGATCGATAAGGCGCAGTCAGTTCAGGCACATTCTGAAATTTTGAAAAGCGTGAATTCAGCCGGTAATTCACGCCCGTCGCATCCAGTTCCCAACCTGTGGTGACTTGTCCGAAAATGCTCGCCCACGCATCAAAATGATGAATGCCGCGCGCTTTCATTTCATCGTATTGCAGGTAGCGCTGCATCGTATAAATCTCGGCGATGGTGTTTGCAACAGGCGTACCTGTAGCAAAATAGACGCCACGGCCATGATGCTGTTGTTGGAGATAGCGAGCCTTCACAAATAAATCAAACGCTTTGTCAGCGCCTTGCAAATTACCTAGCCCTGAAATGCGAGATAGTGATGTGGCAATGAACAGATTTTTAAATTCATCCGCTTCATCAATGAAGAGTGCGTCCACGCCGAGCTCATCGAATGTAACGACTTTGTCCTTTTTTTCAGCGGCGAACATCCGCTCCAACTTGGCCCTCATCCGTTCCCGCGCTTTTTCCATCTCTTTGATTATGCTGTAGTTGCCACGCTCCGCTCCAAGATTAAAAATAGCATCTGTAGTGTCATCGATTTGCTCGAAGAGCAGCATTTCAAGCGTTTCTGACGGCATACCAATTTTTTTGAAACTGGAATGTCCGATGACAACCGCATCCCAATCCCCGGTCGCAATGCATCCAAACAGTTTTTGCCGGTTCTCTTTGGCAAAATCGGTCTTTTCTGCAATCAATGTATTCGCGTTTGGATACAGTTTGTAAATATCTTCTTTCCATTGAAGTAATAAATGGTTGGGGACGACAAACATGGGTTTCTTGATTAGGCCCATGCGCTTGCTTTCTTGTGCGGTTGCAATACATACAAAGGTTTTGCCCGCGCCAACCACATGGTCGTAAAGCACAGAGCCTTCTTGAATGCCCCGCCAAATGGCGTCTTTCTGATGCGGGCGAAGTTCAATCGCAGTGGATGCGCCGGGCAGAGTCAGATGCGCGCCATCATAACGAGGCGCGACATGGGTATTGAAGCGCTCGTTATAGTGCTTTGCAAGGCATTCACGACGCGGCGGATCTTCCCAAACCCAATCTAAAAAGGCTTGTCGAATTTCATCGGCTTTCTGGTTGGCGGCGGCTGTCTTTTCTGCATTGGTTTTACGGATTAGATTGCCAGAGGCGTCACAGCCAACCACATCTTTAACCTGAATCGAGCGATTCGTCAGAATGGCTCCGATCAGTTCATTGGCGGGCGCTTCTTCTGTTCCCCAGGTGACGTGCATCGTTGTTGGGTCGCCCTGGCCGATCTTGACGATCCACTTTCCAATGCTGGTTTGATAGGAGATGTTACGTGGGACATCACCGAGTAAATGTTCGACAAACGCATCTACAACGCTCGCCGGCACCCACGTTGAACCCAGCTGAATCGAAATGTCAATGGGTGCGATGTCTTCGGGTTGAACACGCCTGAGCGCTTCCACGTTGTCTTGATATTGGCTGTCGTGATGTGCGGCTTCAGTTGCAATGCGCAGTTTTGCTTTAACGTCTCCGGTCAGATAGCGATCTGCGGTTTCCCAGCGCTGCGTTTGCGGGTTTTGGAAAATGAGCCCTTGCAGCTCACGGGTCAGTGTATCTTCCTGTTTTCCAGAGAGTCTTGCCATCCATTCTAGATCGACGCCGCCCGTTTCGTTCATGGAGACGACCAGCGCGTCCTTGGCAGAGTCCACCGTTCTGATTTCTCTGCGCGGCGACATCACCTGTTTTGAGAAAATCGCCGCTTTTTGTGCGCCGGGTTCACGCGGCGCAACGCCATGTTTTTGAGCGGTCTCTTTGGATATGCCCTTATCGTAGTGATGCTCAAGTGACTGTAGCAGCGGGTAATCCGGGTCTTCACCCATCGCTTGTTTATTCCCCCATGCGCTGATGTACCCGTGACGTCTTACAAATCCATCGTAAACGGTGTTCAATCGCGCGCGCCGCATGGCGAGCGTTGCAGGATCCATGTGCTCTGTCTGTTCAGCGCGCATCAGTTCACGCAACGCCGTGCGAATATGGATCATATCTTTGATGCGCGCTAACGCTTTCTCTTTTTTTGTGGTGACCCGTTGCGCTTGCGGTTTGTCCAATATATCCGCCAGGCGCTGTGCAATCCGGCCCTCCTTCGTTACAAAATAAGCGCCAAGTTTTACCTCTTCCGGTACTTCAATTGCAGTGCATGTAGCCGTTTCAATCTCTTGCGTAATATCGCGGCGGACATAGACATTGGACGGGAGGTTGGCGATGGCTGCGGCGAGTGCTTCCGGGAGGTCTTGATCTGGATGTGCAATCAGCGCCGGAAGGCTGCTTTCATACATTTTATCGACTCGCTTCATTGACCCCAGCATCATCTCTGGCCGATGGATAAAGTATGGGTTTAATGGTATGTCTAAGCCGCTGTCGGAGTCTGGAATGGCATCGACCTCAACCCATGAACGTTCTGGCGTTTCATGCTCATGCGTTCTTTGAAGGAAGACGATATCCGTCGTGACTTCCGTGAGGGCGTTTTTCTTGAATGCGGTATTGGGGAGACGAATGGCACCGAGAAAATGCGCATGATCGGCGATATGCGCGCGCGCTGCACGATCATGCGCGTCGAGAAAATAATTCGTGATCACGAGCGCGACAATGCCGCCTTCGCGTACTGTGTTAAGCGACTTCGCAATAAAATAATTATGAATAGAAAATTTTGAGAGATCCCGATGATTGGGATCGTAAACAGATCGGCTGCCAAAGGGGGGATTGCTGATGACCAAATCAAAATGGCTTTCAGGAATAGCGACTTCCTGAAAGCCTTTGTGGATGATCGTTGCGGATGGGTAAAGATGTTTCGCAATTTGAGCGGTGATGGGATCCAGTTCAATGCCTGTCACATCGACCTGTCCTCGAAGCGAGGACGGCATCAGTCCAACAAAGTGACCGGTGCCGATAGCGGGCTCCAGGATACGTCCACCCTTGAATCCGAGCCGAGTAAGCGCTGCATAGATCGCTTCTACAACAGGTTGAGAGGTATAGTGCGCATCTTGCGTTGAGCGCCGCGCGGCTTCAAATTCTTCCTTCTGAAGGAGATGGGTCAGTTCTTGATATTCTGTGCGCCATTCCACATTTCGGTGGTCAAACGCTTGCGGAATGCCGCCCCAGCCGACGTATTGAACGAGCACCGCCTGCTCTTTGCGCAATGCCGCCCGATTTTCGGTGCTCAGGGTCTGCAGCAGCTTTAATGCTGCGACGTTGTGACGATATTTCGTTTTTGCGCTGCCTTCCCCCAACCGGTCGGCATCGGTAATCACATAGTTCCCAGGACTTAGATCAATTCTGTCTGGACCTCGTGCAAGGTCAAAATCTCGTGTTCCGATACGCCCGTGTTCAACATTTCGGTTGCTTCCAGCAATATCCCGTGTTCGAGATTCTGCTGCTCTAACAGGTGTCCCAGCAGGATGATTTTCCCTCCCCTCTCCAATTGTTTCAGCTTCTCCGGCGAGTTGAACGCCCACCGTTCGAGTATTTTCCAGCTGCGCAGGTGGAACGGCTCCCTCTGAACTGAAGAGATCGTGTTGGGGCTCAGAACGCGCTTGGCGATGTCTAACGGTTTTATGTCTCCGATGATCATGGTGCGCTCCTGTTGGCTGTTCAATGAAATCTTGTGATGCATCTTCGTTGATCCGCTGGATAGTTGCAACCGTTTGATCGAAATCAAAGCTGAGTTGAGCAGGTGTTGCGCTTGCCTTCATTCGAATTCCAGTTTTGAAAATTTCGCCTGTAGAAACTGTCTACGCGGATTGACGTGACCTGACGGTGCGGGGGAAGCAGGTGTAGTCAATCGCCTGCGCGGTTTGGTGATGTTGAGCAAGGGTACGGTGATGCCTGCGTTGATCATCACTTTTTGTACATATCCATTGGCGAATCCAGATTTGAAGTCTCCGGTATTGAAAGCGGAAATCGCCGCGAGCAACGCCGATTGCGGGTTCTTATATTGCCTCAGCGCTTTGATATAGAAGTGTGTGAGTATCCATACGCCCGCGCGAAGATTGGTGCAGGGGTCTAGCAATTGTTCCACGGTCAGCCCTAGGCGGGACAGATGTTGACTGTTGACTTGCGTTAAACCGATTCCGACAAAATGGCCGTTGTGAATCAGCATTTTTGCAATATCGGTGGCCTCCTTTAAAGTCTTCGGATAGAAGCTGCGAAGCAGGTTTTTCCGAGCTTGCCAAGGCAGATGTTGAGGGCCATCATCCGATAACGCATACGGATACCCGCCTGATTCAGTGCGGATGAGTGCGCCAAGCGTGATTGGATGTACAGATGGAGCGCATTGCAACATTAGGTGTGAAAGGTTCTCTGCACGTGCGATTTCCAATGTCAGAAATAGCATGGCAAAGCGCAGTAAAAATCGCTTAAACATATTGGATTAATGATATTTATTTGGTAGTGTCCGGAATTTTGTGTGGGAGGCCGGGTTAGCAAATTATTTCATTGCGTTTGTAAAACGTTCCTCGAATAAGAGGGCGAATGGATTGGCCGCCTGGTAAATCGGCTTAAGCGCGGAGGCTAAAGATTTGCGCTCTTTCCAGTTGGCAAAGGCCAGTGAGTTCCGGAACAAATGGACACTGCAGGTTTGAATTTGGGTGTTTGGATAGACGGTTGGGTAGCATCCGGAAGCCATGCAATCCATCCACGACGGCCATCAAAATATCGGCTCAGCCCCGATTGCGCGTCATTGAAGACTTTCAGCCAGCATTTGGCCCCTGCTGTTTGCTCAATCCAAAGCCCCAACACTTCCTTGCATCCATCGGCTCGAATCCCCAACGCAAGAATACACGGCCTTATTTTTCACGCGCCCTTCATCCCGAATCTGAAGCCGCAGCGCATCGAGACACAATGGGATACATCGCCTCAAGCGGGCGCATCTGCCTTGCGCCACTTCCGCCCGCACTTCATCGGTGATCGTCGAAATCAGATCGGGCTAGCCTTCCCATTTATACAGTTCCAATCCATGCCCGCGAATCTCGCGCACACTCATCCCGCGAGCGTACAGACGGATCACATGCGCATCAGAACCAGGCAAGCGCCGCTGTGATATTTCGCAATACGCACAGGCTCAAAAGTGGAAAGCCGGGCGCGTGGAATCTCCAGGGGCACATCACCCGCAGGCGGGATCACGGTCTTCGCGCTGCTGCCGTTGCGGTGATTACCCGTCTGTCCTTGCGCATTCTGTTGAGCAAGATGATGATTCAGTTCAGCCTCCAGCATCCGCTCCGCCAACCGTTTCTTCAGTTAACCCGAAAGCCCGGATTCGCCTAACAGCGACTCTGCATCTTTGCTCTGTACTTGAGCGAGCAATGGGTCTATCCGTTCATCTGAAAATATTTTGTCTGGATATTTTTGTCCGTTGTGTGCTTCTTCATTTCGATCATGAGCACTCCTTTTTTGAATCATCATCTCATGACCTCGATATGCAAAATTCATGACAGACTCATTTTCTCCCTAATACGGTTCCTTTCGTGCCGGCATATTGAATGATGATCGCTTGACCCGCTTGCGCACTTTTGTCCAGTTTCAATTTCCGGTGCAATGACACTTGTTCCCTATCGTTCAGACGATGGAGCGCCAGATAATGATCGGTTTGAAGGAGCACTTTGCCCGTATAGCGATGGTCGGGCATTGCACACTCTATCGTCGGTTCGGTGGGTCTGCCTTCTTGAGTCTCGAATGTGTGGAATAAGTCCCGTATGGCCTTGCGCGCTTGCTGCTCGAACACCGAGCGATCACGGTAAAATCCTTTCTGCGAGAAATGTGTGTAGGGTTCCGTTTCTTTCACAATGAAGTGCACTTCGAAAGCTTCTTCTGGATTGAAGTCCGCCACCTCTCCAACAGGTCTTGCAGTCATGTGCAGATCATCAAGCGTGAGCGCTCGATGAACGGGCGCGCCTGTGGTATCACAGAGCATGTATTCAAACTCAAGCAAAGTGTCATGCTCAATATGTGCCTGTTTAACGACCAGGCGCACCGCGGGAAAATCCGAATAGGTATTGATCGTCAAAGATAAATGCTTGCTGCCCGCATTGCGTTCACAGGCCACCATGAACCATGGGCCCGCACTTCGGCCCTTTTTGTCGATGTAGCGGATCGAGATGCGGCTAGGACTCGGCCTCTTGGCGCGCTTTGAAAATTCAGGAATTTCGAAATATTTGAGTTTGCGCGCACGGACCGGAGGATGGCCCGTATTAAATACCAGCATTTCATCCCGCGATAAGCGACTGGCTTCATCGGCGGTGAGCAGCGGCCGCTCGACCCGTTCCTCCGCAATGCTCATCTGGCCGAGCATGGCACCCAGGCGATTCCCATTGTATGACACGTTCTGCCGCTTGACGGTCATCACACCGGTCATTTTGGATATATCTTCGGCAGTATCGATGGAGTTCGGCGCGTAGGCAATCCGCAGTTGGCAGCCTGCGGTCATCGTTTCGTGATCGCCATAGGCTTCGCGTAACTGAATCCGGTCTTGTACAAATAGAAAGGCCGTGATTCCGTATCCAGCAATATAACTCAGTCCGTCTTGCAACTGTTCAAGCTTTTTTAATGAGGCTAACTCGTCAATCAGCAGTAGCAGGCGATGACGGTAATCTTTAATACTTTTGCCCTCTTCAAATGACATGCGGGCGGTGAGACGCAACAATAGGAAAGTGATGAAGAGCCGGATCAGCGGGCGCAATCGCGCTTTATCCGAAGGCGGAATGACGAGATAGAGGCTGACCGGCTTTTCGTGATTCATCAGATCGTTGACACAGAAATCAGAATGAGCGGTATTGCGTGCCACAATCGGTTCCGTATACAGACTGAGCTTTGTTTTTGCAGTGGATAGAACGCTATTGCGTTCTTTCTCTTCTTTATTCAGCATGGCGCGCGCTGCGAGCGCGACCTGTGGGTGTGTTTTCGTAGGATTGCCCATAGAATCTTTCCACCCCATCACGCCTTCAGGGTCATGCTCTGCATCCAGCATCCGGTTAAACATTTGCTCTGGATCGGTGAAACTGGGATCGGCTAGATACGTCGAGCAACCGGCGAGCGATTTGTCTTGCTCATCATATTTGACATGCAATATAACGCCGACCAGCAGTTCGTAAGAGGTGCTGACCCAGTGGTCATCTATGCCTTCGCCGTCTGGATCCGCGATGGCCTGCGCAATATTCTGCGCATCCATCACATCGTATTCGGTGAATATGCGCAGTTCGTCCAGCACATTCCAACGTGCGGCAATGTTGTACGGAGTCGTCCCGTCCATGCTTTTTTGATCCACTGAAGTCGGGTCGAAACGGATCACGAGTGAGCCTGCCGAATGCCGAAATCCGCTGCTCAGCTCAAAGTTCTCGCCTTTAATATCATTTGTTGCGGTGCTATGTGGATAAGACAATAAAGTAGTGATGACGGGACCGACACCTTTACCGCTGCGTGAAGGCGCAAAGCAGAGTAAGTGCACGGGATCGCTGGAACGCATGATTTTGCGTCCGGCCGATGTATCCAGTGCGCCAATGCACGGCCCGCTTGCTTTATGGTGTATGTGTTGACGTTTCCAGAAAGGGCCTTCTCGGCGCTTATATGAAATCAGTCCCATCCTTTCAACATCACGTTCCGTGGCCCACTGTGCGGAGCCGTGAAGGTCATCGGGGATTTCAGCTTTCAGGCTGCGCCGGTAATAGAGAAAGAACCCAAGCAACACACTGGCTAAGCTGCCTGTGCATAAAACCAGCAGCATTCTTGTCACATAGGTCGAAAGCAGCCCGTTTGCGTTGAGCCATTGCACTGCCCAGCCGCTCCAGGCAAACGGATGGTAAATTCGGATGCGCGGGCCCATATGCCAGAGCGGCGCGCCTAATCCGTCCTGATATCCAAGTGCATGCGCAAAATACTGTGTTGCGGTCCAGGAAGACGCCACAAGGCAGAGCATGAAGCATATGAGAATGGATGCACTAAAGTGCATCGAACGATTGCGTTGCCCTGCGCGTATCAAGATTTTTCTCTTAACTCAATTAAATAAACAATTTAACGTTCGATAGATCGATCTCTTGCTTTTTCTTGTACAAAGATTTGACCTTTACCATGGATATATTGGATGCGAACCGTTTGTCCTGTTTTTGGTGCGGTGTCCAATTGCTTTGAATCGTGGATAATTGCCGTTTGGCGTCCTACATTCTGCACGATCTGTGAAGCCGCCTGCCCAATGATAGGGCCGACGTATTGGCCATTCTCTTTGGCGTATTTAACCACTGTGGTTTCCCCGATCACCTCACGTGCGATATCGGTAGGCGTGCGCATTGTGCTAGGGGCTGATAATTCCATCAACAGAGCCAAACTGATCTGTCGACGCACAACCGGCAGTCCCTCACGCACATGGAGGTCGTTAAAATCCGTGGGCGAACCTACAAGTGATTGGAATGTTGGAAAGAGCGCTTTGATGTGGTGTTCTGCCGCTGCGGCCAGCGCTTTTTCCCGGCCGAGATTGAGGATCTTAACCGGTACTTTTGCAAGGCTTGCACGATTTGAGAACTCTCCGACGATGCGCTGCACGCCTTCAGTGCCCGCCTCGCAGGTCAATCGGAGGAAACAGTCAGGATTTGCGCGTAGAGCGTGCATTTCTCCATCAATGATCACTTCATCGGCGCTGACTTCTGATAATAAAAGCTTGGTTTTTGCATCATCAGAGGCAATGGTTGCATTGAGCGTTTTCAATATCCGTTTATCGGTGATGACATCATCGTCGCCGCAAATGATCAGTGTCTTCCCATTCAGACGCGGTACCAGATTACGTAACACTGGACTGATATTTCCACCATCAAAGACTTCCACCACGGGCAATGAAGTTGCCATATGCAGACTTGCACAGGTTGCATAGCCTTCACCAAAGAGTATGGTTTGGCTGGCATTCAAATTGCCAAGCACGTGAAAGTGTCCAGTCTTTCGGCCGTTTTTCTCATATCGCTTGTTGTCTTTTTCTGCGTCCGAGATGTATTGTAGACTCCATATTTTCCCATCTGCATCACGCAGAGGCGTCACCAGTAAATGACCTTCACGTCGCAGTCCAAATGCCTCTACTTGTTTGCGCTTGAGGTAAGGATGGTCGTCAGGCGCTAAAGTTTCCCATTTTTTTCCGATGTGCACTGCCACGTCCTCATGGGTCGTGTGCTCGTTCTGTTCACGTTGGCGGCGATTTTCATTGAGCAGTTGGCGATGATGCTCAAGGACCTTGCTGGATAGCATCGTCCCTTCTGGAAACCACGGACGACGCTCGCCGGTATCATGGTTCGCGATAAAACCACGGGCGGCGCCGTCCACAATTTCGCAACGGTACGCGCCTTTGAGCGCTTTCGTGTTTCTGCTGGTTGAGACGGTGGTTTTGTGCCATTGGCCGTCCATTTGAACGATCCCAGATACAACTAGGCCAGCCGCTTCCAACGCTTGAGTAAACTGGTCGTGAATTTCTTGTTCAGTGAGTGCGCGAGGCGGCTCGACCCAGCGCTTGAAAGAGGATAAGTCAAGGTGATCGGGAACGTACCACGCTTTCCTCTGAGCGTCGAATCGCGCCCCAAGCGCTTTTGCTTCCTCTTTTTCATTGAAAGGAACAAACAGATAGGTGCGTTCCATAAGAGAAATTTGAGGTGCTATTTCTAATGTTGGAAATTTCCGAACGCCAATCAACAGCGCCCTGCTCTTTTAGCTTTTAGAAAGTGATTTTAAATAATCTAATGGATTAGCATCAGTGTGTTCTCGCGCGTGAACGCTCCTGGTGAGTGCTGAATGTTGCGCTGCCTTTCTCGTACTGCACGTGCAGATGCGCGCCGCACGTCATCCATTTTTTCAGCTTGTCTGCATCAAAGCGCGACTTGTCATGCACGACGGAGGTTCGCCTGCCAATATCCTGCACGATATGATGATCCGTCTCATAGATGATCTTGCCCGCGTAGTGTCCATTCCGGGTGTTCGGCGGTTGTATGCCTCCGCCTGACTTGAGCGCGTGTTGTTCAGCGTCTGCCCGCGATTCGCTTTTTAAATACGCTGAAGTATTTTCTGCTTGGTCAATGGCGCGTCGTTCTTGCGCTGCCGCAAGGTTTTCCAGGTCTGTTGCTGTTGCCTCGTAGCCGACGACTTTCAAGCCGGTCAAGCTGGCCCGATACCACGCCTCGCGGCGAAACTGCTCCGTGCCGGTGACAAGGATGGCGTGCCAGCCCTTCGAGTGCGCCAGTTCAGTTGCAGCTTGAAAGGTGTCGATCTGTTTGTCGATGAAACGTATCTTGTCCGTTTCATCGACCAGTGCAACGCGCGCCTCTGTTAACCTGTGATATTCGCCTTTTTCTCCCCGAATGAATCGGCCATTTAGGAGCGTTTTCGGGCTGTACTTCGTGCGTTGCGAAGCATTGTGCTGCGCCGCTGCTGCAATGGTTGGCTGCGCGGCAGGAGCGTCATCCGTATTGGAGAATCGCACAAATGCGTTTTCTTGCGGCCCTGTAAGTGCGTTTGTGCGCTTCGTTTCTTGGTCAGGGGTTGGCTGAACCGTATTGTCTTCGTTTTCGCGCGCATTGAGCCTTTTAGCCTCTGCTTCTTTCAGTGGTTCTTCACTTATCTCTGGCAGCGCCTCATTCTGCGTTTTTTCTTTAAATTGAGCAGAATCCATTTCGCTGAGCATGAAAAATGCAATCACGGCTTCGCGGTCTTTCTGAGCAGGGACGTCGCGCTCCAGGTGGGCGCGTAAGTGGCCCGCGTTCAAATATCGCCTGATTTGGTCAAGCGGTCCACTGTTCGGCAGAAATGCAAGACGGACGCCCTCCTTGCCGTGATCGCCTAAGTAGGTATATTCGCCATACAGCATCTTCAACGTTTGGCCGATGCGGTACTCGTATTCTGCAAGGGCGGCGAATAGATGGGTTTCATCGGTATTGGCCGCAGGGTGACTGTAGGTAGAGGTTGAAATCGTTTGTGTCGCTCCTCTTTCGATTGTCATAGTCATTCCCCGCAATCATCCTATAGAATTGAATTTTTTATTCTAAACAGAGAAACTAAAGAACTGACGGTTCTTCGCATGCTTTTATTCCATCCGCCCATATTTTATGAAGCCATTCCAGATAGACCGCACTATCCACAGAACCATCCGGGTTTGTCGCAAAGGGTAAAGATTGCTTCCCAAATACTTTCTTCAAAATACTCGGCGCGATCCGCGCAGGAAGTATGATTTTGTGTTCATTGACAGACGATTTTACTTCCTCGTCCCGCCCATTTTTCCAAGAATAGGTTGGCATTTTGTTTCTCCTGCGCCCATTATTCTAATATATGAATTGCATTTTAAATATTTTTTCTGATATAGAAATACCTTTAGTTAAATATGATCAGAACATGTCGCACATTTACCACATAGGAAAGCGTAAGGATTTGTGTGGCGTTCGCGCGGCGGCCTTGAGGTTATTGGATTTATAGATACCGTGGGGCATTTCGGGCTACCAGCCCTGAAAGGTTGATCGAAGGGTTCCATCAAGGGTTCTAGTCCTGCAAAAGCAAATGAGTACCGCGCTTGCTCCATTGCATCTGCTGCTTTTTGGCGAAACGCTTGCTGATAACGGCATTCACAGTGCCTCAAGGCCGCCGCGTGAATGCCACACAAATCCTTACGCTTTCCATTATCCAATCGAAGGCGGCGCTTTTTGGGCCGCATGTGAGCAGTTGCTCACGAAGGATTTTCGAATCTCCTGGGCAGATCGATTTCCTGCGCGTCATGTCGCCGCGCGCGTTTTAGAGGCCGCTCAAGCCCGCGACATGCCCGTGGCGGGAATTGTTGCGCCAGACGAAGCGTTGACAAGCAAACCGACTCGAATGAAATACACGTGCATAACCTGTAAAACAAACGTATGGGGAAAGCCAGGCTTGAAACTGGGCTGCGGAGAATGTGGGGACGCTTACAGAGTGAACACGCGTTAGATGTGAAAACCGCTCTCGATTAACGAGATAAACGATTGATCGTCTCAGCCAGAACCATCGGCAGCTGACGTTCATCTTCTGAAGGCGTGCCTCCGAGTTGGGTAATGGCGTGTTTTATTTCTTCTGCTGGAAGCATCAGTGACACGGGATGTTTTTTGTTCGGGAGCGCGTTGCGCGTTAAAAGCGCTTCAAGTTGCTGTAAGGTTAACCGTGTCTCGCGCTTTTCGAAAACGGCCGGATTGATCGCTTTTGGGCTATACGGGATGATGGCCTCACCGCCGGTATCCTGGATGACGGGCGCAACGGATTGAAGGGCGGCGCTGGGTGTGTAGGATTCGTCGCGCGGCGCTTCAGAGGCAATAAACGCCTGTGTCTGATGGGCCAACTCTGGGGTCAGGCGCGTATGGATAGCGTTGTTCGGGTCCTGCATCCATGCTTCTTTGGCGCTGCGCAGATCACTGATCGTCAATGGCCGGTCTTCCTGGCGCGCTCGCGCTTTTAATTCTTCCCGTTTGTGTTCCGGCAGCGCCCGAAAGCTCTCAAGCAGCGAGGCGTGCGCAATCATTCCCGTGTTGACGACGTCTGACCATGCCGGATTGAGCAGCGCAAGAAGACGCGATATGTACTGGTTGCTTTTTTTCAATACCCGCGCCAGTTCTTGCTTTTGCAGTTCGGGATATTGTTTGAGTACGCTTTGAATAAATTGTGCGACTTCAAGGTCGGTCAAATCGCTGCGTTGCAAGTTCTCGGACAATTGCGCGAGCCGTAATCGGGCTGCGGATAAGTCGGGTCGAACAATCGCGGGAATGGCGCTCGAATTGGGGCGCCCGCGTTCATGATTCAGTTTAAACGCGCGCCAGCGCCGCTCACCCACCACGATACGGTATTTGTCGCCCGCTTCTTGTACGATGATCGGCTGCAACAGTGAGTTTGCATCGATATCATCGGCCAGTTCTTCAAGTGCTTGCATCACCGTCGGGTCAATCACGCCATCGACGGGATAAAACTGGGTGCGAGGTTGATTCGGATCCGGCTCAATGCGGTGGATGTCCAAATGGACAATCTGCTCAGCGGGCGCTTCGAGACGATTAAAGAATTTTGAGGAGTTCATACGAGAATAAGGGCGGCAAAAGGCTACTCTGTGATTGAAAAGGCTGCGTCATTAGAGGGCGGGCTCAATCTAGATTCCAATATTTCCGTGGGCGGAAGTATTGCCTGAAGCTCTTGAGGCAGTTCACGCAGCAGCCGGTAATCCGCAACGCCAATTGGTCCATCAGTACGCTTTAATGCATATTCAGCCACGAGTTTACTTTTCTTTCTGCACAATAACAGGCCGATACTGGGATGATCTTCAGGCGCTCGCAACACATCATTCACAACCGCCAGATAGAAATTGAGTTTGCCCACATGCTCTGGCTTCAGTTCAGTCGCCTTGAGTTCGATCACAAAATAACAGCGCAAGCGGACATGATAGAAGAGCATATCCAGGAAGAAATCCTGGCCGTCCACGGTCAACTTGTACTGGTTTCCCATATACGCAAAGCCGGTGCCGAGTTCCAACAACAGCTTTCTGAGATGATTGACCATAGACTGTTCGATTTCCTGTTCCGCAGCGCTTTCGGTCACTGGCAAAAATCTGAAGTCATAGGGGTCTTTAAACAACTGCAAGGCAAGGTCGGATTGCGGGGCAGGCAGCCGTTCTGCAAAGTTCGTCAGTTTGTGCGCCTGTTTTCCTTGCCGCGCATAGAGGTCTTGCTCGATCTGCGTCGCCAGAACATTACGGGAGATGCCATTCTGGACAACGTTGGCGGCGTACCAGTCGCGGGCTGCGGAGTCTTTGCCTTGTTCAATCAGCACGACAAGATGGCCCCACGGCAATTGTGCAACAGGCTGTTGCACAATTTCAGGGTACAGTGCTGCAAACTTCCTCATGTAGTGCAAATTTCTGACGGAAAAGCCTTGAGTGCCGGGGAAATCAGCGCGCAAATCTTGGGACAGTTGCTCCAAAAACTTGCCGCCCCACGCCGCCTGCGCCTGTTTCTCCAGTATCCGTTTTCCCAAATGCCAGTAAAACTGGATCATCTGTTGATTCACCGCATGAACCGCTTTGAGCTGTGCGCTGCGGTAGTGCTGTTTGATATCGGATAAGAAGGCTTGGTAGTCAGTATCGACTGCAAAGTGCTCCATCGGCGAACTCAAAATTTGGTTGTGATGCTTGAGTCAAACGTTCAATCTGGCTGACTTTTAGCCTTTGTCGCGGATGCCGGGTTTCCGATCATCTTCATCGGAGGGTACACATATTGTGCCCACCAGAAAAGCGCGGTGTAACACACGCCTGCGTGACTGATGCCGCATACTTGAGCGGTTTGATGTATCTGTGCGACCCGTTCTTCAGGAAGGCGCATATTGACCTGCATCCAGCCTGTTTGCCCTAAGTTCTTGCCTGCAACAGTCAGCGCTGACTTGGGTTGGCGCCAATGTAATCCGTGCTCCCACGGACGCTCAGTGAAGAAGCGCCGCAACATATCCTCAAACATCTGTGTCAACGAAGGATAAAGATAGGGCGCAATACTCTTGAGATACGTGTAAATCTGCATGGGGCAGCGCGTCGGCACGATCTGTAATGCTTCAAGCCGTGTTCTGGGCCGACCACTCCGCTGGCCGGAGCGCAGCCGCGGGCGTGTCTCCCGCAGTGTTGGAGACGCTGCTTCGGACGGTTGCCCTTGAGCAGAGGGGGTAGAGGGCAAGAGAGACGGCTTGCGCTCCTTCGGAGCCGATTTGTCCAGTGTACCTTTGTTGGAACACATTGAAAAAGAAAACAAGTAATCTAAATAGATCGTATATTATCGCATCCGTGTTACTAGGAGTATAGTTTTTTTCTTAATAAGGATAAAAAGTAGAAAAAGGAGAGCATAAGGATTTGTGTGGCATTCACGCGGCGGCCTTGAGGCACTGTGAATGCCGTTATCAGCAAGCGTTCCGCCAAAAAGCAGCAGATGCAATGGAGCAAGCGCGGTACTCATCTGCTTTTGCAGGATTAGAACCCTCGACGGAACCCTTCAATCAACCTTTCAGGGCTGGTAGCCCGAAATGCCCAACGGTATCTATAATTCCAATAATCTCAAGGCCGCCGCGTGAATGCCACACAAACCTTATGCTTTCCAAAAATCACAGAAGCAAAAGCGCTCGCTTTTTTAGAGAGGCAGGGCAATCTTCTGATCTTGGTCAACGGATCGCGGCGTGTGGTTGATACGCGCCGGGAAATACCATATCGCGCGTGACGATGATATTGAATTTGTAGCCTGGCGCGCGCGTCAACGTCGGTTGAACGTTCATTCCGCGTTGAATATAGGCCGCGCCCGTTTGGCCGAGTTGTTGCCCGACCGATTGGGAAATCATTTGCGAGTTGGTCGGCATCCCGTTGAGAGTTGCATTCTGTTTCTGTGTCAATTCAATGCCGGCGGAAAAGGCGGCCATCAGCAGTGCGCTTCCAAACACTTTCAGATAGTGATTGTTGACGTGGGCATCAAAACCGGCATTTCCCGCTTTGTCTTCGCCCGGCATGCCATTCAAATTGAGACTGCTGGCATCCGGAAAAATCAGCCGGTTCCAGACCACCAGAATGCGCTGTTGTCCATAAGCGATCTGACTATCGTAGGTCCCAATCACTTTTGTCCCCTGTGGTATCAGTAAATAACGGCCAGTGGCGGTGTCATAAACATTCTCGGTGACGCGCGCGCAGGTTTGGCCGGGTAAATCAGAATTCAATCCACATTCCAGTGCGGCCGGAATGGACCAGCCGGCTTTCAATTCAAAAGGGGAAAGAGGCGGTTGCTTCAGTTCCTTGAGATAGGTTTTGGGAGCCGTATCGCTGTAAGCGCTCAATTTTCTGCACCTCGCTTATTGCAGGTTGGAGGCGGAGTATGGGTGTCCACCCAAATTGAAGGTGGACACCGTGAGACAGGAAGAATCGTAAGCGTAAGCCCTCAATTTTCTGCACCCGTTGTGGGCGAAAGTGATCGCCCCGCGAGGCTGATGATCGATGGTGTGGAGAGAGATCGTAAGGAAACCCAACGCTGGTTGAGGTGTCGAACTATCCGGAAGGGGGCTTTTTTGTAACGGGCTGCCGTTGGGCGAAATGCCAGGGGAGCAGGTCATTCACCTCAGCGTCGTCCGGGCGTTTGGGGAGCTCGGTGAGCACTTCGTTGAGGTAGTCCCAAGGTTTGACCTGACAAGCACGGCAGGTGAGCATGAGGCTATAGATCACCGCGCTGGCGCGCGCGCCCGCGGCCGTATCGCTAAACAGCCAGTTTTTCCGGCCGGTGCAAAAAGGACGAATATCCCGCTCAATGAGGTTATTATCGATGGGGGCATGGCCATCTTCCGCATAGCGGCTCAGGTAAATCCACTGCTCGCGGGTGTAGCCAATGGCTTTGCCAAGCAAGCTTTTGGGTAAGACGTGCTGGGCCTGTTCGTCGAGCCAAGCCTTGAAAGCGGTGAGCACCGGCGCACTGTGCTGCTGTCGCCACCGGTACAAGAGCTCAGGGTGACCCTGCCTATCCCGCGCCAGGGCTTCGACTTTGTATAGCCGGCGAATGAACGTGAGCGCTTGCTCGGCGCGCCCGTCTTTTTGGGGAGAAGCCTTGAGCGCTTCGTCAAAGCGGCGTCTGGCATGGGCCCAGCAACCGAAGTGGGTCACGCCTTGAAGAGATCGCCACGCGAGGTAGCCGTCACTGATCAGTTTGCCCGTATACCCGTTCAGAAACGCCTGCGGATGATGTTGTGCGCGTGAGAGTTGATAGTCAAACAGGACAACCGGTTCAGCGCTGGGTTCGGCGCTCCGATAAGCCCACATGTAGCTTTTGCTCTGGGCGTGCCGACCGGCTTCGTGCAAGACCTGCAGGGTGGTTTCGTCGCCGTGGATTAGAGGCTGTGTGAGGAGCACGTGATGCATCGCGTCATACAAACGCTGCAGATGGCGTTGACTCGCGCCAATGAGCCAGTGTCCCATCGTGCCGCGCCCGATCTGAATGCCTGCGCGATGGAATACCTGTTCCATTCGATATAATGGCAAGCCATCGGCATATTTACTCGTCATCACCGTGGCAATCGTCGCCGCACTGGCCACGCTGCCAGGCAGCGGCTGCGCAGGCATCTCGGCACGCACCACGGGTGCGCGGATCTCATGACGTTCGCAGTGTCGGCAGCCGTATTTGAAGCGCACGTGTTGCCATACCCACACCTGGCGGGGCGGTATATGCAACTGCTCGCTGATGTCTTCGCCGATGCGGTGCATCATGCGCTGACAGTGCGGGCAGCATTTCTGTGCGTCGGGAAGATCGTATTCAATCCGCTGGCGCGGCAGTTCTGCGGGCAGCGCGCGCCGGCCCCGCGGGGGTTCGGGTGAGCGCGGCGCCTCTTGCGGCAGACCCGTGTCCAGCAGGGGAACCGTCCTCTCGTCTGTGCCCGGATCCGCTTTGGCTTCGTGCTCGGCTTCGTTGAACACGCGCTCGCGGGACTTCTCGCTCCGCGGCGCATAGCGCTTCAGTTGCGCAAGCCGGAATTGCTCTTCGAGATAACGCACCCGCTCGCTTAACTCGGCAATGCGCCGCGCCGCCACCGCCGCGCGCGCTTCGAGCGCTGCCCTGTCCGCTTCGAGCGCTTCTTTGTCCGCTTCAAGTGTGCGGATATAACGCTGAACCGGTGACGGTAAATCAGGAAAACAAGCGTAAGCATTCATACCGCTTACGATAACTCATCTGCGCCGCTTATCCAGCAGAGGAGACAGGTCGCACCGCGAACCGCTTGACCTGTTTAGCTCACACGCCGATAGGCGCGCCAGGGATGTCGTCGCATCGCTTCAATGTCGATTCCCTCCAGCAGCCAGTGCAGTTGCTCAATCGTCAGCACCAGGACAGCTTGCTGGCGCGGCCACATGAAGCGATCTGCTTCGAGCCGTTTCGTCAGCAACCAAAAACCATTGCGATCCCAAAGCAATAACTTCACGCGATCCCGCCGGCGATTGCTGAATGCGTAAACCGCGCGCGCAAATGGATCCCGTTGCAAACTTTGCTCAACCAGCGCAGCGAGCCCATTAATGCCTTTGCGAAAATCCACAGCCTCACGGTGCAAATACACTTGCAGATCAACGGCCAGATGAAACATCGCCGCGCCCCAACGTTTCAATCATCGCACAGACCAACTCCGCGTCCTGACCCAGGCACTCAAGGGTCAGTCTCACGCCATTGGGCAGATAGGCATTGAGCCGGGAGGGCTTCGCAGGATCAGGCCATTTGCGAGTGGACTGGCTCAGGGCAGGCATACAAGCAGGCCGCTCTCTTATTGCGGGAGCGCTTTTGTTCTGAATGACCGGTACAAACGCCGAGAGTTTCTCTGCCCCGTCCTTCATGACGCCCTTCTCTCTCGCTCGCCGGTCTCGCCTAATCCATTTATGCAACAGGTTTGCGTTCACTCCATGCGAAAGCGCTAGGCTAGCTATCGACACGCCCGGCTGCAAGCACGCTTCAACCAGCCGGCTCTTCGCTTGCGGATCAAATATCCGACTGCCATCTCGCTTCACTCTGATTATTGGCAGTCCATCACATACCGATTCATCCATGTCTTAGGGTGTCCACTGTCAATTGGGTGGACACCCATACTCCGCTTCTACCCTGCAATGCGCCAGGTGCAGAAAATTGAGCGCTTACGTATCGCTCATGCGCAGGAACTGTTCCTTCCGTATTTGCTTATTTTGATCTTCTTGCGATTGAGCCAGAGCAGGGATCAATGGAGTTGCCCTACCCTGTTGCGTGACCGCAAGCGCCCCTGCTGGATCTCGAGCGGCGTTCGCTTGTGTTTCGACGCGCTCGGCCCTGGACAACATTCCACCACTATCGCTCATTCCAAAATCTAAACCAGATCGTATTGCGTTGCGCTCTCGATCCGCCTTCTCCTGACGTTCTTGCGTGGCCGCTTGTTCTTCTGGCGTTCGATACTGAGGCGCGCCGGATTCGCCGAGGGGCGCAGTCAGTGCAGGTCTACGTCCTTCTGATATTGCGGCGCTGCGGAAAGCGCCGCACCTCCGAGTATTAAGCCAGTCAGGTTTTAGTATGGGGCTTCTGGTGTACAACGTGACACATCAGCCACTTGACGATATGCGAGTACGCCGTGCACTGGATATGGCGATTGATAAGAAGGCGATTATTGATGCCGTTTACGACAGCCACGCGCAAGTGGCCGTTGCGCCGATGCCCCCGTTGCAATGGGGGTATGACAAAAGTTTAAAAGACACACCACGTGATTTAAAACAGGCAAGGCGATTATTAGCGCAAGCGGGTTATCCAAACGGATTCACCCTTTCACTGTGGGCGCTGCCAGTACCACAGGTCTATAACCCAAATCCCCGTTTAATGGCCCAAGTGATCCAGGCGGACTGGGAAAAGATTGGCGTGAAAGCCAAGATTGTCACGTATGAATTGGGAGAATACCTACACCGCGCAAATAAAGGCGAGCATGATGCACTACTGATTGATTGGATCAACCAGAAAAACGATCCTGACGAATGGCTAACAACAGAGATTTTCTCGCACTGGCGCAACAAAGCGTTTGACAACTTACGTCAGAAAGCACAACAAACGATTGATACCGAGAAGCGTACTCAGCTCTATCTAAAAGCGCAAAAAATATTTAAACGCGAGCAGCCGTTTACGCCTATCGCCTACGCGACCAATTACCAGATCATCAATAAACACGTCACCGGCTTCAAAATCAATCCGCTTGGCCCAACCATTTTTTCTGGGGTTGGACTGTCCGAGTAAGGGACATGACGCGCAGGCGTCTGTGATGACACGGTTTGCTCAGCAGGTCGGATGTAAGCGCAGAGCAGCCGGCAGCGCTAAAATTCCGAAAAACAGGATGTAGAAGGCAGGGAACATAAGAAGGCCCATTTGGTCGGTCATCCAGGTCAGAACCAACGGAGTGATGCCGCCGAGAAAAGCGGCGGGAAGTGTATACCGCCAGATTCATTCCGCAGCATCGCACAGATTACGGAAAATGTCTGGTGTCAATGCGGGCAAGCACAGAGAGATGTTCTTCCAGAAACGCCTCAAAAATAGATACGTTTTTATTCTGCTTCGTATGCCAAAGTGCAAAGATTTCACTATCTCGTCACGCAAAATTTCGACAGGCTCACCGATTGCACTCACGCATAAAGCAAAGCAAGCGACTGCGCTTCCTTCACAGCGCGCAGCAATGGCCAAAAGATGGACTATCGCGCTTCACCCATCCGCATATACGACACTTCCCTCTGGAACCTGTATAGGCAAGCGTACTGAGGTGATGCCGCTGATTGGATTGTAGAGCCATCCGCCCTGATTAATCCCGGCTAGTACAGCATACTCGCTTGCTTTTAAAAGCATCGTCACCAACTCCGGCTGAGCGGGCGAGAAATACACATACCCTTGGCCGTCTACCACATAATTCTGGACATCTGGCCTGTGACGGAACCAGACGGGCAATTCCAGCGCCGTATCAGCGACTGCGCCGGTGACAAAAGTATGGGTGCGCGCATAATTTCCCACGGCATTGCGATAAACGCGCATATTTCCAGTAATCGCTGCGGCTTCTCCTGTGAGAGCATTGGCCTGCAGCCTATGCTGGTTCTGCATAAAGAACAGGCCAAGAGAGAGCAAAACCGCAAAAAACACAGATAAGATTGGCATGCCTCATGCTCCCGTTATGTTGTGCGTCTGATGGATTTAGCATCAAGGTTATCCACACTTTCTGGGGATAAGAGTGGGGATTTTGTGTGCTTTTCCCTTTCCTATCCAGCCATCCTCCGAGCGCACACAAAAACAGGCAGAAGGCGATTCAACCGGTTAGTCCCTAAAACTCATCAGCCACACCTGTTCTGCCCCGTAAAACCCCCAAGTCTCCCCTCGCATAATTGGCATCGTGCCGGAGACTTTACCTTGTCCGTATTTATCGCGCTGCGAAATGGCAAAACGTGGCACACCAGAGGTATAACCCACCAAAGGGCAGTTATGGCATGAAGTTGCAACCAGAAGTCCTGAGTGCTCTGTATAGCCCGATAGACCGACCTGTTGCCAGCCGGTGAACGCCAAGCCATGTGGGGATCGCCAGATGTTGTCATTCTGACAGGCGAGCAAATTCCCATCGGTTGATGACCGACCAATTAAACCCGTTGGCCAGCAATAGTAACCTTCACGCGCCACACCATTAATCTGTAAATATTCTCCAGCGACCAGACGGCCGTTTGCCTGTATCCATCCATTAGCCTGTATATGTTTTTCGGAGGAAATATTTCCGATTGCATGTACGTCTTTGTGGGAATAGAGACCTCCTTTTGCCTGCATGTACCCATAAGAGATCGTGCGGGCCTCAGAAATAATGTCCCCTTGTGCATAAACATTGCGCATCGCACGCACATCTATTTCCGCATCGACATTTTTGACACTGACCCATCCTCCGTTTTTGACATCATGGCCGCCCATATCGAGCGCGGTATTCATCCGGTTCAACTCTGGATGTCCCGCCACTGGATTGCGGTACAGATAGTCGCTGGTGAGCGCGGCATCGTCGAAGAATAACGCCGTCGCCAGATGCCCCGCCCCCGGCGAGATGTGGTAATTCGACAGAGGCATCCGCCAGCCGCCATAGCTCCCCTGCGCGTATGTCACATCCTTCGATGAAATAAACCCGCCCCGCGCCCCAACTAACTGTGCAATGCGGCGGATACCCAGTTCAGGGATCGTTTCTCCGCCCGTGCTGACGATCAGCGTTTCCAGTTTTTTCTCCGCCGGTTTGAGCGCGAGGACTCTGTATTCCTGTCCGAACGGATTCTGGTCAGAGAATGCAGCGGGCAAATAACCGGTGCGCTTGAGCATCGGCACCGTGACCACGGCCGGCCGAGTGGGACTTGCAGCGCCCAGAAGCGCCGCATAGTGGTCTTTGATATATTGCACAGCAGCGTCCGAAACGGTCTTCTGATGCTCGGCGGCGGATTGATTCGTCAGATTGTCCGCATAGCCCGATAAATATTGAGCGCCCAGGCCCAACGCGGCAATGGTGACGATTAGCACCACCAGCATTTCAAGGGCGGTAAAGCCTTGTTGAGCGTTTTGGCTTTTGCTATCCCTTATGCGTGCGCTCATCACTCGCCCCCGAAAGTGTTCTGCAGATTCCAGGCAGCTTGACGGCTTTGCGTTTCGACGTTCTGCATCACCTGTCCAATCAGGCCCTTGCGGATCCTGGCGCGGATGCCTGCGGATTCTGGACCGCTGAACACCAGCGATTTTGAGATGAACCGCGCCCCTTGCCCGTCCCCAGCGCGGGATATTCTCTCCAGCGTTTGCCAGATCACGATGGTCAACCCGTCCGCCAGAATATCGTTCGTATTCGATGCGCGGCCATTGCAGAAGGTCTGCATGCGCTCAATCGCCTGCACAATATCGCCCGCGTGAATCGTTGCAATAATTAAATGACCATTGATGCTGGCTTGTAATGCCTGAAACGCGGTGTCTTCATCGCGGATTTCGCCGATCAGAATCAGGTCCGCGCCCGAACGCATCGCGCGGATCATATGTTCCTGATAACCGCCACTCTTGCGCGATGCGCGCACCTGAATGCAGCGGCCATGCCCATGCAAACCGTTCAGCCGGGTCTCTGGCGGGTCTTCAACCGCAATCGCAATCCCGCCATGATCTTTCAAACGCTGCACCACAATCGATGCGGCCGTCGAAGTCTTGCCCGTCCCCATTTCTCCGGCGATCAGAATCAATCCGCGCGTCTGTGGCTCCAGCAGTGCCCGCATCACGTGCGGCGCCAGTCCAAGCGTGGCGAGCGGCCGGATTTGCGCACACGAGCGTCGAAGAATGAACACATCCTCATTTGCCACATCGCTGATTTGCGTAACGCGGAACAGCACGCCATCCAGAATGAGCGCAAATTCCGGTTCCTGCTGCGCACGGTAAATGACCTGACATTGTTGCCGCAACGCATTGATCTGGTCTTTCAGTTCATCGGGCGCGCCCACTCTGGAGGCAGACGCACCGGCCAAGCCCTTGATGTCGCAATACTCTTCCCCGATGTATAAATCGACGAACTCGAGCGCGCTGATTTTTTGAGTGTTCATCAGTACTTCAAAACATGCAATCCGAATCTCAGCAATCAAGTAATGCTACCAACCGTCCAAGGGCGTCATCTAACACTTCCTGTGGTACTCGCTCGATTTTGCGCGCTTGCCTCTCCGTAAGGTCGAGCATCCTGATCTTATTGATGAGTGCGACACCCTGCGTCTTGCATCCAGTTCCTGTCAAGCTGACGGCGAAGCCCGCGTAGCGCGAGAAGTCACCGCCTTGAGTGACCGGCGCGACCAGTACGTCACCCAGTTGATTGAACTCCTTGGTGGTCAAAACCAAGGCGGGTCTTGTTCCCTTCTGCTCATGGCCAACAGCAGGATCAAGCGGCACATTCACCACATCACCACGGTCGAAAACTGGCATCACCACACCTCTTGACCGGCCGGCTTCGCGGCATCCCACAAGCCCATGTCTGCAGGTGGAGGCACCTTTGGATCGCACTGCGCGAGCAGATCGGCCAAGATGTACTTGCGCTTGCGCGCCAACACGATTTTTCCATCCTCGGTTGTATTCATAATCATAGATTGACCGGCCGACAAGCCAAGGTCTTTCAGCACTGTGGGCGGGAACACAGCAACAGTGCTGTTCCCGTATCTACGAAGCACTATTTCCATCACGACATCCGTTTAGCATTGTTGAACAGGATTGCACTGTATGGCCGACGCTTCAGAGCGTCAAGCCTTCCTCAAGGCGTGAGTTGAAACGTGCGCCTTGCTTATGACCCCGTTGTCCAGACAATCGTATTGTCCTTGTCTGAACTGCAATCATTTTTCGCCTGCGCGGCGGTGTACTCCCCTATGACTTCCGCCGCGCCATTGACCTGAATCTTTTCAAAGGCGCTCCCCCGGCTGGTTCGGGTCGCCAGCGCAATGCAGGCGTCTTCGGGCACAGCCGCATAACGGATCGAAAACGTCCTTCTTGCGGAAGTCACCGCGACGACGCCTTCCCAGACGTTGTACGGGATGCCATCGGTGAGCGTCATATTTTTCGGAATGCCGTTTGTGCTGATCAGCAGCGGTACCAGATCCGTGCCCGATGCACCGTAGCCGGAGTTGGTCTTCAAATCCTTCGTGTTCACCAGCAGCAGGTTGACATCGCTTAATCCTTCCGAGAGCTTGGACTTTCCAAAAAGCCGGTCAATCCGGCTCGCCCCCAGGCAATGATGGTCAAACCAATAATGAGTACAACGAGTAATTCGAGCGCGGTAAAGCCCGCTTGATCCTGATATTTTTTATTTATTCGGTGTTGTGCGGTATTACTCCGGAATTGAAACGCCATAGGGTCCCCCGTCAAAATAAAGAAAGAATGATGATGACCAGCAATACAAAAACGATGAAAACAAAGCCGAACTTCAATGGGCGATCAGCGACAGCGCACTCTTTTTGAAGCAAGCGTATGTATTCCACGCCCGCTTTGATGCGCTTTAAAAGCTCCGCCCGCAGCGCTTCTATGGCGCTCGATCTTCTCTGGTTCATTCTGGCTTCTCCCGTGTTGTACAGACTCAGGATTTCAGGATGGCGACCCCTACATCCCCGCTTCAACGGCGTTCTGAATCCCGCCCGCGCCCGCGATGACGACGACCATCAGCGCACCAATCGCGAGCACGCCGCAGGCCAGCGTGACCTTTGAGAAGGTTTGAATCTTTTTGATGCTGTGCGCCAGCCACCGGTCTCCAAACCCGCTCATCGCGGCTTCAAAGCCATCGTGATTCGCGAGCACGCTTAAATACTGAACCGCCTTTTTGTCCGGGAAGTGATGGCCCGCGCGGTGCAACGCCACGCCCAGATTGCCGCCAATCCGAATGCCATATAGCGCCGCATCGATGCGTTCTTTGAGCCAGGGCTTTGCATTCACCGCCAGGAGCTGCAGCGCTTCCTCCAACCGAACGCCCGATTGCAGCATCACCGCAACATTCAGTAAGAACGTTGAACCCTGTAAGGTCCGGTAGACCGACCAGGGCGGTGACTGATCGAGCACAACGCGCACCCGGCCGCGCAAATAGGGCAAGGTCGCGAATACCAGCAGCGCGAGCACGAGGAGGCAGATGAGCGCCACAACGCCATAACCCGTGACAAATTGCGCCATCCGATAGAGCAGTTTCGCCGCGCCTTCCCAACTTTTTGGATCGGTGACTTTGGCCAGTTTCGGCACCAACTGGTTCGCCACCATATGGAGCAGACCACACGCCAGCGCAAACAGCACAGCGGGGTAGACCGTCGCACCGAGCGCTGCGCTCAATATGCTCCGTTTGGCGGTGATCACCTTGATGGCGTCTTCAAACGCCTTTTTCATCCGGCCAGACTTCTCTCCCGCGGCAATCAGCGATGCTTCCTGGTCATTCGTCCATTTGGCCAGCGCCTTTGAAAGCGGCTGACCTTCGCTGATAAGCATCAGGCAGTCATGAATCACTATCGCGCGCGGGTTATTTGGCTTTTTGTTTTCTTCGCTGGCGATGACGACCATTTCTTTCAGCGCGTCGTGCAGCAACACATGATTCTCCAGCAGCAGCGACAGGGTTTCATAAAATTCAATCCGCGCCCGCGCGCCGAACTGCAGGCGCACCACCGCCTCATTCGCGCCTTCGATCAAAGACTCAAACATCTCGGCATTTCCTCAATACAGGCGTTCAGTTCAGTACGCCATTGGCCCGCACACGCGCTTTTTGAATGAGAAAATCTGCGCGATCCTTACCCGCCATCCATTTCGGGGCTTTGCCCCGGCCCGACCATGTTTGATCCGGATTCTCCGGATTCACATACTTCGGCGCCACCCGCATACTGGAACGCGGCGGATGGCCACGCTCTGGGGCCAGACCAAGATCGGCCAGGCAAATCCCATACGTCTGCATTTTTTGTCTGATCCCGCTGACGACAGCGTCGAATTCCGCCGCTCTGGCGGATTCAATCTGTTTGTCCAGCGCTTCTCTCTGAACAATGAGTTCTCGATATAAAGACATTTCACTCCCTTTAGAACAGTTAACGCTCGAATATCGTCTGATCCGCATCGAGCAAACCCACATCCCGCTCGCCGTGCAGCGGATCGACTAAACCTTCGTTGATACAGCGGATTAAATGCTGGTTTTTGGTAATGCCGTGCAAATGGCGCATCCAATATTCCACCGCCTCGGATTTGCCCTGTGTTTTGAAGATCCGCATGAATGCTTTATTCGGCGCAATCACTTCGGCGATGACCATCCGGCCTGAAATCCCCGTTCCGTTGCACTGCACACACCCTTCGCCTTTAAGCCAGACGCGTTCCGGTTCGCATAAGTCCTCAATGCGCGGAGCCAGGCCATCTGCCAACGGGTACCCATATCCGAGGTACGGCCTGCGACACTGCAAACAAAGTTTGCGCACCAGCGATTGATTCACCAGGCCAGTCATCAATGCCGGATCCGTCAATAAGCCCTCTTCAACGCCAAGATCGCGTAACCGCTCCAGAATCGACACCGCATCATTCGTATGCAGCGTCGTCCAGACGCCGTGCCCGGTCATCGCCGCGCGAAAGGCGGCCACGGCTGAAGACAGATCGCGAATCTCGCCAATCATCATCACATCGGGGTCGAGCCGCATCGCGTTGGAGATCGCGCGCGCCCACTCGTGCGAAAGCGCCTCATCGTCATCTTTATCGCACAGAATCGGTGTCTGGTTTGCGCCGGGAATCGCATATTCCGGCGGGTCTTCAATCGTCAGCAGATGAATTCGCTCGTCAAAGCGGCGCATCAAATCGGTCAATACGCATTCAAGCGTAGTGGATTTGCCAGAGCCCGTCGGCCCCGAAAAGATGTTGATGCCCGTCGTCTGTTGACTCATACGGCGAATCAGCGCAATCTGTTCCGGCAGATAACCCAATGCGTCGAGCGTCGGCTTTGCGCCGCGCCGGTCATAAAGCAAGCGCAGCACCATCAATACACCGGTGTCAAGCGGGCGCGTACCGACGCGCGCGCCGAACAGTCCGCATTGCTGGATAAAGCTGCGTTTCAGGCGCGCGTCCCGGCTTTTTCCAGGGTTGTAAATCGAATCGGCCACATCGCACATCGATTGATAGATCGTCGTGCACAGATCGTTGCCATGTTGCGCGGTCAGCTCGTGCGCGGTGATTAATTCCCCGTGGATCCGGAAACGCACTGCACAAATGCGCGGATCGACAATGAAATGCACATCGCTCGCGCCCTTCTCCACCGCCTCGCGAATCAGGCGCACCACCTCCGTCTGACGATGTGTGCTGCCTTCGCTGGATGCGGTCCGCAACATCGGCGCAGCGCCCGTCTGCGCCGTGTCATACAGTTGTTTGATCTGGGTCAGCGAGACTTTTTCGACCCGGAACGGATGCGCATGGCGCGTTAAGCGCTCTATAAAACTCAGCACATGATGGTCTTTCTCGTGCGACGCGGAGACATACAGAGTACCGTCGCCCGTCAGACAGATCATGTCCTGCAGCGGCGCGGAAAGCGCATACGGCCCGCCTGGCGCGGTCAGAATCTGAACGGCGTTCATTTTTTCACTCCCAATATATGTATGAGCACTGCAGTCACCGCGCCTGTCAGGGCTGCCAAAGCGTAATGCCTCCACTCCATTCGTTGACCTGCTTGGTTCAGGCTGTCTGCTGCTCTCTTCGCTTCTGCCGCCGCGTTGTTCCATGCTCTCGCTGAATTTCCGATCTGCTGTTTGAATGTCTCGATCTGCTCTCGGCTCTTGCTGTCGATTTCGGTCAGCGTCTGCCGCGTCTCGTCTGTCAACGCGGCCATTGCCTGCGCCAATGGTTCCAGCGTTGCGGCTAACGCTTGCGCGTTCTGATGTTCGGTTTGCCGGAGTGTCTCCATCTGGCCCGCCAAACGTTCTAGCCGTGTCTCGTTCAATGAATCAGCGGACTGCCGCAAAATCTCTGTTTTTCTCATACGTCACCCCACGTTTTTCCAGCCTATCGTCTACCGGGGCAAAGGCGGGCGGGGCGGCTGTACCGGTCCCGGCATCGTCGGTAAAAACGGCGGCGCGGCAAGGGGCTGGGTCGGCGCTGTTGCGGCAAAACCCACTGTCAGGCGCTGTCGGCCTTTGCTCAACTCCACCTTGTCCACGCCGACGGACATGACCTTGAACCCGCCCAGGATCGTGTCGCCCGGTTTGGCATCCATCACCACGCCGGAGCGATAGAGGAAAGTGGCGTAGAGTTGATCGCCCGCGCCATAGACGGCCTTCACCACGGGCGCAGCGCCCTCGCCTTCCACGCTGCTTCTGGCATCCAGTTCTGATTGCGCCGCCGCCCGTTCCGCCTTTGCTTTCAGGAGCAAGGTATCGCTCTGGATGTTCGACAGATCGCCGACCGTGCCTTCAGCATGAGTCAGTCCCGCCGCACAGAGCAGTGCAATCAGCGCTGTTCTGGTTCGCATCGCGCGTTCCCAATCAGTGCTGTGGTTTTATCTCGCATAGAGTTCTCCTGTAACGTTCCAGGTCAGTTTTGCAGCGCTGCTTTTAACGCTGAGTTCAGTTAAGCGGATGCCTGCGCCGCTCAGGCCACTCAGGAGCGTTTGCGGCGCCTGTGCCATCGTGAATTGAAAAGCCCATGTTTTCCAGTCCGGCGCGGAAGACGATGGAGAGGGCAATTGCCCAGGCAATGCCTGTGACGCCTGCGTCGGGTCGGCCTTTTCCGCCAGCCTGAGCGGAATACCGAGGGACTGAAAATACGATGAGAGGCGCGCCGCAGCAGCGGCTATCGGCTCAAGCGCATCGTCCCCGCTGGGGATAGGGGTCAGTGGATAAACGCAGGACGCCCGCTCGCCTCCGCCATGAATCACCGGCTCGGATTCAAAGTGCGCGCAGGCCCCGTCCATAAAATCATGGACCGTCGCCCGCCCGCTGCGGGCATAGACGGCTTCGATGCGCGGCGCAGTGCACCGCGCCGTCTCGAATGTCCAGCCGCGAATGACGAGCGGCAGGGTGTAAACGGCATTGAGGCATCCCGTCAGAAAATTTTCGACGGACGGCTGCCTGGCCCACGGGTGTTCGAGTGGAGCCATCTGTTTTTGTTGATTCTGTGCGTTGAGCTGAGCCAGTTGCTGTCTGCGCAGATGCTCGGCCCGCTCGCGCGCTTTTCTGTGCTGCACAGCCCGTATGAAGTAGACGCTCACAATGGCGGCCAGTAATGCCGCCACGGCGATGCCAACGCCCCACTCTTTGGCGCTCAGCCCGAAGGTCAGCGATTTAAGCCGATATTCTTTCTTCAGCCGCGCGGGGGTGAGCAGTGTGTTCAGATCCAGCGTTTCGCCCGCATGGTCAAACCCGGCAGGGATATAGATTTTTTCCCATGCAAACAGCCCGTACACTTCGTTTAGCTTGGCGCGCACCGCCGCATGATCGCCCGTCAGATCGCATCCGGGCACGATGGCGCGGTCATTCACGGCCGCGAGCACATAATGGCCATCGTCCAGCACAAACACGCCCAGCCATGAAGGCCCAAGCAGGCCCGCCAGCGCGGCGGCCATGCTGACCATGCCTTTGAGCGCGCCCTGATGCTTGGCCACAAAGCCCGCCTGAATGATCGTGCTGCGCCGGATGGCGACGATCTCCATCGACTCGCGCTTGCCGATTTCACGCGCTTCCTTCATATACGCGCGCGGGCGGGTCAATGGCTGCCAGAACAGGCCGCACACAAAGGGCTTGCCATTCACCCTGAGCACTTTGACCTTCGGCAGCATGCGTGGAGGCGTCGCGGGCATCGATTACTCCATGATGACCGGCGTAATCAGCACGACAATCACATCCCGCCGGTTGTCCGTATCCCGCTCGCCGCCGAGCAGCAGATGGTTGGGATTGCCGACGCCGGACTTTGAGCCGCGATCAATCGATTGCTCGAAACCGGAGAGCACCAGCGTCTGGCCAGACTTGAGCCGCACCTTCTGGGAAAAAATCCGGTTATCGACCTCCGGAATTTCGATCAGGCTATCGCCGCTTTTGACCGAGCGCAGACGCTGCAGGGCGCTCAGATTGATCGAATACTGCAGCAGCAGGTCGTGATCCGGCATCACATAGGGCAACAGATTCATGTTGAAGCCGGTGGTCACTGTGCCGGGCGTGAGCGAAGTGGTGGAACCGACTTGAGCAGTGTTCGTCGTTTGCACGCTCGCGAGATAACTGGTCTGCCGGGCAATTTGCACCGGCACCGGCTGTAAATTGAGGGTGGTCACGGACGGCGACGTGATGGTCGAGACCCGGCCTTGCCTGGAAAGCGCCTGGATCACCAGGCTGGAGCCGGAGAATGGCGCAGCCGTGCCCGCTGCGGTATCCAGAATTCCGACGGATCCGGCAAGTCCTCCGGACTCCGTTTGGAGCGCATTCTTAAGATGGACACCAAAACTGCCGCTGAGCGTCTTGTAGACCAGATTCCAGTCGATGCCGAGACGATCTTGATCCGTCAACGTGACCGAAATCACCTTGACATTGAGCAGCACCTGTTGCGTCATCAGGCGGTTTTCGCTCTGCAGATACTGTGCGACGCGCGTCAGCGCTTCCGGCGTGTCCGTCACCGTCAGCGCGCCGGTGGCGGCGGACATCGCCATCCGGCCAACTTGGGGCGTGAGCATCGACTGGACGGTTTTCGCCAGATCGTCCGAAATCGAGCTTTTAAGCGAAACGGAGGTCGTCTGGCTGCTCCCCGTCTGACCGGAGAGTCCGCCGCCCGTCCCACCGGAGACACCCGCCGCTGTGGTTGTTCCGGATTGAACCACCGATTGCATATCCGTGGCGCTGGGAATGGCATAGAAATGAAAGGTGCGCGTGTCGAGATAGAAAATCGAGATGACGCCTTCCACCACACGCCAGCTCAGGCCCAGCCGCGCCGTCACGACATCGAGCAAGCCTTCCACCGGT
Source organism: Candidatus Glomeribacter gigasporarum BEG34 (assembly GCF_000227585.1). Classification (GTDB taxonomy): domain Bacteria; phylum Pseudomonadota; class Gammaproteobacteria; order Burkholderiales; family Burkholderiaceae; genus Glomeribacter; species Glomeribacter gigasporarum_B. The sequence goes on along the minus strand of NZ_CAFB01000039.1, from coordinate 64,986 downwards.
TGATGGCTCCATTTGATATTGGAAATCAACCCGGACGATGCAGTGGACCATGCGGCGCCCGCCTGGTTGGACACGCCCGGCAACGCGGGAAGCGGCGGTAGAGGTGGCAAGGGCGGAGGATTCACCGGTGCGCCTTGACTCGAAGGTGTACCGCCCGCTGTGAGCGAACCGTTGACCGCTGCTAAAGCGTCTGGCGTCACACGCACCGGAATGCCGCATAACTTCGTGACCATCTGCCCGAACTCTAAAATATCCACCGGCATCACGGGCGCAAACGTGATCATGCAATTCAGCGGTTCAGACCGATGCGCGGATTGAGCTCTACGCAGCGGTTTTAAAACGACAATCGGCGTATCGCTGAACACCACCGTATCGCGCACAGGCGCAGGCCGTTCGCGCATCGACTGTGCCAGTTCATGCGCTTGAGCAGCGCTCTCCTCTCCCCACTGCATCGTGTGGTCGATGTTGCGCAGGCTGGTGCAGGCGGTGAGAGACATGACAGTCCAGGCCATCCATAGAAAACAGACGCGATTCATTGCGCGGCGTGCCTTTCCGTGACCATCAACGCTTTTTGCGTTGAATTGCCGTTCACCCAAAATGGACGCTCGGCTTTCTCATACGCATGAAAAAGATCGGTCACGGCGCGCTCAAATGACCCTTCATAGCGCAAATCCGCAATAATTGGATAGTCCAAATCCTCCGGCATCCAGAGCACTTGCCAACCTGCCTTATCCGCCCACTGTAAGACGGATTCGCGCAGCGTGCTGCCCGTTTTGGCCAGCCAGACGGGTTGAGAAGGTGAAGCAGAAACGGTTTGTGCAGGGATAGGGATGAGTTTAATGTTCGCAAGAGGAACTGCTTTCTCTTCTTTTGTGTGTCCTTTCAAAGCAACTGGTTTTTATGAGTGTGTAGACATCACCTCTTCCAATATAATTATCTTGGATTTCACAACTGAAGGAATCAAAAATATGAGTATCAAAAGTCTTTTCACAATTTTCATGCTTTTGGATACAAGGAACTTTCGCTTCGACTCGTAAGCCTGCTGCTGCCAGGATGTTTCACAATGAGCCAGATATGCCTTTGCTTTGACCGTTACCTCATGTACAAAATGCCCGAGATCGCTATATATTGGCATAAAAAATAATTTTATTATATCAAACAAATGATATTTCTTACTGTATTTTCTAACGTCAGAATGTATCGCCCTCTTCTCAAGAGAAGTCAGCGTACTATTCATGAGAGCAAGAACATTGTCCGTTAGCATTTGTATCTTTAAAACAACCTATTCGCAAATTGAATAAATATCACCCTTGTAAATTTACAGTTTGTGTTGTATTTTAAAGTCTGTTTATATTTTATTGATCTGTCTAATTTTTCAGTTTTCATCTTTTACAAAGAAACTGAAAAATTAGCGCGCAAATTTGATATGCTCAAAACTTACTTGCCAACCGTTGACGAGTCGGTTTCTATTAAAGCGTTGTTAGGTGTTGCTGAACAAGCGACAGATATATTGGATCAAATCCGGGATGCCATGCTAGAGCCTTACCCTAGAAAAAAGGCACCTACCTTCAAAACAACGCAGATCGCTGCGCTATGCAACCTTGATAAGGCACGGTTTCATCACTTAACCAAAAAAGGAGATTTACCAGCAGGCGAGTCGCATGGTCATGGTCAAAGCAAAGTTTTTTCCCTCGAAGATGTGATCATGGGTTCGTACTGCAAGTGGATATGTTGCTCGCCCAGAAGGAAAACGGGGGCGAATTATTACGGTCGGAAATTTCAAAGGCGGAGTCGCTAAAACCACCACAGCAGTCTCTCTAGCGCAAGCGCTTACTTTGCGCGGGCGACGCGTCCTAGTCATTGATTGTGACCCACAAGGTACAACCACGCAGTTATGCGGTTGGGCACCGGATGCCGAAATTCAAGAAGAGCAAACTTTACTGCCACTCATTGAAGGCGAGAAAGAAGATTTGACATATGCACCGCAAAGTACATATTGGCATCGTTTAGATTTAATCCCAGCCTTATCCGTACTATTCGATGCAGAGTTCATTATTCCCTCTAGAGTGATCAAGACAAGCAGATTTCAATTCTGGGACATATTGAACAAAGGAATCAAGCCGCTGACAGAAAGCTACGATGTTATCGTCATCGATACGCCTCCGGCGCTGAGTTATCTAACCATCAACGCATTGATCGCATCTGACGGCGTGTTAATGCCTTGTCCACCTGATGCGTTTGATTTCGCCAGTTCGACACAATTTTGGCACCTATTTTCAGATATAGCCGAAAAATTGCCAGGCGTTCTTGAGTCTAAACGCTTTGACTCTATCAACATTGTGCTAACCAAGGTCAAAATCGGCAGCATATCACAGGTGGTCCGAGGGTGGTTGCAAAAAGCATATGGCGGCCATTTACTGCCTATCGAAATTCCTGAATCCTCTGTAGCAAAAGGAACATCCGCACAATTATCAACAGTCTATGACTTATCAAAGGCGGAGGGTAGCGCTGAAGCATACCGGCGCTATAAGGAACCATTGGATCGATTAGCAGAACACTTCGACCTGCAGTTTATGCGGATATGGAACAAAAAAGAGGGATCAAATGGGAATCGGTGACAAACTGCTTGCCAAGACGGTCAATATACAAGTAAAAAGCCGTTCCCCGAACGCTCTAGAAAAGTCTAGAGCGCCCAAAACTTCACCGGGTCGTCTTCTTGATATACAAGGCCGGATTGTAGAAGCAGAGACGCGCGCTGATGAACTTGAAGCTCGCCTCGGCCAAGCACTTGATCTGCCTTTAGAAGAGATACATGAAATCGTGGATCGACGTCGTAAGCTAACGTCAGAACAATTTCAGGAATTAAAAGACAACCTTGCGAAGAATCCGCTCGTCACGCCTATTAGTGTTGTACGCCGTCCTGAAGGAGGATTCGAACTCATAGCAGGCCATAATCGTGTCTATGTGTATCGAGAACTGGGCAGAAAGTCCATTCCTGCGATTATTCAAGAATTAGGCGATGGTGAGGCTGACTTAGCAGCGTTCTATTCCAATTTGCTCTCTCCTGCCTTGCCCGACCTGGAAAAGTACTTGGGTTTTAAGAAACGCCAAAAACAAACCGGATTTGATCAGCAAAAACTTGCTGCCGAAGCGGGTATTAGCAAATCTCAAGTCTCTCGGATATTTTCCTATGAGCGTTTGCCTACCAAAGCTATTGAACTACTTAAGCAACATCATGACCTCAATCGACTTGGTAGCAATGCAGCAGAAGAATTAGTTCGACTATCAAAGGATAAAGAGGAGTTTGTGATAGCAGCGGTAAAACGCCTCATTGAAGACCAGCGCTTTACGCAAAATCAGGCTATTGCTTTTGTAAAGGCCTCTAATAGAAAAAGAGGGGAGATTTCGTCAGAAGAAGAGCACGTAATCCATTCTGGGAAATCACTTTTTTGCTCAGTTAGAAACAGAGACGGAATACTGACTGTTCGGTTCAAAAATCCCGCTATAGCATCCGAATGGAAAACGAAAATCGTACAGTTTATTCAAGACACATTAAAAGGGTAAGAACACCCTTAAAAGGAACCGTCATGACTTAATCAACATGTAACTGCATAAAACAAAGGCTAAGGTTACCGCCTTGGCCTTTGAGATGCAGAGAGATTCTGACTTTGTCTCAGTTCTGACTTCTGTCCCACCAGAGGTCTGAACTAGAAGACTTAACCAGAAACTTGACTTTTGCTTCGCACAACAGCGCACAACAGCGCACTACTGAAAACACATTTTGGAATTAGTAGTATAGCTGTTGTTAAGCAGAAATCAAGTCTCTATGGATTGCTTCGCCCATAAAGAGGGAAATTATGACTTCTGCGCAACAGGTTTCTGCTCGTCCTTGCACATTGCCTGCTCTTCTAATAGAAGCTAGAGCTACAGTCTTTGATCGGACAAAATGCCTTGATTTAGGCATGGCGGCTCGCCGAACTCTTTTTGGCATACTCTCTTTTTTCAATATTTCAAAGCCCAGCAGCGCTATTTTTCCCCGGCGGGATCGTCTTTGCGCGGATGCTTTACTTTCTAGTGAAGCAACTTTATACAGGGGACTCAAAGAGCTTGAGAATAAGGGCTACATAACAAGAGAACAAATGCGCCTAAAGTTTAATGGCCGTTATCACGTATCTCCGATTAAACTTTTAAGTAAAGCACTCACCTTATTAGGCATTCAATGTGGGGTCGCGTCACGCAACGGAGGACAGAGTACGCTAAGCCTGAGGGAAGGGTCGCAAGGGCCTGAATGTTCCTTTCCTGGGCGTTTTTCCCTGCTGCAAACATCATTCCCCGTCAAATTGATATGCTCCCAGCCCAACGGTGACAGATATACTAGAAGGTACGCCTCAATAGACTGGCTATGCTCCCTGAGCGCCTGGATTGCCCGTTCTAGATAGACTGAGTTCCACAACGCGATAGCTGCTGTCACCAGCGTAAGGCCGCTGGCGCGATGACGCTGGTTCTCGAAGCTACGGTCTCGCATCTCGCCCGGCCGGTGAAAGAAGACGGCTCTGGTGAGCGCATTTCTGGCTTCGCCTTTGTTCAGCCGCGCGTTGACGCGGCGGTGCAGCTCGACGTTGTGCAGCCAATCGAAGGTCAACACACTACGCTCGACCCTGCCCAGTTCTCTAAGGGCTACCGCCCGTCCGTTTTGTCTGGGAGAGCTGCTGAGCTTGCGCAGCATCAGAGAAGCCGTCCCAGTCCCCTGACGAATGGATGCCGCCAGCCGAAGAATCTCGTTCCAGTGGCTTCGGATATGCTTGGTATTGATCGAACCACCCACCAAAGCAGCCACATCAGGGAAATCCGCCGGTTTACCCGGCACGTACCACCGTTTATCGGCGAGATCACGGATACGGGGCGCAAACCGGAAGCCTAAGAGATGCATCAGGCCAAACACATGATCGGTAAAGCCCGCGGTATCCGTGTCATGCGCTTTAATTCGCAAGTCTGATTCGTGATACAGCCACCCATCCAATACATAGGTCGCATCTCGAACGCCGACATTGATCACCTTGGTATGAAACGGCGTATCCTGATCGGAGACATGCGTGTAGAATTGGATGCCGGGTTCACTGCCCTATTTGGGGTGGATATTGCCGCCCCGTTCCGCGTGCCCGCCCACTCTGAAGCGCTGGCCGTCTGAGGAAGCGGTCGACCCATCGCCCCAGTCTCCTGCAAAAGGATGTCGAAACTGCGCATTCACCAGTGCTGCCAAAGCTGCCGAATAGGTTTCATCTCGAACATGCCATGCTTGTAGCCAGGCCCGCTTGGCATAGGGGGTTCCAGAGCAGGATTCGGCCATCTTGCTTAAACCCAGGTGGATGGCATCTGCCAGAAGGGGGGTGAGCAGCAGGGATTTGTGCTTGGCCAAATCGCCTGTTTTTAGGGGCGTGAAGGGGCGGGTGAAGTCTGTCCATTTGTCTACTTCCACCCGCCATTCAGTGATTTTGATAGGCGGCAGCAGGCTGTAGGCTTGCTGGATCAACACATCAGCTGCGTCAGGTACGCTGTTGTTCAGCGGCGTGATTTTCAGACCGGATGGGGTCATGACGGCCTCTGGCAATGCCTCTGCCTTTGCCAGGCGACGGACGATGTTCAGTTGTTGCGTCAGTTTGGAGAGGCGTTCGTGAAGATAGGCATCGCAGTCTGTCTCAATGGCTAAATGATGAGATAGACTGCGCGCAGAGAATGGATCCGTCGGTCATAGATCATCCCCGAAATCCTTGAACTGGCGAGAGCCTTGCACCCAAAGATCACCTGAACGCAGTGCATTTTTCAGTGCGGACAGTGTGCACAGTTCGTAAAAGCGCCGATCCACACCCTCTGCCTTGAAGACCAGGCTTTCCCAGCGTTTTCGCACAAAGCGGGTGGGCACGTCTTGTGGTACTTTTCGGGCATTCTCCGCGTTGAGTGTTTTGAGCGTCTCTACAGCAGACAACACATCCTGTGCTGCAGGCGCGACTTTCATCTGCAGGGCATCCAGAAGCGCGGGGGCATATCGACGGACCTGCGCATCGCCGTCTCCAATGCGATGCAGGTCGTCAAACTCCCTTGGGGTGAGGTCTTGTGTTGCTGTCACGATTTTTGCAAACGTTTCCCATGAAATGAGCGCTTCAATCGCTGAAAAGGCGTCTGTACCCTCTGTCCTGGCGGCCAGCAGGACCGTGCCGATTTTCCCGTATCAACGCATCTTTTCGTGGATTGTCTTGCCGGATTCCTGGAACTGCTGCGCGTGACTGTGTTTAGCCCAATTGAAAAGACGGCCCATGATGCGGTCATGCAGGTCAATGATCTCTCGATGATTGTCGATTGAACTTCCAGCACGACAGCAACCCGCGTGGCGTGCCGACGTGTACTTTCCAGATCACGCAAATGTTGGGCAGTCATTTGAGCGCCTTCACGAGCGCGCTTTAAAAGCCGATTCTGATGTATCCGGTGCTCAAGACCCTCTGGCAATCTCAGCGCTTCCAGCGTTTTAAGCCCATCCAGATGTGCTCACAGGTGCTGGGCATTCGGCGCATTGGGCGACTGACGTAGCCAGGCTCATAGGCTGATTTTGCTGTGTTCATGTAGGTTGAGCAGATGCTCTAGCTTCTGCCGATGAGCCTGGGTCAAACCTGCTGTGAGCGCGGAATAAAGGGGTCGATTGCCGCGTGTCATGGCTTCTGCGCAAATCCTATCGATCATTAGGATCGATGGCAGCAGGATTCAACGGCTGCGGAGTGCCTCAATCAGCGCCTTGGCTAGCATGATGCCTTTATCGGTCTGCTGTGCCAGTGGTGCCAACGCCTGCACAGAAGATTTGTGACATCGCACTGTAAAGGGCCTCAAGCCAAACACAGACTGCAGTTCAACCAGATGTGCTCGGCGCGTCTCTGCCCGTTGCCCGTACTCAGCCCAAATGTCTAACGGTCATTTAAGCTGGGCTGCCACGAAGCTCAGCACCGGAGAAAAAGGGGGCTCTTCTATCTCCAACATCCTGCCTGGGGAGCGCATGTCACACAGCTGGACTGCAAATCCCAGCTGAGTGGCAGCCTTGCGACGCTGGCGAATGATGGACAGATCAGACTCGCTGAACGTGTCATGCCGAATCAGGGCATCCTGATGTTCAGGCAGCGCTCACAGACTCTCGCGTTCCGCTGCAGACAGCACCCAACGACGCGGCATGGCTGCTTGTCAACCTTTGTTTCTGATAGTCTACCGTACCCTGCCGCTGTGCCTCATAAAATCCTGACTTTTGTATTCTTGAACATCACTCTTGAAAGTCTTTTCTCAATTCTGTCACCTTTCCACGGGTTTCAAGAATCTTTTGGCAGTCTCATGCTGATTGGGTACGCGCGCGTTTCTACGCAAGACCAAAATCTTACGCTTCAGAAGGATGCCTTACGCAGGCGGGCTGCCAGAAAATCTTTAAAGACAAGGCGAGCGCAGGGCATACAGCGCGTCCCGGGTGGGCTAAAACGCTTGAGATGCTGCGCCCAAAAGATACACGGGTGGTCGTCTGGAAGCTGGATCGCTTAGGGCGCAGTGTCAAACATCTGGTTGAACTGGTCGGGGGTTTATCCCAGCAGGGCATTCACTTCCGAAGCCTGACCGACGCCATTGACACCAGTACCCCAGCGGGCCGGTGCTTCTTTCACGTCATGGCATCTTTGGCCGAGATGGAGCGGGAACTGCTGCTNGAACGCACTAAAGCAGGCCTAGAAGCCGCCCGTCAACAGGGGCGAAGAGGGGACGCAAGCGAAAAATGACAGACAGCACACTAAAATCTGCTCAAAAGCTGCTGGTCAACGGAGTAGCCCCACGGGAGGTGGCCCGAAATCTGGGCGTTTCTGTCCCGACGCTTTATCGTTGGGTGCCCGCTGCTTCTCTGCCTGTATCAATTACTGCAAGTCTTAACGCACTCTGGTGTCCGTTTTCTGGGGCAACCTCATTTAGACTCCTCGCGGCCCTTCCCTCAGGCTTAGCGTACTCTGTCGTCCGTTGCGTGACGCGACCCCAAAAAAAACTGCGCTAGCGCATTTTTCAGTGAGATCGCTCAAGGAGCGAGCGCGAAGCGACACAGGGCAAGCCGCTGAAAAATGCGCTAGCCGCTTCTGCGCATCAGATCAAAAAATTCAGCGTTATTCTTGGTTTGCCTTACTTTGTCGAGCAGGAATTCCATCGCTTCAATTTCACCCATATCATGGATGAGCTTGCGCAATATCCAGACTTTTTGAAGGATATCCGGCTTAATCAATAATTCTTCACGCCGTGTGCCCGATTTATTCAAATTGATGGCCGGATAGACCCGTTTCTCGGCAAGTTTGCGTTCAAGGTGCACTTCCATATTGCCAGTGCCCTTGAATTCTTCATAAATCACATCATCCATCCGGCTGCCTGTTTCGATCATCGCGGTGCCGATCATCGTTAACGAGCCGCCTTCTTCAATATTGCGCGCGGCGCCGAAAATGCGCTTGGGACGCTGCAGCGCATTGGCATCCACGCCGCCGGTGAGCACCTTGCCTGAAGTTGGAATGACCGTGTTGTACGCGCGCGCGAGACGGGTAATCGAATCCAGCAGAATCACGACATCCCGCTTCATTTCAACCAGGCGCTTGGCTTTTTCAATGACCATTTCCGCCACCTGAACATGACGCAGCGCCGGCTCGTCGAAGGTCGACGCAATCACCTCACCTTTGACCGAGCGCTGCATTTCGGTCACTTCTTCAGGACGCTCATCGATTAAAAGAACAAAAAGCGTCACCCCAGGAGAGTTGGTGGTAATCGCGTGCGCGATATGTTGTTGAATGACCGTTTTGCCCGATTTGGGCGAAGCGACAATCAGGCCGCGCTGGCCTTTGCCAATCGGCGCGATCATATCGATGATGCGGCCGGTGTTATTTTCTTCGCCGCGCAAATCGCGTTCGAGAATCAAAGGCGTATCTGGATGCAGCGGTGTGAGGTTCTCAAACATGATTTTATGTTTTGAGGCCTCAGGCGGAAAACCGTTGATCTTGTCAACCTTGACCAGCGCGAAATAGCGCTCGCCGTCTTTAGGCGTGCGCACTTCGCCCTCAATCGTATCGCCGGTATGCAGATTAAAGCGCCGGATTTGCGACGGGCTGATATAAATATCATCAGGGCTTGCCAGATAGGAAGTTTCCGGCGAACGCAGAAACCCAAACCCGTCGGGCAGAACTTCAAGCGTGCCATCGCCGAAAATGGTCTCGCCAGTGCGCGCGCGTTTTTTCAGAATGGCAAACATCAGTTCCTGTTTGCGCAGGCGATTGGCGCTCTCGATCTCCAAGCGATACGCCATTTCGATCAATTGCGACACGTGCAAAGACTTCAGCTCGGATAAGTGCATAGAATTGGGCAGGGAAGATGGAGGGAAGAAGATAGAAAAAGAGAACCGAGCGAGCGCTCGAAATTCAGAATAAACAGAATTCTACCGCTGGGCACAAACAGGAACAAGAAGTAGCAGCATCCGATGAAATCAAGCAGCCGCCTTTATAGCGATAAATGCTGCTCAAGAAAAGCCTCCAGTTTGGCCTTTGAAGGCGCGCCTACAATCTGTTCGACAACTGCGCCGTTCTTGAACAGGATGAGCGTTGGAATGCCGCGCACGCCAAATCGCGCCGCCGTGGCTGGATGCTGTTCAACATTGATTTTCGCGATCTGCACGCCTTGATAAGTCTGCGCAAGTTCTTCAAGAATGGGGGCGATCTGCTTGCAGGGAGCGCACCACTGCGCCCAGAAATCCAGCAGAACGGGCTGGCTGGCCTGGAGCACATCACTCTCAAAGGAGGCATCACTGACGGTTTTAACCGCGTTGTGTTCACTCATAGTATTCCGTTTTTTCACTCGTAAGCAGATGAGATAAATCTATCACAATACATCCATACAATACATCAAAAAAGCTCTGAAAGGCATGGCTCATGCAGAGAGATGAAAAACATCCGTTCGTTTAAAACCATTGCACTCATTGGCCGCGCCGATATTCCGGATTTGCGCGAATTGCTTATCCTGCTTGCGCGTTGCATCCGGAAGCGCGGATTTGAAGTGGTGTGCGAAGCGCAAACTGCACAGGCCGCCCGCCTGACTGAGTATTCCCTGCTTTCAGCCAGCGAAATCGGCACGCGCGCGGATGTGGCAGTGGTCATTGGCGGAGATGGCACGATGCTGGGAATGGGGCGTCAGTTGGCGCCGTATGGCACGCCATTAATTGGCGTGAACCGCGGACGGCTCGGCTTTGTCACCGATATTCCAATCCGTGACATGTTGCGCGTGGTGCCCGTTATGCTCGAAGGGCGGTTTGAGCGCGAAGAACGCACGCTGCTCGACGCGCGCGTGCTGCGCAAAGGCAGCCCGGTTTATCATGCGCTTGCTTTTAATGATGTCGTCGTGAACCGCAGCGGCATCTCCGGCATGGTGGAACTCAGCGTATATGTGGACGACTGCTTTATGTATCGGCAACGTTCGGATGGACTGATTGCCGCAACGCCGACGGGTTCAACCGCCTATGCCTTATCGTCGCAGGGGCCAATTCTGCATCCGCAGTTGGCGGGCATTGTACTGGTTCCAATTGCGCCGCATACTTTATCGAACCGCCCGATCGTCTTGCCAGATCATGCGCGGATTGCGATCCAGATCGTCGACGGGCGCGAAATGAACGTGAATTTCGATACCCAATCGTTGACTCAACTTCAGCTGAAAGATGTGGTGGAAGTAAGCCGCTCGCGTTATACCGTGCCCTTTCTGCATCCGGCCGGCCATAGTCATTACGCCACCCTGCGCAACAAACTGGGCTGGCATGAACATCCTGCGCGCGGGGCGCGTTGTCCCGATTTGAACTGACATGCTGCGCCGCCTATCGATTCAGGATTTTGTGATTGTGACCGCGCTTGACATGGAATTTGAGGCGGGATTGACCGTATTCTCCGGCGAGACGGGCGCGGGCAAATCCATTCTGATCGATGCGCTTTCTCTCCTCTGCGGCGCGCGCGCCGAAGCCGATGTCATCCGCGCAGGCTGCGCGCGCGCGCAATTGAGCGCGGAGTTTGAGCTGACTGAACCGGCCCGCCGCTGTCTGGCCGCGCAGGCGCTGGATACAGAGACCGAGCCTAACGCCATTCAATTGCGGCGCGCAATTGACTGCAATGGCCGTTCGCGCGCGTTCATCAACGGCACGCCGGTGGCGCTCGCACAACTGCGTGAAATCGGCGCTTTTCTGGTCGATATTCACGGCCAGCACGCGCATCAGCAGGTGCTGCGCGCGCAGGTGCAGCGCGCGCTGCTGGACGATTATGCGAATGCGTGGACGCTCGCGGAGGAAACGGCCCATGCGTGGCGCGCCTGGCGGGCGGCGCTTGACGCTTTGCGGCGCGCCGCCGACGCGGTGCGCGAGACACAACTGGAACGCGAGCAGCTTGTCTGGCAATTGTCTGAACTGGACGCGCTCGCGCCCGCTCCCAACGAATGGGAGACGGTCAATGCCGAGCACCGGCGTCTATCGCATGCGGCGGATTTAAGCGCCGGCCTGCACGGCGCGCTCGATGCGCTTTCCAATGCCGATCACGCGCTGCTTGCGCGCCTGGGCGCATGGATTGCGCGCATACGCGAACTGGCGCAGATAGACGAGGCATTGAATGAGGCGCTCGCAGCGCTGGAGTCGGCTGAAATCCAGTTGCGCGAAGCGGTCTATGTATTGAGCCATTATTCGCGCCGCGTCGAACCCGATCCGCAGCCACTCGCGCAACTGAGCGCGCGGCTTGAGGCGCTTCATATGTGCGCGCGCAAACTGCGCATACCGCCAGGAACACTGTCCGCCGAACACGCGGCGCGTCGGGCGCGTCTGGCTGTGCTTGACGCGGCGGTCGATACCGATGCGTTGCAAACGGCGTGCACGCAGGCGAAGGAGCGGTACAACGCAGTTGCCCAACGTTTATCCAATGCACGCGCGCAGGCTGCACGCACGTTAAGCGCAGCCGTGACCCAGAGCATGCAGACGCTCGCAATGCCCGGCGGATGCTTTGAAGCGGCGCTGATTCCGCTGCCCGAAGGCAATGCGCACGGGCTGGAACAGATTGAGTTCCGCATCGCCGCGCATCCAGGCGCGCCGTTGCGTCCACTTGCAAAAATCGTGTCCGGCGGCGAACTGGCTCGCATTGGTTTGGCGCTGGCGGTGATTGCCCGTTCTGTCAATCCAAACCCGACGCTGATCTTTGACGAAGTCGATAGCGGTATCGGCGGCGCCGTCGCTGAAGTCGTAGGACGATTACTGCGCCAGCTCGCGCAGCGCCAGCAGATATTATGCGTCACGCATCTGCCGCAGGTCGCGGTGTGTGCAGATACGCATTGGCGCGCCGCCAAGGAACGCGCAGACGGCCAAACGGTCAGCGATATCGTCCGGCTAGACCAAAGCGGACGGATTGAGGAAATCGCCCGGATGCTCGGCGGCATCCAGATCACTCAAACGACTCGCCAGCATGCGGAAGAAATGCTCAGAGCAGGGAAATAGCAGCCATTTATGAAATGACTTCTCATGAACTTTATTCAAATGCTTAATGCAGCATGGCGGCGAACCGACTCCATGCTATGCGTCGGTCTTGATCCGGAACCGGCGCGTTTTCCGCCGCCGCTCACGGGCCGCGCCGATACCATTCTTGAATTTTGCCGCGCCATTGTCGATGCAACCGCCCCCTATGCATGCGCCTTCAAGCCGCAAATCGCGTATTTCTCGGCGTATCGCGCCGAGGCGCAGTTAGAGAAACTGATTGCGTATATCCATACGCAATACCCAGGCGTTCCGGTCATTCTGGATGCGAAACGCGGCGATATTGGCAGCACGGCGGCGCTCTATGCGCGCGAAGCCTTTGAACGCTACCGCGCTGATGCGCTCACGGTGAATCCCTATCTGGGCACAGATTCAATCGCGCCGTATTTTGCGCATCCGGATAAAGGGGTCATTGTTTTATGCCGCACCTCCAATGAGGGCGGCGCTGAGGTACAGTTGCAAAGAGCGGGGAATGCTTACATTTACCAGATCATTGCACAGCGCGCGGTTAAGCAGTGGAATGCGAACGGGCAATTGGGCTTGGTCATGGGCGCCACTTTTCCCAAAGACATCGCTATCGTACGCCGGATTGCGGGCGATAAGGTGCCGCTGCTGATACCGGGCGCCGGTGTGCAAGGGGGAGAGATCAGAGCAGCGGTTCAGGCGGGTTGCACGCGGCAGGGAAACGGTCTGTTGATCAATGCGTCGCGCGCAATTCTGTATGCGGGAAATGACGCAGACTTTGCGCTTGCCGCCGCGCGCGCCGCGCAACGGATGCGCGATACGATTAGAAGCCATATTTGATTTGCACACTTGCCAATAGGGAGAACTGTTATGCACTCTGTGATGTCATCCGTTTCCCGCCGCCATTTCCTGCTGACAGGCGCGGCTGCTCTATCCGTCTCTGTGTTGCCCTTAGGCCGCGCTTTTGCGGCGCAAGAAGAAGGCTCGACGCCGCAAAATGCAATCACAACGGATGCGGCCTTGCAGCGCTTAATGGAAGGCAATGCGCGTTATGTGTCGAACATATCGAAGCACAAGGACTTTTCTGCCGGTCGCGCCGCCCGCGCGAAAGCGCAGCATCCGATTGCGGCGATTCTGGCGTGCGCTGATTCGCGCGTTGCGCCTGAGCTGATGTTTGATCAAGGCCCAGGAGATCTTTTTCTGGTCCGTCTGGCGGGCAATTTTGTGAATGAGGATGGCCTGGCCAGTCTGGAATATGCGATCCAGTTTTTATCCGTCCCTCTGGTGATGATTCTGGGACATAGCAACTGCGGCGCGATCAAGGCGGCCCTGCAAGTCATCCAGGAGAATACCGCGCTGCCGGGACACTTGCCTCATCTGATCCAGTCCCTCAAGCCAGCGGTCAGGAATGTAAAAAAAACAGACCCTTCCGCGCCCGATCTGGTTGAACGCGCAATAGTTGAAAATGTCCGGCTGAATGCGCAACGTCTCAAAACCGCCGAACCGGTCTTCAAGCGCTTTGTGCAGCAAGGGAAGGTGAAAGTGGTCGGGGCTGTGTATGATATTGGAACAGGCAAAGTCAATCTGATGGATGCGGCGGCGCATCAGCGCCCTTCGTCTTGATGGGCCATTTGTCGCGCTTCAATTGTGCTGCATGCTCAAACTCCTGTCCAAATTTTCGTCCTGCTGGAAAATAGGCGCGCTCAGCGCCTGCCTTTTTTCATCTCCCCTCCTTGCCGAGCCATCCAGCGCGTTGATGGTTGAAACAGGCGCCGGCGCAATGGTACGCACGGTGATTGGCTTATTGACCGTATTGGGGCTGATTTTCGTCTGTGCATGGATAGTGCGCCGTTTCGGGCTCCGGCCTGGTTTGCGGCGCACCGGCCTTATCAAATGGATAGACGCAATGGCACTCACGCAGCGGGAAAGGGTCGTGATCGTCGAAGTGCGCAACACCTGGCTGGTGCTGGGCGTTGCCCAGGGCAGCGTCCGTCTCTTGCATCAGTTTCCAGCCGCGCCGGAGCATAAAAATGGATAGAAATCATTTCATCAATAGACGAAAGGCTGTCAATGACTTCTGAGAACCTGTTCACGATCTGTGACGAGCGCCTGTCAGCCAAGGAGGACGGAGCGCAGGAACCGGAGCATATACGTAATATGTGAGGATTCCGAGCACCGCCCGACGCGGGCTCACGGGCGCGCAGTAAGATCGTGAACAGGTTCTGAGATTGGAAATTGGATTGAGAACAAGGTATGCTGCGTCATTATATTTTTGTGAGGAGGGGAAATGAGGAATGATCAAATCTATGATCTAAGCGGCAATGGCGTGATCTCAAACGTCACTGCGCGTAATACAGTATTGCGGAATACCTACTGGTTGTTGGCTGCTTCGATGGCGCCGACCGTTTTCGGCGCGTGGCTCGGCGTCTCGGCCGGGTTTTCCCTGCTATCCGCCACAAGCCCAGGCATGAGCATGCTGTTGTTTATGGGCATTGCGTTCGGTTTCATGTTTGCGATTGAGCGCTTTAAAAATAGCGGCATTGGCGTTGCCTTATTGCTGGGGTTCACTTTCTTCATGGGCCTGATGCTCTCACGCCTGCTCAGCTTCATACTGGGTTTTTCAAATGGCGCATCGCTCATCATGCTGGCATTTGGCGGCACCGGCGCGATTTTTGCAACGATGGCAACCATCGCAACCGTTTCAAAACGGGATTTTTCCGGCCTGGGTCAATGGCTCTTTATGGGCGCGATTGTGCTGATCATTGCCTCTGTCGCCAATATCTGGCTGAAGCTGCCCGCTTTAATGCTGACGGTATCGGTGATGGCCATCGTCATTTTCTCCGCTTTCATGCTGTTCGACGTGCAGCGCGTCGTCAGTGGCGGGGAAACAAACTACGTGCGCGCAACGCTGGCGATCTATCTCAATCTATATAATGTATTCACCAACCTGTTGGCGCTTCTGGGCATTTTCGGCGGCCATCGCGAATAAATACGATACATAAATCTGGTAGACATAGAGGGCCTGAGCACAAGCCCTCTTCATGTATAGCCAAGCGCATTTCATCTGATACGGCGGCTTCAAAGCTCGCCGTATTTATATACTGTCTTCGCGGCTGCTTCCTTGTCTCAAATTAAATGCGCTTGGCTATAGCAATGGGCGCCGCCTTAAAGTCATGCAATCTCTACAGAATAAACCACTCTCAATAGCGCGCGCATGTTATACTTTGAAAATTTTGATGGGCAGCGCATTATTTCGGGTCAGGGCAGATCGCAATGGCAAAAACGGCGGATGGAAAATTAGCGCAAAGGAGCGCGGCGGGTAAAACGCGCGTTGCGCGTCATACTGTGTTGAAAACCGCCAAAAGCGCCGCAGCCGCGGGGCATCCGGTTAAAGCCGCTAAGGATTCAAAAAAGGGCGCGGACATCAAGCGGCGCGCGCGCTCCAATATACCTGCAAAAACTGAAAAATTAAAAGCGCGGGAACGGCGCGCCCGTGAAAAGGCGCTTCTAAAAGAAGCATTCGCATTGCATGCAGCGAACAACGCCGCCGGACTTGAGGAGCGGCGCGCCAAATTACGCGCCCTAATCAAGCTAGGGAAAGAACGTAGCTTCTTGACCCACGCTGAAATCAACGATCACTTGCCGGAAGATATTGTTGAAACTGAAGCGATCGATACAATTATCGGCACATTCAGTGATATGGGCATTGCCGTGGTCGATCAAGCGCCCGATGCTGAAGCATTGCTGCTCAATGATAACGCGCCCGCGGCGACCAGCGATGATGAGGTTGAGGAAGCCGAAGTTGCGCTGACTCACGTCGACTCGGAATTTGGACGAACGACCGATCCAGTGCGCATGTACATGCGCGAGATGGGTTCTATCGAACTGTTGAACCGGGAAAGCGAGATCGAAATCGCCAAACGCATCGAAGACGGCCTGAAACATATGATTCAGGCGATTTCCGCATGCCCGACCACCATCGCCCAGATTCTCGAACTCGCCGCGCATGTCAAACAGGACCAACTACGCATTGAGGAACTGGTCGACGGTTTAATCGATCTGGAAGAGGATGCGGACGGGTTCTCGGCTGACTTCTCGGAAGATGAAAATGAGGACGATGAAGAGGCGGCTGAACGCGCCAATGCCGCGCAACTGGCCGAATTGAAGCGCGTCTCGCTGGATAGATTCACTCGCGTCGGCCGCTGGTTCGACAAAATGCGCCGCGCGTACGAGAAAGAAGGTTATCAATCCAAAGCGTATTTAAAAGCGCAGAAGACCATTCAGAATGAACTTGAATTGATCCGCTTTACTGCGCGCACCATTGAACGTCTGTGTGATACCTTGCGCGCGCAGGTGGAGGAAGTGCGCGTGATCGAACGGCGCACCCTGCATACCGTGGTCGATAAATGCCGGATGCCGCGCGATGAATTTATCGCCAGCTTCCCGGACAATGAAACAAATCTTGACTGGGCGCCTTCGCTGATTCATGCCCGCCGCCCTTATAGCGTCGCGCTTGAGCGCTATCTTCCGGAAATTCATGAGCATCAGCAAAAGCTGATTGAACTGCAAGCGCGTATCGTGTTGCCGCTGAAAGATCTGAAGGAAATTTCGCGTCAAATGAACGCCGGGGAATTAAAGGCGCGTCGGGCGAAACGCGAAATGATCGAGGCGAATCTGCGTCTGGTGATTTCCATTGCAAAAAAATATACCAACCGCGGTCTGCAATTTCTCGACCTGATTCAGGAAGGCAACGTAGGCTTGATGAAGGCGGTCGATAAATTTGAATACCGTCGCGGTTATAAATTCTCAACCTATGCCACCTGGTGGATTCGCCAGGCCATTACGCGCGCGATTGCCGATCAGGCGCGCACCATCCGGATTCCGGTTCATATGATCGAAACGATCAACAAAATGAACCGTATTTCCCGCCAGATTCTTCAGGAGACGGGGGCTGAACCCGATTCTTCGACGCTGGCGGCGCGCATGGAAATGCCGGAAGACAAAATCCGCAAAATCCTGAAGATCGCAAAAGAGCCGATCTCGATGGAAACCCCAATCGGAGATGATGAAGACTCGCACCTGGGCGATTTCATTGAAGACACCCATACCGTTGCGCCAGCGGATGCCGCGTTGCAGGCGGGTCTACAGGATGCTGTGAAGGAACTGCTCGAGACGCTTACCCCGCGCGAAGCGAAAGTATTGCGGATGCGCTTCGGTATTGAGATGAGTACAGACTATACGCTCGAAGAAGTCGGCAAGCAATTTGATGTCACGCGCGAGCGGATTCGTCAGATTGAAGCCAAGGCGATGCGTAAATCGCGTCATCCAAGCCGTTCTGATAAATTGAAGCCTTTTCTCGAAGGCGGTTAAGCGCCTGTTCACGATCTATATCCGAGCGCCCGGAAGCCTGGAGGATGGAGCGCAGGAAGCGGAGCTATTATGGCGCTATCGATTCACATCTCAGACGAAAATTCATTTACAGAAGCGCTCGGCATTCAGTTTCTGCGCGCTGAAAATGGCGAGAGCGAATTGATGCTGATGCTCAAGGCACATCATATGAACAGTTTAGGCATAGCACACGGCGGCGTGATTATGTCTGTGCTTGATTGCGCGCTTGTCGCCGCCGCAAGTAGCCTTTCAGTCACGCACGCCAATGTGGTTACCGTTGAACTGAAAACGAATTTCATGCAGCCTGGGCAAGGGTGTCTGCACGCGCTGGCGCGCGTGTTGCATAAAACCGCCACGCTGGCTTACTGTGAAGGCGAAGTGCGCAATCCCCAGAAAGCATTGATCGCAAAAGCGCTGGGAACGTTCAAATATGTACGGAAGCGCCGGGCGGAGCATTGATCCAGACCGACTGGCAGCGCAACTTACCGCGCTTCCACATCCTTTCAAGATTGAAATCGTTCCCGAAACAGGTTCGACCAATACGGATTTAATGACGCGCCTTCGCGCATCCAAAATGCTTGAACAACCCATTGCGCGCATTGCCTACCGGCAAACCGCCGGGCGCGGCCAGCGTGGTCGGCGGTGGCTTGCGCAAAGCGGTGACGCGCTGCTTTTTTCAGTTGCATTCTCCATACCCCGCCCGGTCAATACATTGGCTGGGCTGAGTCTGGCCGCAAGCGTGGCGGTTCTGAACGGATTGCGCGCGCTCCCGCTGACCGAACCGCGCCGGCTTGCGCTGAAATGGCCGAATGATCTTTTGCTCGACGGCGCAAAGCTTGGGGGCATCCTAGTCGAAACGATCCAGGTCACACACAAGGCCAGTATCGTAGTGATTGGCGCAGGTATCAATATGGACGGCGAACACGCGCTTGCCGCGCAACTCGACGCGCGCGCTCGTCCGCCGGCGGCGCTCAAGCGCATCCTGGCGGACATCGATTTTACCCAGGCGCTCGCGCACGTGCTTCATGCACTCGCCGACATGCTCGAAATTTTCAGCGCGCATGGTTTTGCGCCTTTTCAACGCGCATGGCGCGCCGATTGCGAATCATGTCCCCTGCCCTGCTCCATACCGCCCGTTTTCTGATGTCGGTAAACCATCCGCACGGCCTTCCAACCTCGGAAGCGCCGGAAATCGCCTTCGCCGGACGCTCAAACGCCGGAAAGTCCAGCGCAATCAATACGCTTTGCCAGCAGAAGCGGCTCGCTTTTACCAGCAAAACCCCAGGTCGAACGCAGCAGATCAATTATTTTTCGCTTGGCGGCGCAGATCGCATTGCCGGGCATTTAGTCGATCTGCCCGGCTACGGTTATGCGCGCGTTCCCGCTGCCGCGAAAGCGCACTGGGCGCAATTGCTGAGCCATTACTTGCGGACACGCAGTCAGTTACGCGGACTGATTCTGCTGATGGATGCGCGTCATCCCTGTACCGCGCTCGATACGCAAATGATCGAATGGTTCATCCCCACTGGAAACCCCATTCATATCCTGTTGACCAAGGCCGATAAACTCAGCCGGCAGCAGGGACTGGCGGCGCAGCGTGCCACGCAACAGCGCCTGGATAAATATGCGCGCTCCGATACACGCAGCATGCTCAGCGTGCAACTCTTTTCCGCTCTGAAGCGCTCCGGCCTGGACACGGTATATCAGGTGATTGAGCGCTGGCTTGCTTAAGCAGGCTTTTCGCACAGCCGCTCTGGCGGCGTTGCGCCTCCTTGCCGTACTGACTTGTACTGTCTGCGTCGGCGCGCCTTGCCAGCGCGGCTGTGCGAAAAGCCTGCCCAGAATTCATTCGCAACTATCCAAATTCTATGCCTTCCGATTTTTTCCGCTTCATCAACGGTCATTTGAGCGTTGAAGATCTCCCGCTCGCGCCGCTTGCCGAACGGTTCGGCACGCCTTTGTACATTTATTCGCGCGCCGCGCTGACCCATGCGTATTGCGCGTATGCCCGCGCATGCGCGGGCCGCAATGCGCGCATTTATTACGCAGTCAAAGCGAACAGCGCCCTGGCCGTGCTGGATGTTTTCGCGCGTCTGGGCGCGAGCTTTGATATCGTATCGGGCGGAGAGCTCGCGCGCGTGCTGGCGGCGGGCGGACGCGCCGGTCAGATCGTGTTCTCAGGCGTTGGCAAACAAAGGCATGAGATACGCGCCGCGCTGTGCGCGAAGGTGCAGTGTTTTAATGTTGAATCCGCGCCGGAACTGCATCGCCTCAATGAAATCGCAGCGCAAACGGGCGCGCAGGCGCGCGTTGCGCTGCGCGTGAATCCCGATATCGATGCGCGCACGCACCCGTATATTGCAACCGGGCTTAAAACCGATAAATTCGGCATCGCTTTTGATGAAGCGCGCGCCGCCGCGCGCATTACCGCCGCGCTTTCCCATCTGACACTGGTTGGACTGGCCTGTCATATCGGCTCGCAAATCACGGCAACCGCTCCCTATCTGGATGCGCTCGACAAAATGCTGGCGCTCATCGAAGCGATTGAAACAGACGGCGCCGCGCTCTCCCATCTCGATATCGGCGGCGGACTGGGCATTCATTATCGCCCCGCAGGAGAGACAAATGCAGAACCGCCGCCTGGAATTGAACATTTCGTCTCGAGCGTGCTCGATCATGTTGCACAACGCGGTCACGCGCACCGCACGCTTTTATTTGAACCAGGACGCTCGCTGGCGGGAAATGCCGGCGCGCTTCTGACGCGGATTGAATATTTAAAGCAGAGTGGAGAAAAGCGTTTCGCGATTGTCGATGCAGCGATGAATGATTTAATGCGTCCAGCGATGTATCAAGCGTACCATGATATCACCCCCGTGATTCAACGGAAGGACGCAATGCCAGCCCTGTACGATGTCGCTGGCCCTATCTGTGAGAGCGGCGACTGGCTGGGGCGAGCGCGGCGGCTCGCGGTACAGCCCGGCGACCTGCTGGCCGTGCACGGCGCGGGCGCTTACGGTTTTGTGATGAGTTCCAACTACAATACACGTCCCCGCGCGGCAGAAGTGATGGTAGACGGCGCACAGGCGTATCTGATACGGGAAAGAGAGACCGTTGAACAGTTGTTTGCGGGCGAGGCGCGTTTACCGGCAGACGCGCTGAGCTATAGCCAAGCGCGACATCACGCCGCACAAGCCGCTAAAATACTCTAGCGCTTCAGGCAGCATTCGCTGCCGGCAAACAACGCTTCAACGCCGCCGCAAGCCGGCTTTTATGGCGCGCCGCCTTATTTTTGTGAATGATATCTTTGTCCGCAATGATATCGATGGTCTTGCAGCTATGTCTGAATACTTCAGACGCTTTAGATGTATCACCCGCTTCTATGGCGCGCCGCGTCGCCTTGATGGCAGTGCGCAGTTTTGAACGCAGCGCGGAATTGTGGACATTGGCCTTGGCAGCCTGGCGCGCGCGCTTACGCGCTTGTGCAGAGTTAGCCATAAAGAATTCCTTGGATTAAAACGTGAAATTGTAACAGTCTGGGGGAAATTTTAATCCTGGCCGGGCGCGCTGGCAATTTCAATGGCGCGCTGGTGCGCCGCCAGAACGCCGCGCACTATGGCCTCTCTCATCCGCTTCGCGTCAAATAAAGCGAGCGCGGCGGCAGTCGTGCCATTTGGCGGGCTAACCTGCGCACGCAAAGCGGAGGCGGCGGCGCCGGACTGCGCGGCGAGCGCTGCCGCGCCAGTGAAGGTCGTCCGCGCCAATGTACGCGCCCGGGTATCATCGAATCCGAGCCGGCGCGCCGCGTCTTCAAGCGCCTCGATAAAATAAAATACATAGGCTGGGCCGCTGCCGCACAGCGCAGTCAAGGCATCCAGCTGGTCTTCGTCCAGGCACCAGACGATTTGGCCGACGCCCGACAGGATACGCTCTGCACAAGCGCGATCTGCCTCCCGCACACTGGGCAGCGCGGCCAGCCCCGTGATGCCAAGACCAATAGAAGCGGGAAGATTCGGCATCGCGCGCACAATGCGCGAATAACCGCCGAGCCAGCGCGCAAGCGCGGCAATCCGGATACCCGCTGCAACGCTGATCACAAGCTGCGTCTGCAAATACGGCGCAATTTGGCGCGCAACATCTGCCAATATATCAGGCTTCACCGACAGAATGAGCGCCTGAACGGCGCGCAGCCCCGCATCTGGCGCTGAGCCGCAATGCAACTTCAACCTCTGTTCAAGCTGCGCGCGCACCCGCTCGTCCGGATCGATGGGAATCAGATGCGCATCGGAAATGCCGCTCTTCAATAGCCCAGCGAGCAACGCGCAACCCATATGGCCGCAGCCAATCACCGCGATTTTCATTCAAGCATTGAGCGCAGCATCCAGGCGGTTTTCTCATGAACCTGCATTCGTTGTGTCAGTAAATCCGCGCTCGGTTCGTCATTGGCAGCCTCGACAAGCGGGAAGACTGCGCGCGCCGTGCGCACGACGGTTTCCTGGGCTTCGAGCAATTGCCGGACCATGTGTTCAGCGCGTGGGACGCCTTCGGCTTCCGGAATCGACGAGAGCTTCGCATACGCCCGATAGCTGCCTGGCGCAGGAAAACCGAGCGCACGGATGCGTTCGGCGATGACATCAACCGCAACGGCGAGCTCAGTGTATTGGGCCTCAAACATCGCATGCAGCGTATTGAACTGCGGGCCGGTCACGTTCCAGTGAAAGTGATGCGTTTTCAGATACAGGGTATAGGTATCGGCCAGCAGGCGGGACAAACCCTCAGCGATATTTTTACGATCCATCTCCCGAATGCCGATATCAATGGCGGGGGCAGTGTTTTGCATGGGACTCTACGCCTAGCGTTTATTGACCGCATCCTTAAATGCCTTGCCGGCAGTAAATTTGACCGTTTTGCACGCAGCAATGCGGATAGACTCTCCGGTTTTGGGATTACGTCCGGTACGCGCGGCCCGTTTACCCAGCGTATAGCTGCCAAAGCCAACCAGCTGCACTGGATTTCCTTTGGAGACGGACTTTTTGATCGTTTCCAGCAATGCGTCCAGTATTTCACCCGTTAAGGCTTTGCTGGCGCCCGTTTTTGAGGAAATGGCTTCGATGAGTTCCTGTTTGTTCATACAATTTCCTTATTCCTTATCGGTGGTTTAAACGACGATCATTCTAAACACTCTCGGTGGCGCAGCGCAGCCGCATGGAGGATTCATATTGCTGCGCCTGTGCAACATCTCAATACGCTGGAAGACTGATGCTCAAGTTTAGCTCATGCCTGAATTGCCAGAAGTCGAAGTGATCCGAAATGGGATTGCAACGTGTCTGATTGCACAGCGCGTTGAACGGGTCATTGTACGCACTGCCCGGCTGCGCTGGCCAATTCCTCCGCAACTGGGTCTGCTGATGACAGGCGAAATTATCCAGGATGTCGGGCGCCGCGGCAAATACCTGTATGTCGAATGCAGCCAGGGTTATCTGCTGATCCATCTTGGCATGACCGGCACGCTGCGGATATGGCCGCGCCATGCGCAGGCCGTCACGGATCGGCACGATCATGTGGACTGGATATTTGAAGATTGCCTCTTGCGTTTCCGGGACCCGCGCCGCTTTGGCGCGCTCTTATGGCATCCGCGCAACGCGGGCGATATTCTGCTGCATCCGCGCCTTTCCAGCATTGGGGTCGAACCTTTATCCGCCGCCTTTCACGGCGTGCATCTTTATCAGCATACGCGTGCACGCCAGATCTCGATCAAGCAAGCGCTACTGTCCGGGAAGATAGTTGCCGGCGTCGGGAATATCTACGCATGCGAAAGTCTGTTCCGCGCAGGTATTCATCCGGCAAAGACCGCTGCGCGCATTTCAGCGCCTCGTTATATAAAACTGGCCGGTGCGATTCGGGCAACGCTGGCGGAAGCGATTGAAAAAGGCGGCAGCACCTTGCGTGACTTTAAGGATAGCTTTGGGGAAGGCGGCTGTTTTCAGCTCGATTGTTTTGTCTATGGCCGCGCTGGACGACTCTGCCGACAGTGCGGCGCTGTGATCCGCAGAATCGTGCAGTGCCAGCGCGTTACTTATTACTGTCCGCGTTGTCAGCGGTTTTAAGATATGTTTTACATATTCACTTCTGCAGGTTGCCTGTTTCAGCACGATCAACCCATATTTTCCTCTGTGTCCCTTTATCCAGATCAAGTTGACGATAGCCACCTGGGCACTCTGTTTTGAACATTGAATCTGGGGGGAAATATGGACTTTCTGCTTGCATCCCTCATTCATCAATATTGGCATGAAGAGGATGTAACGTTTGGGAACCGAATACGCGCAAGGTTTAAGCAAGATTTTTTTAGAGGCTTCACAAATTGAGGCGCTTTGGAAAAATGAAACGCTGGAAATTATTTCAGGCCAACCCCGGAAAAAATCGTCGGGCCAAGCGGATTGATTTTGAAGCCCGTCACATGCTTGTTGACAACCTGGTAGTTGATCGCGTAGGCGAGGGGGGTAACCGGCTGCTCGCGTTTCAACAGCTTTTGTGCTTGTGTATAAAGCTGAGAGCGTTCAGCAATATCCAGTGTTTGAGCGGCGCGCTGAATCAAGTCGTCGAATGATGAATGACACCATCTTGATAGATTAAAACCATGACCTATTTCAGTGCAACTGAACACTTTCAACAGGTTTTCAGGATCAGGAATATTGCTGATTATTCCGATAAGCAATACATCGTGTTTGCCATTGATTGCGCGCTTAATAAACTCTCCCCATTCATAGCCGACGATTTTTGCTTCAACACCCATTTCCTTCCAGTCTGACTGAATGATTTCGGCTGTCAACCGTGGATTTACATTCGTCCCAATTGAAGAATGCGGTATCCACAAAGAAAATTTAAATCCGTTCGGGTAGCCCGCTTGCGCTAACAGGGCTTTTGCCTGTTTCAGATCACGCGGCGCATCTTGCAATGTTTTGTCATACGACCACTGCAACGGCGGCAGCGGCGCAACGGCAATTTGCGCGCGCCCTTCATACACTTGATTTATAAGGGCTTTCTTATCAATTGCCATCTCCAGTGCACGGCGCACCCGCACATCATCCAAAGGTTTATGGGCGGTGTTATATATCAGATAGCGGACATTGAAACCTGGCTGACTGAGCGCCCGAAGACCTGGATCATGTTTAAGCACGGGGATATCCGTCGAACGCAAGCTCGTCACAACCTGACACTCATTCGCCTTGAGCTTCTGCGCACGCACAGCGGCATCTGGCACGATATCAAAGATCAGCCTGGACAACTGCACCTCATCGGGTTTCCAGTACTCAGGGTTGCCCCTAAACCGAATCGTTGCATCCTTTATGTATTCCTGAAAAATAAACGGGCCTGTGCCAATCGGTTTCCAACTGATATCAGAGGGGTTGCCCTCCTTCAGCAATTTCGCGGCGTATTCAGCAGAGAGAATTGAGATCACAGGCGCTGCCAGCTTCACTAAAAAGGGCGCATGCACAGTATT
Source organism: Candidatus Glomeribacter gigasporarum BEG34 (assembly GCF_000227585.1). GTDB lineage: Bacteria > Pseudomonadota > Gammaproteobacteria > Burkholderiales > Burkholderiaceae > Glomeribacter > Glomeribacter gigasporarum_B. Next base: position 39,553 of record NZ_CAFB01000039.1, on the reverse strand, counting down.
CAAAGTAAATCGTATGGCGTGCCCTTCATCCAGCGCTTCAATCCTGGAAATGAGGTTGTCTAAACCAAGATGATGAAAATCCGTAAATTCGACCGGATAGGCTTTACGGAACGGCATATTCGGATTGCGCATCCGCTCAAAAGTGAAGAGCACATCCTCTGCGTTGAATTCGCGCGTTGGCTTGAACCAGGGCGTACTGTGAAATTTTACGCCGCGTCGTAGATGGAATGTGTAGACTTTCCCGTCCTTTGAAATGTCCCAACTTTCAGCAAGGCCCGGTTCAAGCTTCGTCCCGCCGCGCTCAAATTCAAGCAATCGGTTATAAAGGCTCACCGAGCTTGCCGTGTGATCCGGAATGGTTCTGGCCTGGTTCGCGTCGAACCCTATCGGGCTAGCCTCAGAGCAATAGTTGAGGGTTTTATCCGGTATTGCAGCGATGCTGTTCGATGTATTCATAATGGATGTTTTGTTATAAGAATTTTGTTCTCTATTTTTCTGTGCCATTGCACGGCATTTTTGTGATTGGATAGAATGATTTGGTTTAAATTCAGATTTCTATGACTTGTTTTATTTATCCAGAGGTCATGTCGCTTCATTCCAATAATTTGATCAGTAGATTGCGCTCCACAAAGACTAGCCATGTAATAGTTGACGCATAGATATTTATCTGAACGTGCATCTCTTAGATTGCATGACTCTGGAAAAACTTTTACGAAATCATATAAAAGACTACCGTCAAGACTGATCCGTCTTCTTAAATCCTCAGAATCTAAAACAGTATTCATAGGGAGTGCCTAACCGATGAAAATTCTTTGAGCTGTTGAGGCTACTCCCATTTTTTAGTAATGTTTCAACTTATCATTCAATAATTAACTTTTTGAGTAGAAAAAAGAATGGTTTTACTCTCAATATCTTCTTTCTCTTCTTCCGTACCGACCTGATGCGTCTTTGCATCGCGCCAATGATGGGCTGGACCGACCGGCATTGCCGCTACTTTCACCGATTGCTGACCCGCCGCGCATGGCTTTATACGGAAATGGTGGCGGTGGGCGCATTGTTGCATTCAGACGCGGCCCGTCATCTTGCGTTTGACGAAAGTGAGCACCCGGTCGCGTTGCAGTTAGGCGGCAGCAATCCAGATGAACTGGCTGATTGCGCCAAGCGCGGTGAAGCGGCGGGTTACGATGAAATTAACCTGAATTGCGGCTGTCCTTCCGCGCGCGTGCAACGCGGGGTATTCGGCGCGGCGCTGATGGCACAGCCCTTGCGCGTTGCCGAGTGCGTGCGCGCGATGCGCGATGCAGTGTCGATTCCAGTCACGGTCAAACACCGGATCGGGCTCGATGATATTGAAGAATACGCCTTTGTGCGTGATTTTATCGGCACGGTCGCACACGCGGGCTGCCAAACCTTTATCGTGCACGCGCGCAGCGCCGTATTGCATGGCCTCAATCCAAAAGAAAACCGGAGCGTGCCGCCGCTCCGCTACGAGGTCGCGTACCGGCTCAAGCGCGATTTTCCAGCTCTTGAAATCATTCTGAACGGCGGTGTCACGACGCTTGCGCAGGTTGAACGCCATCTCGCGCATATCGATGGCGTTATGCTGGGCCGCGCGGCGTATCACAACCCGTGGTTACTGGCCGGGATTGACCACCGTTTTTATCAGGCCAATGCGCCAGTTGCGCAGCGCGCGGATGTGATTCCAGCGCTCAAAGCCTATTATGCGCGCGAAAGCGCGCGCGGAGCGCCTTTGAAGGCGGTGACCCGCCACATTCTCGGCCTGTACCACGGCGTGCCCGGCGCGCGCCGCTGGCGGCGCACTTTATCCGACACAGAGCGATGGACAGATGGACCCGCACCATTGCTGGATGCAGCGGCGGGTTTGCAGATCAATCCTGACCGTCAGAAACGAGTCAATTGCGCTTCGCGCAGCAGTTGCGCGTAGAGGGCGTACCTCTGTGTATCGATTTTCCGCGCTACAACCGCAGTCCGCACAGCGCACTCCGGTTCATGCAAATGACGGCAATCCGAAAAACGGCATTGGGATACAAAAGGCTGGAATTCGGTAAAAGCCTGTGCGAACACCTTTTCAGACACATGATGCAAACCAAAGTTTTGAAAGCCGGGCGAATCGATGAGCGCGCCGCCGTTCTTCAGCGGATAGAGCCGCGTAAACGCCGTGGTGTGTTTGCCTGTACGCAGGGCAGTGGAAATCTCTTGTGTTTTGGCCTGCGCGCCGGGCGCGAGCAGATTCACCAGGGTGGATTTTCCCGTTCCGGAGGGGCCGAGCAGAAGCGTGATCTGATGTTTCAGCCGGATTTCAAGTTGTGAACGGGCCGCTTCCGGCTGCGTTTTTGCTGAAATTTCAAGCGCCGTATAGCCGAGACTCCGATACAGATCAAGACGCGCACGGGCAACCCGCGCAGCCGCTTCAAGATCGGTTTTGTTCAACACGATCAACGCACGCACGCGATGCGCATGCGCGGCAACCAGCGCGCGGCCAAGCAGCATTTCGCTCACCCGGGGAACGGCAGCGAGCACAAACAGGAGCTGGTCGAAATTCGACGCAAAGATTCTGGATTTAAACCGGTCTGAACGGCACAGCCAGGCGCGGCGCGGCAAAATTTTGATGATGACGCCTTGATCGCGCGCGCGGCGTTCGATGCTGACGCAGTCACCGACGGCCGCTTCGCTTTTTTTTCCGCGCGGGAAACAATGTAGAAATGGACAGGCGGATTCCGAACGAGCGGGAGCAACCAAATAATGACGGCCATGCGCAGCCACCACAAGGCCATCTTCGCGCGCCGTCATGCAGAAAGGCTACCCAAGCCAGACCGCGCACGTCAACATCAGCAACAATACCATCCACAGAACCACGGCGCGCCAGACCAGACCTGCCGCCCGTTGCAGTGCAGCGGGGGAGTACGTTGCATCGGGAAGCGGTGAGGATACCCATCCGATGGGAAGCGCATCCATATCTGGATACTCAGCAGTATGCGGCGCAGTCAGCGGCGCGCCCAACGCGCCGCCGCCGACCGTCGCCAGAACCGTATCGTTTGCAGCAATCCAGGGCTGGCGCAGAGTGCGCCATGTATGAACGGCATCCTCAAAATTACCCACTACTGCAAAACCGAATGCCGTTAAACGGGCCGGGAGCCAATCGATCCAATAAAAGGCCCGTTGCGCAAAGCGGGAAAATGAAGCGGAGGGCGGCGCGTTCGTGTCATGTGGTGTCAATAAAGCGCCGGAAGGTTTGCTCCATGTGCGCGCCAGAGTCTCCGCAATTCGATACAGGACCGCGCCCGCAGGTCCAAGCGGCATCAGAAACCAGAAAAAAACGCCAAATACGTGGCGGTGTACGGCAATCACAGCATGCGCCAGGGTTTGACGGACAATTTCAGACGCTGGCATATCGCTGATCTTTATGCCTGTCCATATGTGCAGAGTCTCGCGCGCACGCCCGATATCGTCATGATTTAACGCGCGCTGAATATCGGTGAAGTGATGACTGAATTTTCTAAAGCCGAGCGTGAAATACAGAATGACAACATTCCACGCAAAAGCGAACAGAAAATGCAAACGGTACAGCGCGATGTAAATCAGCGCGGCAGCGAGCGTCCAGGGCAGCGCGACGCTTAACCACGCCATCGCCTCATATTTGGATTTGCCAACATCCAGCGCTTGCCGGATGCGCAGCGCGTGGTAGCGCAACAGTCCAGTCACAGGATTATTGAACGGTAATGCGCGCTTCTGCTCAAGAATGAGGGCCAGCAAGACAGATAGGAAAGTCATTTGAATATTCCTAATGGATAGAATCTATTCCGAGCGCCGCCCTACGCAGCATGCTGCCCGCCGCGCAGTAAGATTGTGAACAGGCTCTTAGGCGCGGCGCGGCAATTTCTCCTTAATGCGCGCAGCTTTACCGGAGCGGTGACGCAAATAATACAGTTTCGCGCGGCGCACATCCCCCCGGCGCTTGATCACGATGCTCGCCAGAAGCGGCGAATAGGTCTGAAAGCTGCGTTCGACACCTTCGCCCGAAGAGATTTTCCGGACAATAAACGATGAATTCAGGCCGCGATTGCGTTTTGCAATCACGATCCCTTCATATGCCTGAATACGTTTGCGATTCCCTTCAACCACATTCACGTTAACCACTACGGTATCGCCCGGCGCAAAGTCCGGAATTGATTTGCCGTTTGTCAGGCGCGCTATTTCTTCCCGTTCGAGTTCTTCAATCAAGTGCATTTTCATATTCCCCATTAGGCGCTATTCCACTGCATTGTCCCAACCATGCCTCGTCCGTTTGAGTCAAGCGGCCCTGTACGCGCGCCGCTCTAATCAATTCGGGCCGCCTGAACTGCGTATTGGCCAGCGCCCGTTTGCGCCGCCATTGTCCGATGCGCGCATGATGTCCGCCAAGCAGCACTTCAGGAACGCACATGCCATTGTATTCCTGCGGGCGCGTGTAGTGCGGACAATCGAGCAGCCCATCGCTGAAACTGTCCTGTTGCGCCGATTGTGCATCATTCAGCGCGCCGGGCAATAAGCGGATGACGGCGTCCATCAGCATCATGGCCGGCAGCTCTCCGCCTGACACCACAAAGTCACCGACGCTGATTTCGTCTGTGATCGCGCCATCGATCAAACGTTGATCGATGGCTTCATAACGTCCGCATACCACAATCCACCCGGATTCCGCCGCCAGTTGTACGACATCCGCGTGCGTGAGCGGCTTGCCTTGCGGGCTCATCAAAATGACGCGCGCCGCAACATTGCCGCTTGCCGCTTGCGCGTTTTTTGCCGCCTGAATCGCTGCGGCGAGCGGGGGCGCCCGCATGACCATGCCAGGCCCGCCCCCGTAAGGACGGTCATCCACTGTCCGATGCCGATCCTGTGTGAAATCGCGCGGATTCCAGGTCCGCAAATGATAGCGCTGCCGCTGCGCCGCGCGTCCGGTCACGCCCCAGCCAGTCAACGCGCGGAATATGTCCGGAAAGAGGGTAATGGCATCCAGTTGCATGGTTGAATATCACAGGCGCCTGTTTCTTTCCTATCCATCCCAATCGCTCCGCCAATCCACAATCATCTGATGATGACCTAGATCAACTTCCAGAATATAGGCATTGACAAATGGAATCAGTAATTCCCGGTTTTGTCCAGCGCTGGCTGCGTTGGACGCATGCGGTTCGACGCATAACACCGCATGCGCGCCATGATCGAGTAAATTGCGCACAATGCCGAGTATTTCCCCTGCAGTATTGATGACCTGAAGCCCGATCAAATCGGTCCAGTAATATTCATCCTTTGGCAATTCCAGGAAATCAGCCCGGCGCACGAACACCCTCCCGCCCTTCAGCGTAAGCGCAGTCTCGCGTTCGGCGCATTCAGCGAACTGCGCAATCAGGGCGTCGTGGCGCGGTTTTGCGTTCAATACCGTAACCCTGGAGCCTGTCCACGCATCTACTGCGCGGGCGCTGTGCTGCGCCGGGCGAAGCGGACGCTCTTTGATCAGTTGCCAGCGCTTGGCCGCGAGGAGCGCGCGACCGCTTAAATGGCGCGCTGCATAAGGCTTCACCTTGACCCATCCCCGTATGCCGTACGCGCCGGTAATCCTGCCGACCTCAATGAAGCGATCCGCGCGTGTTCCAGTTGTGTTCAATCCCCTGTTTCAGGCACGCAAACTTCGGATGAAGCCGCCGCTCTGCGCGCCTGTTTCACCAGACGCGCTACCGTTTCGGATAACTGCACCCCGGTATTTTTCCAATAGGCAAGGCGATCTTGCGCAAGGCGCAGTGCGCAGTCGTTTTTGCTTGCAAAGGGATTATAAAAACCGATCCGTTCGATAAAGCGGCCATCGCGGCGGTGGCGCGAATCGGTCACCACAATATTGTAAAAAGGACGTTTTTTTGCGCCGCCGCGCGCAAGGCGAATGGTTAGCATGAAAACTCTTTCGTGTGTTGCATGAATGAAATGGATCGCGGAATTATATCGGATTGCTCAAGAAAAAGCGCCGCATGGCACAATGCCATCCGGCGCTCGAAGCACGCACGTTAGAGCATTTTTCAGCGGCTTGCACTTGTCACTTCGCGCTTTTGCTCCTGTGCAATCTCACTGAAAAATGCTCTAGAACCTGTGCAAGCTTATTCAGAAGCGCTTTTCGTTCCAACCACTTCCACTTCCACCCGGCGATCTGGCGCAAGGCAGGCAATCAACGCTTGACGCTGCGTTTTCAGATTCTGATTGCAGCCCGTCGTCACCGGATTGCGTTTGCCTTTTGCTTCGGTATACGTGCGTTTCGCATCGATGCCTCTGTGGACCAGATAGGCTTTCACTGCCTGGGCGCGCCGCGCAGAAAGCCCGTCATTGTATTTGTCGGTACCAATTCGATCAGTATGGCCCGTCGCCACAATGACTTCAAGATCAATGCCTTTGATTTTTGCGGCAAGATCATCGAGTTTCGCCCGGCCTTCCGGTTTCAGCATGCTTTTATCAAAATCAAACAGGGTCTCCGCCTGATATTTGACTTTCTGGCTGGTGATTGGAGATGGCGGAGGCGGGGCGGGCGGCGTGCAGCTTTGCAGTTCCTGTTCGGCCTGCTGGAGCATCTGTTCAGCCGTGGCAACCCGTTTTTCCGCCGCGGAGAACAAACGCGACCAGGCTTCGTGTCCCGCGTGCGACAGGACAACTTCCGTGCAGGCTAGCGTGCGCTGCGCAGGCAGGCAATCCCGCATTTTGGGATCCTGTTGCAATTGCTGGATTTTCGTCCACAGATCCGGGCGCACCTGCCGGACGGTGCGCAGCGGCGGGTTGCTGAGCTCAGGACTGCGACCGCCTTCCATCGCGGAGATCAGACGGTCGGCTTCGCCCAGCGCTTCCTGCACAAAGCCCCACTGGTTGCGCACCGCGCGTTCAGCGCGCGCCGCGTCAATCCAGCACTGCGCCTTGGCAGAGAAATATGCGGCATCAGGATATTTGGCTTTGAGCGCATCCCAGCGCTGCTGCATCGCGGAAATCGAGCCGGCGGGAACGGAGGTGCCGTATTTGTCAAACCAGACGCGATCGGGCGCGCCGGCTTCAAAACTCTGTTCCGCGCCGAAGCCTCTTTGCAGGACTGTGGGGTCGGTAATCCCCAGCGTGTCCCGGGCCGTTGCGTGCGTAGCGCAGAGCGCCAGCGCGCAGGCCGTGGAAATCAGGGTTCGTTTCATTGGAAATCTCGCTATGAAATAACGGCCCGGCCTTTAGCCGGGCCGCTGGAGGGCCTATGGATGTGCAAAATTATTGTCCAAGCGTAAAGGCAAGCCCGACTCTGACAACGGTATTCGGGCCTCTGGCATGACCTGCGGCCGCATTAAAGTTCACATTGCCTTTTGGACTCCAGTATGAAAGGCCAAGACCGACCGCCTGCTGACCGCGGTAGGTTGCGCCATTCACGCTGACCACAGCGCGGCCAGGCAGATAGGGCGTGACGCTTTGCAGAACCGCAGCCGCCGCAATCCCGCGCCGGGTGTTTCTATCCAGATCAAGCAGGCGATTGTCGGTGTCCTTGAGCACTGCATTTAATTGATCCATATTCGCCGCATCGGTGCCTTGAACGCCCGGCGCGACATTGGAGATGATCCGCTCATGATCTTTGGAACCGACCGAAACCGTGTTGGGACGGTCCGCGACCGAGCCTTGACCCAACGCGACCGAATCCTTCGCGGTTGCCTGTGCGCCCTGGCCAAAGGCGGACGCATTCTTGCCAGATGCGGTTGAATCGTTGCCAACAGTCATGGAGCCATCCGGGCCATTACGCACTCCCCAGCCAATATTGCCGCTGCCCTTACCTTTATTACCGCTGTCCTCACCTTTATTACCGCTGTCCTCATCTTTATTACCGCTGTCCTTGCCGCCGCCACCACCGCCACCGCCGCCCTGCTGTAGCTTGCCAATATCCTGCGTGTTTTTGGCCACCTGGGCCGTGAGGCTGGTGATATCTTTCAAGCCCTGGGTCAGTATGTTGTTGACACCGATCAGTGCAGCGCCGACATCGTGAAAGTTTTCGTTGCCGATGATATAGGTCGGCGCATGGATCGCACCGTCTTTATCGATCGCCGCGCCGCCGCCCAATGCCGTGAGGATGCCGCGCAGCTGACCGACGTTGACAGCATCCTGATCCTCGGTACCGTTCTTCAGTTTGGTAATTTTGTTGTCATTTAAATTCACATCGTAGTAGAAAGTACTTGGAGCTCTGACGTTGAGCTGATTTGTGTTGATCTCAATCCTGTCTTGATAGCCCAGGATCCGCGAAGCGGCAAGGGTAGGGTCGCCCGTGCCATTTGCATTACCGTTCGTTTTCAAAGCAAACTGCGGTGACGCCTCCTTACATTCCAAGGTGACTGTGTGGTCTGCGCCGTCGGGTCCAATTGCTTTTCCTTTTGAGTCTGTTCCGCATAACTGCAATCCCCCATTGGAGGCTAGCGGGGCTGGCTGCGCGGATGCAATCCCCGGCAAGCTCAGCGCGCCTGCGCCTGCCATCCAGGCCGCGATGACGGGAATCGCGCGTAATTTAAAGGGAAGCGCGCCGCGTCCAGAATTCAGTTTTCTCATTGTCAATACCTCGTCCTTTCAAAGTTGATCAATCAAAAATACGTTTAAAACGCACAGGCATCATACGCAATTTATTGCTCAATATGTGCTGAATGCGCACACGGGCGTTGTTGTTAAACAACAGAGACCGCCTGCTGCGCATGAGTCATAATTCGGATGATGCATATTTTGCATTTTCCCTGCGCGTTCACCCATACCTCTTTTCTTGTATATGAAAACACTCTGGCAAAAAAAATCCATTCCAGCATTGGAAACTGAGACGCTAGAAATGCCTGAAGCGTTGTCCGGCGCTGATTCGGCGCACCGGATGCGGCGCACTTTATCGGGTCTGGATGTGGTACTGCTCGGCATTGGCTGCGTGATTGGCGCGGGGATTTTTGTGCTGACCGGACATGCGGCAGCGGCTTTTGCAGGGCCATCGATCATGCTTTCCTTTGCGCTCGGCGCATTGGTCTGCGCGCTTTCCGGCCTGTGCTATGCAGAGATGGCCTCGATTGTGCCAGTCTCAGGCAGCGCCTATACCTATGCCTATGCAACGCTCGGTGAGTTGGTTGCCTGGATGATTGGCTGGGATCTGATTCTGGAATATTGCCTCGGCGCAACGACGGTCGCCATTGGCTGGTCGGGCTACGCGGGAAGTATTTTGAGGAATTTCGGCATTGTATTGCCTGAACGGTGGTCTGAGTCTCCATTTGTCTACGATGCGGTGGCCGGATGGAGCCGCACGGGCGCCTGGCTGAACGTGCCCGCGATGCTGATTGTAGCGGCGGCGACACTGCTGCTGACCCTGGGGGTGCAGGAGTCGACGCGCGTGAATAACTGGATGGTCGTGATCAAAGTGGCGATTGTGCTGATTTTTATCGCGGCAGGCATTGGATATGTGGACACTGCCAATTGGGTGACGCCTTCCAACCCAAATGGCGCCTTTATTCCGCCGAATAGCGGGCAACTCGGCGAGTTTGGCTTCAGCGGCGTACTGCGCGGCGCGGCGGTCGTATTCTTCGCCTATATTGGTTTCGATGCCGTGTCCTGCGTTGCGCAGGAAACAAAAAATCCGCGCCGCAATATTCCGGTTGGACTGCTCGGCTCGCTTGCGATCTGCGCGGTTCTGTATGTGCTCGTGTCCTATGTATTGACCGGGGTGGTGCCCTTCAACCGGCTGCACGTGCCGGACCCGATTGCGGTCGGCATCGATGCCATCGGCATGCCCTGGTTATCGCCATTGGTCAAGCTGGGGGCGCTGGTCGGGCTGAGCTCGGTGATTCTGGTGCTGATTATGGCGCAATCGCGCATTTTCTATGTGATGGCCCAAGATGGGCTATTGCCGGAATTCGCCGCGAAAATTCACCCGCGTTTCCATACGCCTTATTTGACGACATTGTGGATTGGCGCGGCGGTGACAGCGCTGGCAGGCATCTTACCTATCGGGTTGGCGGGCGAACTGGTCAGTATTGGCACTTTATCCGCCTTTGTTCTGGTATGTATCGGCGTTCTGGCGCTGCGCATCAGGCAGCCTGAATTGCCGCGCGCCTTCAGAACGCCGGCGATTTATCTGGTTGCGCCAATGGGCGCGCTCTCGGCGCTGTTTCTGATGTCTGGTCTGCCCGCCGATACTTGGATTCGGCTCGTGCTCTGGATGGCGCTTGGACTGTCGATCTATTTCGCATATGGCCGCCACCATAGCGCGCTGAACACGCATTGCTTGAAGGCTGCTGCTTAAAATGAGGCGCAAATGAGTATCAAATCCGATCAATGGATCCGGCGCATGGCGCACGCGCACGGGATGATAGAGCCATTCGAGGCGGAGCAAGTCCGCGTCGCCCCGAACGGACAAAAAATGATCAGTTATGGCACCTCAAGCTATGGCTACGATATCCGTTGCGCCGATGAATTCAAAATTTTCACGAATATCAACTCGACGATTGTTGATCCTAAGTTCTTTGACGAAAAATCCTTTGTCGATTTTCGCGGTGATGTCTGCATCATTCCGCCGAATTCGTTCGCGCTCGCGCGCACGGTTGAATATTTCCGCATTCCCCGCGATGTGTTGACATTGTGCGTTGGCAAGTCAACCTATGCGCGCTGCGGCATTATCGTCAATGTGACACCTTTCGAGCCTGAGTGGGAAGGCTACGTCACGCTGGAGTTTTCCAATACCACCCCGCTGCCTGCAAAGATTTATGCCAATGAAGGCGTCGCGCAGGTGCTGTTTCTTGAAAGCGATGAAGTCTGCGCGGTGTCGTATCAGGATCGCGGCGGTAAATATCAAGGGCAAAATGGGGTGACACTGCCAAGAACCTAGAGCATTTTTCAGTCGATTTGCCCGCGGAGCGAGCGCGAAGACAGTATGGGGATCGATGCGGGCGGAGCAGGTCTCTATCGCGCAGCGATGGAGGCGACCCCGCAGCGATCCCGAATACACAGAACGGCGAAGCGACATAGGGAAAATCAGTGAAAAATGCTCTAAGCAAATCTTCGCGGTAATGCGGACCTAAGCAGCGCGATGCCATCGATGCGCGCCAGGATTTTCATGCGCAACTCATCCGGTACAGGCAAATCCTTTAACGCCGCCGGCCATACATCACAGATGCGCTCCAGCGTTTGTCTGATCTCCCGCGCAACGGCGCGGGGCGCGAAATGCGCCGCTTTGGCAACGCGCAGAAAATCGTCCAGGCTCATGCTCTGATACATTTTTTCAACCTCTTCGTTCAGCGCATATCGTCCAGCGCCGAGATAGGCAATCACCGGCACCATATCGTATGCGGGAGAAAGGCGGGGATAGCGGCCATCCGGATAAATAAAGGAAAAATTTTTCAAATGGGCGTCGGTATTTCCCATCATCACATTGACCACCTGCCGACGGAAAAACTGCGCCGCATCTTCGTACCGGTTGGGCGAATAGGCGTGAAGGGCTGCCAGCGCGGCGATGTAGGCGGACTGCGGCCCGTATTTGTCTTTGGGGCGCCGGCCGTTGACCTGACACCAATCTTCGATATGAACCGGCGACTGACCGGCAACGCGGTCGAAGCGCGCAACGGCCAGAAAATAGTCGGATGGACATAGTTGCTCAATGCCGCCGATATCGAGGGTATCCGTGCGCTCGATCCAGAAGTCGGGCACATTCACGTGCGCGAGCCGAGCAAGGCGCATCCCCGCGTATTCCACTTCCACGCTGTCGCGGCGCGTAAGCGAAGGCAATTTCGCGACGATCTCCTGGCCAGTATCGGCATGCGTCTTTAAGGTGTAGCGCCGGCCCTTCTCGACCATAGACAGGGCCAGTTTCATTTGTTGGCCGGCCAGGCTGAACGCGCCTTCGACCGGCGCTGCCACCGGCGTTGCAACCACATCGCGGCGGCCGCCTTCCTGCAGGGCGGCTGCGTGACGTTCAAGCCGCGCGCCAAGGCGCTCTATATCGCTGGGCCGGATCACGAGCGCGCCTGGCAGCGAACTTCCGGTCGCCGCCAGAAGCTCGAATGCGTCGTGCGTCGAGACCTGCCGCTGGTCCGCAATCCAGTCGAGCAGCGCGCCCTCAGGCAGCAGGTTCTCAAAGAACGCGGGCACAGCGCCGAGCGAGCGCGTCCAGCGCGTGCCCGATTTGGTGAAAATCTCGCGCGTATCCGCGTCTCCGGTGATCTCGTCCAGGCTGTTGTAGGAAAGCGAAAGCGTGGGACGATGGGGATTTTCCAAATAAGACTCATCGCCTAAAAATTGCACAATATCGCCCGTCTTCGATAGACGGCCAACCAGCGTCGCGCCGAGATACACATCGAGGAACTGAAACCGCACGCTCATCATTTACCGCGTCTGGAAAGCGCGCGTTCAAGCGCTGACGGGGTTTGTTCAACCGCCATCAGCGAGGCGTGGGAAGACAGCAACGACTGCACCAGCGCAACCGATTCTTTCGGGACCACCATGACCCTGGCGTCAAGCGCATCCGCCAGCGCTTCGACGCTGCTCAGGCGCAGGTCAACGGCCTTTGGCCGGTTAAAAATGACCGAAAGCCGAGGCAGTGCAAAACCGGTCCGTTTTTCAAGCGTGGTTAAGCTGAATCCTAAATCCGAGCGGCGCCGGCGGAGCTGCTCGATGAGAGTGCACATGATCGAATTGAATAAGTTTCAAAGAAATCTTATTCAAAAATATAAGGAGAAAACCTTGGAGAGTCAATATAGCCAAGCGACTTTAATTTGAGACAAGGAAGCAGCCGCGAAGACAGTATGGGGACCGATGCGGGCGGAGCAGGTCTCCATCGCGCAGCGATGGAGGCGACCCCGCAGCGGGACCATACGGCGAGCGGCGATGACGCCGGATCGAACTAAAGTCGTTTGGCTATATGGGATCGATGCGGGCGGAGCGGCGAAGTCACAACGCTATGCAAGCCGCTGAAAAAGGCTCTAAGAACCTGTTCACGATCTTACTGCGCACCCGTGATACAGGGTCGGGCGGTGCTCGGAATCCTCACATATATCAAATATGCTCCGGTTCCTGCGCTCCTTCCTTCCCTGTCTGACGGGCGCTCGTGACAGATCGTAAACAGGTTCTAAAGCATCTTCTGTTCGACAAAGGACATGATCGAATTCGCCGAAACAACGAAATGGTCCAGCAATCGAATATCAAATAACGCGAGCGCGGCTTGAAGTTGTTTGGTCAAGTGGAAATCGGAGGGACTCGGCTCAGCGTTTCCAGACGGGTGGTTATGGGCAACAATCAGCGCCACGGCATTGCATAGCAGCGCTTGCCGCGCAATCTTCTGCGGGTAGACAGCCGTGTGCGTCAGCGTGCCGTGCGACGATTCTTCTGCGCGGATCAAACAGTGACGCGCGTCCAGATATAAGCATACAAATACTTCATAGGAACGCGTGCCAATCAGAAGTTTTAAATAATCCCGCACGACATCAGGAGAATCAAAGGATGCGGTGCTGCGCAGCTCCTCCGCGAGCGCGCGCTGGGTGAGCGCTCCGATTGCATGCAATTGGGCAATTTTCGCGGGCCCAATCCCGCGCACCGCGTTCAGTTCATCGCTGGGCGCGGACAGAAGCGCGCGCACTGAGCCAAAACGGCTGATCAAGGCGCGCGCAAGGTCAACCGCACTTTGGCCTTCCACCCCAACGCGCAGGAAAATCGCCAGCAATTCCGCATCCGATAAAGTGCTTGCGCCATTCGTTGCAAGTTTTTCGCGCGGGCGTTCGAGCTTCGGCCAACGGTCAATGGTATGGTTTTGATGCGCCTTCTTGCGCCTGCGCTCATTTACAATGCCATGCGCCTGCGCTTGAGCAGCGCGCCTTTGCTGACGCGCCGCGCTATTGGAGCGCGGATTGACTTCTGGATGTTCGTGCACATCATGATCCGCTCCCGCCCGTTTAAAATCGAACCTGGTTCGCACGTCACCCTTCATGACCGCCTCTCTTTTTCAAGGGGCGCGGATATTCTTCATACCTTTGGGCGCCACCCCGCAACGCTGCTATCAGGCGCGGGACAGTTGGCCCCTTTTCTTGAAGATATTCTGCCGGGGATGAAAGCGGGCGACCATTCGACCGTTCAGCTAAGGCCGGAACAGAGGTTCGGCATGCCTGAACACCCGCTCGCCGGCCAGCGGCTGATTTTTGAAGTACACATCATCGCCGTTCTCCAGATGCGTGATTGCCATGCCAGAATTTTCCTCCACCGACCCTGAGGTTCTGCTCGCGCAGCCGCGCGGCTTTTGCGCCGGCGTGGATCGCGCGATTGAAATTGTCGAGCGCGCGCTCGCGCGTTTCGGCGCGCCGGTCTATGTACGGCATGAGATTGTCCATAACACGGTGGTGGTCAATGAGCTGCGCCGCAAGGGCGTGATTTTTGTGGAAGCGCTTGAGCAGGTCCCAGCAGGCGGCATGCTTATTTTCAGCGCTCACGGCGTATCAAAAAAAATTCAGAAAGAAGCCGAACATCTTGGATTACGCGTATGGGATGCCACGTGCCCGCTGGTGAAAAAAGTACACGTTGAAATCGCAAAAATGCGCGCGGACGGCGATGAAATTGTGATGATTGGCCACCCAGGACATCCAGAGGTTGAGGGTACGATGGGCCAGGTCCAGGACGGCGTTTATCTGGTTGAGGATGTGCACGATGTGGCGGCGCTCCGTATTGCTGATCCCAAGAAACTGGCGTATGTGACGCAGACGACTTTGTCCGTTGATGATACGTGGCGGATTATTGCAGCGCTCAAGGCGCGCTTTCCAGAGATTCGCGCGCCTAAAAAACAGGATATTTGTTATGCCTCTCAAAACCGGCAGGACGCGGTCAAATGGATGGCGCCGCTATGTGATATGGTCATTGTCGTTGGCAGCCCGAATAGTTCAAATTCGAACCGTCTGCGCGAAGTAGCTGGAAAACGCGGCATTCCAGCGTATCAGATCGATGCGCCGGAACAGATCAATCCAGGCTGGCTGACAGGTAAACGCCGGATTGGACTCACGGCCGGCGCGTCAGCGCCCGAAGCGCTTGCGCAGGCGGTGATTCAACGGCTGCGTGAACTGGGGGTTAAGCGCGTGCGTCTGCTGCAGGGCGTGGAAGAAACGATATCGTTTCCATTACCGCGCGGGCTATAGACATAGATTTTGTTTTGGACAATGCGATGAAATGCCTCTTCCGCCATTCATGGCGTCGATGGATCGTCCATTCCGCGATCGGCGCTTTGTATCTGCTCGGTTGCGCGGCGCTGATTGGCTTTATCCGGCGGCGGTGGTTTGGAGTTGAAGCGCTGGGCGCCATGCATTTCGATGATCACGACAAAACGCTGCTGACGTTGGCGGGCGTGGGCGCGGCGATTGCTTTCGGTAAAGTGCTCGCAGGCGGAGAACAAGTCACGCTGCGCTTGATCGCCGGGCGTCTGATCATCGGCGCGGGACTCTCCATGGCAGCGGCAACTGCATTCATGATGATTCCCAATGTACCGCCGGCAGCGCTGGTCGGTCTTGGCTCGGCGCTGGGGGTTCTGGGTCAATCCTTTCTGGAACGGCTGGTTCAGCGTTATTGGAAGAATCCGCAATGAAAGTCACTATTTTCAACCAGAAAAGTGAATTATAGAATGAAGTAGAGCATCCATTACAGAAAAACAGGATTATCCTTAATCGATGACAGCATTTTCATTGCATCGGTTGAGGAAGCTTATGGATACAGCGCAGATTCTGCATGATTTAGGAAGCATCCGTTTTAACGTTAGTTTTTTATATGATCTTGTAGAGCATTTAAACGGATGCGCTCATATAAAAGACGCACAGACAGGAAAATTTATTTATAGCAACTATTCTAATGCAGCCGCTCTAAAACTTGATTCCGTGGATCATCTAATAGGATTAAGCGCTGCAGACATCCTTTCTCAGGATTGTCGTTTTTATGGCAATCTTGATTTGAACGCAAATATATTGTCCTGGATAGATTGTGAGTTAGCAAATACTGAAAAGATCGACCATCAAGTCAAATCAACCAAACGCGCGCTTCAAATTAAACACATTTATTTCACGGTCGGCGGTGCCCTTCAATTTGAGCGCTCTATAAAATTCCCCCTTCAAGATCAGAAGAATCAAAAAACCATTGCGATTCTCACTTATTCTGAAGATATGACCAGCCGACTTGGACTGCATAAACTCCTTCAGTTCTATCAGCAGTTTTATCATGGAAAGGAAGCAATTAAAAAATTCTTGCAGCATCTGAAGATAGATATTTACTTTCATCCATACGACCTACCCACACTCAAAGAAATCCGGATTTTATGCACAATGCGAGCAGACAACTCTATTAAATATGTGGCTCGCGCGATGGATACCTCTCCTGCAACCGCTACGAATCATATTTCCCAATTAAGAAATAAATGTTTGCAACCGCATTATTTGCACGAGATCATCCTCAAATTACGTTCACTGCCAACGGAGGCTGGCCGATATGCGCCGTTTATCTAATCTCGGCGTCATGCTGGGCCTCATCTGTAAGACTTCCCTATTGAGTGCACATACCACATTACCCAATAAGACACTCGTCTATTGCTCTGAAGGCAGCCCGGCAGGCTTTGATCCAGGCCGATACTCCAGCGGAGTGGAATACTCGGCAGTTGCGGAAACCGTTTTTAACAGACTGCTCGACTTTGATCTCAATAGCGAGACGCCGAAAATCCAGCCCAGTCTGGCTGAACGCTGGAAAATTTCAAAAGAGGGACGCGTCTATACCTTTTGGTTGCGTCACGGCGTGAAATTTCACGTCACGCCCTGGTTTATGCCCAGCCGTGAATTCAATGGCGAGGATGTCGTTTTTACTTTTGAACGCATGCGTAACCTGGAGATGCCATTCCGTAAAGCGTATCTGGCTGAGTTTCCGTATTGGCATTACACAGGCTTTGATCAACTGGTTGAGAAAATCGAACTGCCGGATCGGTTCAATCCATATATCGTGCGTTTTACGCTCAAGTCTCCCAACGCCGTTTTTCTATCGAATCTGGCTGCGCCCCCCGCATCGATTCTCTCCGCCGAATATGCGGCGCAATTGCTCAAGTCTGGCGCGCCTTCCGACATGAACCGCAGGCCGGTTGGGACCGGCCCTTTTATCTTCGAAAAATATGTGAAAGATGAATCCATACGCTATGCGGGAAATCCAGAGTATTGGAAACCGGAGGATGTCAAACTGTCGAAACTCGTTTTTTCCATTATCCCCGAAGCCGCCGTGCGCGTACAGAAACTCAAAAGCAATGAATGTCAAATCAGCGTCTATCCGCGTCTGGTCGATATTGCCGCGCTACAGTCTGATCCGAATATTGAAGTGCTGAGCAAACCGGCCTTCGGGATGAGTTATGTCGCCTATAACGTCACGCATCCACCTTTGGACAAGGTTTTAGTGCGTCGTGCGCTGGATATGGCGATCAATAAGAAAGCCATAATCGACGCAGTGTATGAAGGCCGCGCACAAGCAGCGGTCGCGCCCATGCCGCCCGTGCAATGGGCTTACGATAAAAGCTTGAAGGATGCGCCGCGCAATTCTAAACGGGCAAAAGCCTTTTTAACGCAAGCCGGCTATCCAAACGGGTTTAAAATAACGCTGTGGGCGCCTTCTCTACAGAGACCTTATAACCCGAGCCCAAAGCTGATGGCTGAAATGATTCAATCAGACTGGGCAAAGATCGGCGTCAAGGCGGACATCGTTCAGCGCCATGATTTTGCAGATTACATCAAACGCACCGGGAAAGGCGAGCACGATGCAATGCTTGCCGGAAAAATTATTGATAACGGCGATGTTGATAATTGGCTCGGGGAATACGGTTGCCGGGGAGTAGGCACTGCAAATTATTCGCTCTGGTGTTATAAACCCTTTGATGATCTAGTACAACAAGCGGTACACATCACCGATCTCCATCAGCGCACTCAGCGCTATTTAAAAGCACAGAAAATCTTCAAGCAAGAACAGCCGTTTACGCCAATCGCTTACCCCATTGTCTACCAGCCCATCCGAAAGAACGTGACCGGATTCAGAATTCATCCCTTTGGGCCTACACAGTTTAATGGCGTCAGCTTGAGATAGAGCATTTTCAGCGGCTTGCACGGTGTCGCTTCGCGCTCGCACCAGTGGCAATCTTACTGAAAAATGCTCTATAGTCAGGATCAGACGGGCGCACTCATCCCTGACTGCAGATAATTCTGGAGACCCAGCTTGTCCACCAGCTCAAGCTGCGTTTCAAGCCAGTCTATATGCTTTTCAGTATCGTTGAGAATGGCCGCGAAAAGATCGCGCGTCACAAAATCGCGCACCGATTCGCAATACGCAACGGCCTCCTTGCAACAGGCTTGAGACGCTTGCTCAAGTTTTAAATCACAGCTCAAAATTTCGGGAACGTCTTCGCCAATGAGCAGCTTGTGCAAATCCTGAAGATTAGGCAAACCATCAAGCACAAAAATACGCTCAATCAACTGGTCCGCATGTTTCATTTCGCCAATCGACTCCTGATATTCACGCTGTCCCAATTTTTCAAATCCCCAGTTCTTGTACATTCTGGAGTGCAGAAAATACTGATTAATCGCCGTTAATTCATTTTTGAGCTGTGCATTCAAATGTTCAAGGACTTTGGAATCGCCTTGCATAAAATTTCTCCTTCTTCTCGCTAGAAAGGGCTTCAGAAAAGGGCTTCAGAATTAGAGCATTTTTCAGCGAGATTGCACAAGGAGCGAGCGCGAAGCTACCCGTGCAAGCCGCTGGAAATACTCTAATATTTGGTTGCTGTGTGTAACGCTGTAATCCCCGCGGACAGATTGTGATAACGCACATGTGCAAGCCCAGCCGCTTCCATATGCGTTTTCAATATCTGTTGATCGGGATGCCGGCGAATCGATTCAGCCAGATAGCGGTAACTTTGAGCATCGCGCGCAATTTTTTCACCGAGCCAAGGGAGTATTTTGAACGAATATACATCGTAGAGTTGAGTCAGCGGCGCCCAGATTTTGGAAAATTCAAGTATCAGCAATTTGCCGCCTGGTTTGAGTACGCGACGCATTTCCGCGAGCGCGCGCTCTGGGCACGTCATATTGCGCAGGCCAAACGCAACGGTGACCACATCAAAATAATGATCGGCAAATGGAAGCCGCTCAGCATCGCACTGCGCGATTGGCATCATCCAGCCTTGATCAAGCAGCCGGTCGCGACCCATACGCAACATCGACGCGTTGATATCGGTCAGCCAGACTTCTCCGCATTCGCCCGCCTGTTTTGCGAATGCTTTTGCCAGATCGCCGCTGCCGCCTGCGACATCGAGCACCTTGAAGCCCGCGCGCACGCCGGCCTGGGCAATGGCAAATGCCTTCCAGCGCCGATGCAGCCCGGCGGACATCAGATCGTTCATCAGATCATATCTGGACGCAACCGAGTCAAACACGCGACCAACCAGACGGCTTTTTTCCTCTTCATCTACGGTCTGAAAACCAAAATGGGTTTTAGGCATGCATCACAGCCTTAGAGCATTTTTCAGTGAGATTGCACAAGGAACAAGCGCGAAGTGACGTAGTGCAAGCCGCTGAAAAATGCTCTAATCCGCCTGTTTGCGCAAAAAAGCCGGAATATCATAGGTATCCACGCCCAATCTAGATTTAATAGAAAGAGTCGACATTTTTTAAGTTCCTTGCTCTTTTTTAATATCATGGATAAATTGAGACATCGGCCGGACATAATCTTTCATGCCAAGATGATTCCGCGCACTTTCTAAACGGCGGCTATTATCCGGCAAATAGAAAACATGTCTCTGGATTCCCAATAAAGTTAATTTATCGTCGCTTAAATCTTCATCATAAGTAATTAAATGCCACACTTGCCATATTTTAAATTTGTTCAGTACATCATGATGAGCGCTAGAGACTTGCTTCCACCTTTCACGCAGCGTCCTTTTACAGGAAATACCGATAAGCCATTTGTCTCTGCGGAGTATCCACTTATCAATTTCAATATCTGCTTGAAAATGATCAGGCTTATTTTCAGCCTTAATATTGAAATATTTAAATAAGAAACTTGTCACATCTTCAAGACTTCCGCCTGCTCTACCTTTACGTTTTTGTCCCAGTCGCCTTTCGAATTCTTGCACATAGGCTGTCAGAACCGTATCGGATTCATGCTCAGACATGTGTCGAATACTCTGACGTAAATGTGCAAACCCTTGAACAATGCAACCGCGCTCTGCATTCAAGCATCCTATTACACCTGCGTTATCCCATAACTGAACCACTGTAGACAAAGCATCATTACCTAACCGATCAAGATATGCCTTTGCAACCTCTTCCGTATAGATTTTATCGTCATTCGGAATACTTTCCAACGCTACATTAATAGGAATTAAAATATTTTGTACGGTTAAAATGAATACTTTTATATCGCAGATATCTTTTAACTTGACGAATAAATCTTCAAGAAACAATTTGATACGTTCAGTTTTGGCCGTCTTCCTCGAAAACCTTTTTTCGAATAAATTTTGAATAATATTTTTAGATAGCTCAAACTTAATATCTTTGCTCTGAGCTGGCCCTTCAACAATTTGCTGTAAAGCAATACAAACCTCGGTTAGAAATTTACTCTGCCGGCCAATTGCCCCGTATTTATCTCCATTAATTAACATCCTCGCGAACCAATAGGCATTTTCCCATGGATTTTGATTCATTTCTTCTGAAATGGCACGATGTTTCTGTAGCATTTTATTTAGCTTTTAAACTCTCCATGGCTCGCCTCTTAAACGCTTCTCAGACATGATGCAATATTCTTCTGAAATATCAATACCAATAAAATTCCTATTCAGTTTTCTTGCCGCCATCGCGGTTGTTCCGCTGCCCATAAAAGGATCAAGAATAACTTTTGCATATGTGCTGCTAATAATCCTTTCTATCAGGGGTTGAGGGAATGGCGCAGGATGCGGGTTATTCATATCTTGCGCAAATTCCCATATATCGCCATGGGAATTCGCTTTTGGTGCCAATCTGAATTTTGACTTCGCGATTAGATAAATCACTTCATAAGTAGGCAGAAAATATCCGGCGTTAAAATTTATACCTCCTTTACGCCGCCAGATAATAATCTGGCGTACCGGGAATTGACCCACAATATCGTGACGATCTTGCAACAAACCATCCTGAACTCTCCATTTATGATTATAAAAAATGGCGCCGTGTTCAGGAAGAAGCCTGAGCATTTCTATCAGACAAGCGCGTTGCCAAGCGACGTATTCCCCATAAGGCATATTGTCGTGATGACTTGCATACCCATTTATAAGCCGAGCATGCTGCCATTTTCCGCCTCTGCCGTCTTTTAAACCATTCCCCGTAGAGTTTTTCAAATTGTAGGGCGGCGAAGTGACAACAAGATCAATGCCGGCATCCGGAATTTGGCGCATAACCGCTAAAGCATCGCCGCAAATAAAGCGATCAAGATATGCATTCAATGCGCCTCGAGCTTCTTTAATGTTCAGCGTTGAACGTTCTTGAGGCAATATATGTTCAGGTGAACTTGTAAAAGCCTGAGGAATCATTGGGTACTTCAAAATATCGAAAGCTCATTACAAAGGAAATAGAACACAAGCTCTACAGAAAAATGCTTAGGCTCTGTCGTTCAACAGAGCATATAATACATTGTTTGACGAACTTTCAATCCGCCTGTTTGCGCAAAAAAGCCGGGATATCGTAGGTATCCACGCCCTTCTCCTGCAACACGCTGACGTGCGCCGAGGCAGTTTCGCGCGCGCTGCGCCAGACCGCCGGGGTATCCAGCGCGCCGTAGTCCAGTCCAGCGCCGGTTGAATGATCGGTCCCTGTGTGGAGCAAGGTCATGGACACCTGATGCGTTTTTTTCGCCGAACGCCCCAGGCCGGTCGCGACCACGGTCACGCGCAGTCCATCGCCCATCGCATCATCGTAGACAGCGCCCAGAATTACGGTCGCGTCGTTCGCGGCGTAGTGCTTGATCGCATTCATCACTTCGCGCGTCTCGGCCAGGCGCAATGTGCGGCTCGCGGTAATATTGACCAGCACGCCGCGCGCGCCGGACAAATCGACGCCTTCGAGCAACGGGCTGGCCACCGCCTGTTCGGCAGCCAAGCGCGCGCGGTCGATGCCGGACACGGTCGCCGTGCCCATCATCGCTTTGCCCTGTTCGCCCATCACCGTTTTGACATCTTCAAAATCCACATTCACCAGCCCTTCAACATTAATAATTTCCGCAATGCCCGCGACCGCGTTATGCAATACATCGTCCGCGCACTGGAAGCATTTCTCCATTTCAGCGTCGTCACCCATCACTGAAAAGAGCCGTTCGTTCAACACCACAATCAGCGAATCCACATGCTCCTCAAGCTGCGCCGCGCCCGTTTCGGCAATCCGCATCCGTTTGCCGCCCTCAAACTCAAACGGCTTTGAGACCACGCCAACGGTCAGAATGCCCATTTCTTTCGCAATCTGAGCGACGACGGGCGCCGCGCCGGTGCCAGTGCCGCCGCCCATTCCCGCCGCAATAAAGACCATATGCGCTCCGCTCAGCGCATCGCTGATTCGCCCGCGCGCTTCTTCCGCCGCCGCGCGCCCCATTTCAGGTTTGGCGCCCGCGCCCAAACCCGTTTGCCCCAATTGAATCAGCATTGCGGCTTTTGAGCGTCCAAGCGCTTGCGCATCGGTATTCATGCACAAGAAATCCACGCCCTGCACGCCGCGGTTAAGCATATGCTGCACCGCATTTCCGCCCGCGCCGCCGACGCCGACGACTTTGATGATTGTGCCGCTGGTTTCCGTTTCTAGTATTTCAAAGTCCAGTTCCATTATTTGCTCCCCGTCAATCGATCGAAATTGATTTAACCCAGTCAAAATATCCCCCCCATCACTTTTTTATTAGAAACTCTTTACAAACCACTCTCTCATCCGCTTCCAGATCTGCCTGGCGGAATTCAGGCGCACTGCCTTCCTGCGCCCGCGCGATTGCTGCGCCTGCGCCTCAAGCAAGAGTCCCATTGCGGTGGCAAAGCGCGGATTGCGTACAACGTCCGCCAGCCCGCCCGCGTATTGCGGCATGCCCACCCGCACCGGCTTTAAAAAAATGTCTTCGCCCAGCTCGATCATGCCGGGCATCGAGGAGGCCCCGCCCGTCAACACGACGCCCGAACCGAGCACGCCCTCATAGCCCGATCCGCGCACCGCGTTTTGTATCAATCCGAACAATTCTTCGATGCGCGGCTCAATCACCGCGGCCAATGCCTGACGCGACAACATGCGCGGCCCGCGTTCGCCCAGCCCCGGCACTTCAATCATCTCGTCGTGTGCAACCAGCGCCTGCTTGGCAATGCCATGCCGGATCTTGATGACTTCTGCGTCCGGCGTCGGCGTGCGTAGCGCCATTGCAATATCGTTCGTGATTTGATCGCCCGCGATTGGAATCACCGCGGTATGCCGGATCGCGCCCTCGCTAAATACCGCGATATCGGTCGTGCCACCGCCAATATCGACCAGCACAACGCCGAGTTCTTTCTCGTCCTCGGTCAGCACGGCCAGGCTCGATGCAAGCGGCTGCAGAATCAAATCATTCACCTCCAAGCCGCAACGCCGCACGCATTTGACAATGTTTTGCACCGCGGAGACGCCGCCGGTCACAATATGGACCCGCACCTCAAGACGAATACCGCTCATGCCGATGGGTTCGCGCACATCTTCCTGTCCGTCGATGATAAATTCCTGCGGCAGAATATGCAGCACCTGCTGGTCGGTCGGAATATTGATTGCTTTCGCCGTTTCCATCACGCGTGTCACATCGGCCGGCGTAACTTCCTTGTCCTTGATCGCGACCATGCCGCTGGAGTTGAAGCTGCGGATATGACGGCCCGCAATGCCGGCGTATACATGCGCAATCTTGCAATCGGCCATCAGTTCGGCTTCTTCGAGCGCGCCCTGAATCGATTGCACAGTCGCTCCGATATTGATCACGACGCCTTTTTTCAAACCGTTGGAATCGCTTTGACCGACACCGATCACTTCGTAGCCGCCTTCACCGCGCTGTTCGGCCACCATCACGGCCACTTTTGAAGTGCCGATATCAAGCGCGACCAATAAATCCGTATCATCCTGCTTCATTAAGAAATATCCCCTGTCCTTCCTATGCCCTAGAACCTGTGCTCAAAATGGCAAATCCATTCGGATAGCGCAAATCGACCCTTTGAATCTCCTCTCCCCATTGCGCGGTGACTGCCTTCCAGGCAGCGGCGAGCCGCCGGCAGCGCTGCTCGAGACCATCGCCGCGCGCCGCAAGCGCGCCTGCATTGCTTCCCCCTTCTCTTTCTTTATCGCGGCCCAGCTCAACGCGCGTTCCGTTCGACAACTCCACTGTCCAGGCGCGCCGCTCCGAAAGGCTGACCGAGACAGGCGCCAGGCCAAGCGGCGCAAACCAGCGCGCAAAATCCCGGTAACGCGCAACGACCTCCTTCTCGCTTCCCTCAGGGCCGCTTAAAGAAGGCAGCCCATCGCCCGCCTCGGCCAGATTCGCGGCAAACCGTTCGCCGTCCCTGCTGACCAGCCAGTCCGCGCGCCAGATGCCAAGCGCCTGGTACTCCGTCAGCGTGAGCGCAAGCTGATCCGGCCAGACCCGCCGCAGCGCCGCGCGCTGAACCCACGGCATCGCCTCAAAAATCGCGCGCGTCTCCTCCAGATCGAGATTGAAAAAATGCGTATATAGGCGGCGGTTTCTGAGCTGGCTCACTGCCGCGCGCACGCTCGGCAGATTCAGATGCGCCAGATCGCCGTCGATGCGAATCACCCGCAGCGCAAACATCGGTTGCCGCATCAGCCAGTGCCCCAGGGCGGCACACAACGCGAGCGTTGCGCCTGCCGTGAGCGCGGCAGCCAGTAAATTGAGCTGGCGCGGGTTATGCCACATTGCGCTTGCTCTCCATCTGCGCCGCATCAGGCAGTGTCAGCGCCAACAGGTGCATCACCAAATCCTCATATGAAATGCCAACGGCGCGCGCCGCTTTCGGCGGCAGCGAATGATCGGTCATGCCCGGCGCGGTGTTGATTTCCAGGAACCAGGGCTGGCCTTGTGCATCGATCATCAGATCGACGCGCCCCCAGTCCTTGCCGCCGAGAATCTCAAACGCGCGCCGCGCAAGTTGCTGGATGCGTTGTTCTTCCTGGGCGGCCAGGCCGCACGGAATCCGGTATTGCGTATCGTTGGCGATGTACTTCGCGTGATAGTCGTAGAACTCGCCGGCGGGCACGATGCGGATCACCGGCAATTCGAGCGTGCCCGCAATCGATACGGTGTACTCGCCGCCGCCTTCTATGCTTTTTTCGACCAATACGGTTGAGTCGTAGCGCGCCGCTGCGTCTACCGCGGCGGCCAGCGCCTGGACTGACTTGACCTTGGTCATGCCGACGCTCGAACCTTCGTGCACCGGTTTGACAAAGAGCGGCAAACCGAGCCGATCCGCCATTCCATCCGGTCTCCAGCCTGCATTGGCGGCGCACTGCACAATCTCAAACGGCGGCGTTGGAATGCCGGTTTGCTGCCAGATGAGTTTGCTGCGCCATTTATCCATCCCCAGCGCGCAGCCCAGCACACCCGTACCGGTATAAGGAATACCCAACATATCCAACGCGCCCGCCAGTTGGCCGTTCTCGCCAGCGCCGCCGTGCAATGTATTAAAGACGCGCGCAACACCTTCCTGCTTCAATTGCCATACCGGTTGCTCGGCGGGATCGAACGGATGCGCGTCAACGCCGCGCGCGCGCAGCGCGCCTAGCGCCAGTCGCCCCGAATTCAGCGACACCTCGCGCTCGGCGGAAGCGCCGCCGAGCAGCACCGCAACTTTTCCAAAAGCTTCAGGATGGATTAAATACATCTCTTTTTTTCATTTCTAACGTATGTTGTTTTAATTGCGCTGCCACGCCGCCCATCGACCCCGCCCCCATTGTGATGACCACATCCCCATCCCGCGCAATGCGCATGACCGCCTCCGGAATTTCTTCGACCGTCTCGACAAACAGCGGCTCGACTTTGCCCGCGACGCGCACCGCGCGCGCCAGCGCATGCGCATCGGCGGCAATCAGCGGCGTTTCGCCCGCGGAATAGACCTCGGTTAACACCAGCGCATCGACGCTGGAGAGCGCCTTGACCAGATCGTCGAAGCAATCGCGGGTGCGCGTATAACGATGCGGCTGGAACGCCAGAACCAGACGGCGTCCGTCAAAAGCGGCGCGCGCGGCGGCGAGCGTGGCCGCAATTTCAGCCGGATGATGGCCGTAGTCGTCGATCAACGTGTAATGCCCGCCTTCAGCGGCTGGAATTTCTCCATAGCGCTGGAAACGGCGATCCACGCCGGTAAAGCGCGCCAGCGCGCCGAGAATCGCCTCATCCGCCACTTCCAGCTCGCTCGCAACCGCGATTGCGGCCAGCGCATTGCGCACGTTATGCAGACCCGGCAGATTCAGCTCGACCTCAAGCGGCGCGGCGGGCGCGCCGTTCTGGCGCAATACCGAAAAGCGCATCCGCGCGCCCTCCACCCGCACATTCACTGCACGCACCTGTGCATCTTCCGCCAATCCATAGCGCACGATCTGCTTGTTTGAAACCCCGGGAAGAATGTCGCGCACATGGGGATCGTCGATACACAGGACAGCGATGCCATAAAACGGCAAGCGCTGCGTAAAATCGATGAACGCCTGCTTAAGCTGCGCAAAGTCGTACGCATAACGCTCCATATGGTCAGCGTCGATATTGGTAATGACCTCAATCACCGGCGACAGCGTTAAAAACAAGGCATCGGATTCATCCGTTTCAACAACGATAAATTCACCCGCGCCGAGCCGCGCGTTCGCGCCCGCGCTATTGAGCCGTCCGCCAATGACGAAAGTCGGATCAAGGCCGCCTTCGGCCAGCGCGCTCGCAATCAGGCTGGTCGTGGTGGTTTTGCCGTGCGTGCCTGCCACCGCAATGCCCTGCCTTAAGCGCATCAGTTCGGCAAGCATCAGCGCGCGCGGCACGACCGGAATACGGCGCGCGCGCGCGGCAAGCACTTCGGGGTTGTCTTCACGCACAGCGCTCGACACGACGACGGCGTTCGCGCCTTCGATATGCGCCGCATCGTGACCGTGCGCAATGCGCGCGCCCAAACGGGTCAGCCGTTCGGTTGCCGTATTGCCAATCAAATCGGAGCCGCTGACGCGGTAGCCCAGATTCAGCAGCACTTCGGCGATGCCACTCATGCCGGAGCCTCCGATGCCGACAAAATGTAAATGCTTGACAACGTGTTTCATCCGGACGCTCCACGGCGCGCAGCGATTTCAACGCAGATCTCCGCTACGCGTTCAGCCGCGCCCGGCATGGCAAGCGCGCGCGCCTGCGTTGCCATTTCCAGAAGCCGTGCGCGCGGATGCGCGCGAATCCAGTCCGCCAGAAATGAGGGCGACAATTCGCTCTGCTGCACCAGCGCCGCTGCGCCGCGTTCGGATAAAAAAGCCGCGTTGCGCGTCTGATGATCGTCAGCCGCATACGGGAACGGTACAAACAGCGCGGCCACGCCCGCTGCGGAGATTTCAGCGACTGTGCTCGCGCCCGCGCGGCAAATGAGCAGATCGGCTTTGCAATACGCATCCGCCATATCGTCGATAAAAGGGATTAAGTCAATATTGGCGTTTTCGGCATCGGGAGAAAAACCGGCGGCGGCGTAATGCGCGCGCAAGGCGTACAAATGCTGAACGCCGGATTGATGAACGACAGAAGGCAACGCATCGCGCGGCAGCAATGCCAGTGCGCGCGGAACAATCGCATTCAACGCAGCCGCCCCCAGACTCCCGCCGACGACCAGAATCCGCAGCGGCCCGCTGCGCTGCGCAGTGCGGACGTGTGGCGGCGGCAAATGCACAAAAGCGCTGCGCACTGGATTGCCCGTCCACTGCGCGCGCGGCAGCGCATTTGGAAAAGCAACGAGCGCGCGGCGCGCGATTTTGGCAAGTAAACGATTCGCCAGTCCAGCAATCGCATTCTGTTCATGAATGATTAGCGGACAACGGCGCGCCAGCGCCATCAATCCAACCGGAACGCTGATATACCCGCCCATTCCAAGCACGATATTCGGCCGGATGCGCGCGAGCAGCCGCGCGCTCTGCACGCACGCGCGCAATAAATTAAACGGCAACAGCAGAATGGCGCGCAGCCCTTTGCCGCGCACGCCGCCAAAATCGACCCGCTCCATCGCAACGCCGTGTTTTGGCGCCAGCCTCGCCTCCATTCCTAATGGATTGCCGATCCAGACCACATTCGCGCCGCGCGCTTTAAGAGATTGCGCGACTGCCAGCCCCGGAAACACATGTCCGCCGGTGCCGCCCGCGGCAATGAGTACCGTTAGAGGGCGCGATGCCGGCGCACCGCTGCAAAAAGCCCTAGAGCCTTTTTCAGTGAGATTGCACAAGGAGTAAGCGCGAAGACAGTATGGAGCTCGATGCGGGCGGAGTAGGTCTCCATCGCGAAGCGATGGAGGCGACCCCGCAGCGATCCCGAATACCGAAAACGCAGAAGCGACGCCGGGCAAGCCGCTGAAAAAGGCTCTAGCGTTCATCATCTTCCTCCGCGCATCACTACCCGATTCTCATAATCCACCCGCATCAGCAGCGCCAGAGCAATGCAGTTCATCACAATGCCGGAGCCGCCATAGCTGAGCAGCGGCAATGTGAGGCCCTTGGTCGGCAACAGACCGAGATTGACCCCCATATTGATGAACGTCTGTACGCCAATCCACAGTCCGATGCCCTGGGCGGTCAGCGCGGCAAAGACGCGATCCAGCGCGAGCGCCTGCCGGCCAATCGAAAAGGCGCGCCGCACCAGCCATGCAAATAGCAGCATCACGCCTGAGACGCCGACAAATCCCAGTTCTTCCCCAATCACCGCGAGAATGAAATCGGTATGCGCTTCGGGCAGATAATTCAGTTTTTCCACGCTATTACCCAGACCGACGCCGAACCATTCGCCGCGCCCGAAGGCAATCAGCGAATGCGTAAGTTGATACGCCTTGCCTTGCGCGTAGCGCGCGTCCCACGGGTCAAGATACGCAAAAATGCGCGCGCGCCGCCACGGCGAGAGCCAGATCAGCAGGCCGAACGTGGCGGCGACCGTCAATGCCAGCCCGCTGAACCATTTGAGGTTAATCCCGCCCAGGAACAGCACGCCCATTGCGATCACCGCAATCACCATAAACGCGCCCATATCGGGTTCGAGCAGCAGCAGCGCGCCCGCGCAGCCGATTGCAAGCGCCATTGGCAGAAAGCCCTCGCGCACGCTGTGCATCACCGCCTGTTTACGCACCGTGTAATCCGCCGCATAGAGCGTTGCGGCGAGCTTCATAAGCTCGGACGGCTGGATATGCGCAATGCCGAGCGAAATCCAGCGATGCGAACCGTTGACGCCTTTGCCAATGACTGGCGCAAAGACCAGCGTAAGCAGTACCAGCGCGCCGATAAAGAGCTTCGGCGCGGCTTTTTCCCATTGCGTCATCGGCGCCTGAAACGCGCACCAGGCGAGCGTAAAGCCCATCATCAGCGCGGCTAAATGCCGCACCAGAAAATGATGCCCCTGGTAAGCGGCGTATTTTGGCGCGGCGGGCAGTGCAATCGATGCCGAATAGACCATCACGAGCCCAAAACCGAGCAGCAGGAGGCTGACCCACAGCAGCGCCTGATCGTAACTACGCATCGCGCGGCGCGTGCGGAGATCGCCCGCAGCGCCTGTGAATCCCGCTGCAAACTGTCGTATTGAATGGATCATGATGATTTAGAGCATTTTTCATCGGCTTGCCCTGCGTCACTTCGCGCTCGCCGTATTGTGCATACTGTCTTCGCGTTCGTTCCTTGTGCAATCTCGCTGAAAAATGCTCTAGGTTCTAGCGCTTCAACCGCGCTGTGGAACACTTCAGCGCGATGCCGGTAATCGCGGAACATATCGAAACTGGCGCACGCCGGCGATAACAGCACCGTATCGCCAGGTTCGGCGATGCTTGCCGCAGCGCGCACCGCTTCTTCAAGCGTTGCATATTCGGCGATGGATACGCCCGACGGTTCAAGCGCGACGCGCAGCAGCGACGCATCCCGGCCAATCAGCATCACCGCGCGGCAGACGCGCGCGACCGGTTCAGCGAGCGGGCTAAAGTCTTGCCCTTTGCTGACTCCGCCCGCGATTAACACAATCTTTTGAGCTTCAGCGCCCTTCAATGCCGCAAGCAACGCGCCGACGTTTGTACCTTTGCTGTCGTCAATAAAATCGACGCCATTGATGCGTGCGATGCACTGGAAGCGGTGCGGCTCGCCGCGATAATCGCGCAATCCATGCAAGAGCGGCGCGAGCGGTATATCGAGTGCGCGGCACAGCGCGAGGGCGGCAAGCACATTTGAAATATTGTGCTTGCCGCGAATTGCCAGCGCTGAAGCGGGCATTAAGCGTTTTATAACGATTCCGGATGGCGCGTGATCCGCCGCGCGGCGCGCGCGTTTTGCCGCCGGGGATATTTCCGCGCACGTTTCAGCCGCTTCAGCCGCTTCAGCCAGCGCCAGCCACGCCGCGCCATCTCCAGTCTCCATCCATCCGTATTCGCCCGCATGTTGCGGCGCGCTTAGGCCAAAAGTGAATTGCCCCACGTCCGTTTGACCCGCGCGATTGAGCGCGAACCGCATCGAATGCGCATCGTCACGGTTCAGGATGCGTACCGCGGATGCGCCGAAGATGCGGCCTTTGGCCGCTGCATAGGCATCAAAATTGCCGTGCCAGTCGAGATGATCGGGCGTGATATTGAGCGCCGCCGCCACATCCGGCGCAAACGTCTGATTGCTCTCCAACTGGAAGCTCGACAATTCCAGCACCCAGATATCCGGCATTTTCTGCTTGTCCACTGCCACGCCAAGCGCATCGAGCAGCGCCATACCGATATTTCCGGCAACACAGCTCTGATAGCCAGCGCGTTTGCATAATCGTCCAACGAGCGCAGCGGTGGTGGTTTTGCCGTTCGTGCCGGTAATGGCAATCACTTTGGATTGACCATAAGCGGTGACTTCCGTTGCGCGCAACGCCTGCGCAAAAAATTCCAGCTCGCCCCAAACGGGGATGCCGCGCGCGCGCGCCTCGGCCAGCAGCAGCGCAATTTCGGCAGCGCGCGGCGACAGGCCGGGGCTGATCGCGAGCAGTTCAATTCCGTCTAGCAGCGCGGGTCTCAGTGCGCCTGTGATCAATTCCGCATCCAGCCCTTCCGCGCGGAGTTGCGGCAGATTCGGCGGCGTCGCGCGCGTATCGGCAATCCGCAGCCGGCAGCCATGACGCGCGCACCAGCGCGCCATCGACAGACCCGAAATGCCGAGTCCGAGAATCAGTGTCTCTGGTTGATTGAGTGTGCCAAATACAGTCATTTTTCTTAACGTAACTTCAGCGTTGAAAGCCCAACCAAAACCAGCATCAGCGTGATAATCCAGAAGCGCACGACGACCTGCGTTTCTTTCCAGCCGGCCAGCTCAAAGTGGTGATGCAGCGGCGCCATCCTGAACAGGCGGCGGCCTTCGCCATAACGCCTGCGGGTATATTTGAACCAGACGACCTGCAGCATCACCGAAAGCGTTTCGGCGACAAACACGCCGCCCATTACAAACAGCACGATCTCCTGCCGGACGATGACGGCAATCGTCCCCAGCGCGCCGCCGAGCGCGAGCGCGCCGACATCGCCCATAAAAAGCTGCGCCGGATGCGTGTTGTACCAGAGGAATG
The DNA here is from genome assembly GCF_000227585.1 of Candidatus Glomeribacter gigasporarum BEG34. GTDB lineage: Bacteria > Pseudomonadota > Gammaproteobacteria > Burkholderiales > Burkholderiaceae > Glomeribacter > Glomeribacter gigasporarum_B. The sequence goes on along the minus strand of NZ_CAFB01000039.1, from coordinate 7,705 downwards.
CCAGGCCCGCGCCGCCCATCGCCGCGCAGAAAATCAGCAGTTCGCCCGCGCCCGGAATATGAGGAAACAACAGATATTTCGAGTACACCGCGTTGCCCATCACATAGGCGAAAACGCCGAGCGCGCCGCCTGCCAGCACAACCGGCATGATGACCAGGCCATCGAGTCCATCGGTGAGATTGATGGCGTTACTCGCACCAACAATCACGAAATAGGTCAACGCGATAAAGCCCGCCGCGCCGAGCGGATAGCTGATGGATTTCATGAATGGCAATTGCAGATTCGTATGCGCGGGCAGCGTCATCGAAAATCCGCCGCGCCACCATGCAATCAGGCGCTCGATCATCTCAGCCGCACCCGGTTCAGAGATCGCGAACATCAAATAAAACGCGGCGAGCGCGCCAATCAGCGATTGCCAGCCATATTTCTCGCGCGCGGACATCCCGCGCGGATTTTGATGGACAATTTTGCGGTAATCATCGACCCAGCCAATCCATCCAAATCCCATTGTCACCGCCATCACAACCCAAACGAAACGATTGTCCAGATTCGCCCAGAGCAGCACCGATGCGGCAATGCCAATCAGTATCAGAGCGCCGCCCATCGTGGGCGTGCCCGATTTGGATAAATGCGCGCTGGGGCCATCGTTGCGCACCGTCTGCCCGACTTTGAGCGCGTGCAGCAGGCGAATCACCCGCGGCCCGCACGCAAGACCCATTGCCAGCGCCGTCAGCGCCGCCATCACCGCGCGAAAGCTCAAATAATTGAATACGCGCAGCAAGTGGAAATCGCCTTGCAACCATTGCGCGAGCGCAAACAGCATGGCCTTAATTCCCTGTCCGGGTGTGGAGCGGATCGGTCAATGCATTCACCACCCGCTCCATCTTCATAAAACGCGAGCCTTTGACCAGAATCGTCGCGCGCGCATCCAAACCCGCCCGCAATAAATGCTCGACCAATGCAGCCGCGTCGTCGAACGCATGCGCGCCCGCTCCAAACGCGGCGCATGCGCCGCGCGATGCCTCGCCGAGCGCATAAAGCGCATCGATGCCCCGCGCGCGCGCATACGCGCCGATCTCATGATGAAAGGCTGCGCCGTCCTCGCCGACCTCGCCCATATCGCCCATCACCAGCGCGCGCGGCGGTGAACACACAGCCAGTACGTCGATTGCCGCGCGCAGCGAATCGGGATTTGCGTTATAGCTGTCATCAATCACCGTTGCGCCCGCCAGCGGCGCAACGCATGCGATTTTTAACGTCAGACGTCCCGCGACCGGCTCAAATGCTTCGAGTCCTTTCTGGATGATTTTCAGATCATCAACGCCGGACGCCAGCGCCGCCGCCGTTGCGGCAAGGGCGTTGCGCGCGTTATGCCGGCCCAGCGTGCGGAGTTTGAGCGCGCACGCCCCGATTTCAGTTTGAATCGAAAAAGGCTCTAATTGACTATCTGGCTGCCAAATACCGCGCACCGCGGCGCCGGCCGTTTCATCATCGAGCGCGAAATCAATCACGCGGCGCGCGCCCGCCGCCTTCCGCCACAACGCGGTATAAACGTCATCGGCGGGAAATACCGCAACGCCCTCAGCAGGCAATGCCTCAATCGCGTCTGCGTATTCGTGCGCAACGGCCTCTACGCTTTTCATAAAGGCCTGATGTTCGCGTTGCGCGTTGTTCACCAGCACAATCGTGGGTTCAGCAATCTCCATCAGAACCGCCGTTTCGCCGGGCGTGTTCATTCCAAGTTCAACCACGCCCAACCGGTGCATGGGATTCAAACGCAGCAATGTGAGCGGCAGGCCGATCTGGTTATTCAGATTGCCATACGTGGCAAAGCATGCTTCCATGCCAACCGCCGCGGCGAAAATCGACGCGATCATTTCCTTGACCGTCGTCTTGCCGTTGCTGCCGACCACTGCCGTCAACGGCAGCGCGAACCGCCGCCGCCAGCCGCGCGCGAGCAAACCGAGCGCCGCGCACGTATCGGGCGCTTTCAAAGCGGGCAGCAGTATTTCCGGGAAGTCGCGGGAGACCAGCGCGGCGACGGCGCCGCGCTTGACCGCCTCCGGCAGAAAATCGTGCGCATCGAAGCGTTCCCCTTTCAACGCGACAAAGAGTTCGCCCGGCGCAACGGTCCGGCTATCGGTGCTGACGCGCTCGAAACGCACACTGGCATCGCCGATGATGCGCGCGTCTGGAATCAACGCCGCCGCTTCGCGCAGTGAAAACAGGCTCATCGCTGTACTCCCTGTACGCCTAAAGCATTCTTCAGTGGCTTGCCCGGCGTCAAACGATCTGGCCCAGCCGTCAATGCGCCGGTGATGCGCGCATCTAGCGCCAGTCGAACATGATCATGGTCTGAAAAAGGCACTTTCTTACGGTTGATGTCCTGCATCGTTTCATGACCGCGCCCCGCGACCAGCACCACGTCTTCCGGCGCGGCGGTGCGGATTGCTTGCAGAATCGCGCGCGCGCGGTCTGCAAAGCGCTGGATGCGCGCAGGCTCCGAAATGCCCTTCACAATATCATCGATGATGGCCTCCGGCGGTTCGCAGCGCGGGTTGTCGCTCGTCAGCACAAGCCGGTCGGCGAGCCGCCCGGCGATGCGCCCCATCAATGGCCGTTTGCCTGGGTCGCGGTCGCCGCCACAGCCAAAGACGCAGACCAGCGCGCCGCCGCGCGCGCGTGTAACAGGTTGCAGAGCGGTGAGCGCCGCGCCCAGCGCACCGGGCGTATGCGCGTAATCGATGACCGCCAGCGGCGCTCCATTGCGTCCGCCAACGCACTGCATCCGGCCGGAAATGGGCGCAAGCTTTGGCAACTGCGCGAGCGCCGCCTCAAATGGCACATCCGCGGCGAGCAGCGCGCCGCAGACCGCGAGCAGATTGTGAATATTGAACGTTCCCAACAGATGGGTTTCCACTTCGCCGCGTCCCCAGTCGGAGATCAGCATAAACGCGCTTCCGGTGGCCGTTGTGCGCGGCGCGGTTGCGCGCAGCACGGTATCGGCGGGCGGCGCGCCGCCTGGTTCGCCAATGCCATAGGCAATTTTCCGTACCGCGCGATTTGTCTGCAAACGTGCGAGGATCCGCTGGCCGACTGGGTCGTCACGGTTCACGACCGCCGTTTGCAAATCCGGCCCCTCGAATAAATGCGCCTTGGCGGTTTCGTAGGCTTCAAGCGTGCCGTGATAATCGAGATGATCGCGCGATAAATGGGTAAACACGGCGGTATCGAAGATAACGCCGTTCACACGCCTCTGATGCAGCGCATGCGAGGAGACTTCGAGCGCAACGGCGCGAGCGCCGCACTGAACCAGTTGCGCAAGATTGCGCTGCATTTGCGGCGCATGCGGCGTGGTAAATCCCATTGCGGTCAATTGATCGGGCATGCCGAAGCCGAGCGTTCCGCTGGTCGCGCAAGGCGTGCCCGCCGCCGTCAAGGCGCGCGCAATCCAATGAGCGCATGAGGTTTTGCCGTTGGTGCCGGTGATGCCAATCACGCGCATCTTCCGGCTCGGCACGCCATACCACTGGCGCGCAATGAAGCCGGCCAGATCGGGTAAATCAGACGCCTCGAAATTGGGAACAGTCCATGCGGGCGCTGCATGTTCAGAAGACGGTTGCCAGATCACCGCCGCTGCGCCGCGCGCGATCGCGTCATCGATATAAGTCCGGCTATCCGCTCCCTGCACCGCATACGCCAGATACGCATCGCCTGGCTGGATCGCCCGGCTATCCGCATGCAGATTGGCCGCGCTGGACACATGCTGGCTGAGCCATGCCAGCGCATGCTGAACGGTGCGCGCCCTTATTCCATTTTCAGACGCACAGCGCGGTTGCGCGGCATGCGCGGCATTCATGGCGCAACTCCAGGCGTGCGCTGCGCGCTGACCACAAGCTTTTGGCGCGCAGACTGAATGGGCTTATCAGGCGCAATATTGAGCGCGCGCAAGGTATCGCCCGCAATCCGCGCGAAAACCGGCGCAGCGACCCGGCTGCCGAAATGCTGGCCCGCGCGCGGCTCGTCGATGGAAATCGCCACAATAATGCGCGGCGCGGACATCGGCGCGATGCCGACAAAGGAAGCACGATATTTGGATTTGTCGTAGCCGCGACCCGTATATTTGTACGCCGTGCCTGTTTTGCCGCCCGCGCGATAGCCTGGAATTTGCGCCAACGGCGCGGTGCCCTCCGGACTCACCACTGCTTCAAGCATGCTACGGACTTGTTGCGCGGTGCGCGGGGAAATAATTTGCGGGCCGTACACCGGTTCGTCGTCATTTTTGAAGATCGTCACAGGCAGCAATTGCCCATCGCGCGCAAGCACCGTGTAGGCGCGGGCAATCTGAAAGAGCGAGACGGAAACGCCATAGCCGTAGGACATCGTGGCCTGTTCAATGCGCCGCCAGCGTTTCCACGGGCGCAGCCGGCCAGCGACCGCGCCCGGAAAATGAATATGCGGCGCTTGGCCGAAGCCGACGCCGCTGAACATGTCCCACATTTCCTGCGGTTTGAGCATCAGGCCGATTTTGGCCGTGCCGATATTGCTGGACTTCTGAATCACGCCGAAAACGGTGAGCGTTCCTTTATCGTGCGTATCCGTAATCGTTGCGCCATCGATGGTGTAACGGCCTGGCGAAGTATGAAACACAGTGGATGGCGTGACGCGACGTAGCTCAAGCGCGCGCGCGATGACGATTGGCTTCGTGATTGAACCCGGCTCGAAGGTATCGGTCAGCGCTCGATTGCGCAGTTGTTCGCCGGACAGCCGTGAGCGGTCATTGGGGTTATAGGTCGGGACGTTCGCCAGCGCGAGCACCTCGCCGGTGCGCACATCCAGCACCACCACCGCACCCGCTTTGGCCTTATTGCGTTTCACCGCCTCTTTCAAACCGGTATAGGCAATATATTGCAAGCGGTTGTCGATGGACAGGCTTAACTCTTCCCCGTCACGCGGTGCAATCATTTCCGGCACATCTTCAACGATGCGTCCGAGCCGGTCCTTGATCACGCGGCGCGAGCCCGGCAGGCCCGCCAGTTGCGGCTGCATGCTCAGCTCGATGCCTTCCTGGCCTTCATCTTCAACGTTCGTGAAACCGATCAACTGCGCGGCGATTTCGCCTTCGGGATAGTAGCGTCTGTATTCCTTGCTCTGGTAAATCCCTGGAATTTTGAGCGCCGCGATTTGCTCCGCTACATCCACTGGAATCTGCCTTTTGAGATAAAGGAAGCGTCTGGATTGCGCGAGCTTGGCGCGCAACAGGGAAGGAGAAATCCCCAGCAATGCCGCCAGCGCCTTCATTTTGGAGGCGGGCGTAGCTGCGTGAACGTCTTCAGGAATCGCCCAGATCGCGCGCGCTGACAGGCTGGTGGCCAGCATCCGTCCATTCCGATCCAGAATTTTCCCGCGCGTTGCAGCCAATTCAAGCGTTCTCTGATAACGGGTTTTGCCCTGCTTCTGATAAAAATCGTTGCTCAACCCTTGAATCCAGGCCGCGCGCGCCGCCAGCGCGGCAAAGGCGGCGAAGAATGCGAACACAAGAAATTTTGAACGCCACAGCGGTAAGCGCGGCGATAAAGCGGTGCGCGCCGTGCGGGAGAGATGTTGGCTCAAACTGCGTTTCACTGCATGCCTCCACAGAACGCAGCCACTGTTTTAGAGCATTCTTCAGCGGCTTGCACTGCGTTACTTCTTTTAGACACGCCTAAATATTGGGTCACGACATTCGTGACCGGGACCATGTTGAGCCGATGCGTCGCAAGGCGTTCAATGCGCGCTGTTTTTGAGAGCGCTCTTTGCTGGTAGTAAAGCTGCGCGCCTTCCTGCTGCAACTGTTGCTGCTGCGCGCGCGCGCGTTCAAGCGCAATGAATAAACGTCTTTGCTGGTACGCCGTATGGACTACGGATAAGGCGCATCCAATCAGCGCGACCAGCAACACAATATTGAGACGGCTCATAAACAGTGACAGTTTTCTATCCCAGCTTCTCGGCGCTGCGCATCACGGCAGAACGCGCGCGCACGTTCGCTTTGCGTTCAGCATCGCGCGCGCGGATGCGCGGCCCCAGCTTAAGCGCGGGCGCTGGCTCTGCGGGCGCGCGCAGCGGCAAATAACGCAGCGCAGCGCCGGGTTGCGGCGCGCGCGCATGGGTCTGCATAAAGCGTTTGACAATTCGGTCTTCAAGTGAATGGAAGCTCATCACGACTAACCGTCCACCTGGCTCCAGGATTTCCAGCGCTGCGTCCAGCGCTGCGCTTAACGTCTGAAGCTCTTGATTGAGGTAAATCCGTATAGCCTGAAAGGTGCGGGTCGCGGGATGGCGCCCCAGCGGGCGGGTTTTGACTGCACGCGCCACGAGTTCAGCCAGTTCGCGTGTGCGCGCGAGCGGCCCATATCGATCCGATTGCATCCGGCGAGCTGTAATCGCCTTTGCAATCTGCCCAGCAAACCGCTCTTCTCCATATCTTCGTATAACCTCAGTCATTTCCTGTTGTGATGCGCGCGCGAGCCACTGCGCCGCGCTTTCTCCCTGCCTCGGATCCATGCGCATATCCAGCGGGCCGTCGGCGCTAAAACTAAAGCCGCGCGCGGGATTGTCCAGTTGCGGCGAAGAAAGACCCAAATCCAGCAAAACCCCCGATACGCGCGGCGCGTTGCGTTGGTTCAACTGCTCGCGCAGCGCGGCGCAGTCGCCATGAACGATTTCAAAACGCGCATCGGTGATCAATTGCGCCGCTGCGCATGCCTCCGGGTCCTTGTCGAAGGCCAGCAACCGTCCGCCGGGCGCCAGCCGCGCCAATATGGCCCGGCTATGTCCGCCTCGCCCAAAGGTGCCGTCAATATAAAAACCGTCCGTTCGCCACACGAGCGCATCCACCGCCTCATTGAGCAATACAGGACGATGTTCATACCGATTCCCTTCCGAGCCCCGCCCCGTGTTTTCCATACCCTGTCAAAAAGTGAAGTGCTTCAAAGCGTCCGGCATTTCCTGCGTCATCGCGATGCGCTCTTTGGCGATATAGGTGTGTGCATCCCAAATCTCAAAACATCCGCCCATCCCCAGCAGCATCACCTCTTTATCCAGCGCCGCCGCGCTTCGCAATTCGGAAGAAATCAGCACGCGGTTCGATCCGTCAATTTCCACTTCGGATGCATTGCCTAGAAAAATCCGGCGCCACCAATGCGCATCCATCGGCAATGCGGCAATCTTGTGGCGGAATGTTTCCCAGGCCGCCGCCGGAAACAACAGCAGACAACCGTCGGGGTGCTTGGTCAGCGTGATGCGCCCTTCCGCCTGCGCGTTCAACGCCTCCCGGTAGCGCGCGGGAATCGACATTCGTCCTTTTGCGTCGAGTGAAAGCGCGGATGCGCCCTGAAACACTTTGCCGTCTCCCTGAATGCCCGATTCAAGCCAGAAGTCTACACATAATTACACTTCAATACACTTTCTCCCACTTTATGGCAATGACAGGGCGTAGGTCAAGCGTTGCGACTTGAAGAGATCACTTCTGTTTTTTGGCGCGCGGATGAGTCTGGTCGTAAATCTTTGCCAAATGCTGAAAATCGAGCGCGGTATAGACTTGGGTTGCGGCAATGCTGGCGTGGCCGAGCATTTCCTGTACAGCGCGTAAATCACCGCTGGATTGCAGTACATGGGTTGCAAATGAATGACGCAACACATGCGGATGAACATGCGCGGGAACCCC
>NZ_CAFB01000040.1 GCF_000227585.1 Candidatus Glomeribacter gigasporarum BEG34 | reverse complement strand
TCAATAGAGAAGCGGCTGATTTTGTCAATTTCGTAATATATCGAACAGAGAAGCTTCGCATTCGTCTGGCGGGCTATGTGAACGTCTCTAAACTCATCCCCAAAGAGCCGGAGAATGAGCATGGATTGATCGATACCTCCTTTGGACCCGTTCAAGAGGAGATTTCCTCCAGGGACACGGATCAATACGATACGACGGACGATACCATCACAGTGAAAGGTTTAGGGAGATTGCTGTCCCCGTCAGTTGCAAAAGATATGAAAAAAGATATGGTGAAGATCGTCACTGACGTACAGTACATCGTATAGTTTCTCTTCATTCCATCAACGACGCGGGCGCGTATTACAGCGAGGATGGCGGAATAGGCAGACGCACCAGGTTTAGGTCCTGGCGCCAGCAATGGCGTGTGGGTTCGAGTCCCACTTCTCGCACCATGAATAAAAGCACCCGCTGATCAGATAAAGACGTAAAAGAAGGGGCGCGTGAATCAGAAAAATGTTTTGACCAGAATCGCAACAGTGCCTGCGCCGATGATCCACACGCCCCATTTAATTGCGGTAAGCTCAGCGCGTAAAGCATCGAATTTAGCCTCCATGTTGACGAATCCGGCGTCCATATCCTTGCGCAAATCGTTGACCTCGTGACGTGCTGAAAATTTTATCACGCGCGCCCCCCTTGAATTCACACTTGCGCGCCCGCGTTTGGGTCATTCGGGGCTATTTGAGGCGGTTTTGCGCGGATTAAATCCTCGCGCCTGACGCCAAGCCACATCGCAAGCGCGGCGGCGACAAAGACCGAGGAATAAATGCCGAACAGAATGCCGACCGTTAACGCAAGGGCGAAGAAGTGCAGCGTCGGCCCGCCGAATAGCAGCATCGATAGCACCATCATTTGCGTACTGCCGTGCGTGATCATCGTGCGCGACATTGTGCGGGTGATCGCGTGATTAATGACTTCGACGACCGTCATTTTTTTGTTTTTGCGGAAGGTTTCGCGGATCCGGTCGAAAATCACCACGGATTCATTCACTGAATAGCCGAGCACGGCGAGCACCGCCGCCAGCACGGACAGTGAAAACTCCCATTGGAAAAGCGCAAAAAAGCCCAGGATGATCACGACATCGTGCAGATTGGCAATGATGCCCGCAATGGCGTATTTCCATTCAAAACGGATCGATAGATAAATCCCGATGCCAATGACGACGCACAGCAGCGCGAGCAGACCGTTGACCGCCAGTTCCTTGCCGATCTGCGGCCCGACAAATTCAACCCGTTGCAGCCGCGCCGCATGCGGCGGTTGCGCATTCAGCGCTTCGATGACCTGCGCGCTTTGCCGCGCGGAGGACAGTCCCGGTGTCAACGGCAGACGAATCAATACATCCCTTGAGGTGCCAAAGGTCTGTACTTGCGCATCGCGATAGCCGAGCGCATTCAGCGTTGCGCGTATGGGTTCCAGCTGCGCTGGCTGCGGATACTGGACTTCAAGCACTGTGCCGCCAGTGAATTCAATGGATAGATGTAGTCCGCGGCTCAGCAGAAAGAAGATGGCGGCGATGAATGTCAGCAGCGAAATGATGTTAAACATCAGCGCGCGCTGCATGAATGGAATATCGTTTCGTAAACGGAAAAATTCCATGATTGACTTAAAAAGGACGCATGAACAAAAACACTGCGCTTTAGTAGGGCAGAGTGTGATCGGGACGCCAGACTTGGCCAATCGCCAGCGATTTCAGGCCGCGGCGGCGGCCATGCCAGAGGTTGACCAGACCGCGCGCAAAAAAGACCGCTGAGAACATCGAGGTCAAAATACCGATACAGTGGACGACCGCGAAGCCGCGCACAGGACCCGCGCCAAACGCCAGCAGCGCCAGTCCGGCAATCAGCGTGGTGACGTTGGAATCAAAGATCGTTGCCCAGGCGTTTTTAAAGCCAAGCGAGATGGCGGTATGGGGCGGCGCGCCCGCGCGCAGTTCTTCACGGATCCGTTCGTTGATCAAGACATTCGCGTCAATCGCCATGCCGAGCGTCAGCGCGATGGCGGCGATGCCGGGCAATGTGAGCGTTGCCTGCAACACGGACAAGATCGCCACCAGCAACAGCAGGTTCAACGCAAGCGCGAGGACTGAAAACACGCCGAATAGCGCGTAATAGACGAGCATAAACAGCGTAATCGCCGCAAAACCGTACAGGACGGAAGCCACGCCTTTTTGAATATTGTCCTTGCCCAGGCTGGGGCCGATCGTGCGTTCTTCGATCATCTCCATCGGCGCGGCAAGCGAGCCGGCGCGCAGCAGCAGCGCGAGGTCATTGGCGGCCTGGGTTGAGGCCAAGCCGCTAATCTCAAAATGCTCGCCCAGTTCGGATTGAATCGTGGCAACGGTCAGCACTTCGCCTTTGCCTTTTTCAAATAGCACCATCGCCATCGGTTTGCCGATATGTTCGCGAGAGACGCTGCGCAATGCGCGGCCGCCCGCGCCGTCCAGACGGATCCGGACAACGGGCTGCTGGCGCTCGTTAAAGCCCGCCCCCGCATCGACGATCCGCTCACCGGAAAAGATCAGGTCCTTTTTCAGCAGCGCCGGCGCATCGCGCCCTTGCGTAAATAATTCATCGCCAGGGGGCACGGGGTCATTCAGGTTTGGAAAACGCGGCGCGTCCGGGTCGGCAAGGCGCGCTTCGAGCGTTGCGGTGCGTCCAATAATATCCTTTGCCTTGGCGGTATCCTGCACGCCCGGCAATTCAACGATGATGCGATCCGCCCCCTGTTGCTGCACGAGCGGCTCGGCAACGCCCAGTTCGTTCACGCGCTTGGACAAGGTAAGAATGTTTTGCTGCAGCGCATTTTTCTGCATCGCGGCGCGCGCTTCGGGCGCAAGCGCGCCGGTCAGCGAAATGCCCTTATCCGCATCCGCCTTTGATATCTGCCACTGCAATTCACTGATGTCGCTGGAAAGCGCAGCGCGCGCTTTTTCCGCGGAATCCCTGTTTGTGAAAGGAATCACAATTTGCTGATCAACGCGGCGGATGCCGCCGCTGCGGATGGCGCGTTCGCGCAGCAGCGCGCGCGCGCCGTTTGCCAGCGCATCCAGTTTTTTAGCCAGCGCGCCCGCCATATCGACCTGTAACTGGAAATGCACGCCGCCGCGCAAATCCAGACCTAAATACATGGGGCGCGCGTATAGCGCCCTCAGCCAGGCCGGAGAGGCGCTTTGCAGATTGAGCGCGACCATATATGCAGGATCGGAGGCGTCCGGATTCAGGCTTTTTGACAGCAGCTCTTTGACGCGCAACTGGGTATCCGTATCCGCCAGCCGGACCCACAGGCTTGGGTTTGGACTCAGACGCTCAAAAGTGAGGCCGCGCGTCTGGATGCGGTTTAAGGCCAGCGTTTGCTCGACCTTTTGAAAAACATCCGCGTCGAGTTTGACCGTCGCTTTGGCGCTTGAGATTTGCACAGCGGGCAATTCGCCAAAGAAATTCGGGAGCGCATAGAAAAATCCAATGATGAGCGCGGCGGCCATCAACAGATATTTCCACACAGAATAACGGTTCATTGGACTAGATTGCTTTTATGGACCCTTTAGGCAATATCGCCGTAATCGCGCTTTTCTGAAGCAGAATCTCAACCCCTTCGGAGATTTCAAGACGGATATAAGTCTCGCCCACTTGGGTCACTTTGCCCACCAGACCGCCGCCTGTCGTCACTTCATCCCCTTTCGCCAATGCGGAGAGCATGGTGCGATGCTCTTTATGGCGCTTCATCTGCGGACGGATCATGATGAAATACAAAACCGCAAACATCGCAATCAGCGGTAAGAAACTCATCAGGCCGGACTGGGAGGCGGATGTCGCATTCTGCGCGAATGCGGAAGAAATCAAAGGCACGTGCAATCTCCATTGGGACAAAATGAGGTGTTTCGCACAGCCGCGCTGCTCGGCGCAGCGCCCCTTGCCAACACGGCTGTGCGAAACTCCTGAAAATAACAGGGGAATTCTAGCATCGCCTCTGAATAGCGCATGTGCAGCATGAGAAATCTCGTCATCCTCATTTCCGGACGCGGCAGCAATATGCAGGCGCTGGTGCGCGCCCGCGCGCAGGAACAATGGCCGGCGCGCATCCAGGCCGTCATTTCGGATCGCGCGGATGCGCCGGGGCTGGCTTTTGCCGCGGCGCAGCGCATCAGAACGGTCGTCGTTGAGGCGCGCGCGCATACGCGCGCCTCATTTGAAGCGGCGCTGATGGAGGCGATTGACGCTCTCGCGGCGGATTTCATTGTGCTGGCGGGCTTTATGCGCATACTCACGCCGGCGTTCGTCGCGCGCTATGCGCAGCGCATTTTAAATATCCATCCCTCCCTACTCCCCAGTTTTCCGGGATTGAATACGCACCAGCGCGCGCTGGAGGCGGGTGTTCAATTGCATGGCGCAACCGTGCATTTTGTGACACCGCGGCTCGACGACGGTCCGATCATTGCGCAGGCCGCTGTGCCCGTGATGGCCACGGATGATGCAGGCACACTGGCCGCCAGAGTGCTTGAAGCTGAGCATCAACTCTACCCGCGCGCGCTGCGCTGGTGCGTTGAAGGCCGCCTGAGTGTTCAGAACGCGCGCGCGCTTTTGACGCCGCCCGAGCCGCAGTGGCTGATTTTTGATGGCAACGCGCCGCTTGTTTAACAGGCGTAAACTGTGCATTGCGATCACGCATCTCCATCGCGATCTCATGAATTCACCCTATTTATTTGGAGGAGGTCAGAATGTATGCAGATACAACTGTGAATAACCTTCAAGCAACGCTCCCTCTAATTTCACAACTGTCTGGTCAGCAGCAGGAAGTCGCCCAGAAACTCAAAGACGACTGGAGGTTTTTTGTGGCACAGACGGAGAAATCCGATCCAAAAAAAGTATTTGAAGATGCACAGTATTTACATTTAAGAAAACCCGCATATCTGCAGGAAAGCGGGGACGGGGAACGCTTATATCAGTCTTTAATGGCGCTGTCCGCAGACCGTTTAATGGAACAGCAGGCTACGAATATTCAGGTCAGAGCCATCCTGGCGGACCATGTGCCGCTCCTCGAAAAGCTGAGTCCGGAACAACTCAGGGACCTCACGCAATATGACGCAACACGGGATAATCTCTACAACTCCAGCGCTTGCCATGCTGCTTTCAATATCATGAAGACACCGTCGCTGATTCAAAAAATTCTGAATAGCGATTTGCCCGACGGCTTTTTATGGACTCTGCCTGATCTGCGAGTACAAACGTATGCGAGCGGCGCCTATGACAGTCAATTTGATATGGAGTTTGCATACATCGTGGACGATGTACTGAAAAATCCCGAACTCCATCGGCACATGCAGCCGAAGCATCTGATTGCGCTGGCTCAAAAGAAGATCGAGTACGCATCCTACATATTGCGTACTACGGATGTCGATGTATTTGAAACCGTGCTGAACACGCCGCAAGACAAATACGCTTTCCTTCAGGCGGTGGTGCGAAAACATATCGCTTATCCGTTGCATCCTATGGAGGATCGAGCAACGCTGTGCTATACTCTACGGCCCCATTTTTAAGCGCGGCGTGACCCGGCGGTGGTCATCATCCGTGGAGTTTGATGTTCTCATTGCTGGGAGCGGTCTGGCCGGATTAAGCGCTGCGTTGAGTCTGGCAGAGTCGCGTCGAGTGGCTGTGCTGACCAAACGCGGCGCAACAGACGGCGCAAGCGATTGGGCGCAGGGCGGTATTGCGGTCTCGCTGGATGCTTCCGATAGCGCCGAACGCCATATGGAGGACACCTGTGCCGCCGGCTGCGCTTTGTGCGACGCCGCAGCGGTGCGCTTTGTGATCGAACACAGCCGCAGCGCAGTGGAATGGCTGATGGCGCGCGGCGCGCCGTTTACGCGCGATGCGCAGGCTGCCTCCGGTTTTCATCTGACGCGCGAAGGGGGACATCGTCAACGGCGCATTCTCCACGCCGCCGACGCCACCGGCCATGCGGTGATGACCCTGCTTGCTGAACAGGCGCAGGCGCATCCGAATATCACGCTCTTTGATGCGCACTTTGCAATCGATCTGATTCACTCCGCGCGCCTTGGCCTGTCCGGACAACGCTGCTATGGCCTGTATGCGCTTGATATGCGCACAGGCAGCGTTCGCACCTTCCGGGCGCGCCATACGATTCTGGCGACCGGCGGCGCTGGCAAGGCGTACCTCTATACCACCAATCCCGATACCGCGACTGGAGACGGCATGGCGATGGCGTGGCGCGCCGGCTGCCGGATCGCCAATATGGAATTTATCCAGTTTCATCCGACATGCCTGTACCATCCATATGCCAAATCATTTCTGATCAGTGAAGCGGTGCGCGGGGAGGGCGGGGTATTGAAACTGCCGGATGGCGCGCGCTTTATGCCCGCATACGATGCGCGCGCCGAGCTGGCGCCGCGCGATATTGTCGCGCGCGCGATTGATTTCGAGATCAAAAAACGCGGCATGGATTGCGTGTATCTGGATATTCACCATCGGCCCGCTGAATTCCTGCGCGCCCATTTTCCAACGATTCTGGCGCGCTGCCTCGAATTCGGCATCGATATCACGCGCGAGCCGATTCCGGTCGTGCCCGCGGCGCATTATGCCTGCGGCGGCGTGGTCACCGATGTCTATGGCCGCGCCGATCTCGCCGGACTCTACGCCATCGGCGAAACTGCCTGTACCGGCTTGCACGGCGCGAACCGGCTCGCCAGCAATTCGCTGCTGGAGTGCGTGGTGATGGGGCGTGCAGCGGCGCAGGCGATTCTGGCGGCTTCAGAAAAAGAAAGGCATGAAATCCCTGCATTGCCGGCTTGGGACGAGAGCCGCGTGACGGATTCGGACGAGGAAGTGGTGATTACGCACAATTGGGATGAATTGCGGCGTCTAATGTGGAACTATGTCGGGATTGTGCGCACCGACAAGCGCCTGGCGCGCGCGGCGCACAGAATTGTGCGGCTGCGCGAAGAAATCGATGAATATTATGCGCATTTCCGGATCAGCCGCGATTTGCTTGAGTTGCGGAATCTGGTGGATGTTGCATCGCTGATTGTCGAGAGCGCGCGTTTTCGGCATGAAAGCCGCGGACTGCACTTTAACCGCGATTGGCCGGAGATGCAGCCTAAAGGGCTGCCGACCATTTTGTCTAGAGCATTTTCCAGTCGAGTTACCACTGGCGCGAGCGCGAAGCGACACAGGGAAAATCACTGAAAAATGCTCTAAATAAGCCGCATTGAATAATCTATGGCACGCACATGCTTGGTGAGCGCACCCACTGAAATGCGGTCAACGCCGGTGTCGGCAATCGCGCGCACGGTGTGCAAATCGACGCCGCCAGAAACTTCGAGCGCTGCGCGCTGCGCGGTAAGTTGCACGGCGGCGCGCAGTGCATCCAAGGTGAAATTATCGAGCAAAATCAAAGAGGCGCGGCAGTCGAGCGCTTCTTCAAGCTGCGCAAGCGTTTCCACTTCGATCTGAATCGGCAAACGTGCATCGAGCGCCTGCGCGGCGTCTAGAGTATTTTTCAGTGATTTTCCCTGTGTCGCTTCGCGCTCGCCGTATTGCTCATACTGTCTTCGCGCTCGCTCCTTGGGCAAATCGACTGAAAAATGCTCTAGAGCTGCTTTAATGCCGCCCGCGGCGGCAATATGGTTTTCCTTGATCAAAATGCCGTCGTATAAACCGAGCCGCTGGTTCTCCCCGCCGCCGGTTCGCACCGCGTATTTCTGCGCGAGCCGCAGGCCGGGCAAGGTCTTGCGCGTATCAAAAATACGCGCGCGCGCGCCGGCAATGGCATCCACATAGCGCCGCGTCGTCGTTGCCACGCCCGATAAGAGCTGCAGAAAATTGAGCGCGCTCCGCTCCGCGCTCAGCAAGGCGCGCGCTGGACCGCGCAGCAGGCATACCGTCTCGCCAGCGCGCATCGTTACGCCTTCCGCAAAGCGCCAGTCGATCTGGATGCGCGGATTGACCTGGCGCATCACTGCGGAAAACCACGGCGCGCCGCATAGCACCGCTTCTTCGCGGACAATCACGCGCGCTTTGCATTCTTTGTCCGGAGGAATTAAATGCCCCGTCTGATCTTGCGCGCCCATATCTTCAGCAAGCGCGTCACGGACGTTGCGCGCGAGCTCAGCCTCAAATGAACGCAACACAGGCTTATCGCAAACCGCGCAAACCGACCCCGGAAAAAATCGTTGGGCCGAGCGGATTCATTTTGAAGCCCGTCACACGTTTATTGATCACCTGGTAGTCAGTTGCGTAGGCAATGGGCGTAAACGGCTGTTCGCGTTTGAATATTTTTTGCGCTTGCGTGTAAAGCTGAGTGCGCTCAGCGACATCCGTTATTTGTGCAGCGCGCCGAATTACATCCTCAAATTCTTTATGACACCATTTTGAAAAATTGCTAGTACCGACGGCAGTACAACTGAGGGGTCTAACCCAATCGTCTGGATCGCCGCTGCCGCCCATATAACCGGCTAGCATGGCATCGTATTTGCCATCATGCACGCTTTTGATAAATCCCGAAATATCTTCGTTAATAATAATATTCGCCTTGACGCCAATTTTGGCCCAGTCCGCCTGGATCATTTGAGCCATCAGCCGAGCATTGGGGTTGTAGGGACGCTCGACCGATGTGATAAAGAGCGAAACTGAAAAGCCATTTGGATAACCCGCCTCTTCCAGTAATGCTTTTGCTTTCCTGGAATCGCGCGGCGCGTCTTTCAAACTTGCGTCAAAGCCCCATTGCAAGGGCGGTATCGGCGCAACCGCGATTTGTGCGCGCCCCTCATAGACGCCATCGATGAGGGCCTGTTTGTCGATGGCCATATCCAGTGCGCGGCGCACCTGAGCCTTATCCAGAGGCGGATGCGTGGCGTTGTAAGCGAGATAGGCGAGATTCAGACCTTTTTGGCTCAGGATTTGCACATTCGGGTCCGATTCAAAGGCGGCGATATCGACGGGACGCAAGGCGGCGCTGAGCTGGCATTCATTTCTTTTCAGTTTTTGCATCCGCACCTTGGCGTCCGGCGTGACTTGAAAAATCAATTTGGATAAGCGTACATCCTCCGGTTTCCAATATTCCGGGTTGCCGTCAAAGCGGATGGCGGCATCCTTCACGTATTCCCGAAAAATGAACGGACCCGTCCCAATCGGCTTCCAGTTGATTCCAGAAGGGTGGCTCGCCTTCAGCAATTGCGCGGCGTATTCCTCAGAGAGAATCGATACCGAATCCGCTGCGAGATTAGCGAGAAATGGCGCATTGGCTGAAGTCAGCGTAAATCGCACGGTATGCCCTTCGTCGAGCGCGTCAATCCTGGAAATGAGTGTGTCAAAATTGCTGTGGTGCCAGAATGGGAATTCCGTGGGATAGGCTTTACGGAACGGCATATTGGGGTTGCGCATCCGCTCAAAGGTAAAGACCACATCCTCGGCGTTGAACTCCCGTGTGGGCCTGAACCAGGGCGTGCTATGGAACTTCACGCCGCGCCGAAGATAAAAGGTGTAGACCCGGCCATCCTTTGAAATATTCCAATCCGTTGCAAGACTGGGCCAAATCTTGCGTCCGTCCGTCTCAAGCAGCCGGTTATAGAGCGTTCTTGCGCTGGCCGTATAGCTAGGCACAGACCAGGACTGACTTGCGTCGAAACCGGATGGAGGGCTTTCTGAACAATAGATCAGCGTCTTATCCGATGATTTTGCATATACACCGCTTGAAGCTGCAACAAAAGCCATGATGAATGCCCACTGAAAAGGATAAAAGTCGGTTACAAACCATGTGCATATATGCTGCTTTGCGCATTCACAAAGATTGCGCGCAACTCGGCCAGGATATTGTGTATATCGCGTGAGTTTAAACATTTCTGCTGAATATGACTGATATGATTGCTGGCTGTTGGAACGCTACAGTCGAGTCGCTTGGCGACGGACTTACATCTGGGATCCTCGTACATATAAAGTAAAGCCTTGAGCTCCGTGTAAGTGAGTGGATCACAAGGATCAAAATAGCGATCTATATTTAAATGCTTCAGAAATTTTTGAATCGCTTCCTTTCTAGGATAAAACTCATCATAGAGTCTGAATAATTTCTGCAGAGGAAGTTGATGAGTGCGCTCAAGAAATACTGTTAAAAACGCAACGATCTTTTTGTCCCGATTTTTTACGGGATATTTAATGACCTTTTCACACCTGATCAGGCCATTAAATTTCAAAGCAGTAAGATTAATACTAGCGGCTCGTTTGCTCAGCTGTACGCGACTACCAAGCATCTCTGTGCTTTTAAGATTGTTTTCTTCATTGGATAGAACTGTAGGAGATATATTTAATTTATTTCTTCTCTCAAGGACATCCTGTTTCCAAAACTCTGCTGGAGTGATTCCAACTAAATCATCGATTGCGTCGAGGCCGTACCAACTCGCATTTAGATAATTCGTCAACAGACATTTTCTGGTGTGGGCATCCTGTATAGCGCATGAATCTGGAAAATTTTCGACGAAATCATATAAAACGCTGCCTTCTATCACTGATCCTGTTAGATCAAGCGGAATCTGATCAATGTTCATAGGGCGATCCTTAACCGATGAGAATTTCCATTGGTTAAGAATAACCCGATTTCTTTAGTGACATTTTCACTAATGAGTCAATAATTAAACCAATCGGTGGCTATTCAACAAAAATCTTGCTCTAAAGCAGCCCCTCATTATGCGGCCCCAGTATTTTCGAAGAGCGCTTGATCGCGCGCCAGATCGCCGCTGGCGCGCACGTTTTTGCCGCGCGCTGCGGCAAAGTCAAGCATGCGCTTCAGAGAACGATGGGCGCGCGCGGCAATTTCGGCATCGATCTGGATTTCAGGCGCGCCGTTTTCCAGTGCAGCCGCCAGATTGCTCAAACCGTTCATCGCCATCCACGGGCAATGCGCGCAACTTTTGCAGGTTGCGCTTTGGCCTGCGGTCGGCGCGGCGATGAAATGCTTATCGGGCGCAAGCGCGCGCATTTTGTGTAGAACGCCTATATCGGTGGCGACAATGATTTCGCGCGCATCGAGCGTTTGCGCCGCTCGAATCAGTTGCGTCGTCGAACCGACCACGTCTGCCTGCTCCGCCACTGAAGCGGGCGATTCAGGGTGAACCAGCACTTTTGCGCGCGGATGCTCGGCGCGCAGCAGCCCCAGCTCGATGCCCTTGAATTCATCATGTACGATACATGCACCCTTCCAGAGCAGCATATCGGCGCCGGTTTTCTGTTGAATGTAGCGGCCCAGATGCTGGTCGGGCGCCCACAGGATTTTTTCGCCGCGCGCGCGCAGGTATGCAACAATATCCAGTCCAACCGATGAAGTGACCACCCAATCGGCGCGCGCTTTGACTGCGGCGCAGGTATTGGCGTACACCACCGCCGTTCGGTCGGGATGCGCATCGCGCCAGGCGCCAAACGCATCTGGCGGGCAGCTCAGGTCAAGCGAGCAGGTCGCTTCCAGGTCGGGCATCAGCACCCGCTTGTCCGGACTGAGGATTTTGGCCGTCTCGCCCATAAAGCGCACGCCGATGACCATCAGCGTGCGCGCGGGCGAATCGCGCCCGAAACGGGCCATCTCCAGCGAATCCGCGACGCATCCGCCGGTCTGCTCCGCCAGTTCCTGCAATTCAGCCGCCACATAATAGTGCGCAATGAGCACGGCCCGTTCGCGTTTGAGCAGCGCGCGGATGCGCTCAATAAGCGCGCGTTGCCGCTCCGGCGGCGTGACCGGCGCGCGCGTCCACGCCTCTTCAATGTAATGGGTATGTTGATTCATTAGAGAGAAATCCAGAGCAAGATACAGAAGAAATATTGTCTTTATATTTGGAATAAAAGTATACGGCTATTCATCTATGGCGGTTTTTACTGCGCTGAGCGCTACTCAGCTCGCCCCCTGGCTGCAACGCTATCCGCTTGGACAGATCGTTGATTTGCAAGGAATCGTCTCCGGCATCGATAACACGAATTATTTTTTGACAACGACGCGCGGGGCGTATGTGCTCACGATTTTTGAACACCTTTCTGCGCGCGCGCTGCCTTTTTATCTGGATTTCATGCGGCATCTGGCGGCGCGCCGGATGCCCGTGCCCGTTCCAGTTGCGCAGAGCGATGGCGCGCTATTCAGTCTGTTGCGCGGCAAGCCGGCAGCGCTGGTGAGCAGACTGGAGGGCGCTGTACAGATGGCGCCCGCCGCTCATCATTGCGCTGAGGCCGGGCGGATGCTCGCGCGCATGCATCTGGCCGGGAAAACATTTGCCGCCGCCGCGCCGCAGAATCCGCGCGGCCTGGCGTGGCAATGCGAGGCGGCGCGCGCCATCGACCCTTTCTTAAGGCCCGCGCAACGCCGGCTTCTGCATCACGAATTGGCCTTCCAGCACAGCATTCAAGCCTCAGCGGAATATGCGCGGTTGCCGGCGGGCATCTGTCATGGCGATTTGTTTCGGGATAACGTCTTTTTTGTCACCCAACAGGGGGATAGCGCTGGGCATCCATGCCGCTTGAGCGGTTTTTTTGATTTCTACTTTGCCGGCCTGGACAAATGGCTCTTCGATATTGCTGTATGTATCAATGACTGGTGCGTGATGCCCGCGAGCGGTCAATATGAGGAGGCGCGCGTGCGCGCATTTTTGACCGCTTACCAGGCGGTGCGCGCCTTTACGCCGCTGGAGGCAGTCTATTGGCCAGCGTTGCTGCGCGCGGCGGCGTTGCGCTTCTGGCTTTCGCGTCTACATGATTTTTATGTTCCACGTCCGGCTAAAATATTAAATGTACACGATCCCGCGTATTTTGAGCGCATTCTGCGCACATTTATAGCCAAGCGACTTTAGTTTGAGACAAGGAAGCAGCCGCGAAGACAGTATGAGCAATACGGCGAGCGGCGATGACACCGTATCAAACTAAAGTCGCTTGGCTATACACTAAATTCTGTTTCTTATGTACCTAAATAAAGTTTCCGCCTCAACGGGCGCGCTCTGGTTCCGCCGCGGCATTACGCTGTTTTTCAAAAGCCCGCTTGTTTTTCTGGCGCTTAACCTGGCTTATCTGCTGATCACGATGGCAACGGCGCTGATTCCTGTCGTGCATGTGTTCGCGTCATTTTTGATTCTGCCCTTCTTCTCGGTGCTGTTCATGACGGCAAGCCGCGCGGCCTGCTCTGGTCAACCCGTCTCCCTTCATTTGCTTGGCGCGATTTTCCAAAGCAATGGACGCCGCGCGCCTCTGTACCCGCTCGCAATGCTGGGACTGTGCAACTTTGCCGTAAATGTATTGGTTTTGATAACCTCCGCATTGCTGGACGGCGGAAAACTCATGCAAATCGCATTATTGGGCCAGTCGCCCGAAATGGCGCTCTCGGATGGCGCGCTATCCGCCAGAGTGTCCGCCGCGCTGCTATTCGTGATGGCAAGTTATATGCCGTTGACAATCCTGTTCTGGTTTGCGCCCGCTTTAAGCATATGGCACCGCACGCCGGCGCCCAAGGCGCTGTTTTTCAGTTGGATGGCATTCTGGCGCAATTGGAGCGCCTTTATTGTCTTGCTCATCCTGTGGACCGGAACCACTGCCCTGATTCTGCTTACGCTCACTGTGGCATCGGGTCATGGCACGGCGCATCCCGCTCTATTGGGGCGAGTGGTTCTTTATTTCCTTATTTCTGGTTCCGATGTTCTGGTGTTCGCTGTATATGAGTTATGCGGGGAGTTTTGAAAGCGCCAAGAACTAGAGCATTTTTCAGTGGCTTGCACTGTGTCACTTCGCGCTCGCCGTATTACTCATACTGTCTTCGCGCTCGTTCCTTGTGCAATCTCACTGAAAAATGCTCTAAAGAACGGGCTGCAATTTGGCCATACCCAACACCAGCCATTTCGCGCCGCTCCGGGTGAATTTGACTTGCGCGCGCGCATCCGCGCCATTTCCTTCAAAGGCCGTAATGGTGCCGTGACCAAATACCGCGTGTGATACGGATTGCCCGATATAAAAGCCGGAGACCGTTTTGTGCGGCGGCGCGCTGAATTCGGACAGCGCCCGGCGCGGCGCAGCGGGCGCCTGCTGCGTCCAGGAGGCGCCCGCGGTGTGCGATGCGTGAGGGCGCGGCGCGCCGGACCTCGCGGACGCGCCATGAAGCGCCTGATGTTGTAGGGTCTGTTCAGGCAATTCGTCCAGAAAACGCGAACGCAGGCTATGCCGGCTTTGCCCGTGCAGCATCCGGCTCCGCGCGAAAGATAGATAGAGACGCGCGCGGGCGCGCGTCATCGCCACATACATCAAACGCCGCTCTTCTTCGAGTCCGGACGCATCGATGATGCTGTTCTGGTGCGGGAACAGCCCTTCTTCAAGGCCGGTGATAAACACCGCGGAAAATTCGAGCCCTTTCGCCGCGTGCACGGTCATCAGCTGCACGGCGGCCTGACCCGCCTGCGCCTGATGCTCGCCAGCTTCGAGTGAAGCGTGCGCCAGAAAAGCCGACAATGGCGTGATTTCATCGTCGGGCGGAGCCTCCGGTTCAGCGTGTTCTTCTTTCGTAAAAGCCAACGCTGCATTCACCAGCTCGCGCAGATTTTCAATCCGGTCCTGGCCTTCGCGTTCAGCGCGATAG
The DNA here is from genome assembly GCF_000227585.1 of Candidatus Glomeribacter gigasporarum BEG34. GTDB lineage: Bacteria > Pseudomonadota > Gammaproteobacteria > Burkholderiales > Burkholderiaceae > Glomeribacter > Glomeribacter gigasporarum_B. The sequence continues at coordinate 61,590 of NZ_CAFB01000040.1, read as the reverse complement.
TGCTCAACGAGCCCACTGGCGTCTATGACATGCTGAACCGTTTCAGACAAGCTCAGTCCGCGTGTGCGCGCGCGCATCTCCTCAATGAGCTGAATAAAGCGTTGCAGATGTGCAGCCGTCTTCCCGCCGAGCTGCGCAGCGGCGGCGTGGAGCGAGCGGTTCAGTGGGCGCGCCGCCTCGCTTAATACTTCAAGCGTGCGCGCGCCAATTGAGCGCGCCGGAAAATTCACCACGCGCATAAAGGCGGTGTCGTCATCCGGATTCTCAAGCAGACGCAGATAGGCGAGGGCGTGCTTGATTTCAGCGCGCTCAAAAAAACGCAGCCCGCCGGTGACGCGATAGGGAATGCCCGCGCTCATCAACGTATGCTCAAGCACGCGCGATTGCGCATTACTGCGGTACAGCACCGCGATCTGATCAAGCGGTATGCCTTTCCGGTTCAAGGCGCGCACTTCGCTGACCAGCCAGAGCGCTTCCTGCGAGTCTGTTTCCGCGCTGACTACGCGCACGCATTCGCCGCAACCCGCATCGGTGCGCAGGTTTTTGCCGAGCCGGCGCGTATTGTGCGCAATCAGCACATTCGCCGCATCCAGAATATGGCCGTGCGAGCGATAGTTCTGTTCCAGCCTGATCAAATGGCGGACTTTGTATTCGCGCTCAAAGTCGCGCATATTGCCGACGTTCGCGCCGCGGAACGCATAAATGCTTTGGTCATCGTCTCCCACCGCAAACACCGCGCCGCATGGGCCGGCCAATTGCTTGAGCCAGGCGTACTGCAGCGTATTGGTATCTTGAAACTCATCGACCAGCATATGTTTGAAGCGCGCCTGATAATGCGCAGCCATCTCCGCATTGCGCGCAAGCAGTTCATAACTGCGCAGCAGCAATTCGGCGAAATCCACCACGCCCTCGCGCTGGCATTGAGCGTGATAGGCCGCGTACAACTCCGCGCACTTCTGGCTGAACGGGTCGCTTGCATCCATCCCGGCGGGACGCAATCCTTGCTCTTTGGCCTGGTTGATAAAGCGCTGGACCTGTTTAGGTGGATATTTCTCATCATCGATATTCAGACGCTTCAGCAGACGCTTCAGCGCAGACAGTTGATCGGCTGAATCGAGAATCTGGAAGGTCTGCGGCAGCTCCGCCGTCTGATGATGCGCGCGCAGCATCCGGTTGCACAGGCCATGAAAGGTTCCAATCCACATGCCGCGCAGGTGAATCGGCAGCAAAGCGGTCAGGCGCGTCATCATTTCTCGCGCCGCCTTGTTCGTGAAAGTCACCGCCAGGATTTCCGCTGGACGGATGCGTTGCGATTGAAGCAGCCAGGCGATGCGCGTGGTCAGCACGCGCGTTTTGCCGCTGCCCGCGCCGGCGAGAATCAGCGCGGATTCGTCCGGCAGGGTAACGGCAGCGCGCTGTTCAGGATTAAGATGCGCAAGCAGATCGGACACGATCAAACCCGTTTAAGCGGACTCGATGCCGGACAGTCTTTGTTGAAGCGCATTTTATTGTTCAGTGTCAGAATGATTGTTTGAGTCCTGATGAGACGGAACGTCTTCCGGATTTCCTTCGATTGTGTATTTCTCCGCCGCCCATGCGCCCAAATCCATTTGTCTGCATCGTTCGGAACAAAAAGGCCGGTAGCGGCTCTCCGATACCCACGCCACTTTTTGACCGCAACATGGACAATTGACTACCAGTGGATTCATGTGTGTAAAGAGAATGCGCACTCGCCCGCCGCAGATCGCGCACAGCGCGAACAGGCGCTCATAAATGGCACAAGTTTAACTGAAAGGGCACATCGATATCGACTGGCTGCGGACGGATATTCATCAATGCAATATGGTGTTCCCTTGCGTCTTGTCTGGACATATATTAACGGTGATTCAGCCGTTCCAATGCGCCATCGCCAGCGCATGCAATTCAAAGAGTGCGTTGAGCGCATCGCGCGCGCGCATATTTTTCGGATCCAGCGCGCGCAATTTTTCAAGCGCTGGATGCGTTTCCATGCGCGCCCGCGGCAAATCGCCTGAAAGATGCGCCAGATGCGCGCGCGCCGCCTCAATCACCGGGCGCGGCACGCCGGCAAGCTGCGCCACCTGCAGGCCGTAGCTTTGACTGGCCGGGCCGTCCTGAACGGCATGCAGAAAGACCAGGCCCTGCGCATGCTCAACCGCGGACAGATGCGCATTCGCCGCCTGCGCGCATTCATCCGCCAGGCGCGTCAATTCAAAATAATGCGTTGCGAACAAGGTATAGCAGCGGTTATGCGCAAGCAGACGATGCGCAATGGCCCACGCCAGCGCCAGGCCGTCAAAAGTCGATGTGCCGCGTCCGATTTCATCGATCAAAACGAGACTGGACGGGGTTGCGCCGTTCAGAATCGCTGCCGCCTCGGTCATCTCCACCATAAAGGTCGAGCGCCCGCCCGCCAGATCATCCTGCGCGCCAATCCGCGTAAAAATACGGTCCACCGGCCCGAAACGCGCGCGCCGCGCCGGCACATAACTGCCGATATAGGCCATAAGCACAATCAGCGCCGTCTGCCGCATAAAAGTGGATTTGCCGCCCATATTCGGGCCAGTGATCAGCAGCAACTTCCGTTGCGCGCTTAAGCGACAATCGTTTGGGACAAAAGGATCGATCTGCGTCTCGACGACCGGATGCCGGCCCTGTTCGATCTCGATGCCTTCGCCGCCAAATTCGGGCGCCGCCCAGTGAAGCAGCCGCGCCCGCTCGGCGAACGCCGCCAGCACATCGAGCTGCGCGAGCGCCTGCGCAATCCGCTGGCAGTCTGCAATATAGGCGCTCAGCGTCTGCAATAACGCTTCATACAGCGCTTTTTCGCGCGCGAGTGCGCGCCCGGAAGCGGAAAGCGCCTTGTCTTCAAACGCTTTGAGCTCAGGGGTAATGTAGCGCTCGGCGTTTTTCAGCGTCTGGCGGCGGCGGTAGTCGTCCGGCACTTTGTCCGTCTGGCCGCGCGTGACTTCAATATAAAACCCATGCACTTTGTTGTACTCGACGCGCAAATTGGCGATGCCGGTGCGCGCGCGTTCGCGCGCCTCCAGTTCATTCAGAAACTGGCCGCAGTTCTCGGACAGCGCGCGCAATGCATCGAGTTCCGCGTCGTAGCCGTGCGCAATCACCCCGCCGTCGCGGATCAATGCCGCCGGTTCAGCCGCAATCGCGCGCTCCAGAAGCGCAAGGCAATCATCGGGCGCATGCAGCGCCGCCTCAATGCCTTGCAGCAACTCGGCGGGCAGCGCGTCGTCCGCCAGATGCGCGCGCACGCACGGTAACTGAATCAGGGTATCGCGCAAATGGGCCAGATCGCGCGGGCGCGCGGTCAATAGCGCCAGCCGGCCAGTGATGCGCTCAATATCCGCGATCTGCCTTAAACTTTGCCGCAGCGTATCGAGCGCGCGCGCGCCGGAAGGCGCCTGCAGCCATGCGCCAATGGCCTGTTGACGCCGCTGTGCAATGCGCGCATCGCGCGGCGCGTGGTGCAGCCAATGGCGCAGTAGACGGCTGCCCATCGACGTGCAGCAGCGGTCGAGTCTGGACAGGAGCGTCGGCGATTCCGCGCCGCGCAGCGTTTCCGTCAGTTCGAGATTGCGGCGCGTGGCGGGATCAAGACCGATGTATTGCGTCTCGGATTCCACCTGCAGACTGCCGATATGCCGTAACGGTTGTCCTTGCGTATTGACCGCGTACCACAGCACCGCACCCGCCGCGCCGCAGGCTGCAGATAAATGATGCGCGCCAAAGCCTTCCAGATGGGTCACGCCGAGCTGTTCGCACAGACGCGCGCGTCCTGAATCGATCTCGAAATGCCAGGGGGGGATGCGCGTTACCGCGCCCGGACCCGCGGGCGGCTCCATCGCATCCGGGCCGCTGTCCGCATCGGCCAGCAAAATCTCGGCGGGCCGGATCCGTTCAAGCGCCGCCGGCGCTTCGTCCGCAGCCATCTCTGCCAGCCGCAGCGCGCCGCTGGCCAGGTTCAGCCAAGCCAACCCAATTAGAGCATTTTTCAGCGGCTTGCTCTGTGTCGCTTCGCGCTCGCCGTATTGCGCATACTGTCTTCGCGCTTGCTCCTTGTGCAATCTCACTGAAAAATGCTCTAACGGCGCGCGGCCGCCGCTCCGGTTCTGAACCGTGCACAGCGCGAGCAAATACGCATCCTGCCGGTCCGCCAGCAACGCGGCATCGGTTAGGGTGCCTGGCGTCACGACCCGAACCACCTTACGCTCTACCGGCCCTTTGCTTGCGTTTGGGTCGCCGGTCTGTTCGCAAATCGCGACTGATTCGCCCAGTTTGACGAGCCTGGCCAGATAAGCGTCCAGCGCGTGATGCGGTACGCCTGCCATTCTGATCGGCTGACCGTTTGAAGCGCCGCGCTGGGTCAGCGTTAAGTCGAGCAGGCGCGCCGCTTTTTCGGCATCTTCATAAAAAAGCTCGTAAAAATCGCCCATCCGGTAGAGGAGGAGCATCTCCGGATATCCAGATTTAATTTTCAGGTACTGTTGCATCATCGGCGTATGCGCGGCGATGTCTGTAGCGCGCCGCGCGCTGCGCGCCGGGCGCGGTTTTTCATCCATTGCGTTCCCCGCTTTGGCGTAGAATATTTTTGCTTTCCTTTCAGCCGCATCCTCTATGAACGACTTCTGGCAGCATTGTTCCAATCTGCTGAGGCAAGAGCTTACGCCCCAGCAATATCAAACCTGGATTAAACCACTTGCCGCGCTGGCTTTTGATACCGAAGCCCGCGTGTTATGTATCACAGCGCCCAACCGCTTCAAGCTGGACTGGGTGAAAACTCAGTTCTCGGGACGGATTGCCGATTTGGCGCGCGGTTTCTGGCAACAGCCGGTTGAAGTGCAATTTATGCTTGCGCCCAAAAAGCCGGAATTGCGCCCCAATGGGAACGGGAACGGCGTGCATCCGCCGCTTGCCAGCGCGCCGCCCGCCCGGGCGGATACTGAACATGGCGCGCCGGAGCGCTCGAAACTGAATGCGCTGCTGACTTTCGAGAATTTTGTCACCGGCAAAGCCAATCAGCTCGCGCGCGCGGCGGCGCTGCAGGTCGCCAGCAACCCAGGACGTTCATATAATCCGCTCTTTCTTTACGGCAGCGTTGGCCTGGGTAAAACGCACGTGATCCACGCGATTGGCAATCACTTGAAACACGAGAAGCCCGCCGCGCGGATCCGCTATATTCATGCCGAACAGTATGTCTCCGATGTCGTGAAAGCCTATCAGCGCAAAGCCTTTGACGCCTTTAAGCGCTATTATCATTCACTTGATCTGCTCCTGATCGACGATATCCAGTTTTTTTCCGGAAAATCGCGCACTCAGGAAGAGTTTTTCTACGCCTTTGAAGCGCTGGTTGCGCATCAGGCGCAGCTCATTATCACCAGCGATACCTATCCTAAACAGATTTCCGGCATTGATGACCGGCTGATCTCGCGCTTCGATTGCGGGCTGACGGTCGCCATCGAGCCGCCTGAGCTTGAGATGCGCGTCGCCATCCTGATGCACAAAGCCCATGCGGTAAATATTGTCTTGCCGGAAGAGGTGGCGTTTTTTATCGCCAAGCACTTGCGCTCGAATATCCGCGAACTCGAAGGCGCGCTGCGCAAAGTGCGCGCCTATTCAAATTTCCACGGGCGGCAGATTACGATCGAACTCACCAAGGAAGCGCTGAAAGATTTGCTGACCGTACAGAACCGCCAGATTTCAGTGGAAAATATCCAGAAAACCGTCGCGGATTTTTACAATATCAAAGTCGCAGAGATGTATTCGAAAAAGCGGCCGGCCAATATTGCCAAGGCGCGCCAGATTGCGATGTATCTGGCTAAAGAGCTGACCCAGAAGAGTCTGCCCGAAATCGGCGAGCTGTTTGGCGGACGCGACCACACGACGGTGCTGCACGCGGTGCGCAAAATGATGGAAAAGCGCGGCAAAGACGCGCAACTCAACCATGAATTGCACGTGCTGGAACAGACTTTAAAAGGCTAGATTACAAAATATATCAAGTCGTCGATCTAAAACTGCGCCTACCTCTGGCACAGCGGGCTGTACTGCACGTACTTTGCTTGTTCTGCTGCGGTCTCTGGTATGCGGCTGAATTCGAATATGCTTTTGCCTATGCCTTCCAGAACAGCGTACTTGATTAAATATCAATATTGGCCGCTCTTAACGCATTCGCCTCGATAAAGCCGCGACGGGGTTCGACTTCATCGCCCATCAGCATGGTAAACAGCTTGTCTGCGGCAATCGCATCTTCAATCTGCACGCGCAGCAGACGCCGCACTTTCGGGTCCATCGTTGTCTCCCAAAGCTGTTCAGGATTCATCTCGCCCAGCCCTTTATAACGCTGCTTGGTCAGATTGCGCTGGGTGTCGTCCATCAACCATTGCATTGCACTCCTGAAGTCGCTGATCGCGCGGCTGCGCTCGCCCCGTTTAATCTGCGCGCCGGCGTCAAGCAGCGTTTTAAGGGTGTGCGCGGTCGTTTGCAACTGTTTGAAATCAGCGGTGGCCAGCAATTCTGCATCGATGAGGCTGGTTTTCAGACTGCCATGCAGATCACGCTCAATCCGCAACGCATGCAATTCACGCGCCTCATCATAGACAGGCGTCACATTCACCTCAGAGGCAGCGGAGGCGTCGCGCAGCGCAGCGCCCAGCCTTTGCGCGCTCGCCTCTGCGCATTCGCGCGATGACAGATCAATGTCCACTCCCGCCGTCACGGCTTTGAGCGCGCCCGGATCGAGGATTTGGCCGACCCGGTCAATGATCGCTTGAGCCTGCCAGTACATGCGCATCAGTTCGCCAAGCGTCTCGCCCGCGATGGGCGCCGCGTCCTGGGAGGGAATCAGTGCGCTGCCCGCCAGCGCGAGCCGCAATAAATAACGGTTCAGTTCCTCGTCGTCCTTCAGATAGCGTTCTTCCTTGCCGTGCTTGACCTTGTACAGCGGCGGCTGCGCAATATAGACATGGCCGCGCTCGATGATCTCCGGCATGTGCCGGTACAGGAAGGTCAGAATCAATGTGCGGATATGCGCGCCGTCAACGTCCGCATCGGTCATGATGATGACGCGGTGATAGCGCAATTTGCCGATGTTGTAATCGTCCTTGCCGATGCCGCAGCCGAGCGCGGTGATCAGTGTCACCAGTTGTTCTGAGGAGAGCAGTTTGTCGTAGCGCGCTTTCTCGACATTGAGCACCTTGCCGCGCAGCGGCAGAATCGCCTGAAATTTGCGGTCTCTGCCCTGTTTCGCCGAGCCGCCCGCCGAATCGCCTTCGACGACGCAAATCTCGCTTTTGGCCGGGTCGCGCTCCTGGCAATCGGCCAGCTTGCCCGGCAATCCGATGCCGTCCAGCACGCCCTTGCGGCGCGTCATCTCGCGCGCCTTGCGCGCCGCCTCGCGCGCGCGCGCCGCTTCGACAATCTTGCTGCAGATGATCTTCGCATCCGCGGGCGTCTCCAGCAGAAAGGCTTCCAGCGCGCGGGCGACCAGCTCTTCCACCGGCGCGCGCACTTCGGAGGACACCAGCTTGTCTTTGGTCTGCGCGCTGAATTTCGGCTCCGGCACCTTGACCGACAACACGCAGCTCAAGCCTTCACGCATATCGTCGCCGCTGGTTTCGACCTTCGCTTTTTTTGCCAGCTCCATCTGCTCGATATATTTATTGATCACGCGCGTCATCGCCGCGCGCAAACCGGTCAAATGCGCGCCGCCGTCGCGCTGCGGAATATTGTTTGTAAAACACAGCACATGCTCGCTATAACTATCATTCCATTGCATCGCGACCTCGACGCCAATCCCGTCCTTCTCGCCAGACGCATGGAAAATAGTGGGATGCAGGACTTGCTTGCTTTTATTGATATATTCCACAAAGCCTTTGACGCCGCCGGCGAATGCAAATGCCTCCGTTTTGCCGCTGCGCACATCGGTGAACCGGATGCGCACGCCGTGGTTCAGAAAGGACAGCTCGCGCATCCGTTTGGCGAGAATGTCGTAGTGAAATTCCACCTTGCCGAAAATCTGCGCATCCGGCAGGAAATGCACTTCGGTGCCGCTATGCTCGGCGGTTCCAACGACCGCCATCGGAGAGACCGGGATGCCATCCGCCATTTCGGTGACGCGGTTTTGCGCAATGCCGCGGTGAAACTCCATAAAATGCTTCCTGCCGTTGCGTCGCACCGTCAAACGCAACCATTGCGATAAAGCGTTCACGCATGAGACGCCCACGCCATGCAGGCCGCCGGAGACTTTATAGCTGTTCTGGTCAAATTTGCCGCCCGCATGCAGCTCGGTCATCACAATCTCAGCCGCGCTGCGCCTCGGCTCGTGCTTATCGTCGAGCTTGACATCGGTTGGAATGCCGCGGCCATTGTCGAGCACCGAGACGGCGTTATCCGCGTGAATTGTGAGCTGGATATCATCGCAATAACCGGCCAGCGCTTCGTCGATGGCATTGTCCAGCACTTCAAACACCAGATGGTGCAGGCCGGTGCCGTCCGAGGTATCGCCAATATACATGCCGGGGCGCTTGCGCACGGCCTCCAGACCCTCAAGAATCTGAATGGAGGCGGCGCTGTAGGAAGGGTCTGGCTGTTTTTTGAGAGGCGTCATTTGATTTGCCTAAATACGCATCGGCATGACCACGTATTTGAAATTTTCATTGTCCGTGAGGGTAAGCAACACGCTCGCGCTGGCGTCGGCAAAGCTGAACCGCACTGTTTCCGCTTTGACATGCGTCAGTACGTCCAGCAGATAACTGACGTTTAGACCGATATCCGCCGATTCGCCGGCGTAATCGATGTCGAGTTCTTCCTGCGCTTCCTCATTCTCCGCATTGTTCGAAATGATCTTCAGTTGTCCGGGCGCAATCAGGCAGCGCACGCCCTTGAATTTATCGGAGGTCAGAATGGCGGCGCGCGCAAGCGCCTGCTGAAACGCTGCATGTCCAATGTTGAAGGCGCGGGTGTAGCCCTGGGGAATCACGCGCTGGAAATCGGGAAACCTGGCATCGATCCGTTTTGAAATGAATTCGACCTGAGCAAAGCTGAATTTCACCTGATTCGGCGCCACATCCATTTTGACCGGCGCGTCGCTCTCCTCCAGTAAACGCTGCAGTTCCAGCACCGTCCTGCGCGGAATAATCCATTCGCGGCGCTCAAACGCGCCTTCAACCGCGGTCGAAGCAAAGGCAAGACGATGGCCGTCGGTCGCCACCGCGCTTAAGACGCCGCCTTCGACCGCCAGCAACATTGCATGCAGATAATAACGGATATCCTGCTGCGCCATCGCAAAATGGGTGCAGCCCAGCAGGGCTTTAAATGCCTTTTGCGTGATCTGCACGCTTAAATCAAAGGTTTGAGCCTGCGCTACGGTGGGAAAATCGCCCGCATCCAGGGTTTGCAGCGCAAAGCGGCTTTTGCCCGCCTGAATCGTCAAGCGTTGATCAGCCACGGAGATCTGGACTTCGCCCGCCGGCACGGCGCGCAGAATATCCAGCAGTTTGCGCGCCGCCACAGTGGTTGCGGCAGATTCCGGCCCGCTGCCAATATCGGCGCGGGCGGTGATCTGCACATCCAGATCGGTCGCAAGAAAAGCCAGTTCCGAGCCGTTTTTGGTGATCATTACATGGGCAAGAATCGGCATCGTATGACAACGTTCGACAATACCGCTGACCATCTGCAGCGGTGGTATTAATTGATTCCGTTCGGTTTTAATCCATTGCATTGGATCTTCCTGGGCCGTGTTCTCAAATAAATTTTAAGAAAAAAGAAGATTTTGGATGATGAATGACAAGTGTAAATCGGGCGTATGGGAGAGCTTGCTCAAGCATCTACATCAAGATGCAGATAGGAGAAGCATTGATCAATAGTATAGCGATTCGCGCTCATCCACATGCCGCAGGCGCTTCGAAGTACAGAGCAAAGATGCGGTCTTCAATGACGCGCAATCGGGGCTTAGGGAAGGCTTGTTAAGCGCAATGCGGCAAATACGTTTCCCATCCATTGCATCCAGGACATTGCCAATAAAAAAGCCGCGCCCGGAAACCGCATTCGCAGCAGGTGTAACGCGGCACATTTTTGAGATGCGCGGCGAGCATCGCGTGCATCGCGTCCAGTTCGCTGCGCATCGGCGCGTCTGCAATCGTACGTTGCACGTTGAGCAGATGCGCCATGCTCACGAGCGTTGGCGATTTTTGCATCTGCGCGCGCGCAAGCGTATGGATGATATCGGCGCCGCATTGTTCAGCGATGAAGGGAAACGCAACATCGATAAGCTCGTCAGACGCGCAACGGTCTATGTAGCTGATCAATAGTCGCGCTGCTTGCGCGCCGCGTCCGAGTTTCTGATGCGCATGTATCAAACGCTGCGCGATCAGCGGTAAACAGGCGGGATTCTGCTGTTCAATGCGCGTCCAAATGTTGATCGCCGCGGATGGCTCGCCATCGGCAAATGCTGCATCGCCCAATAACAGCGTGGCGCGAACATTCGCCAGGTTGGCCGCGAGCGCATGCTTAAGGGCCGCGCGCGCCTCCGGGACGCGCTGATGCTGCAATGCTTCCTCAGCCTGTTCGCAGTAAAAATGCGCAATGTCCTTATGGTAGTCCGCTGCGTTGTGCCGGCTGAGTTGCCGGGCCAGATCAATGGCGCGCGGCCAGTCTTTCTCAATGGTATAAATTGTCAGCAGACTGCGTTGCGCATCCGCCGCATAAGTGCCAGACTCCAGACGCGTCAGCGCTTCTTCGGCACGATCCAGAAACCCTGCCTTCAGGAAATCCTGTCCCAATTCATAAAGCGCGTGATCCCGCTCGGCCAGAGGCAGGTCAGCGCGGCTGAGCAGATTTTGATGAACGCGGATCGCGCGCCCGGTCTCGCCACGGCGGCGGAACAGGTTACCAAGCGCGAAATGAAGTTCGGTGGTTTCAGGGTCGAGTTTGGCGACTTCAATAAAAGCATCGATGGCTTGATCGTGCTGCTCACGTAGCAGAAAATTCAGGCCGCGAAAATAGGAGCGCGGCAGAGCTGAATTTTCTGCGAGCAAATGCTTCAGATCGAGGCGCGCTGAAATCCAGCCAAGCCCGAATATCGCCGGAATCGCGAGCAGCCACCAGAAATCAAGCTCCATAGACAGGCAGGCGTTGTGAACGGTATGGAAATATTGATTTAGAGTATTTTTCAGCGAGATTGCACTTTCGCAAGCACGAAGACAGAATAGGGCTTGATGCGGGCGGAGCAGGCTCCATCGCGAAACGATGGAGGCAACCCCGCAGCGAGCCCAAATAACGGAAAGCAGAGAAGCGACATCGGGAACATCAGTGAAAAATGCTCTAGATAAAGGGCGGAGGCGGAGGCAGCTCATCTTTATCGCGCGCTTGCTGAGCTACTGCGAGTTCGCGTTTAAGGCGCGCGATCTCAAATCGTCGCCGTATACTCGTGGGCAACGTCAACAACAACCCGGCCAGCAATCCGGCCGCGAAAAATGCAAATCCAATCAGGATGAGTGGCGCCTCCCACGCCATGCCTGCAGTGAAATTGAGCGTTGCATCCTGCGTATTGGCAACGGCCAGAATTAAAAAGAGGGCAAAGAGGACAATGCGAATCAGCCAAATGAGAATACGCATGCAATCAACACTCCATAAAAGAAGCAGATATGGTAGCACTTGTGCACCATTGAATTGTAAGTGACGGAAGGCGCTACGGGTGGAACGTCAATGCCAAGATACAATCATGCTTTCGGAATAGAAAGCGGACGCCATACCGACCGCCAAGCCTTGCCAGCATTCAGGAGCGCGAATGACGCACGTTGTGACACAGCGTTGTATTAAATGCCGTTATACCGATTGCGTGGATGTATGTCCGGTGGACTGTTTCCGCGAGGGGCCAAATTTCCTCGCAATTGATCCGGATGAGTGCATCGACTGTGCAGTCTGTGTCGCTGAATGTCCGGTCAACGCTATTTATGCGGAGGAAGACGTGCCAGGCAACCAGCGGCACTTTATTAAACTTAATCTTGAACTATCGAAACGCTGGCCCAGCATCACAAAAAGCAAAGGCCCACTGCCTGATGCGGATGAATGGAAAGACGTTGAAGACAAGCTGGATTTGCTGGAGCGCTAATGGATGAAGACGCGCTCTGATTGAACAGAAACAGACCGTCGTATAATTTGAGTCTTTGCCGGAATAGCTCAGTCGGTAGAGCAGCGCATTCGTAATGCGAAGGTCGGGGGTTCAAATCCTCTTTCCGGCTCCCCACATGTAAAGGCAAAGGCCTTCATCTGACATTCCGATCAACTCATAATCGCATGTTTGCGATCATATCGCTCAAACATTGAATGTTGATTCCAATGGAAAGGACGACATATAACCGCCTGATCTATTCAGACTGGCGGCGACTGATATCGTTCGGGTAGCGATGCCTGCTCATCTCTTCATTCTGCTCGTCAAAAGGTCGTGAACAGGCGCTTACCGGCAGCCGATCAGGAAATTTAAAAATAACTCCGCTTATCGGGGCTTCATGGAAGAGATGGGACGCCCGCTTTATACTTTTAAAGGTGATGGCGGGTATATCGGCATTGGCATGTCAATGGCAGCCAGCGAAGCGCATCAGGCAGCGGAAAATAATGAACCGAACGGACCAGTTCACCTGTCCAGTATCGCATGATGGGCGCGCGCCCGCTGTTCAGAATTCACGGTCATTTCCCATCCGCAACAAAACCGCGCCATCGGCGGCCAGACTCGCAAAGCTTGGGTTGGCGCGCGCGTTTGATTTTGTTCTGCATTTGCCGCTCCGTTATGAAGACGAGACCGCGCTCACGCCCATCCGCGCTGCGCAGCCGGGGATTGCTGCACAGATCGAAGGTATTGTTTCGGCGAGTGAAATCACGCTGAAACCGCGCCGTCAATGGTGTTTAACGCTCGTCGACCGGCGCGGCGATACGGCGCAACTGCGGTTTTTTCATTTCTACAGCGCTCAGGTCAAACAGTTCGAGGCGGGCGTGCGTCTGCGCGCGCTCGGCGAAATCCGCAAGGCTTTCTCCGGGCCGGAGATGGTTCATCCGACGATGCGCATCATCACGGAAAATACCCCATTGCCGAACACGCTGACGCCTGTGTATCCAGCCAGTCAGGGCGTGGGTCAGGCATGGCTGCGCCGCGCGATTGACCAGGCGCTGGCCGATACGCCTCTGCCGGAAATTCTGCCCGAGACCCTGCAAGCCGAAATCATTGTCCCGCTGCGCCTGCCATCACTGGCAGACGCGGTGGCATTCCTGCATCGTCCGGACGCAAACGCGGATACCGGGGCATTGGCTGAGCGCACCCATCCCGCGTGGCTGCGCATCAAATTTGAGGAGCTGCTGGCGCAGCAGTTGTCGCTGAAACGCGCGCATCTCGCGCGCCGTCAAATCCGCGCGCCGCGCATGCCGCGCGCGACGCACGCAGATACGCTGTCCAGCCGCATTGAGCGCGCCTTGCCGTTTGCGCTGACGCGCGCGCAGCAGCGCGTCCGGGATGAAATCAGCGCCGATCTGGCCGCGCCGTATCCGATGCAGCGGCTGTTACAGGGCGATGTCGGCAGCGGCAAAACGGTGATTGCCGCGCTTGCCGCCGCGCAGGCGATTGAGGCGGGCTATCAGGTCGCGTTGATGGCGCCGACCGAACTGCTCGCTGAACAGCATTTACGCCAGTTACGCGGCTGGTTTGAACCCTGCGGCGCGCCGCCCGTCTGGCTGGCGGGCCGTCTGAAAGACAGTGAAAAGCGCGCCGCGCTGCGCGCCATCGCAACCGGCGCTGCGCGATTCGTGATTGGCACGCATGCGATGATTCAAAGCGCGGTCGAATTTATGCAGCTTGGGCTAGCCATTATCGATGAACAGCATCGCTTTGGCGTTGAACAGCGGCTCGCGCTTCGCGCCAAGGCGCAACGCGGTGGCAAAGTCTCCAATGAGCAGCCGCATCAATTGATGATGAGCGCTACGCCCATTCCGCGCTCGCTTGCGATGAGTTATTACGCCGACCTGGATATTTCCGCGCTCGACGAATTGCCGCCCGGACGCACGCTAGTGCTGACCCGTCTGATTTCGCACGCGCGGCGCGATGAGGTCATTGCACGGATTCGCGCGGCAGCGCGCGCCCGCCGCCAGATCTACTGGGTCTGCCCATTGATCGAGGAAAGCGAAGCCCTGCAGTTACAAACCGCGCTCGACACCTTCGCAGCGCTCTGCGCCGCCTTGCCCAAATTGCGCATTGGCCTGATCCACGGCCGGCTCAAACCGGCTGAAAAAACCATCGTGATGGAACAGTTCATGCGCAATGAAATTCAGCTGTTGGTGGCGACGACGGTGATCGAGGTCGGCGTGGATGTTCCCAATGCTTCATTGATGATCATCGAACATGCAGAGCGTTTCGGTCTGGCACAGTTGCACCAGCTGCGCGGACGGGTCGGGCGCGGTCATCAAACCTCGGTGTGCCTGCTGCTCTACGCGCCGCCGCTATCGCGCGCCGCGTATGCGCGGCTGCGCACGATGCGCGAAATTCAGGATGGATTTGAAATTGCGCAGCGCGACCTTGAAATCCGCGGCCCCGGCGAATTTCTGGGCGCGCGGCAATCCGGCGCTGCGATGTTGCGTTTTGCGGACATCCGGCGCGATGCCTGTCTGATTCAACCGGCGCGCCGCGCTGCGGAGCGTCTGCTGCACGCCTGGCCAGAGCAGGCTGAGCAGCAGTTGGACCGTTGGCTGGGGCGGCGGGCGCATTATCTGAAAGTCTAAAGTTCATTCTGGCTTAAGGCTTTCGACAACAACTTCGCCGTAATATCGACAATCTGAATCACGCGCTGGTACGCCATCCGCGTTGGGCCGATCACGCCTAAGGCGCCGACAACTTGGCCGCCCGCCTGATACGGGGAGATTACCGCACTCATCTGTTCCAGCGGAATCCGCTCCGATTCGCCGCCGATAAAAATCTGCACCCCTTGCGCATGGCTGGAGACATCGAGCAGTCGGAGCAGACTGGTTTTCTGGTCAAATACATCGAACAGTTGGCGCAGACGGTTCATATCAGAGGAAAGATCGGCAATTTCGAGCAGATGGCGCTTGCCGGAGACGAGCACCGCTTCTCTGCCGTTGGACTCGTCCGTGCCCGCCGCAATCGCCGCCTGCATCAGTTGTGTCATATCGTCGCGCAGCGCGTCCAGTTCTTCGCGCAAACGCTGGCGCGCGGCGTCAAAGCTCAGGCCCGCATAGTGTGCGTTAATGTAGTTCGACGCTTCAGTCAGTTGCGCGGGCGAATAGGCTTTCTGGGTCGCCATGATCCGGTTTTGCACATCGCCCTCCGGCGTGACGATGACCAGCAGAATGCGCTTCTCGGACAGGCGCATAAATTCGATCTGATGAAATACATGGCTGCGGCGCGGCGTCAATACGATGCCGACGAACTGCGATAAATCCGAAAGCGCGCCCGCGGCGGCGCTGGTCAGCTTCACGGGTTCATCGGGTTGCAATTGGGCGCGCACATGCAATTCAATCTGCGCATCCTCCGGCAGCGGCTGCGCCGTCAACATCGTATCGACGAACAGCCGGTATGCGCGCGGCGTCGGCACCCGGCCCGCGGATGCGTGCGGGCTTGATACAAAACCGGCGTCTTCGAGGTCCGCCATGACATTGCGAATCGTCGCCGGGCTCAGTTCAAGTTCGGAGTCTTTCGATAGGGTGCGCGAACCGACCGGCTGACCTTCGGCAAT
This sequence comes from Candidatus Glomeribacter gigasporarum BEG34, assembly GCF_000227585.1. Classification (GTDB taxonomy): domain Bacteria; phylum Pseudomonadota; class Gammaproteobacteria; order Burkholderiales; family Burkholderiaceae; genus Glomeribacter; species Glomeribacter gigasporarum_B. Next base: position 45,823 of record NZ_CAFB01000040.1, on the reverse strand, counting down.
ATAGCGTTCAATCAGCGTTTTAAGCAGATGGCGGGCGCGGGCGTCGAGCATAAAAAGGAAAAAGCAAGCAGTTTTAAGAAACTGCTTAGCGCATTTTTCAGTGAGATTGCACAAGGAGTTGAGCGCGAAGACAGTATAGGGCTTGATGCGGGCGGAGCAGGCTCCGTCGCGAAGCGATGGAGGCGACCCCGCAGCGAGCCCGAATACACGGAACGGCGAAGCGACGCCGTGCAAGCCGCTGAAAAATGCGCTAAATATCCAGAGGATCAACCTCAATCATCCAGCGCACTATACCCCTGACTTTCAACGCGCGCAGATCGGGCCGCCATGCGCTCAGCGTTCGTTGCAGCGCGGCGCGCGAAGCGGACTCAAGCAGAAACTGCGCCCGATGGAGGCGCCTGATTTTCACAATATTCATGGGTACAGGATCATAGCGCGTCACTGCGACGGCTTCGGGCTGTCGGTCAAGCGCGGCGGCTGCGCGGCTGAGAAAATCAAGCGCCGCTTCCAGGGTGTGCGCCTCGGCGCGCAGCAATGCCTGATAGATAAAAGGCGGCAGGCGCGCCTGGCGGCGCTCCGCCAGTGCCGCCGCCGCAAAGCCAGCGTAATCGTGACGCCTCAGCGCCTGATACAGCGGATGATGCGGGTAGCGCGTCTGAATCAGCACTTCCCCGCAGCCGGCGCGTCCCGCACGCCCTCCGGCCTGCATCAGTTGGGCAAAAAGCCGCTCGCCGGCGCGAAAATCATGAGAAAACAGGGCGGCGTCGCTATTCAGGATGCCGACGAGCGTTACGCGCTGGAAATCGTGCCCTTTCGCGATCATTTGCGTGCCGATCAGAATATCCACATCGCCCGCGTGCATCCTGTCAAAGAGCATTTGCGCGCACCCTTTACGGCGTGCGCTATCGGCGTCCAAACGCGCAATCCGCGCGCCGGGGAAGGCCGGCAGGAGGCTTTCTTCAATGCGCTGCGTGCCGCGTCCAAGCGGGGCTAGATCGATATTGCCGCACACCGGACAGGCGCGCGGAACAGATGTTTGAAGGCCGCAATGATGGCAGCGCAGCGCCCGCTCCGCTTTGTGCAATACGGCATAGACGCTGCACCGCGCGCATCCGGCGAGCCATCCGCACGCATCGCACGCCAACACCGGCGCATAGCCGCGCCGGTTCAAAAAAATCAGACTTTGCTCCTTGCGTTCCAGGCGCGCGCGCAGCGCCTCAAGCAGCGGCGCCGAAATGTCTGGCAAGGCGTTCTGTGCGCTGCGCTGCCGGGCGTCTCCCGTATGGATTAAATGCACCGCCGGGAGCGCGGCCTCAAAATGCGCGCGGCGCGGCAGGCTCAGCCGGGCATAACGGCCCTGTTCGGCATGGCGCCATGTTTCCAGCGCGGGCGTTGCGGAGCCGAGCACCACGGGAATGTCCAGTTGCCTGGCGCGCCAGACGGCCAGATCGCGCGCTGAATAGCGCAATCCTTCCTGCTGTTTGTAGGCGGCATCGTGTTCTTCGTCGACAATGATCAACGCCAGGCGCGGCAGCGATGCCAGCACCGCTAACCGCGTGCCAATCACAATGCGCGCATGCCCGCAATGCGCGGCGAGCCAGCGCCGCGCCCGTGCCCCCTCGCTCAAACCGCTATGCAATGTGATGATCGCCGCGTCTGACGCACTTTGAATACGGGCGCGGAGGATGGCCTCAATCTGTGGCGTGAGATTGATTTCAGGTACAAGCACCAATGCCTGTGCATCCGGAGTGCGGGCGAATAAAGCGGTGAGCAGGCGCAGATAGACCTCGGTTTTGCCGCTGCCGGTCACGCCATGCAACAGAAAAGGCGCAAACCCGCGTGCCGTATTGAGTTGCTGCAGCGCCTGCGCCTGTCCGGAAGTGAGCGCGGGCGCGGCGATGTGGATTTCTGATCCTGACACTGCGGCGCTTGCCGGTTGCGCCTGCTGCGCATTGTGCAGATGCGCGCTCAAACGCGGCCAGCGACGCGTATCGCGCAGCGCGCCCGGAAGGGCGGGCAGGGCGATCTCACCCAGTCCGCGCTGGTAATAGTCAGCGGCGAACTGCAATAACGCGCGCCATTTCGCCGACAAAGGAGGGCATACATGCCAAATGGCTTCAACCTCGCGCAGGCGGGCCAAAGGCAGCGCGCTTTGTGACACAATGCCCCAAATCAGGCCGGTCTCCATGCGCCGGCCAAATGGCACATGCGCCAGTTGACCGGCCTGCGGTTTGTGCGCAGTTGCATAACGGTACTCAAACAGGGTTGGGGTAGGCTGATCCAGCGCAACGCGGACAATCCATTCTTCATGCCTGTCCATAGGAGTTAAAGTGAAACATTGAATATTTTTCTAACGTGCAGATTTATCAACACTTTTCTGGACTTTCCACATATTCTGTGGATAACTCTGTTGAAAACCCGCGCTGGAATCTCCCGGAAGGCCAAGATACAGGCCGCCGCCTGGCTTTGCCCAGATTCTAGGCAGATTCATCATTTGTATAAAAATCAATGGGTTACATCATCTATGCGCTTTTAGCCAGGCGCTTCTGAGGGCTGCACCTGATTTGTAAGGCCGGTCCTGGAAAATGTGCATAAGTCTGGCTTTTTGGATGCCTTTTGATGTAAAGCGCGGCTGTAGGCGTGCACCTCCTCAACCATTGCAGCGACATGGCGCGGCGGGGTGCACGGCAGAATGCCATGTCCCAGATTGAAAATATGGCCTGGATATGGGCCATAGGCATCCAGCGCCGCGCGCACCTCGGCGCGAATGATATCGGGCGGCGCCAATAAAACCGCCGGGTCGAGATTGCCTTGCAATGCCACCCGTTTGCCGGCGCGTTGCCGGGCGGAAGCAAGGTCGACCGTCCAGTCGAGGCCAAGCGCATCGGCGCCGCTCGCCGCGAGCGCTTCAAGCCAGAGGCCGCCGCCTTTGGTAAACACAATCACCGGAATCTGTTCAGCGGCGCGGGATTGACGCAACTGCGCAATCACGCGCGCAATGGAGGCCAGCGAGAAGTGTTGAAATGCGCGATGCGCCAGCGCGCCGCCCCAGGTATCGAAAATCATCAGTGCGTTCACGCCGGCGCCAATCTGTGCGTTCAGGTAGTCCACGACAGCGCGCGTATTGATGTCGAGAATCCGCTGTATTAAATCCGGGCGCGCGTAGAGCATCGACTTAATCCGGCGAAAGTCATCGCAAGGTCCGCCTTCGACCATATAGCACGCCAATGTCCACGGGCTGCCAGAAAAGCCGATCAACGGCACGCGCTGGATGCCATTGGCATTCCTCAGCGCATACCGTATTTGGCGGATTGCATCGGTCACATAACGCAACGCCAGATCAATGGAGGGCGCCTGAAGGCGCGCGATATCCGCTTCCTCGCGTACTGGATGCGCAAGGCGCGGGCCGCGGCCGGCTTCAAACGCGAGGCCCAGACCCATTGCATCCGGTATGGTCAGAATATCGGAAAAAAGAATCGCGGCATCGAGCGGAAAACGCGCCAGCGGCTGAAGCGTGACCTCGGTTGCATCATCCGGATTTTGCGCCAATGCCAGAAAACTGCCGGCGCGCGCGCGTGTCTTGTTGTATTCGGGAAGATATCGGCCCGCCTGACGCATGATCCAGACGGGGGTGTAATCGGTCGGCTCGCGCGCAAGCGCGCGTAGAAAGGTATCGTTGGCCAGCATTGATCAAAGGCAAGGGATTGGAAGAGGATATATAAAAAATGTATGAGCCAAGACTTGATCTGACAGTACTACACTTAGGAAAGGACTGCATAAAGCGTGGGCTGTATGCTTGAGAGGATTCCTCTATTGCAGAGATATCCGATGATGCCCATAAATCCAGGCCCGAACCTGTCGCGTAAGCGCACACGCAAACAAGTCTTGGCAGGGTAAAAGCAACATAAGTCCAGTCTATATCTCAGGTATTTGATCTATTTCCATCGAAAGATCGATTGTTTAAAGTGTGCTTCAGTTTTTATTTCTGTTTTGATTAAAAATCTAAAGAATATCCATACAAGAAATGGTTTTATTGATGAATACGATGAATACGATCAAAAGCGCACGCGCCCATGCACGGGGCATCGCGCAAGCGCTGCTGCTTGGCGCGCTCCTTCTTCTGTATAGCGGAAGCGGATGGACTCAGGCGGCAAGTTGCTATTTGGCCGACCCGGCGCAAAACCAGAACGCTCAATATCAAGGCAAATATTTAGATTCGCTGTGCTTCTTTGATATGACCGGCTATGACGATCAGCAGGCCAGCTCCGCAGCAGGGCAGCAATTCAGCTTCGAGCTAGAGACTGGAGGCAATTTATCGTTTACGTTGAAAAGGGAGGGCCGCCCATTACGGGCGGCGACAGTGCCAACTTTTGGAGGGGCACCGCTGGGCAATATGGGCTATAAAGGCATCGGTGGCAAGCCTGTTCTATACACTGTCGAACACAAGACGACATCGACTTTGAAATTCAGCGACATTCGGGTGACTGACCGCTTGAACAACCCCGTGCCGAATTTCCATTTCGTGGCGATCGATGGAGAGTCCACTGGCCCTATAGAAAGTATTACGGTGAAGACCAATGGGGGAGTCTGGCAGGTACTTGAGTTCATTCCCGATCAAAGCAATAGGCCTGATTGTATTGTTCTTTCTAAGCCAGAAGGAGAAAAAAGCCTCAAATGGAATTCTGGGTGTGTTGGTATTGGTATGGCAGCGCCTGTAGTCACAACCTCTACCCCGTCAGAGGTAGAAGCGGTTTTGGTCGGCGGCGGTATAGAGGGCATCGCATTTGCGCTGGGAATGACTGGCGTAGAAGTGAAGAAAACCGTTCTCGATCCGAATAACACAGGGGTGGGACGGATCGCACCGTCTGACCAGTTTACGCTGAGCATTACCAACGCGAATGGTAATCAGTTCGATAAGCGGGGTAGCGCGACAACGACCGGCGCTGAATTAGGCGAACAAAAAGATGCACAGGGCAATGTGCTGCAAGCGAAGGCGATCTCTCATGCGGATACGGTGGTGGTGTCGGAGCAGATGGCGCCGGGGAGCAGAACGCCGCTGGAGGGGTATGCGCCGAGTACCTTGACGTGCACGTCGTCCACGGATGAGAACAATCAACCCATCCATACCGGGCTCCCGACGAATGCGCCGGTGACATCGGCGACGCTGCGCTTTGATCCAACTAAATTTGGCGAGATCTTCTGCACGTTTACGAACACGATGCCGAAGTTGGCGGCGCAGATTGAGGTAACGAAGACGGCGGACAAGGACAAGGTCAATATTGGCGAGACGTTGAACTGGACGATGTCGGCCAGGAATATCGGCAATATCCCGAATAAGGGCGAAATCCGTCTGAGCGATACGCTGCCGTCGAATGTGCAGGTGAAGGCAGTGACCCCGGATGACGGAGTGAACTGCCCGCCGGTGGACCAATGGACGCCAGGCAGCCAACCCGTGTGCACGATTGCGGCGGGTCGTCTGGGGGTGAATGCCGAGTTGAAAATCATTATTTCAGCGCAGGTCACGGCAGCTGGCCAAGCGACCAATGTGGTGACACCGGCGGGAGAAGATGGGCCGAAATGCCCGGATAACAACGGCTGCACAACAACCACGCAGGTCACGGCGCCGAAGGTGACGGTGCATAAGGCGGTGGATCGGCCTCAGGTCCATGTGGGCGAGACGATCCGCTGGACGCTAACGGTCAAGAATGAGGGAGATGGGCCGACGACGGGGGCAGTCACCTTAACCGATACCTTGCCGGAGCATCTGACCGATATTGTGGTCGAGCCGAGCGCGCCGGCGACCTGCGCAGCGGTGCAGGGACGTGAGCTGAAGTGCGCGGTGCCCGCGGGCTTCGCGGCGGGGAGCGAGGCGAAAGTAGAAATCCGCGGCACCGCGACGCAGGCCGGGCAGTATGTGAACGCGGTAGTGCCTGAGGGACCGGATAAACCGGAATGTCCGCAGGGGCAATGTGAGACGACGACACAGGTGGCGCGTTCGGACATCCAGCTCTTCAAAACCGCGCAACAAAAACAAGTGAATATCGGCGAGCCGATCCGCTGGACGATTACCGTGAAGAACAGCGGCGACGGCGCGACCGTCCACGCCTACCCGTTAACCGATACCTTGCCGGAGCATTTGAGCGATGTGGAGGTGAAGCCAGCGGCGCCGACCACATGCGCGCCGCTTCAAGGCCGCACGCTCACGTGTTCCGTGCCGGCGGGCTTTGCGGCGGGGGCCGAAACCACGATTGAGGTCAGCGCGAAACCAACCCAGGCGGGGAAGTACAAGAACGCGGTGATCGGGGGCGAGCCGACGAATCCGCCGGTCACCGTCGAGATCGACGTGACCGGTCCGAAGGTGCAGGTGCGTAAAACGGCGCACCCGGCGCAAATGCAAATTGGAGAGTCGGTAGTCTGGACGCTGAGCACGAAGAATGAAGGCAACGGCGCGACGACGCAGGCCATCACGCTCACCGATACCTTACCGGAACATCTCTCGGAGATTGAGGTCAAACCAATCGCACCGACGACGTGTGCGCCGCTCCAAGGCCGCACCTTGGTATGCACAGTGCCGGCGGGTCTGGCGGCGGGCGGTGAAGCGAAAATCGAGATTGCTGCCCGCGCGCAACAGGCGGGCACATTGAAAAACCTCGTCGTGCCCGGTGGCCCGGGCGGCCCGAGTGATCCAATCGGGCCCGGCGGCAACGCCTCCTGTGCGCCTAATGAATGCGAGACAACAACCGAGGTGCAGGCGCCGAAGCTGCTCGCGATCAAAACAGCGAACAAAAGCGTGGCCGAGATTGGCGATGCGGTGCAGTACACCATTGAAGTGAAGAACTTGGGTCATGGCGCGGTCGAGGGCGTTCGGGTCGTCGATCAATTGCCGGCGGGTTTTCGGTATATCGAGGGCAGCGCGCTAATGAACCACACGCCAATGACGGAGCCGGAGGGTAAACCGGGTCCACAACTGAGGTTCCAGCTGCCACCTATTCCTGCGCAAGCGGCGGTGCGCTACAGCTATCGCGTGCGGATTGGGGTCGGCGCGCAACAGGGAGATGGCACTAACCGCGCGCAGGCGCGACCGCCCTATGGCGAACCTTCAAATGAGACAAGCGCACAGGTGAAGGTACGCGGCGGCGTGTTTACTGAGGAAGCGTGCGTGGTCGGTAAAGTATTTGTCGACTGTAACCACAACCATATTCAGGATGCGGAAGAACTGGGTATCCCGGGCGTGCGCCTGTATCTGGAAGACGGCGCCTATTTCATCACCGACGCGGAGGGCAAATACAGTTACTGCGGCTTAAGCGCAAAGAGCCATGTGATTAAGATCGATCCAATCACGCTGCCGCGCGGCAGCCGGTTGACGACCACGTCTAACCGCAATCTGGGCGATGCGAACAGTCTGTTCCTCGATGTGAAGAAGGGCGAGTTGATTCGCGCGGATTTTGCGGAAGGGTCGTGTTCAAACCGGGTGCTGGAGCAGGTCAAGGCGCGGCGAGCGCAAGGCGAAGTGCGCAGCGTGGAAAACGAAGCGACTGGCGAAGCGGCCGGGCCAGGGCTGAAATTTGAAGGCAAGGCGCCAGATACTCCGCGCCAGGGCACGGACCGTGCGAATCAACCGATGGTGAAACCGCGCCAGGACGCGCCGCGCGAATCCTCAGGAGGCTCTGATGCAAATTAAACCGGTGGTATTCGCGCTGGCGGCCGCGTATCCCGCTTTCGGCGCAGCGCAATCACGGATAGGCTGGCCTCTGCTGGATCCATATGCGCCGAATCCGGCGGTATTGAAGCGTCAAATTGGCGAGGCGGATTATGCGGCGAACGCCGCCGTGGGGAAAGTGGTGGTCGACACAGATCGCAACGAGGTACCTGCAGACGGCCAATCGCCGGTGCAGGTGACGGTCAAACTGTTCGATAAAAATGGCGCGCCGCTGACTCAACCGGCCTTCGTTACGGTGGAGACGGACGGCGGCCGGATTCTGGTCAATGGCGCGCCGACCGATGAATTAGGGCCGGAAAAGCGCGATTTGGATCGGGTCACGCCCGGTACGCAAATCCAGGTCGATCAAGGTACAGCAACCTTCCGCCTGCTCGCGCCGATGAACCCGCAGGACGTGCGAGTGCGGGTCAGCGCTGGCGCAGCGGTGGCCGAAGGGGTCATCCGCTTTGTACCGGAATTGCGCGAAATGATCGCGGCGGGTTTGATTGAAGGGGTGATCAGCCTGCGGCGGCTCAATGCGGCGGCGCTCGCGCCGGCGCGCTCAAACGATGGGTTCGAGCAGGAATTGAAGCGCTGGAGCCGGCAGTTTAATCATGGCAAAGCGAATGCCGCGGCGCGCACGGCCTTTTTCTTAAAAGGGAAAATTTTAGGCCAGACGCTGCTCACCGCCGCCTTTGATTCAGACAAAGAAACGCGCTCACGGTTGATGCGCGATATTGACCCTGAGCAGTTTTATCCCGTCTACGGCGATAGCTCGGTCAGCGGCTTTGACGCTCGCTCAAGCGACCGTCTATATGTGCGGATTGACCATAAGAAGAGCTATTTGCTGTATGGAGACTTCGCGACCGGCGACGGCTTTAGCCAGAGAACGGGCGGCGGGGCGGTGGCGAATGTGCGGCAACGGATGTTCGGCCAATACAACCGCAGCGCAACCGGAGTGCGCGGGCATTATGAGCGGGGGCCGGCGCTCGGCAATGTCTTTGCGAGCTATGACAATCTAAAGCAAGTGATTGAGGAATATCCGGCCAACGGCACCTCAGGGCCGTTCGCTGTGAAGAACAATACCGCGATTGTGAACTCTGAAAAAGTCGAGTTGCTGGTGCGGGATCGTAATCAGCTCGGCGTGGTCAAGCGCGTTACTCGGCTGACCCGGTTTGAAGACTATAGCTTTGAACCGTTTTCAGGGCGGATTCTGTTTACGCGGCCGATTGCGAGCGTTACAGAGGAAGGCGATCCGCAATCGATTCGGGTGACGTATGAAGTGGAGCAAGGCGGGGAAAAATTCTGGACGATAGGCGCGGACGGTCAGCTCACCTTGGGGCCGGTGACCCTCGGCGGCTCGGCGGTGGAAGATAAAAATCCGCTGTCGCCGTACAAACTCTATAGCGCGAATACCGTGATTGCGCTGGGCCAAAAAACGGCCTTAGTGGCCGAAGTGGCGCGCACCACGTCAACCACCTATACCGCGGATGGCAAGGTATATACCACGCCGTCCGGCCAAAGCGGGGAAGTGTCCGAAAAAGCCAGCGGTAACGCCGCGCGCGTCGAGTTAGTGCATCAAGGGGATGTGACGCGCTTAAATGCGTTTTGGCGCCGCACAGACACAGGATTTAACAATACCGCAGCGGATTTAAGTGGCGGACGCGGTGAAGCGGGCGTCAAAGGCAGCGTTCAAGTCGCCGATGGCGTCCGGCTGTTTGGAGAAGCGCTCCGCACCGAAGATCGGACCACGGCTGCGCGCCGTGATGCGGCGCGCGCAGGCGTGGCGTTTCAGCTCGGAGAGCGGCTTACCACGGATGTATCGCTGCAGCGGGTGCGGGAGACAGCGGGAATGCCCTCGACGGCGGGGATTGCGCCGAATACCGCCCCGCTGAATATGAATCAAAGCCCGACCGGCGGTTTCTTTGGGAACGGCATCCCCAATACCTCAATCGATCCAGTCACCGGCGCAACAATCAACACCTTTGCGCCGTTAAATTCAACCGCGGGCGTCGCGAATGTGAAAGCGCTGAACGCAACAACGGTGCGGGTCGGCGCGCAATACAAAGTGAGCGATCAGTTCACGCTCTCAGGCGATGTGGAAAAAGGCATTCACAACGAAACTCAGCACCGCTATGGGGTCGGGGCCTCGTATCAGGTCGCCGAGCGCACGCGTTTATATACGCGGTACGAAAGGCAAAGTGGTTTGGCGTCGATTTATTCGCTCAATCCAGCGGATCGCAGCGCGAGTTGGATCGCGGGAATTGAAAACACCTATATGCCGGGCGGCGCGCTCTTCAGCGAATACCGGCTGCGCGATGCGCTCTCGGGCCAGACGGCGAACGTGCGGGATATGGCGCAGGCCTCAGGGGTGCGTAACACCTGGAATATCGCGGAAGGCATAAGCGCAACGACCAGCGCAGAATATCTGCATGTGTTTAACGGGCCGCAGCAAAAGGCGCTCGCGCTGTCGGGCGGCTTGGATTATGCGGCCAATCCGCTGTGGAGAGGATCGACGAAGCTGGAATTCCGGCGATTATTTGACAATCCGGCATTGTTGGGCAATCAAGGGCAGAATCAATGGCTCAGCACGGTTGCGGTTGCGCGTAAGCTGGATCGGGACTGGACGCTGCTCGCGCGCAATTACGTGCTCTACACGCAGAATCAGGACAACGCGCAGGCGCAGCCGTTGGGAAACACGATGCAGAACCGGGCGCAGATCGGCGTCGCATGGCGGCCGGTGGACAACAACCGGGTGAATGCGCTGGCGATGTATGAATACAAACTTGAGCGCGATGATGCGCAGGCGGAGCGGGCGAATATTCGGACGGATGCGCACATCCTATCGACGCACATGGATTATCACCCCAGCCGACCGTGGTGGATGACGCTTCGGCTAGCGGGCAAACGCCAGACGGATCGGCTGCGCACGGGTCAACAGGACAGCTATTACGCCTGGCTGACGGGTGGCCGAATCGTGTATGACATCACCGAGAACTGGGATGTCGGCATGCTGGGGATGTATCAGCGGGACAAGAACCGCCAAGGACAATGGGCGCAGGGGGTCGAAGTGGGCCGGCTACTCGGTCAGAACCTGTGGGTTTCCGCGGGCTATAACTGGGCCGGCTTTCATTCGGATCTGAACGAGGCGGACTATACCGCGCGCGGCCCGTATCTGCGTCTGCGCTTTAAATTTGACGAACATCTGTTCAGTGGCCGCAATCCGCAGATCAACCGTACATTGCCAAGATAAACGGTGTTGAATTATCCCCTCTCAATTGACGCTCACACACACCATGACTATGAATACCAAACCCATTCTTCGTATCTGCACTTATACGGCTCTGTGCGCCGCTTTGCTTGGCGCGAGCATCGCCCATCGCGTGTCCGCGCAGACGGCCGCCCTCAATGCACCGAAGGCGCGCATCACCGATGCGGCGATCTCAGTCGATCAGAAGACGTATCAGGCGGTGCAGCAGCGGATTAAGGCGCTCAATGACCGTGGGATTCAGGTCTCGGATTATTTCTTGTCCAAGGCGCAGTGCTGGCTCGATGTGTCGTTTCATGAATATACGCGCAATGACCGCTCGGCGTTTCCACAAGCGGCGCTCAGCGAATCAGAGAAAATCGTGCGCGCGCTGGAGACAAATACGACGCCCAATCCAGGCGAGCAGACGCCGCTGGTCAATAACGCGGCGAAACTACGCGACGATTTATGGATGCGCTTAAATGCACTAAAGCGTCATGCTGGCTCTGCGTGCGCGGCGCAAAAAACCGCGTGCGCGGAAGTCGAATTGGTGCACGCGGGCAATGAATACAAGCAGCAAGGCTGGCGGCATGCGAATCCGTATATCCAGATTGCAGAGGATTGGACCAGCGCCGCGCAGGCGGCGGCCGAGGCATGTCCGCCGCCGCCCGCGCCTGCCCCCGCTCCGAAGCCCGCGCTGCCGGCGAAGCGCGTGTTGGGCGCCGATGCTTTATTTGCGTTTGACCGAGCCGATTTATCGACCTCACCGAGCGAGCGCCGGGAAAAACTCGACCAACTGGCGCAGGACGTGCAACAGGTCGATACGGTGAAGCAACTGACGATTACCGGCTATACCGACCGGCTCGGTAGCGCGGCGTATAACCTAAGGCTCTCCGAGCGGCGCGCGCAAGCGGTGAAGCATTATCTGGCGGCTCGCGGCGTGCGCGCGCTGATGGCCGCGCGCGGCTTTGGTAAACAAAACCCGCTCGTCGAATGCGCACAGAAGAACCGGGCGGAATTGATCGCCTGCCTGCAACCGAACCGGCGGGTCGAGATCGAAATTGTGCAGGACGACTAGCGCATTTTTCAGCGGCTTGCACTATGTCGCTTCGCGCTCGCGAAAGTCGCAATCTCACTGAAAAATGCGCTCAGTGGATGCGCCATGCGTTTACCCGCCGCGCGCTTGGCGCGCGCGTCGTCCGCTGAAAAATCCCGCCCGCGCCGATCATCGGAATCTCATGTGTTGAAATGCACCGAAAAGTGAGCCAGGAATGGAGCGAATCCCTGAGACTGGACAACACAGACTATAAATATAGATTTGAGTATGTCGGCCAATTATGCTGACTGCTGGGCTTGATCATAAAAAGTGCTCCGTGGGAGTTGGATCATTTGCCCCCGTCGAATGGAAAGACCCAGGGGCGCTGACGATAGAGCGGTTTTCGCTGCTGGTTTCGAGTCGCAATCGGGGGGGTTAAGTAGGCCGACCTCCATCGTGAGTTGTCCGACTGTGCGCTCCAACGCCGCGATTTTGGCTTCATATTCTGAAATCGTGATAGCCGCCGCTTCTTCAGCATTCAGTTCGCCGCGATCATACTGGCTCAGCCACAACTGAATCCGGTTGGCTGAAATTGGGTAAGTACGCTTGGCTTCACGCCGTCCAATCTTACCGTCCCGAATATCCGCGCACAGTGGCAACTTGAACTGCGGACTGTGCCGACGATACAGACTTCTTGTTGACATCGTGCTGTGCCTCCTAAACCGTCTACGGGGCTACGCCCCGCCCCCTATGGGTAGAAACACGGGAGGAGTCGTCTAGTTGCGCGCATGGACTTGAGGCCGCCGGTCTTTTGGAGGCATTTGACCCCGTTCCTTAACATGGCCTAGGGGAAGCTGCGGACCAAGCTGTGGTGGCGCTTATGTGACCCCGTTTAGGAAAGTGACGTAATCCGAATCCCCGTCCTGCGTATTTCTATCCTTTCATGATTCGCCGCAGGAGGTCTTTATGTCCAAAACCAAACGCAAGTCATCCGGATGACCGATGATTAATGAACGGGCGGCTGCCATCGACATCGGCGCACGTGTTCACGTAGCCGCTGTTGATCCGGAACGATGCGCCGAGCCGGTGCAGACTTTTCAAGCTTTTACCGGTGACTTCAGCGCATGGCACGGTGGCTCCAGGAAATGGGCGTTAAAACAGTGGCTATGGAGTCGACCGGCGTTTATTGGGTACCCGTCTACGAGATACTGGAAGATCACGGCATGGAGGTCGTGCTGGCCAACGCGCGCCAAGCCCGTGCCGTACCAGGCCGCAAGAGTGATGTCAGTGATGCACAGTGGCTGCAACGTCTGCCTGCCTGTGGGTGACTTCACGCCAGTTTTCGCCCAGGCAGGCAGATCGCGGCATTGCGAGCCTCTCTGCGTTTGCGGGAATGTCACCTGGAATACGCTGCTTCTCATATTCAGCCTATGCAAAAAGCATTGACGTTTATGAATCTGCAACTGCATCCCGTTGTCAGCGACATGACGGGAGCGACCGGGATGCGGATGATTCGCGCCATTGTAGGCAGAGAGCGGAACCCGCAAGTGCTGGCCAGGATGCGGGACGACCGCTGTAAAGCGAGTGAACACACCGTTCAATCCGCCCGGGTTGGCAATGATCAGCCGGAACATGTGTGTGCTCTCAAGCAGGCATTGGAACTCTATGAGTTCTATCAAGCTCGCATCCAGGAATGCGATGCGCAAATTGAGCAGGCGCTGGCCTCCATCACCGCTGAAAAGCCGGAGCCTATGAGCCCTTTGCCCGCACTCCGTCATCGTAGCCGATCTGCTCATCCGGTGAATTTTGAGGTCCGCCCCCTTCTTTACCCGCTCACCGGTACCCATCTCACTCAAATTCATGGCATCGGCCCCCATCTGGCGCTACGTCTGGTCTCGGAATGCGGGACCGATCTGAGCCGATGGCCCAGCGCCAAACATTTTGCTTCCTGGTGATGTCTCTCGCCTGGCTGCAAAATCAGCGGCGGAAAGGTTTTATCGGCCAAAACCAGAAAAACGATCAATCGCGTTACCGCCCATCTGAGACGGGCCGCCGTGGCCGTCGGGCGAACGCATACCGCACTCGGCGCTTTCTACCGGCGCTTGGCCGCCCGAATTGGAAAGGCCAAGGCCGTCACCGCCACTGCACGCAAAATTGTGACCCTATTCTATCACACGATGCGCCATGGACTGGACTACCGCGACCCAGGTGCTGACTACTACGAGCAGCGCTACCGTGATCGGGTGCTCAAGCAATTACATCCTCGTGCTGCAGAATTCGGCTTTACTCTACAAGCTGCAACGGGTGTTTCTTAGGAATCCGACGTCTCTGAGCTTATGGACAAATTTATGTGTGTCAAACAGTACGGCAAATGACATGAGCAATGTCTCCTTTATTGCTGCAAATTTTATGATGGCGACTTTTATAGCCAAGCGCATTTAATCTGATACGGTGGCTTCAAAGCTCGCCATATTTGTATACTGTCTTCGCGGCTGCTTCCTTGTCTCAAATTAAATGCGCTTGGCTATATCAAATCGCGCGCGTGCGTTCTTCCAGCCAGGCGCGCGCCGCGCCAGATAACCGCGGCGCGAGCCGGCGGCGCACCATTGCGTGATACGCATTCAGCCAATCCATTTCATCTGCGCGCAACAAATCGCGTTCAATACAGCGCGTATCGATTGGGCAAAGCGTGAGCGTCTCAAATTCGAGAAAAACGCGTTCTTTGTCCCCTTCTTCCGCGCTTTGAACACGGCGATTCAACACCAGGTTCTCAATCCGCACCCCCCATTGTCCAGGCCGGTAAATGCCCGGTTCAATCGACGTGACCATGCCCTCCTCCATCGCCGTCTCAGGGCGCGCATCCGCGCGATAGGAAATCGCCTGCGGGCCTTCATGTACGTTCAGGCAATAGCCAACGCCGTGACCCGTGCCATGACCATAATCCATCCCTTCCGCCCACAGGGGCGCGCGCGCCAGGGCGTCGAGCATCGGCGCGCGGATTCGGTTTGGAAAACGCGCCCTTGATAGCGCAATCACCCCTTTTAACACCAGGGTGAAATCGCGCTTCTGCGCAGCGCTTGGCGCGCCAACCGGCGCGACGCGCGTAATATCCGTCGTCCCGCCTGAATAATGGCCGCCTGAATCGATCAGTAAGATACCGTCGCCGCAAATTCTGGCATGCGATGCAGCGCTGGCCTGGTAATGCGGCATTGCGCCGTTCGCGTTAAACGCGGCAATGGTTGCAAAACTGGGGCTGATAAAATCCGGCTGGCGCGCGCGCGCGGCAGTCAATTGTTCATCGATGCTCAACTCGGTGAGGATGTGCGAGCCCAACGCCTGTTCAAACCAGGCAAAAAATGCACATAATGCAGCGCCGTCCTGCTCCATTGCCATCCGGATGTGCGCCGCTTCAGACGCCGTTTTGCGCGATTTCTCCAGCGTGGACGGATTGACCGCCTCAATGATGCGCGCCTGTTCTGGGATGCGCCGCGCGAATGCCCAGGCGGTCCGGCGCGGATCCAATAACAGGGCTGCGCCTGTGGGCAGACGCGCGAGCGCATCACCCGCCTGTTCATATGGCGCAAGACGCACTCCGTGCGCAGCCAGTGATTCGGCCAATGGCGCGGGCATTTTGCCCGGTGCAACGAATAATGTGGCCGATTCCGGGCCAATCAACGCATGCGCAATGAAGACCGGGTTGTAAGGAATATCCGCGCCGCGCATATTGAGCAGCCAGGCAATATCATCCAGCGTTGAGAGGAAATGCCAGTCAGCGCCGTGTTCGCGCATCGCCGCACGGATGCGCGCGAGTTTGTCCGCGCGCGGCGCGCCGGCATACGGCAGCGTATGCTCAAACACGGGATTTATGGGAAGCGGAGGGCGATCCGGCCACAGCGCTGGGTCGATTTCCAGCAGATCAATAGGACGCAACGCGATATCGCGCGCGTTGCAGGCATCCAGCAGCGTATGCGCGCACGCAAGACTTAGGACGCCTCCATCGACGCCAATTGTTCCGCCTGCCGGGATATGCGCCAGCAGCCAGTCCAGATATGGAACCGCGGATTGCGCGGTGATTTTCATCCGCGCAGCGCCGCTGCCGGCGAGCTGCGTTTCCGCCTGAGTCCAATAACGGCTATCGACCCACACGCCGGCGAAATCATTCGTCACAATCAATGTGCCCGCGGAGCCGGTAAAGCCGGATAAAAACGCCCGGCTCTGCCAGCGCGCAGGCGGATATTCGGACAGATGCGGATCGGACGAAAGCACAATATAAGCATCCAGATGTTCGCGTGCCATGACAGCGCGCACCTGCGCAAGACGCGCGGGCACTGCCTGCAACGAATGAATATTCATAAATAATGTTGGGCGGAATGTCTATTCAAACAGAACACAGATATGCTATAGTCCAACCTCTTCAGACGCGGGGTGGAGCAGTCTGGCAGCTCGTCGGGCTCATAACCCGAAGGTCGTAGGTTCAAATCCTACCCCCGCAACCCTTGGATGTTGAGTTCCAGCAAGCGTATCAATGAATCGGCGCTGAGTTGTCCCGCTTCAGGGAGTCACCCGGTTTTTTCTGGCCTGGCCTGCGGCAAAAACAAATTGCACAAACACCTCGCCTTCTTTGACCATTCCCAGTTCATAACGCGCGCGTTCTTCGATTGCCGCCGTTCCCTGCTCCAGATCCCGCACTTCGCCCGCGTACTGTTCATTGCGCTGTTTTAACCGTGCGTTGATACGTTGCTGACCCGTCAACTGATGTTCGAGCCGGTGAACGGAGCGCCAGCCGCCATGCCCCCACCAGAGCGGATATTGGATAAGCGCTAACAGAACTGCCAGGATAAAAGTGAGGGGCGGCATGCAAACATTCAAAACAGAATCTCAACGCAACGTTTTCAAGTGATAAAACGCCGAATGACCCGCATACGCGGCGATTTCACCTAAATCCTCTTCAATGCGCAGCAGTTGGTTGTATTTGGCGATGCGCTCGGTGCGCGATAAAGCGCCGGTTTTGATTTGTCCCGTGTTCAGCCCGACGGCGATATCGGCAATGGTCGTGTCTTCCGTTTCGCCCGAACGGTGTGAGACGACTGCCGTATAAGCGGCGCGCTTGGCCGTTTCGATGGCCGCAAAAGTCTCCGTCAACGTTCCAATCTGGTTGGCTTTGATCAAAATCGAATTTGCAATGCCGCGTTGAATGCCCTCTTTGAACAGGCGGGTATTCGTGACAAATACATCATCGCCGACCAGTTGGAGGCGTTTGCCGAGCCTTTCGGTCAGCAATGCCCAACCATCCCAATCGTTTTCGGCCATGCCGTCTTCAATCGATATCAGCGGAAATTGTTTGGCCAGCGCGCTCAGATAATCGGTCAATTCGGCGGCATTCAATTGCAGTCCTTCACCCGCCAGATGATATCGGCCGTCGCGATAAAACGCGCTCGATGCGCAGTCGAGCGCGCACAATACCTCTTCGCCCGCGCGATAACCGGCCTGTTCGATGGCGCGCACGAGGATTGTCAAGCATTCTTGATGGCTGCCGAAATCGGGCGCAAATCCGCCTTCGTCGCCGACCGCCGTACGCATTCCAGCATCGGCCAGCATTGTCTTCAGCGCATGAAAGACTTCCGCGCCGCAGCGCAGCGCTTCACGAAAACTCGGTTGCCCCACCGGCACGATCATAAATTCCTGAAAATCCAGCCGGTTATTTGCATGCGCGCCGCCGTTGATGAGATTCATCATCGGCACCGGCATTTGCATCGCGCCCGCGCCGCCCAGGTAGCGATACAGTGGCAGTCCCGCTTCGTCGGCCGCCGCCTTCGCGACCGCCATCGATACAGCGAGCAGCGCGTTTGCGCCGAGCCGTGACTTATCCTCGGTTCCGTCAAGTTCAAGCAGCGTTTTATCGAGAAAGGCCTGCTCGCAGGCGTCGAGTCCCATCACCGCCTCGGCGATTTCAGTATTCACATGCTCGACCGCCTTCAATACGCCGCGGCCCAAATAACGGCTCGCATCGCCATCGCGCAATTCAACCGCTTCGCGCGCACCCGTCGATGCGCCCGACGGCACCGCAGCTCTCCCCATTGCGCCGGATTCCAGCAAGACATCGCATTCAACCGTGGGATTGCCGCGTGAATCCAGCACTTCGCGGCCAATGATGTCAACAATCGTGCTCATTTTTGTCACTCCAAAAAATCTTTTGAGCATCCGTTCAGAATCTGACTTTTGACAACCGCATCCAGCGCGACCAACACCTCTAACAATTCGCGCATCCGCGCGAGCGGGACTGCGTTCGGGCCGTCGGAATACGCTTTCGACGGCTCTGGATGCGTTTCCATAAACAGTCCGGCGATGCCCGCCGCGACCGCGGCGCGCGCCAGAACCGGTACAAACTCGCGCTGGCCGCCTGAAGCCGCGCCCTGCGCGCCTGGCAATTGCACCGAATGCGTGGCGTCGAACACCACCGGCGCGCCCGTTCCGCGCATGATGGCCAGCGCGCGCATATCGGACACCAGATTGTGGTAGCCAAAGGATACGCCGCGCTCGCACGCGAGGAAACGGTTTTCGTCCAAGTCCGCCGCGCGCGCCGCCGCGCGCGCTTTATCGATCACGTTTTTCATCTCATACGGAGACAGAAACTGGCCTTTTTTGATGTTGACTGGCTTGCCGGAACGCGCGCAGGCCTGGATGAAATCCGTCTGCCGACACAGAAAAGCGGGCGTTTGCAAGACATCGACGACTGCGGCGGCGCGCGCCACATCCTGCTCGGTATGCACATCGGTCAGCACGGGTACACCGACGCGGCTGCGCACTTCCGCGAGAATCTCCAGTCCGGCGTCAATGCCGCAGCCGCGAAACGATTGGCTTGAGCTGCGGTTCGCCTTGTCGTATGAGGCTTTGAAAATGAACGGAATCGCCAGCGCCGCGCAGATGTCTTTCAACGCGCCCGCCATCTCAAGCGCCATTTGTCGGGACTCAATGACGCACGGCCCGGCAATCAAAAAGAAAGGCCGGTCAAGTCCAACCTCAAATCCGCATAAATTCATCCGTGACACATCTTTAAAGGCGCGGGCGCAGGCAGTTGACGCGCGCGTTGATGTTGGAGCGCGGCTTCTACAAAGCGGTTGAAAAGCGGATGGCCCGCGCGCGGCGTCGAAGCGAATTCAGGGTGAAATTGCACGCCGATAAACCACGGATGCAGGGTTTCTGTTAATTCCACCATTTCGGGCAATTGATCTTTAGGCGTCGCAGCGCTGATGATCATCCCGTGCGCTTCGAGCTGCGGAACAAAGCGGCCATTCACCTCAAAGCGATGGCGATGCCGCTCGTTCACGCTCGCGCCATACATGCGCGCCGCCCGCGTACCGGCTTTGACCGGCGCGCGCTGCGCGCCCAGCCGCATCGTACCGCCGAGATTGGAATGCGCAGAGCGCTTTTCAACCGCGCCCGCGCGGTCGCACCATTCTGTGATCAAGGCCACCACTGGATAGGGCGTTGCCGGATCAAACTCGGTACTGTTCGCGTGCGCAAGTCCAACGACATGGCGCGCAAATTCGATGACCGCAAGCTGCATCCCCAGACAAATGCCTAAGTAAGGGATTTTTGCCTCGCGCGCATATTGAATCGCCGCGATTTTGCCCTCGACGCCGCGCGCGCCAAATCCGCCTGGGACGAGAATCGCATCGAGAGCGTCTAGCGCGGACAAACCGTTCTGTTCAATCGCCTCTGAATCGATATATTCAATCTCGACCTGGGTCAATGTGTGGATAGACGCATGTTTTAACGCTTCAACCAGCGATTGATACGATTCGGCTGAATCGACATATTTCCCGACTAGGCCAATCACCGCGCGCCGCCGCGGATGTTCAAGTGCATCGACCATCCGCGTCCAGACGGATAAATCCGCGGGCGGCGGCGTTAAGTCCAGTTCAGCGCAGAGAAGATCGTCCAGCCCCTGCGCATGCAGCATATGCGGGATCGTGTAAATATTATCGACATCGCGCACTGAAATCACCGCGTCTTGCGGCACATTGGCAAACAGGGAAATCTTGGCCCGCTCTTCATCCGGAATATCGCGATCCGCCCGGCAGAGCAGCGCATGCGGAGAAATGCCGATTTCACGCAGCTTTTGCACGCTATGCTGGGTCGGCTTGGTTTTGAGTTCGCTAGATGCGGGCAAATACGGAACCAATGTTAGATGCACAAAACACGCTTGCCTTTGGCCAAGACGTAAACGCATCTGGCGGGCGGCTTCCAGAAAGGGCAGCGATTCAATATCACCGACCGTGCCGCCGATTTCAACAATCGCAATATCAGGCAACGCCTTCGCCGCCTGTACGCCGCGCTCGATGAAGGTTTGAATCTCGTGGGTAATATGCGGAATCACCTGGACGGTTTTGCCCAGATACGCGCCGCGCCGCTCCTTGCGCAATACAGACTCGTAAATCTGCCCGGCGGTGAAATTGTTCTCGCGGCGCATTCTGGTCTGCACAAAGCGTTCATAATGGCCGAGATCAAGATCCGTCTCCGCGCCGTCTTCGGTCACGAATACTTCGCCGTGCTGCAAGGGATTCATCGTGCCTGGATCGACATTGATATAAGGGTCCAGTTTGAGAAGCGTGACGGCCAGTCCGCGGGATTCAAGGATCGCGCCGAGAGAGGCGGCAGCAATGCCCTTACCCAGAGAAGACACGACGCCGCCGGTGATAAAGATGTATCGGGTCATTGTGAGACGGCCTAAGACGAATCAGCAATTATAGCGTTTGCATCGGCGCGCCCGGCTGCATTCACCTTTTCCATGTTCGCCATGTCACTGCTGCAATTCTTGATTCCGTGGGAACCGTCCATCGTATTACCGATGATTTTCATTGCCGCCGGCGCGCTCTATCTGCGCGGCGCCTGCCATATACAGGTGAGCCGCGCGCGCAGGATTGCATTCTGGTCTGGCTTTGCGCTGTTCTATCTGGCGCTGCAAACACGCGTCGATTATTACGCCGAGCATGAGTTTTTTGCGCACCGCAGCCAGCATCTCGTATTGCACCACTTAGCGCCGCTTTTGGTGATGGCTTCTTATCCAATCTCCGTGCTGCACGCTGGGCTGCCGCTGCGCGGACGGATGTGCGTGCGCGCCTGCCGTCAAACCGCCGCGCTGCGCGCCATACTCAATGCTTTGCTCCATCCGGCGCTGGTCTCGATCATTTTCCTTGTCTCTGTGCTGATCTGGCTGGTGCCATCGATCCAGTTTCTATCGATGATCGACGCGCGGCTTTACCGGTTCATGAACGGGTCCGTTGCGGTCACGGGTTTAGCGTACTGGGGCATCCTGCTCGATCATCGTCCCGCGCCGCCCGCGCGGCTGCGCGCAGGATTGCGCGTCCTGTCGCCGCTTTTCACGATGACGCCGCAGATTCTCGCGGGCGCTTACATCACTTTCACGCAGCGCGACCTGTATCCGATCTTCGATCTGTGCGGTCGCGCCTTTGGTTTGCCTGCGCAGGTCGATCAAAGCATCGGCGGCCTGATTCTGTGGATTCCCGCTTCACTCGTCGAAGCCATCGGCAGCCTCATCGCGCTGCGGCGCTGGATGCGGCTTTCTCAAAGAGGCCGTTTATAATAATTCCGCGCATCAATCCGTTCCTCTCAGGCGTTTCGCACAGCCGCGCTGGTCGGCGCAGCGCCCCTTGCCATACTCACTGTACTGTCTGCGTCGGCGCGCCTTGCCAGCGCGGCGGTGCGAAACGCCTGTTGTAAAGTGCACAATTCCTACGGTTTTCTTACCCCCATTGCCGACGAGCTTGCTCAGCTCAACCGCGTGATTTGGCAGCACCTCGATTCTGAAGTCGAACTTATCCGGACCATCGCCCAATATCTGATTGCCGCGGGCGGCAAACGGCTTAGGCCGGCGTTGTTGCTGCTCGTGAGCGCCGCGCTCGGCGCGCAACGCCAGGAACGCCATCTTCTGGCTGCCGTCATCGAATTTATCCATACCGCTACGCTGCTACATGACGACGTGGTCGATGCGTCCAATCTCAGACGCGGTAAAAAAACGGCCAACGCGCTCTTTGGCAACGCGGCCAGCGTATTGACGGGCGATTTTCTGTATTCGCGCGCGTTTCAGATGATGGTCAGTGTCGGGCGCGCGCGCGTGATGCACATTCTGGCTGACGCGACCCACACGATTGCCGAAGGAGAAGTCTTGCAGTTGCTGAACGCGCGACAGACAGAGATGGATGAAGCACGCTACATGCAGATCATCCACTACAAAACGGCCAAGCTGTTCGAAGCGGCGGCGCAGCTCGGCGCCCTCATTTCGGATGCGAACACCGCGCTGGAAAACGCCGCCGCCGAATTCGGCCGGCGCATCGGCACCGCGTTCCAACTGATGGATGATTGGCTTGACTATGCGGGCGATGTGCAATCGATGGGAAAGAATGCCGGCGATGATTTGCACGAAGGCAAGATGACGCTGCCGCTTATCTATCTGCTCAAGCACGGCGGCAGCGCTCAACGCGCGCAAGTGTGCGCGGCGGTCGAAAAAGGCGACAGACGCCATTTTGAAGACATTTCCGATGCACTGCGCGCATCGGGCGCGCTCGACTACACTCGAGAATGCGCGCAGCGCGAAGCGCAACACGCTGCTAGCGCGCTGCGCGCATTCCCTCACTCGATCTACACACAAAGCTTGCTAGAATTGTGCGCATATTCGACGACGCGAAAATTCTAGGGCTTTAGATTCTTTTCAAATCGCGTTGCAACAAGGAACCCGTCGCGAAGACAGTATGAGTAATACGGCGAGCGGCGGGTGACGCCGTTGCAGCCGATTTGAAAAGAATCGGGGTGTAGCTTAGCCAGGTAGAGCGCTACGTTCGGGACGTAGAGGCCGGAGGTTCGAATCCTCTCACCCCGACCACATTTTTGACGACAACTGTTCAAACACTTCGCTTGAACGCTTTTCCCCTATGGACGCAACTGGGCGTCATTGTCGCCCTGTTGCTGCTTTCCGCCTTTTTTTCCATTTCCGAGACGGCGATGGTGGCGCTGAACCGCCATCGGCTTAAACATGCCGTCAGACAGGGCGCGCTTGGCGCGCGCACAACTCAACGCCTGTTGGCGCGCACCGATCAACTGCTCAGTTTTCTGTTAATCGGCAACAGTCTGATCAATACCGTCATTTCCGTGCTGGCGACCTCTATCGCGCTGCGCGTCTTTGGCGTTCACCCTTCCGTACTGGCCATCGCAACCGCCGGCATTGCATTCCTCATCATTCTGTTAAGCGAAATTACGCCGAAAATTGCCGGCGCAACCTATCCGGAAAAAATCGCGCTGCCGGTCAGCCTTGTGCTGGCTCCTTTAATGCGCATCACGCGCCCCTTTGTCGGATGCCTCAACCTGTTCGCGTCCGGTCTTCTGCGCCTGTTACGCATCGACACGCGCCATGCGCAAACGCATCGCCTGTCCATCGACGAGCTGCGCGCGATGGTGCTGGAAGAGAGTCATTTTCTCCCTTATCCGCATCGCCGCATTCTGCTGAATCTGTTCGACCTTGAACATACCTCTGTCGATGATGTAATGACCCCCCGCACGCGCATTGAGGCGCTTGATTTCAACGCGCCGATTGAACATCTGCTGCAGCAACTGGACGCCAGCAAACGCCATGCGCTGCCGGTCTACGAAGATGATATCAACCGGCCGCTCGGCATTCTGGAAGTTCGCAAAACGTTCGCGGCGCGGCGCGCAGGTTTGTTTCAACATGAAAGGCTGCGCGCTCTGCTCAGCGAGCCTTGCTTTATCCCAAGCGGCACGCCTGTCTTCCAGCAACTGCAATCCTTTCAGAAACATCCGCACCCAGTGGCGCTTGTCGTCGATGAATACGGTGAAGTGCAGGGGCTTGTGACGCCTCAGGACATCATCGAAGAATTGACCGGCGAATTCGCCAGCGCGCTGCCTCATCTGCAAGGCGCGCGCTTGCGGTGGAACTGGAGAGGAGAATGCATTGCCCCAGGCAGCATGCCCTTGCGCGAGCTGAACCGCACCCTTTCGCTGCAATTGCCTGTGCGCGGTCCCAAAACGCTCAATGGCCTGATTCTCGAAGCGCTCCGTGAAATTCCGGAAGGGGAAATCTGTCTAAAAATCGGCCATTGCCGGATGCACGTGATGCAGATCGAAAACCAGGTCATTCAAACCGTCAAACTGTTCCGTGAGCCCGAATAAAAAGCGGAAGGGCGGCACACTTTTCGGTCAAAGGCGAAATGCGCAATTTGAAACCGCGATTGGCTCGACTACCAGAAAAGGCCAGCGCATGGAATGCCTCAAAAGCCTCGGCGCTCGATTGAAACAGGCCATGAAGGGTGGATTCCGATTCATCCGGATATGAAAAGGTTTGAGATTCATGCCGAATCCTGTAGAAACAAGCTCAATAGAATCAATGCAATTAAAAATAGAAGGCGCTGATTTAGATCAATTCATGGATACATTCAAATGCTATCGAATGGCATTGAAGCGTTCTGTAATAAAGCGTAAAGGACAGTAATTTATGTTAAGGAAGGACTGCATAAAGCTTGGCCTGTATGCTTGAGAGGATTCCTCTATTGCAGAGATATATACCAAAACATTTAATTTTGCTTACGAGAGATGCAAAGCGCACACGCAAACAAGTCTTTCCAGAGGAGATGAATGGGGGGTACCGTGGGGCATTTTGCAGCAGTGGTTCGGTCTGTCGGATGCGGCGATGGAAGAAGCGCTGTACGATCTGCCGCTGTACCGTGTATTTTCCGGTCTGGAAGGAGGCGCATGAAAGATAACAACAACGAATCTGCGTTATTTCAACGTGCCGTTGAAGTTTGCATGAGATGATTTTGTTTTTCTAACATTTTTCAAATCAGGTTAATACCTGATTGACAGATAAAGAACAGGGAGAATAGTTTGCATGAGGCAGGAATCTGTGTGCGTTCACGATTCAATCTGTGCTGCTTAAACAATGGATAGATTCATTTTCAACCTTAAAGAGCAGAAGCAAGCGCTCTTTCAATGGATCCCGCGAGATGGATATCACTCCAGTGTGTATTAGCGCTGCTGCTCGGCAGCATGGAGGGAGTGGTGATGCAAGTACAAGCGGCAGAATTCCCTCGTTTTGTACGCTGCCGCGGTGTCAATCTATCGCAAACCATTCCCTTGATTTCTTGAGGGAGTACAGCCCCGCTTGTTTGTACCTGGATGACGAATAAAACGGGGCTGTTATTGTTTCCTGCTTTTTACATCATTTTATTTGCTTTGTTCGCATTGCCTGCTGCTCTGCGCTTGAATCGTCCTCAACAAAATATTGATGTTGAAGTCATTATCCTATTAAGGTTTTTCGTATTGACTGACGGAATTGCATGCAACCTTTACGTTTTTCTTAAATAGAAATTCATCTTTAAATGGATATGCTGGCTCATGAGAACGCTGTTCTCGACATAAATAATTTATTGGAAATTTCAAAGGATGCCGGCTTGGAAAACACAGGCATTCGCTGTGTTTGCAGAATGAGCAAGATCACAATAGGAGCGGCTATATGGCTAAAACACTTGAAGAATGGATTAATACGGACGTTCAGGAGGTGCGAGATAAGCCAATTGTGTGGCTTTCCCAATATCATTTTTTCCGTGATCCAAGTCGGTTGACTTATCTCGATTCTCAGTACTTCTTTTCGCCTGCAGACGGCATCATACTTTATCAGCAGGTTGTTGAGCCAGACGAGTGTCTGTTGGATATCAAAGGTAAGTCATATTCATTGCGAGATGCTATTCGGGATGAATCCTATAGTCAGAAGAGCTTGGTCATTGGCGTTTTCATGACATTCTTTGATGTGCATGTGAACCGAATCCCGTACTCGGGTCGTTTGTCCTACCGTGAATTGGATCCTATCGATACGCTGAATCATCCGATGTTGGATGTCGAAAGGGCACTGCTTGATGAACTGCGGATCCCGCTTGAAAGCGCTGGCTATTTGCATCACAACCAGCGCATGGTCAATACGATAATATATGCTTCTCAGTTGAGCCAGTCTTATCATGTGTTGCAGATTGCTGATTACGACGTGAGTTGCATTACGCCGTTTATATTAAAGCAGAATCATCAGCGTGCGCAGGGTGAGCGCTTTTCCCAGATCCGCTACGGTTCACAGGTGGATTTGATCATTCCATTGTCTGAACGCTACGAGTTCAATCCCATTCAGCAGCCTGGTTATCATATCGAAGCTGGGCTAGACCCGCTGGTGCGTATTGGCGAGAAGTAATCTGAAAGGTCGAGAGTATCGATCCACAAGGAGAAAGAAATGAACCCTACGCAGTTGCAACGCCCTGCGTTTCTCATGAATGCTCCATTCTCATATTCTACAGCGGAAGCCAATAACGTGTGGATGCAAGAGATGACAGAAGCCGAGAGAATACCTGACCGCAAGAGGTCTATGGTGCAGTTCTTGAAACTCTACAACTTCTTGGCAGCCGAAGCGCTTGTCTATCTACTGCCTATCCCACGCATCGAGGGATTACAAGACTTAGTGTTCACTGCCAACCTTGGCATTGTGCTTGAGCATGTTGAAGGTAAAAACACAGTAGTCATCTCGAACTATTCATCAGCGCCGCGGCAAGGAGAAACCGAAGTCGGCATGCGGTTTTTTGAATCAATGGGTTATCAGACTTATGTACCTGATGCCAAGTTTGAGGGGGAGGCAGAGCTTAAACCCCTTTATGACAACATCTACGTGGGCGGATATGGAATCCGTTCAGATCCCGAAGTTTACAACTGGATGAAACGTATATTTGATATGCGTATCATTAGGCTTAAGATGATTGACCCCTACTTGTACCATCTGGATTGCAGTGTATTCCCTATTACTAAAGAACAAACCTTGGTATGCACCCAGCTTTACGACGAAAAGGAAATCAAGGAACTCGAAAAATACACTGAGATCATTGATGTCTCGAAGGAATCTGCCACTGCCGGACTATGCAATTCTGTGAGGTTGAACAATACGATTCTTTGCGCTTCAGATATTCATGACCTCAAGGCAGGAACGGAAGGTTACGTAATAGAGGCAGCCAAAAATCGTGAGCTGGAAGATATTGCCGGGAAGTTAGCCTTTGAGGTAACCCTGTTTAATCTCAGCGAATATCAAAAAAGCGGAGCCATGTTGTCCTGCATGATGATGCACCTTAACCGGCATTCATACTCGTTTCGGCTAGTCTGACACCGTTTAAAAGGGATATCTGTGTGGGTGAATCCGGCGCAAACGCTGTGGAATGTCCTGCAAGGCAAGCGGGGCTTGTTAGCCGGTGTGCTCGTATTGGAACTGGCTGCTCACGGGGCTGCGCTTGCGCAACCCATTGTCACGGGAATACTCATAGACCGGTTGCAGCATGGCGGATCCGGATCCCTGTCGCTCCCGATTTTATTATTAGCGAGTGCTTCCCTTATCGGATTGGTCTTCACCGGCGTATGCACTTATTCTCTTGGACACACAAGTCAATGGCTAGTCCGCAACCTGCGGTTTGGCCTGATTAGCCGAATACTGGGCGCAAAGGTCAGCGCGATTGAACCGCGATCTATTGGTGAATTCTTATCGAGGGCGGGCAGCGACACGACGTTATTACAAAGCACGATTGGCGAAATTGCGGTCAGTGCAGTGGCAGCTCCAGTTGTGATGCTTGCTGCGGTCGTTTTAATGAGCACGATAGACGGGTATATGACCGTTTTGGTCGTGGCGTTGCTCGCACTGACTACATGGGGTGAGAAGCTCGTGTTGAGCAGGGTCAGTGAGGCCGCTGGTGGAGCGCAGAAGCAAGTCGCCGCGATGACCTCAGCGTTGCATCGCATACTGATCGCCTTCCGGACGATTAAAGCCTCGAATACTCGAGCCTATGAGGAAGGTGAAATCTGTAGGCGGGCTTATTCAGCATATCGATCCGGCGTGCAAATGGAAAAGGCCAAAACGATTGTGCAGATCATTGCCTTTGCGTCGTTGGACTTGCCGTTCCTCGTTGTTCTCACAGTTGGTACCCTACGCGCGGCGGCTTCAACGCTGGGGCTGGGCGATCTTGTCGCCTTTTTGCTGTATGTTGGGTATCTTCGGGAGCCGGTGGAGAATTTGGCATGTGGCGCATCCGCCCTGTCAGAAGGCTTGGCTGCGATGAAGCGGATTATAGAAATCGAAGACTTACCACTGGAACCGAATACCGTCTCTTCCCGCAGCATCGGCATGGCAGGTAACGCGGGTTGCGGTCAAATCCAGTTTAATCAGGTCTCGTTTGCTTACGCGAATCGGCCCGTGTTACAGGATGTCTCTTTTTCTGCAGGCTTGGGTTTGACAGTATTAGTTGGGCCATCTGGGGCCGGTAAGACCACTGTGCTCAGTTTGATCGAG
Source organism: Candidatus Glomeribacter gigasporarum BEG34 (assembly GCF_000227585.1). GTDB lineage: Bacteria > Pseudomonadota > Gammaproteobacteria > Burkholderiales > Burkholderiaceae > Glomeribacter > Glomeribacter gigasporarum_B. The sequence continues at coordinate 17,448 of NZ_CAFB01000040.1, read as the reverse complement.
CGTTTCGCCGAGGCGGATACGGGAAAGGTGATGCTCGACGGCCGGGATGTGTGCGAATTTGATCTCGACGTGCTGCGCAGTCGACTGGCTTACGTGCAGCAGGAAGCGCCGCTCTTGGGCGAAACGGTAAGAGAGGCCGCACTCTATGGGGTACCCAATCGAAAACAGGTTGACCTTCATGTTGCACTACGCGCGGTGGCTTTAGACAAGTGGGTTGCCTCATTGCCAGATGGGCTAGACACCACGGTAGGTGAAAGGGGAACAGCGATTTCCGGTGGGCAACGACAACGGTTGGCCGTTGCCCGTGCGTTGTTACGCGATGCGGACGTGTTACTGCTTGACGAAGCCACCTCTCAATTAGACGTAGTCAGCGAGCGGACATTGCTGGCCTCTTTGGTACGCGAGGCCCGCAATCGTATCGTGATTGCGGTGACCCACCGGCTGTCAGCTGTCATGGAAGCGGATCAGGTGGTGTTTCTTGAGGAAGGTCGTGTTCGCGCTGTGGGTCGGCCCGATGAGTTGGTTGATGTGCTCCCCTCATGGGAACCACTTCACAAAGCTACCTAACTTCACCTTCAGGATGGGGCAAGAGGTAGCCGATTACGGTTGCAGTCGAGTTTTAACGATTTTACGCAGTTGCATATGCAGGCTTTCAATCGCATTGGTCGTGTAAATCATTTTCCGAACTTCAGGCGGATAAGCAGAAAGGAATCCCCTGCTCCCATTGCCGCCGCCACATCTGGCTGATGATCGGGAATTTTCGGCCCCATTCACCCTTTTCAAAATCATCCAAAGCGGCTTGAGCCGCGTCGCTATGGGCGGCCTGGTAAATGGGCCTGAGCGCGGCGGCTCAGGTTTTGCGTTCTTTTCAATGGGCAAAAGACAGTGAATTGCGGATCAAATGGACGGCAGGTTTGACTGGGTCTGCGGATAGACGGTTGGGTAGCGTCCGGAAAGCCATGCAGCCCATCGACGACGGCAATGAGAAGATCGCTTAAGCCCCGATTGCGCAACTCATTAAAGACCTTCAGCCAGCATTTGGCGCCCTCGGTCTGTTCGATCCACAGGCCCAGCACTTCTTAGCAATCATCCGCGCCCATGCCTAACGCAAGAGATACGGCCTTGTTTTTGACACTCCCTTCCTCCCGAATCTGAAGCCGCAGCGCATCAAGAGACAATGGGAGACATCGCTTCAAGCGGGCGCGTCTGCCATTGTTCCACTTCAGCCAACACTTCATCGGTGAGGGTCGAAATGAGATCAGGCGAGACTTCAAGTCCGTACAACTCGAGCAAATGCCCGCGAATCTCACGCACGCTCATCCCACGTGCATCCATGCGGATCACATGATCCTCAAAGCCAGGCAAGCGCCGTTGATCTTTGGCAATGAGCGCAGGCTCAAACGTGGAAAGCCGGTCTCGCGGAATATCCAACGGTCAATCACCCGCAGGCGTGATCACGGTCTTCGCGCTGCTGCCGTTACGATGGTTACCCGTTTTTCCTTGCGCGCTCTGTTCAGCAAGAGGGTGGTTCAGTTCAGCCTCCAGCATCCGCTCCGCCAACCGTTTCTTCAGTTGACCTGCCAGTCCCGTTTCGCCTAACAGCGACTCCGCATCTTTGCTCTGTACCTGGCTCAGCAATGGGTCTATCCGTTCATCTGAAAATATTTTGCTGCTCTGAGTTCGCGGTGTGTCTTTCTTCATCTTGTCGATCATGTGAGTTCCTTTTCTTCATATCTTCACATGACCTCAACACACAAAATTCCTGACAGGCTCCGGGAATTCAACCGCCGCTTCCTGGAATGGGCCCGTCACGACGTTTTGACCCCGATTGCCCGCACACCCCCTGCCCCTCATGAGAAAGGGGCGGTTGAAAGGCAGGTCAGGACAGCCCGCCCTCACTTTTTTCCCCACGGCCTCAGTTGGGCCAAGCGTACTCAGCACGTGCATTTCAAAACCAGGACCGTCTGGCAGGCCGATCCGGAAGAAAAGCCCCGTGGATTCGCTGATCGATCCCCTTTTGACTCTGACAAGCTGCCCCCCCGTCGTCACGCCCCCCCGCCTGATCTGTTCTGACCCCCACCGATACCGCGTGGACTGCGCCTTGTCACTGAACGGGTCGAAATCAGGGTCTACGCCCACCGGCTTGTCGTGCGATGTCAGGGAGAAGGGGAGGGGTAAGCATGAGCCAGACACGCTACGAGGGGCTTCATGACCTTCCAGCGCTGAAATACAAGCCCGGCGCCCCCTTCAAGCATTGGAAAAAGCCGCCTGCACTGGCCGCCCTGGAAAAACCACTGAGCGCTCATCCGGATGCGCCCAGCCACTCATCCAGGTTTTATGGGCCAGACCGGAGCACGGCCTGGACCCGGTCGAGCTCGCTTGTGCGGATGCGCTCAGACCAGGCGCCTGCAATGCTTCAGTCTCATTGACCGCCTCAACACCAGCTCACACCCCCCTGCGATGCTTCCGGGCGACCCCTGCCGATCCCCCCACAGGCGATTGCAGGAGCGACCACCAGGCGCTTTTACCAGCAGGACAGGCCCCTGTTGCATGACACATCGCCGCACAATGGCCAGCACTTGGCTATACCGGCATGGGGCCATCCTTCGAGGAATACAGGCCCTTGCCTCCTGAACGCCGCCGATTCGTCCCAGAGGTCCGGAGGGCCATTCAGCTGCGAAGTCGCTTACCGCCAAAGCCGCTCTTTCGCGTACCGGATGCAGCGGGCTCAGCGCCCCCCTCTCCACTCCCTCGAGGAGTGCGAGGGTGCCGGCTTGCCGATCAACCTCACACGATTTGAACAGGCAAAACCACTGAAATTGGTAGGCCACTGTGAAAATGGGCTCATCGTAGGCGGCTCCGGCAAATCTCACCTGGCTCCGGAACTCCCCTATCGCGCCTTGCAACATCGCTCCCTCAGTCCGCGGCTTCAAGTCCGTGAACCTCGCTAGCGCCTGACTCAAGGCGCTCGCCCACACCTTTACAAGCCGCCGGATGAACCCACTGCTCTACTCCCTTTTCATCGGGATCAACGAGATGGGCTACGTGCCCATCGATCCCAAAGCCAGACCCCCTGCTTTTTGAATGGCTGTCCAACCTCATGAAAAAGGGTCAGTCCTGATCACAACGCACCTGAATTTCGAAGAATGGGTACACGTCTTTGGGCACACCCAGATGACTCAAACCCTCATTGTTCGGTTCACCTACCCTTGCCTTGTGCTGGAAACAGCCAACAAAAGTGGGCGGTTGAAGAACTGAAAAAAGAACAAAACGGGCAGGACACAACTCAATAATAGGGTCTGTTGGACTCACGGGGGGAGGGGGCATTTTTCAACTGAACTTTACAGGCGTATTTAGCCTGATCCAGCGTCCCTGCCAGTGAATATCGCACCTTCATTCACGCATGCGGGTGCGTCTTCAATTGAATATAGACGCTCTATCGGCCCCTAAACGCATCGTCTCAAGATTTAAGCCTTGGAGGAAAATTCAAGTTTTTGAAAGAGGATGATGCAGAAAGGCAGCAAGTGACGGAACAGCCCTCAGCCGACTTCATAAAGGAAATTTCCCATACAAATATATGGCCTTTAGTAAGGTTATCTTGTATACTTTCCGAATGAAAGAGCAAAGGGCTTCATTCGAATGGAACGATCAAAAATAAGAGCTGAATCTCCAAAAACATGGAGTTTCCTTTCATGAAGCACAGCTTGCTTTTCTAGATTGCTATCGTGTGATTGCATAAGATTTGGAGCATAGTCAAACAGAGAAACGTTATTACTGCTTTGGCAAAGTGCACGGAAAAATTATGACAGTCCGTTTTACCTATCGAGGTAAAACCATCCGAATCATAGGGGCCGGCTATTGGAGGCAAGGTAAAAAGATTTATGAACAAGCGCAAACCAACTTACCAAAATGAACCACTGGGAAAACTAGCCGTGGTTCCCGATTTCTTGCCAGCGCCAGAAGCGCTTATCTTAAAAGAAGAGGCCGTCAAAGTGACTCTTTCCTTGAGTAAAAAAAGTGTCGATTTCTTCAAAGAAACGGCAAACAAGCATCATACAGGCTACCAAAAAATGATACGGAATTTGCTTGATCAATATGCTGAACATTTTTCGGGGCGCGTTTAATTTTGTCTAAAAAGGCGCAAATGGGGGTCGCTGCAAAAGAGTGAAGGTGACGCAGAATGGCAGCAAGTAACGTGAGCAATCTTAAATTCAGTGGGATTTTTAGATCATTTCGTCCGTGACGGTGCATCTTCAGAGAAATGACATCATTTTCTCAATAAACATTTACAACCTATATCAAATTTATCATTACGTGATTCTTCTTACAGATTCCTTCTTTTAGTATCATCATCCAATATTTTGCACCGTATCCTCTTATCCAGAATAAGTTGACGATAGCCGCCTAAGCACTCTGTTTTTAACATTGAATCTGGGTGGAGATATGGACTTTCTTGATGAAGAAAAACACAAGCTCTCTAAGCACGCAGCATTGGTACAAGAAATCTATGAAGATAGGTGCCTTCATCCAAGCAAGAATAACATTCTGAATTGCATCTATGAACTGCAGCCTGCAGGGCTTGCATCCCTCATTCATCAATACTGGAATGAAGAGGATGCAATATTTGGGAACCGGATACGCGAACGGTTCAAACGGGATTTTTTGGAAACTTCACAGATAAGAACGCTAGAAATTACTCTAGAGTAAAGGAATGACTCAGCAGCGTTAGACTTAGCCTATCTGTTTCTGCGGATTTCTCCGTGCAGTGCCTCATTAGCTTTGTCGTGTCTGGTTCATCATCCCCTTCTCATCCCACCGTACGTTCAGTTTTCCCGAATACGGCGGTCCGACAGTCTTCATCGTGAACCATGCGCAAGGGTTCCTTGATGCTCAAGCACGCCGCCCGCAATATAGGGCATCCCCATTGCGTACAACCTGCTGTTTGGATATTTCTTCCATCCAAACCCGTGGCCTTTCCTTCTATGGGTTAAGTATCTTCGGAACCGGATGTTGATAAAACGCTGTAATCCCTTAAAGGCTTTGCTGGCATTCGTGTGCTTGAAATAGTTGACCCACCCCCACACAATCGGTTTGATCTGCTCGACAAATGTTTCAGGATTAATAGGCGCATTTCGTGATGTCCAAGATTTCAGTCTGTTGCGTATGCTTTGTTGCGCCTGTTTGGAGGGGTGCAGATAGATGGTATTCCTGCCGCCTTTGAGACTCTTTTGCTTGATAAAGTGGATACCCAGGAAATCAAACCCTTGAGTCAGCTTCGTTATCCGCGTCTTCTTGCTATTTAGCGTAAGTCTCATCTCCCTTGCCATTTCAGAGAATGCTTGTAGCGCAGTCTGGGCGCTCTTTCGGCAGACCAGCACGGCATCATCCGCGTAGCGGTGCAAGGTTGCGCCCAGTTTCTCTGGGCACTTTTCTTCCTGCCACTTTCGGTCGATGACGTTCAGGTAAATGTTGCTGTACAACGGGGAAGTCGGGGAGCCTTGCGGCACTCCAATTTTCGTTGGTTGCACACTCCCTTTGTGGCTGATGCCAATCTTGAGCGTTTGTTTGATTAATTTCAGCAGGCTTGCGTCCGATATCCTGCGGCTGATCAGCTCTAGGAGCTTATTGTGCGGAATACTGGTGAAGTAAGCCTGGAAATCCATTTCCACAACGCTCCATGCCTGTTGATATAAATCTTGTCGAATCGCCTCGCTGGCTTGCTTGGCGTTTCGTCTCGGCCTATATCCATAGGAGCATTCCTGAAATTCCGCTTCAAAGATGGGCTCCATGACCCGTTTCATTGCCGTTTGCACAATGCGATCTTCTACCGTTGCGATGGTCAGTGCGAACTGCACATACATCCAACGAGCCTTTGGGTTGGGTGGAGATCTGTCATCCATTTCATCCGCTCAAAGGTCAACGATTTCCAGTCCTGAAGACGCGACGAGTTTCAGGTATCGACACGCTGATCCTAGCGCACTCGGAGCGTGGCAGCTTCAGCCTTAACCGTGAATGGACTGACTGGGGCGCGCTGCCTGCCGAAGGCAATCGTGAAGCCTCGGCATGTTACTTTGATCTTGACATGCTGCTGGAGCTGATCGCTTTGGTCGAGCGCCTCACCACGTTCCCCTCCAAGGAGTCATTTAGGAAAGGGCTTGATCAGTGAACATTGTCGATCTATTATCAGACCATACATTTAACTGGTCTGATAATGCAGGATACTCCATCGTCCACTTTGCGCAGACGCCGCACCCAGTTGGTACGGCAAATGCCAGTGTTGGAGACCCTTTTGCGGGGTTCACTGGTCGAGCGCTACAAGCGTTGTGGCAAACCTGGCTGCAAGTGCGCCCATACTCCCGGTCACGGTCCCAAGTACTACCTATCGGTGAGTTTTTCCGGCCGTCGACCGCAAATGGACTACGTGCCACAAGCCCATTACGTCGACGTTACCAAGCGCCTGGCAAACTATCATCGGGTTCGCGAGATCATCGAAGCGATCTGCGAGATCAACCGCGAATTGTTACGTCGCCGAGAAGCGTTTTAAGGGGACCTGATGAGCCACCAGCCGTTGCCATTGCTCACTCCCTCCGTCGATGCGCAATTTGCTGGCGTGCTGATCGCCAACATGCTCGAAGCTTGGCTCACGGCGGCCCCCGCGCTAGAAGCGACCGAGGAGGCTATGAATGATCACCAAGATCACCGAACAGCACTACAGCAAACCGGCGTACATCTATATCCGTCAGTCGACTCCGGCCCAGGTACGGCATCATCAGGAGAGTACCGAACGCCAGTATGCGCTGCGGGACAAAGCGTTGGCACTGGGCTGGCCAGAGACGGCCATCCGCACGTTGGATCGGGATCTGGGTCAGTCGGGTGCACGGATGAAGGGACGCGAGGACTTCAAGACACTGGTGGCAGATGTCTCGATGGGGCAAGTGGGCGCGGTGTTTGCTTTGGAGGTCTCGCGTCTGGCGCGCTCGAACCTGGACTGGCATCGGTTGTTGGAGTTATGCGCACTCACCCATACGTTGGTTATCGATGCCGATGGCTGTTACGATCCAGGGGACTTCAACGACGGGCTGTTGTTAGGTCTGAAAGGGACAATGGCGCAGGCCAAACTACACTTTTTGCGCGGGCGCCTCCAGGGCGGTAAGCTTAACAAAGCACAGAAGGGGGAATTGCGGTTTCCCCTGCCAGTTGGCCTGTGTTATGACGATGAAGGTCGCATTGTCCTTGATCCCAATGACGAGGTTCGCGGTGCTGTACAGTGGGTGTTTCGCCTCTTTCAGAAAACTGGTAGTGCCTATGCGGTCGTCAAGCGCTTCACGCAAAGTGGCTTACGTTTTCCCAAGCGCGCCTACGGCGGAGCCTGGGCGGGCCAACTCATCTGGGGGCGGCTGAGCCATGGACGTGTGCTTGGACTGATTAAGAATCCTTCGTATGCGGGCGTGTATGTCTTTGGACGTTACCAGTACCGCAAGCATATCACTCGCCAGGGAGACGTGCGCCAGCGCGTGCAGCGAGTCCCGAGGGCGGGCTGGCGTGTTCACCTGCCAGAACACCATAAGGGATATATCACCCTGGATGAGTTTGAGCAGAACCAAGCCCACATGGCGCACAATCGGACCAACAGCGAAGAAACCCTGTTGAGCGGCCCGGCTCGTGAAGGCCTCGCGCTGCTTCAGGGGCTACTGGTATGCGGTCGCTGCGGCCGGGCAATCACGATACGCTATCAAGGTCACGGTGGCATCTACCCAGTCTACCTGTGCAGTTGGCAGCGTCGCGAAAGTTTAGCGACCAAAGATTGCATGAGCGTGCGCAGCAGCCTACTCGACGACGCGATCAGCGAAGCGGTGCTCAAGAGGCTACAACCGGCCGAACTCGAACTGGCCGTAACAGCGCTGAAGGAACTTGAGCAACGCGATCAAACCATCATGCGTCAATGGCAAATGCGCATTGAACGTGCTCAATATGAGGCCGCGCTCGCCGAGCAACGCTATCAAGAGTGCGATCCCGCTAACCGATTGGTCGCCGGAACCCTTGAGCGGCGTTGGAACGACGCGTTGCTTCGCCTCGAATCGAGTAAGACCGAGGCTGCCCAATTTCAAAGCCAGAAGGCGCGTATCGTCACGCCTGAGCAAGAGGCCCAAATCCTCGCATTGGCCCGCGATCTACCACGCCTGTGGCATGCTCCGACGACACAAGCGAAGGATCGCAAGCGTATGCTACGGCTCCTTATCCGAGGCATCACGGTGAAGAAATTGTCCGGCCAGCGGCAAATCATTCTGCATATCCGTTGGCAAGGCGGCACCTGTAACGATATCACCGTCAATTTGCCCAAGCCCATCGCCGACGCAATGCGCTATCCGGTGACTATCGTCGAGCAAGTCCGCGAACTGTCGCAGCATTTGTCCGACTCGCAGATCGTTGCGCGCTTCAATCAAGTGGGGCTTCGCAGCCCTCGTGGCAAACCTTGTTGTATATTGGATTGGCCCCATAAAGCTGATCACTTTATGAGGTGGCAGAGAGGAATCGCGTGCAAACAGGTTAATGAAGTACTGGGAGAAAGACAGGATGCTCTCTGCTTTTTATGTTGGTCAAGCTCCGGACAGATGGGAGAGGCTCAAGCCTCGCATCCAATCGGCAAGTATGGGGAGAGCCAACTTTTCAAGCATACAGCTAGAGGAGGATGCAATCCAATGGCAGCTTATATAGGGGTAGATGTCAGTAAACACGTGCTGGATGCACAAATGGGTGCTCATTATTTCCAAGTAGAAAACACAGCCAAAGGACTGAAGAAATTCATCCGGGCACTAGAAAAATGTATTCAATCAGGGAATCCAGTCAGTACGGTGGTCTGTGAAGCCAGCGGTGGCTATGAAAGGGATTGAATGTTGACCGTGCGCAAGGCTGGGTTCCCTATCCATCTCGCCAATGCCAAGCGCGTTCGAGCCTTTGCCAAGAGCAGGGGTATCTCGCTAAAACAGACAGGATAGACGCCCAGTGGATCTGTGAATACGGGGAGCGATGAAAGTCCAAGGGGACGAGCATCTTCTATCGGCAGAGCAGGCGCAATGAGGGCGGCTGATCAAGCGACGTGAACAGCGGGTTAAGGACCACAAAGAGATAAAAATCACTTGGAGCATTGTACGGACACGGTGATCAAGCGTTCGCTCAAAGCCCATATTCGTTGGCTGGACAAGGAGATAGGCAACGTTGAGACAGCCATCGAAAAGCAACCCAAAACCGCAGAGATGCAGGAAACGCATGCCTTGTTAACTTCTGTGCCGGGTGTTGGAAATCTTACTGCCTGGCATCTGGAAGCTTTTCTACCGGAGTTAGGTCGTTGTGCTCATCAGTCTCTGGCAGCCTTGGTAGGGGGCGCGCCTTTCAATCACGATAGTGGTAAGCATCAAGGCGAGCGCTTTATGCAGGGGGGAAGGGCGCGCGTGCGGCGCGTGCTCTACATGGCGGCTTTATCGGCGGCTCGTTGCAACGAGGATATGAAAACGTTCTACGAACGCTTACGAGCCGCTGGAAAACCCATAAAAGCTCTGATCGCTGTGTTGCGTAAGCTGCTCTCTATCCTGAACAGCCTCGTCCAGCGCCGCTCCCCCTGGCAGGAAAATCCAGCGCCAACCACTTGACTTGCAACACAGATGCTTTTTTTACGTTCCAGACTTTATTGTTTTTCGGTTTATTCTCCATCCTGTCGGTTCGCGAGCGGCGCGCGTTCTGGACTTCCCGGCCGAGCGCGCCGTTTGCCGCTGCAATCGCAATCGATGCTTGCGCAGGCCTGTGGATTGGGATATACGGCCTGGGCAGACTCCATCCATTGCCGCTCGCGCAAAGCGCCTTGATCTTCAGCTATGCAGGCTTCTGCACGCTTGGTTTGAATGATTTTGTCAAAATCGCTCTGATTGCGCGCGCTCAACGTGTTTAATATGAGAAAGGCCCTAGCGTTTCCATGAGCGGCCACGGCTCCTGATCATGTCAGAACGGTGATCATCGTAGCTTGCGCGGCGCTCTGGCAGGGCGCGGTTTGGGCGCCGCGCATGATTGAATTGGGCGCGCATCTGTGCATAAGGGTATGCCTTGCCCCGACCGTTAACGTATTCTGAAAAATCAACCGAAGACTGCATAGGATCCGGTTGACGGCGAGGCTTAAAGGCGCTCCTATTGATATTAGGCTCAGGTGCGTGCGCGCTTAGGCCAACGGTTTCGAGTACAGCGTTGACCTGCCGCGCATCCAGTTCTTCCCAGCGGCCGCGTTTTAGGCCGCGCGGCAGAGTGACCGGGCCATGACGGGTGCGGATCAGCCGGCTGACTTTGATGCCGGCCGCGTCAAATAGCCGCCGCACCTCCCGATTTCGGCCTTCGGCCAGCGTAACGTGGTACCAGCGGTTGACGCCTTCGCCGCCGCCGTTCTGAATGCGCAGAAAATTCGCCATCCCGTCCTCGAGCGCGACGCCGTGCAATAGTTGTTGCCGGGCCGATTCGGAAAGTTCGCCAATCACTCGTACTGCATACGCGCGCTCCACCTTGTGACGCGGATGTGTGAAGCGATACGCTAGCTCGCCGGAGCTTGTCAACAGCAGCAGACCCTCCGTATTGAAATCAAGCCGGCCAATGAAAAGCCATTTACCCGTTTTCAATGGCGGGAGCGCGTCAAATACCGATGGGCGATGTTGCGGGTCCGCATGGCTGACAATTTCTCCGCTAGGCTTGTGGTATAGCAGGATGCGCGGCAGGCAGGGGGCATTCTTGCGCGGAAGCAGCTTTCCGTTAATGCGGACTTGATCCGTCGGCATGATGCGCTGGCCAATATGCGCCGGTTCGCCATTGACAGAGATGCGGCCCGCCATAATCCACTCTTCCATTTCGCGCCGCGAACCAATGCCTGCCTCAGCAAGCACCTTGTGCAGTTTGGGCGCATCGTCCTCCACGACTGGCGCATTTTTCAGTGACTTGCCCTGTATCGCTTTGCGCTCGCCGTATTGTTCATACTGTCTGCGCGCTCGCGCAAGTGACGATCTCACTGAAGAATGCTCTGAGCGAGGCTTTTGAAGCGGGAACTGGCGTTTGCGGGGCGCGGCTTTTTGATGATGTATAGACGCATTGGACGCCAAAGCCTGGGTATCGGATTCTTGTGTCTTCAATGCATGACGGCGGGCAATGAGGCTGCGCGGACCGCGCCGTAAACCGTGCCTGCTTCGCCCTTCGCTGCGGTTTTCTTGCACCGATTCAGGTTCTGATGGATCAATGGAGTCAGATGGTTTCAAAGCAGTCTCTGGGGTGACTTCTGAAAGATTTTTAAATGTAAGCGCGTCAAGCTTGGCGATTCGAGCTGTCTCGGTGGTTGCCAGGCAGGGCGGGCAATGCGTCAAGCGTTTGTAAGCCAAAGTCATTCAGAAAGGTCTGCGTGGTTGCATAAAGCGACGGATGTCCAGGCGTATTGCGCTGGCCAATGATGTCGATCCATCCTCGTTCTTCGAGTTGTCGTATCGCTTGGGTATTGACAGCGACGCCGCGGATTTCTTCGATATCGCCCCGCGTGACGGGTTGCCGGTAAGCGATAACCGCAAGCGTTTCCAATACCGCGCGGGAATATTTGGGCGGTTTCTCAAGATTTAGGCGGTCAAGGAACGCCCGGACCGCGGGCGCGCTCTGAAAACGCCAGCCTTGCGCGACCTCAACCAGTTCAAGTCCCCGCTCTGACCAGTCTGCACGCAACGTATCCAGGAAACCCATGATGTGCTTGTCCGGGACCGGCTCAATGAACAGTTTGCGCAAATCAGAGACTTTGAGCGGCTCCTGAGCGCACATCAAGGCGGCCTCAATGATCATTTTTTCTTTCCCGCTTTCTGTCAATTGAGGGCCGCTCATACACAGAAACGTTTAAGAATATAGACGATGCAAGCCATTGCTCAATGCGTGGTGCGCGTCGAGGGGATGTTCAAAGCGGATTCAGACGCCGGGATTGGAACAACGGCGTGTGGCGGCGCATTGATGCCCTGGGGCTCAGGCATGCGTTCAAGCGCCAGTTCCAGCACCCGGTCAATCCAGCGTACAGGAACAATTTCAATACTATTTTTGACAACATCGGCAATTTCGGCGAGGTCTTTGACATTTTCTTCCGGAATGATCACCAGCCGGATGCCGCCCCGGTGCGCAGCGAGCAGTTTCTCTTTTAATCCGCCAATCGGCAATACTTCGCCTCTCAGGGTAATTTCACCGGTCATCGCGATGTCCGAGCGCACCGGGATGCCCGTCAATATGGAAACGAGCGCGGTGGCCATCGCAATACCTGCCGAGGGACCATCTTTGGGCGTTGCGCCTTCCGGAACGTGGATATGGATATCTTGAGTCCGAAATATTTCATCGGCAATGCCGAGGCGCTGCGCGCGCGAACGCACTACCGAACGCGCGGCTTCGACGGATTCTTTCATCACGTCTCCCAGCGAGCCGGTGCGGATCACCTTGCCTTCGCCTGGCATCAGCGCGGCTTCGATGGTCAATAAATCGCCGCCGACTTCTGTCCACGCGAGTCCTGTCACCTGACCGATCTGGTTTTCTTTCGCCGCGACGCCGAAATTGTATTTTTTCACGCCCAGAAAGTCGCCGAGATGCTCTTCTTCGATCTTCAGCGTAACCTCTGATCTTTCAAGCAGATGTTTTTTAACGATTTTCCGGCAAATTTTTGAGATTTCCCGTTCAAGCGAACGCACGCCCGCTTCCCGCGTGTAGTAGCGAATGATGCCAAGCAAAGCCGCTGCGCTCAGATCGAGCTCGTCTTCCTTGAGCCCGTTCAGGCGTTTCTGCTTGGGGAGCAGATAGCGCCGCGCAATATTGACTTTTTCATCTTCTGTATAACCGGAAAGACGGATCACTTCCATCCGGTCCAGAAGAGGGGAGGGGATGTGAAGAGAATTGGAGGTTGCAACAAACATCACATCGGATAGGTCGAAATCGACTTCGATGTAATGGTCGGCAAAAGTATGGTTCTGTTCAGGGTCAAGGACTTCGAGCAATGCTGAAGCGGGATCGCCTCTGAAATCCATGCCCATTTTGTCTACCTCATCCAGCAGAAAAAGCGGATTGCGCACGCCCGCCTTGGCAAGGTTCTGGAGGATTTTGCCCGGCATTGAACCAATATAGGTACGCCGGTGACCGCGGATTTCCGCCTCGTCCCGCACCCCCCCCAATGCGATGCGTATGAATTTCCGGCTCGTTGCGCGCGCAATGGATTGTCCGAGTGATGTTTTTCCCACCCCTGGCGGCCCAACCAGGCAGAGGATCGGCGCTTTTACTTTTCCAACCCGCTGCTGCACCGCAAGATATTCAAGGATGCGTTCCTTGACTTTCTCCAGTCCGTAATGATCTTCGTCCAGCGTCGTCTGCGCATTGGCCAGATCATGATTGGTTTTGCTTTTCTTGCGCCACGGCAAACTGATCATCGCATCGATATAATTGCGCACCACCGTGGCTTCCGCTGACATGGGGGACATCAGCCTGAGTTTCTTCAGCTCGCTTTCGGCTTTTTTGTGCGCTTCCTTGGGCATGCGCGCGGCGGTAATCCGTTTCCCCAACTCCCCAAGATCGCTGCCGTCCTCGCCTTCGCCAAGCTCTTTCTGGATCGCTTTGACTTGTTCATTCAAATAGTACTCGCGCTGGCTTTTTTCCATCTGACGCTTGACGCGCCCGCGGATGCGTTTTTCAATCTGCAAAATATCGATTTCCGCTTCGATTTGCGTCAGCAGATATTCAAGACGCTCGATGATCGGAAAAGTTTCAAGAACCCGCTGTTTCTGGTCAAGTTTGATGGAAAGGTGCGCAGCGATCGTATCCGTAAAACGGCCCGCGTCATCGACGCTGGCAAGGGATGACAGAATTTCAGCCGGAATCTTCTTGTTCAGTTTAATGTATTGTTCAAATTGCGCAAGGATGGTACGCCGCAAGGCTTCTGTTTGCGCTTCAGCCTGCACGCCCGCGGGCGCCGCAATATCCAGCGGAACGGCGGCGCAGAAGAATTGCGCGTCCTGTTCTTCAACGGTGTGGGTTCGCGCCCGCTGCAACCCTTCGACCAGCACCTTGACCGTACCGTCCGGAAGTTTAAGCATCTGCAGAATATTCGAAATACATCCGACTGGGTACAGGTCCGAGGATTTCAGCTCGTCCTTGGCGGGATTTTTCTGCGCGGTCAACATGATGCGTTTACCGCTGGCCATCGCGAATTCGAGCGCTTTGATCGACTTTGGACGCCCGACGAACAGGGAAACGACCATATGCGGAAATACCACGATGTCCCTAAGCGGCAATAGCGGGAGTAATACACACTTCGATGGGAGATTGGATGTTTCTGACATAGGATTGATGTCCCAGGTGGAAGATCGGTTATTTTCTAGAGCCTATGCACAAGATGTGCGCTTCAATTCGCACTTGCAACCTTAGGCGCATCTTCACAAATCCGCAGAGGTTGACCGGCGCCGTGGACGACTTTCTCGTCCACAATAACTTTGCTGGTATTTTTCATCGTGGGCAATTCGTACATCGTATCGAGGAGCGCCTGTTCCAGAATCGAGCGCAGCCCGCGTGCGCCCGTTTTGCGCTGGATGGCTTTGCGCACAATCGCTTTAAGCGCCTCTGGTCGTATTTCAAGCGCTACATGCTCCATTGCGAAAAGTTCATGATATTGCTTGACGAGCGCGTTTTTGGGCTCAACCAAAATTTTTATTAAAGCATTCTCATCCAGTTCGTCAAGGACGGTCACTACTGGCAAACGGCCAATCAATTCGGGAATCAGGCCGAATTTAATCAAATCCTCAGGCTCGACTTCTAATAGCGCTTCACTGGAAGCATGTTTCTGGCTTTTAACCATTGCGCCAAAGCCAATACCCGCTTCTTTAGTGCGGCTGATAATCACTTTTTCAAGGCCGTCAAAAGCGCCGCCGCAGATGAACAATATATTTGTCGTGTCGATTTGAATAAAGTCTTGATTGGGATGCTTACGTCCTCCCTGGGGCGGCACGGACGCCATCGTGCCCTCAATCAGTTTCAGCAGCGCCTGTTGCACGCCTTCTCCGGAAACGTCCCGCGTGATTGAGGGGTTATCGGATTTACGGCCAATTTTGTCAATTTCATCAATATAGACAATGCCTTTTTGCGCCTTGCCGACATCATAATTGCAATTCTGCAGCAGTTTCTGAATGATGTTTTCGACATCTTCGCCCACATATCCCGCCTCGGTCAGCGTGGTGGCATCTACGATCACAAAGGGCACATTTAACAGACGCGCCAGCGTTTGTGCGAATAGGGTTTTGCCAGAGCCGGTGGGACCGATCAACAGAATATTGCTTTTGGCAAGCTCAATCTCGTTTTTCCGGTCCAGATGTTTCAATCTTTTGTAATGATTGTAAACGGCCACTGAAAGTATCTTCTTTGCGCGCTCCTGTCCAATGACATATTGATCAAGGAAGGCTTTAATTTCCTGAGGCGCCGGCAGCTCCGTTTTAGAGATATGCGCATTGTTGTGCGCAATCGCCGCTTCGTCCCGGATAATTTCATTGCACAAATCAATACATTCGTCGCACACAAATACAGACGGGCCGGCAATCAGTTTTCTGACTTCATGCTGGCTTTTTCCGCAAAACGAGCAATGCGGAAATTTCTTGGAACTGGAATCCTTTTTGTTTGCCATCGATACAAACCGTCCTCAAGTGCGTTTGGAAAGGATTTGATCAATCAGGCCATAAGCTTTGGCATCTTCCGCCGACATAAATTTATCACGATCCGTGTCGCTTGAGATGCGTTCAACCGTCTGGCCGGTATGTTGCGCGAGCAATTGATTCAGACGCTCTTTCAAATACAGAATCTCACGCGCGTGAATTTCGATATCGGACGCCTGGCCGCGTGCGCCGCCCAAAGGCTGGTGGATCATGATCCGCGCGTTCGGTAGCGCAAAACGTTTTTCAGGCGCGCCAGCCGCCAGCAGAAAAGCCCCCATGCTGGCGGCAAGCCCCATACATAATGTGGAGACTTGCGGTTTAATAAACTGCAATGTGTCATAAATGGCCATTCCAGCGCAAACTGAGCCGCCGGGACTGTTGATATACAGGCTGATGTCCTTGTCCGGATTCTCGCTTTCGAGGAAAAGCAACTGAGCCACAATCAGATTGGCGTTGTGTTCATTGACTTCGCCGATCAAAAATACAACGCGCTCCTTGAGCAGTCGCGAGTAGATATCATACGCGCGCTCGCCGCGACCGCTGGTTTCCACCACCATTGGCACCAAGCCAAGCGCTTGCGCATCAACAGCGCTCTGCGGTTTTTCCCAACTGGGGAATTCTCGTTGCAGCGGGTGCACAGGATTCTTGAGTGTCATAAAAGATGGAGGCGCTGAAAACAAATTTCAATGAGAGCCTGTTCACGATCTGACTGCGCGGCTTGTGGCCCGCCCTACGGCCCGATCCCGCTGCGCGGGTCCCTCGGTCAGCGTTCCGGCGGGCCCTCCTTGGCTTCCGGGCGCTTGTCGCAGATCGTGAACAGGCTCTGGGAAGCTTTCGCCAATGCTTCAAAGCTCATCGGCTGTTGCTCGACTTTGGCTTTGCTGAGCACGAAGTCGATAATATTGCGCTCGGCGACTTCCGCTTCAACTTCCGCCAGCCGTTGGGTATCCGCATAATACCAGCGCACGATTTCCTGCGGCGCCTGATAGCTTTTGGATAGGGTTTCAACCGCCGCGCGCACCTGCTCAGGCTGCGCCTGTAAATCATGCTGCTGGATCAATTCAGCGCAGATCAGCCCCAGTTTGATGCGGCGTTCAGCCCGTTCCTTGAACATTTCCGCCGAGATCGGCGCATTATGGTTGCGCGCGCCCTGTTTTTCCATATTTTGGCGCGCGATTTCCGCCAGGCGCCGCTGGTCCTGTTCAACGAGTGTGCGCGGCGCGTCAAGCGCAGCGCATTCTAAAAGACAATCCATCACCTGGCGTTGCAACAGCAACCGGATGCAGCGCTGCGTCTCGCGCTCAAGGTTCTCCTTGATTTCAGCGCGCATCCTTTCGAGATCGCCGCCGTCGATGCCAAGCGAGACGGCAAAATCCGCATCTATATCTGGATAGCGCGGTTGTTCGACTTTCTTGAGCGTTAATATATATTGAATCGCTTTGCCAGCAAGCTGGGCATCCGGATGATCGGCAGGCAGGCTGATCTCAAATCTCCGCGTTTCGCCTGACTTCAATCCCAGCGCGGCCTGCTCAAACTCTTCAGGCAGCAGGCTGCTGCCCAATGCAATGGTTAAATCTTTGATATTGCCGTTTGAAAAAGGCTGACCCTCTAGGCTTGCCTCTGCATCAAAGGTGACTCGGTCATCCAGTTGCGCAGCGCCTGCAGCCGGATTCCCCCCCTCAGATTCCAGGTTGCGTAATAGGTATTGAACCCTTTGCCTGCG
>NZ_CAFB01000041.1 GCF_000227585.1 Candidatus Glomeribacter gigasporarum BEG34 | reverse complement strand
ACAAAGGATTTAAAACCCGCCAGTTTGATTGAACGCAAGCGCACGGTTCACGCCGAAAAAAGCTAGAATTTTATTCGTTTTCAGCCTGATTCCGAGTGAGCTTAACCCCATGAACATCCTATCCGAAATCGAACAAGCGCGCGCAGAAATCCAGTCGATACGGCGCGCGATCCATGCGCATCCCGAACTGCGCTATGAAGAACACCGCACCGCCGAGCTGGTCGCGCATACGCTGACCGAATGGGGGATTGAGGTGCATCGCGGACTGGGCAAAACCGGCGTCGTCGGCACGCTGCGCGCGGGCGCATCGGCGCGCGCGATTGGACTGCGCGCAGATATGGACGCGCTGCCCATACAGGAACAGAACGCCTTCGCGCATCGTTCACAGAACGCCGGAAAAATGCATGCGTGCGGGCATGACGGCCATACCGCGATGCTGCTCGGCGCGGCCCGCTATCTTGCGCGGCGGCGTGATTTTGACGGCGCCGTCCATCTGATTTTCCAGCCGGCTGAAGAGGACGGGGCCGGTGCGCGCGCGATGGTCGAGGACGGTTTATTCAGGCGATTCCCGGTGAACGCGGTCTTCGGCCTGCACAATCGGCCAGGGCTTCCGGCAGGCACTTTTGGCGTGGCCAGCGGGCCAGTGATGGCGGCGAGCTGCGAGTTTGAGATTCTCGTCAAAGGGGTGGGCGCGCACGCGGCGATGCCGCATATGGGACGCGACCCTGTCTTTGCTGCGGTTCAAATTGCCAACGGGCTGCAAAGCATGATCACGCGCAATAAAAAACCGCTCGATACGGCGGTGTTATCCATCACCCAATTTCACGCCGGCGATGCGTTGAATGTCATTCCAGAAACCGCGCGGCTCGGCGGTACAGTGCGCGCCTTTGCGCCTGAGGCGCTGGATTTGATTGAGACGCGGATGCGCAGCATCGCGCAGGCCACCGCATCCGCCTACGATTGCGAAATTGCTGAATTCAGTTTTAGACGCGAATCGCCCGCGGTCATCAATAACGCGGCGGAAGCGGAACTGGCCGCGGACGTGATGACGGGAATCGTCGGCGCACAGAATGTAAACCGCGCGATAGAACCCACGATGGGCGCAGAGGACTTCTCTTATCTGCTGCGCGAAAAGCCGGGCTGCTATGCCTTTATCGGCAATGGCGACGGCGATCATCGCGGCGACGGGCACGGCGCGGGGCCGTGCATGCTGCACAACCCCAGCTACGATTTCAACGACGACATCCTGACGCTCGGCGCAACCTATTGGGTTCGCCTGGCGGAGGCATTTTTGCCGGTGAGCATGACGCCGGCTTTGTAGCGCGCGGCGCTTCCTTCCTGATCAGGCGCATTCCGCGCTGTCACTTTTTACTTTTTATCATATTCAGACTGAATTTATTACATAGCGCTGATAAAGAAAAAAAATAATAATTTCTTCATATCAAAAACCTGTCTGAAGACCGCCGATTAAAAGCGGCGTCATTTAAGCTTGCCGAACAAAGAGATTTTAAAGCGATTCTGGACCATCCAGATTTAAGAGATCAATGGAACAGGGAGACACTCATTAAAATCGTCAATGACAAGCTTTATTTAAAAGACTTTCATTTCGATCGAATGATATTTGAAAACCCGCATCTTTTGTCTCTTCTTTCAAAAGAGGATCGAATTGCCATCGCCGTCAGAAATGAAGCATGCAGGAAGATTATGCTGAATGATCCAAAATATAAGGAGGAATTTACTCTCCCTAACGTCAATCAAATCTATGAAAAAATGCCGCCGAGAACCTATGAATTTGCCAAAGAGGACTTCGTACGATTTGAGTATGCAGATATTCAGGCAGCCTTTTCCCAGAAAGAAATAGATGATTTCAATTCTCCGTACGGAGAAACTGAGCGTGATTTTGAAGTGAGCGTCGATGACTTTGTCTGAGAGACTGTTCACGATTCGCTGAAAAAGCGCTAATCGGCTTTGATTCTGTGCCAGTACGCCGCATTTAAACGCCATGCCAATACGCTGAATATGCCCAGAAACAGCACGACCCATACGCCAATCCGCTTGCGCTGTTGCTGGGTCGGCTCCGCCATCCAGACGAGATAAGACACCAGATCGGCCATCGCCGAATCATATTCAAGCGGCGTGAGCGCGCCCGGCGTGAGTTGCCGGTAGCGGGCGGGCATTTGCCCCTGCGCTGCCTGCGCGCCTTCCGGATGATCGAGCACGCGCTGCCCCTGAAGTTCCCATAACACATGCGGCATTGCGACATTCTCAAACAGGCGGTTATTCCAGCCGGTGGGTCTGGTGTCGTCGCGGTAGAAGCTGCGCAAATAGGTATAGAGCCAGTCCGCCCCGCGCGCGCGCGCAATGACGGACAAATCGGGCGCGGCGGTGCCAAACCATTCATTGGCGTCTTCCGCGCGCAGCGCCACGGTCATCGTGTCGCCAATCCTGTCCGCGGTAAACAGCAACTGGTCTTCAATCGCCTGTTTGGGAATACCGAGCGCCTGCAACCGGCTATAGCGCATTTCGCGCGCGCTATGACAGTTCAGGCAATAGTTGATAAAGAGCCGCGCGCCGCGCTGCAATGCGACGAGATCATTGCTGCGGTCCGGCGCGCGGTCCAGCGGAATCGCGGGTTCTTCCGCATGCGCCCAACGGGCAAACGGCGCAAGCAGCGCGATGAGTAACAGCAGAAGCGGCAGACGGATTTTCATCGGTGGGGTCTAATGCGAAGACGTCAGCCGCATGGGAACCGGTTTAAACCGCCCGCGCCGGCTCCAGAACGGCATCGCCAGAAAGAATGCGAAATACAGGACGGTGCCGGTTTGCGCCAGCGCGTTTAAAAGCGGCGACGGCGCGTGCGTACCGAGCGCGGCCAGCATCATAAAGTTCAATGCGAAGAGCATGATCAACGCTTTATGAAAGGAAGGACGGTAACGGATGGATTTGACCGGACTGCGGTCGAGCCACGGCAGAAAAAACAGAATCAGCACCGCGCCGCCCATCACGACCACGCCCCAGAATTTGGCTTGCGTGACCGCCATTGCCGCCAAAGCAAGCGCCGCGCCAAGCGCAATCGCGAGTTTGTGTTTCAAGCGCCGCGCGCGCAGCATGCCGAATGCGCTGATTGCGCCCAGTGCAGCCATCAGCACGATTTTGAACGTGTCCGTGGTCGCGCGCAGCATCGAATAAAAGGCAGTGAAATACCAGACAGGCGCGATTTCGGTCGGGGTTTTCATCGGGTCGGCCGGAATGAAATTATTTGCTTCCAGAAAATAGCCGCCCATTTCCGGCGCAAAAAATACAATCGCGCAAAACACCAGCAGAAACACGGCAACGCCCCATAAATCGTGCACCGTGTAATAAGGATGGAATGGAATCCCATCCAATGGAATGCCGTTTTCGTCTGTCTGCGCTTTGATCTCGATCCCGTCCGGATTATTCGATCCGACCGTGCGCAACGCGATCAAATGGATACCAACCAGCGCAAGCAATAGCAGCGGGATGGCGATCACGTGCAAGGCGAAGAAACGATTGAGCGTTGCATCGCTGACTACATAATCGCCGCGGATCCAGAGCGCCAGGTCGGGGCCAATCCCTGGAATCGCCGAAAAGAGATTCGTGATCACCTGCGCGCCCCAGTACGACATTTGTCCCCACGGCAGCAGATAGCCAAAAAACGCCTCGGCCATCAGGCACAGAAAAATCATGCAGCCGAATATCCAGACCAGTTCGCGCGGCGCGCGATAGGAGCCGTATAAAAACCCACGGAAAATATGGAGATAGACCACGACGAAAAACATCGACGCGCCGGTTGAATGGAGATAACGGAGCAACCAGCCCCACGGCACATCGCGCATGATGCGCTCGACCGAGGAAAAAGCCTGCGCCGCGTCCGGCTTGTAATTCATCGCCAGAAAAATGCCGGTCACGATTTGAATCGCCAGCACCAGCAATGCGAGCGAGCCGAAGAAATACCAGAAGTTGAAATTTTTGGGGGCGTAATAGCCGGTGATATGCGTTTTCCAGAAAGAGGCGATTGGAAAGCGGCGGTCAATCCAGGCTGCAAATCCCGTTGTGTGCGCGGGTGCATTCAGTGGTTTTCCATTCGCCATTTACGCTTCTCCCTGTTCATCCTTGCCAATCACAATCCGCGTGGGCGACAGAAACATATAGCGGGGCACGTCGAGATTTTGCGGCGCCGGTTTGTTTTTAAAGACGCGGCCCGCCAAATCAAATGTGGAACCATGACATGGGCACAGCCAGCCGCCCGGCCAGTCATTGGGCAGATTGGGTTGGGGGCCGGGCTGAAAGCGCGCGACCGGCGAGCAGCCCAGATGCGTACAGATGCCGATCAACACAAGCAGATAGGGATGTTCAGTCCGCGCGCGATAGGGGTTACGGCAATATTCGGGCAGCGGGATGGAAAACGGATGCTGAGACTGTGGATCGGCGACCTGCGCATCCGCCCTGCGCACCTCGGCCAGCATTTGATCAGTCCGCCGAATCACCCAGACCGGTTTGCCGCGCCACGCCACTGTCATCATCTCGCCGGCTTTGAGCGCGCCAATATCGGCTTCGACCGGCGCGCCCGCGGCGCGCGCGCGTTCGGACGGCGCTAAAGAGCCGACGAAGGGCATCGCCGCCGCAACGCCGCCCATCCCGCCTGCGACTGAAGTGGCAATCAGCCACCTCCGGCGGCTGCGGTCAATGCCATTTTTCTGTTTGCCCTGCATTGCCCCTCCGTTCAAAATCTGTTTACGATCTGTGACGAGCGCCCGTCAGCACATCATATAGCCAAGCGCATTTAATTTGAAACAAGGACGCAGCCGCGAAGACAGTATAGGGCTTGATGCAGGCGGAGCAGGCTCCATCGCGAAGCGATGGAGGCGACCCCGCAGCGAGCCCAAATAACGGAAAGCAAAGAAGCGAGATAGGGAAAATCAGTGAAAAATGCTCTAAATGCGCTTGGCTATATCGGCCCTACACTGGATTGTCGATATCAATAAAGCGATGCTCAAAACCAAATCGATCGGCCAGATGCTGGCCGAGCGCCTGCACGCCGTAGCGTTCGGTGGCATGATGCCCGGCCGCCAGATAGGCAACGCCCGACTCGCGCGCCAGATGCGTGGTGGACTCGCTGACTTCGCCGCTTAAGTACAGATCAGCTCCCGCCTGAATGGCGTCGCTGAAAAAACTCTGCGCCGCGCCCGTGCACCACGCCACGCGGCGAATCGAGCGCTTTGCATCGCCAAGCGCGAGCGGCGCGCGGCCAAGCGCGTCGTTCACCTGCGCCGAGAAGGCCGCGAGCGTGACTGGCTCAGGCAAGGTTCCAATCCATCCCAGTTCCTGATCGCCAAAACGGCCTTCCGCGCACACGCCCAACCGTTGCCCAAGCTGCGCGTTATTGCCGAGCTCTGGATGCGCATCGAGCGGCAGATGGTAGGCAAACAGGTGCATGCCATTCGCCAGCAATAAGCGAAGACGCTGATATTTCCAGCCGCGGATCGGCAAAGGCTCATTTTTCCAGAAGAAACCGTGATGTACCAGCGCTGCATCCGCGCCCCAGGCAAGCGCGGCTTCAAGCAGCGCCCTTGACGCCGTTACGCCGGTCGCGAGCTTTCTGATGTCCCGCTGTCCTTCCACCTGCAAACCATTCGGGCAATAATCCCGGAAACGGTCTACCTCAAGGAGAGGGTTTACGTACAATTCAAGCTTTGTGTGCCTCATCCTTTTCCCTTTCCTTTTTCTTTACTTTTCCTCAAGCGCCTGTCCTCTATGCTCAAACGTTTCTGGCTGCTGTTCGCGCAATCGGTGACTGTGCTCCTCGCGCTTCTGTTCATCATCGCGGCGCTCAAGCCGCAATGGTTACAGAAGCACGGATTATCGAATCTGCGCCTGTTTGCGCCGGGCATTGCGCTGCATGAAGCGCCGCCCGGAACCGATACCCCCCGCGCGCCGCCGGGCCTTTCCTATGCGGAGGCCGCGCACAAGGCCATGCCTGCGGTGGTCAATATATTTTCAAGCGCGTCTGTTGCGCGTCCGCACGGCCTGGATACGGACGATCCTCTATTCCGCTTTTTCTTCGGCGACCAGTTGCCGCGCGAACAGCCCGCCTCTACGCTGGGTTCCGGCGTCATTGTCAGTTCGCAAGGCTATATTCTGACCAACGAACATGTGATTAATAGCGCCGATGAAATCGAGGTTGCACTCGCCGATGGGCGCACCGCTTCCGCCAAGGTGATCGGCGCCGATCCCGAAACCGACCTCGCCGTTCTGAAAGTTCAACTGAACAATTTGCCCAGCATCGCCCTGGGCCATATCGAACAGGCGCGCGTCGGCGATGTGGTGCTGGCAATTGGCAATCCGTATGCGGTCGGGCAAACCGTCACGATGGGTATTATCAGCGCGCTCGGACGCAATCATCTGGGGATCAGCAAATTTGAAAATTTTATCCAGACGGATGCCTCGATTCACCCCGGCAATTCGGGCGGCGCGCTGGTAGACATCGAGGGTCATTTACTGGGCATCAATACGGCGATCTATTCATCGCTCAGCAATGGCGGCTCGTTGGGCATCGGTTTTGCGATTCCCGTCTCGACTGTGCGCGCCGTATTTGAGAGCATTATCGCCACCGGCACAGTCACCCGCGGTTGGATCGGCATCCAGCCGCAGGAGCTGACGCCTGAAATTGCCGAATCCTTTGATCTGAAACGCACTTCCGGAGCGATTGTGGCGGGCGTATTGCGCAACAGTCCGGCGCAGCGCGCCGGCGTGCAGCCGGGCGATATTCTGATCCGCGTGAACAATGAGGAGATTCACGATACAACGCAACTGATGAATGTGATTGCGCAACTCAAGCCAGGCGCACGCGCCATGCTGCATATTGTGCGTAAAAACAAAACGCTGAAGCTGCCCGTCAAAATCGCCAAGCGTCCAGCGCCGCAGGCGCCGATCAATCGTGACGATGCCGAACTGAACGAATGATTTTGTCTGTTATAAACGGCGCGTGATGACTCGCGCCGCCCACAAGCCCGCTTCATACAGCGCGACCAGCGGCACCGCGAGCATCAGTTGCGAGATCACGTCTGGCGGCGTCACGATGGCCGCGACGATAAAAGCGCCGACAACCGCATATGGCCGGCTTTTCTTCAACTTTTCAACGGTCAATGCGCCGGTGTGAACCAGCAGCACCACCGCGACCGGCACTTCAAACGCCATTCCAAACGCAACGAATAAAGTCAATACAAAGCTCAGATAATGGCTGATGTCCGTTGTCATCTGCACATTCAGCGGCGCGTTGTAATGCGCCATGATGCGAAACACCGTCGGAAACACGACAAAATACGCAAACGCCATGCCCGCCAGAAACAGGGCATAGCTGCTCCCGACCAGCGGCGCAATCCACTTTCTCTCATGCCGGTACAAGCCCGGCGCGACAAAGGCCCACAGTTGGTACAGCACAAATGGCAGCGCAATCACCAGCGCCAGCAGCAGCGTGACTTTGACCGGAACGAAGAACGAGCCAGTCACATCGGTCACAATCATCTTGCCATCCTTCGGCAAATTCATCAGCAGCGGGCGCGCCAGCCAGCGGAAAATATCCGCCGCCCATCCGACCAAGCCAAGAAATACCAGCGCCACCGCGAGCAAGGCGCGAATTACACGCCGGCGCAGTTCGACCAGATGAGAAATAAAAGAGTCCGCGGATGTTGTGTGTTGATCATTCATGCAGAAACCTGGTCGAGCCTTTCAAACAGTGATACAGGATTTTTGATGCACTGGCGCCAAAGAGACTGCGCGGGGTCTATAAACCGGATCGCAAAGCATTCGGCTTCGAGGTGCATGAAGATCACCTCGACGATATGATCCGTATTCTCGCAGTTACTTTTGCTAGAATTGTCGGTTTTAGTTTTTAGATCTTAAAAATTCAGGAGTGCGTCATGGCGCGCAGATGTCCAGTGACTGGAAAACGGCCTATGGTTGGCCATCATGTTTCCCATGCAAACAATAAAACCAGGCGCCGTTATTTGCCCAATTTACATGTCCGCCGCATTTGGATCGAGAGTGAAAACCGTGCGATTCGAGTGCGTATTTCAAATGCTGCACTCCGTTTGATTGACAAGAAAGGCGCCGATGCTGTACTGGCCAGTCTGCGCGCGCGCGGCGAAATCTGAGGAGTCATGCATGGCAAAAGGCAGACGCGAAAAAATCAAGCTGGAATCCAGCGCCGGCAGTGGTCATTTCTATACCACGACAAAAAACAAGCGCATCAAGCCGGATAAATTAAAACTGATGAAGTTCGATCCAAGCCCTGATGTACGCAAGCATGTGCTGTACACGGAAACGAAGCTGAAATAGCCCGGAGCGTTTTGATCGAAATCCGCGCACTCCGAGCGCATGCGCCATTTGCAAAAGATAGATGCGCAGTTCAAAGAGATGCAGAGATTACATGGTTTTCCGCCCGTCATCACGTCCGATTCACGGGTACTGATTCTCGGCAGCTTCCCAAGCGAAGCATCGCTTGCTGCGGCGCAGTATTACGCGCATCCGCGCAATCAGTTCTGGCGGCTGCTTGGCGCCGCGTTGAATGTGCCGCTGGCGCAACTGGATTACGCTGCGCGCCTCGAACGTATGCTTGCGCATCGGATTGGACTCTGGGATATCGTTGCCGCATGTGAACGGCAAGGCAGTCTTGATACGGCGATCCGCAATGCAACGCTCAATGGACTGGATCAGTTACGGCAATGCGCGCCTGGACTTGGAAAAATCTGTTTTAATGGCGCTACAGCCGGGCGGCTCGCACCGATGATGCGCGCCGCCGGGTATCAAACCTTGATTCTGCCATCGTCCAGTCCGGCGCATGCGGCCCGCTCATTTGAGCAAAAACTGGAGCGATGGCGCGAGATTCCCATTTAAAATACGCTGAATTTTTATTCAATCAGACAGAAGCAAGCGCCTTGCATGATGAAGAGACCGGAGTTTCGCACAGCCGCGCTGGGTCTCATATGGCTAGCCGCATCACAATTGTCCGTTACCGCGCATGCCGTGGGCGTCGCGGATGCGGCGGGCAATGCGCAGGCAGGCGCGGGCAAGGTTGCGATGTGTATCGGATGTCACGGCATTGAAGGTTACCGCGCGGCTTTTCCGGAAGTGTACCGGGTGCCCATGATCGGCGGGCAGAATGCAAAATATATTGAAATCGCATTGCACGATTACAAAAAGGGGAACCGTAAATATGCCACGATGCGCGCTATTGCCACCTCGCTCAGCGATCAGGATATCGCGGATATTGCCGCGTATTACGCTGCGCAAGCGCCCTCAAGCCGGAATAATCCCGATAAATAAATGATCTAGATGCGTACCGGTTCATTTGTATTCGCCGCTGCAGCGCTGAGCGCACTTTCCGCCCATCCAGTCCATGCCGCTCATCCCGCCCGCGGCCGCGCGCTGGTTGAGCGCAGCACCTGCGCCGCCTGTCACGGCAAGGATTTAAACACACCGATCAGCGCGGACTATCCAAAACTCGCGGGCCAGCACGCGGATTATCTATATATCACGATGCGTGCCTATCAAAACGGCGGCAATTCAATCATTGGCCGTAAAAACCCGATTATGGCCGCGCAAATGCAGAATTTTTCACAACGGGATTTGCGCGATATCGCCGCGTATATTGAATCGCTGCCGGGCGATCTGGTATTGAAAAAATAGGGCCCGATGCGAATTCTATTAAGCAATGATGATGGCTATCTTGCCCCCGGCCTGGCTGCGCTCTATCAACTCCTGCAACCCTTGGGCGAGGTTCTGGTGTTTGCGCCGGAACGCAATTGCAGCGGCGCGTCAAACTCGCTGACCTTATCGCGTCCGCTTTCCATCTGGACGGCGGAAAACGGTTTCCGCTATCTAAACGGTACGCCCACCGATTGCGTGCATATTGCATTAACAGGCGTGCTCGATACCCAGCCTGATCTGGTGATTTCCGGAATCAACGACGGGCAGAATATGGGAGAAGATACGCTCTATTCAGGCACAGTGGCTGCGGCAACCGAAGGCTTTATGTTTGGCGTTCCGGCGTTCGCGTTCTCGCTGGCCGATAAAGGCTGGGCGCATCTGGATGCGGCTGCGCGCACGGCAGCCGATATCATCGCGCATTATCTTAAAATGCCGCTGCCTGCGCCGTTCCTGCTCAACATTAACATCCCCAACCGGCCTTACCATGAAATGGGTCGCTGGCGGGTCACCCGTCTGGGCAAGCGTCATCCCTCGCAGCCCGTGATTCCTCAGACAAATCCGCGCGGCCAGCCCATTTACTGGATTGGCGCGTCAGGCGATGTCCGGGACCGGAGCGACGGAACGGATTTTCATGCGGTTGAACGCGGTGAAGTGTCGATTACGCCGTTGCAGCTCGACCTGACAGATCAGCCAATGCTGGCCACGGTGAGCGAGTGGGCGCACGCCGCTGCCCTGCTCTTTTGATGTAGGCTGGAATTGCAAGGAAATTCCGGCTCACATCCGGACGCCGCATTGGCTTCGGCGCGCGTTCGCGCGCGCATGGTCGAGCGTCTGAATGCCAATGGGGTGCGTGATGCGCGCGTACTGGACGCGATGCGGGCCATTCCGCGGCATTTATTTGTCGATGCCGGATTTGCGGCGCGCGCGTATCAGGAAGACGCGCTGCCGATTGGTGATCGCCAGACGATTTCCAAGCCCTTTGTCGTGGCACGGATGATTGAACTGGTTGCCTCAGGGCGCAGGCTGCGCAAAGCGCTTGAAATTGGCACCGGCTGCGGTTATCAGGCGGCGGTGTTAAGCCAATTGGCGGATGAAGTGTATTCAGTCGAGCGCATTAAAGCATTGTGTGAACAGGCGAAAAACAATCTGCGCCAGGTTGCGCATACTGAAAAACGGTTACCTCTTCTGAATCTGAGACTACACTACGGTGATGGCCGCTTGGGTCTGGCAGCGGCGGCGCCTTTCGATGCCATTGTCATTGCGGCTGCGGGCATGAAAATTCCAGATGCGCTGCTGGATCAACTCGACATCGGCGGGCATTTGGTAGCGCCCGTTGGCGGAGACACGCAGGTATTGACGTTGATTGAGCGCACCGCGGCAAAACAGTGGCGCGAGTCCCGCCTTGACCGAGTTTTCTTTGTTCCTTTGGAATCTGGAGTGATATAAGAAAGGATGAATACGTTGCGCAGCTTGTGTATTGTGCTATCCGTTGCGCTGGGCGCGTGCTCGACGCGGCTTTCCAACGCGCCGGTTGTGGATCGTTCCCGCCCGTCAGGCGCCCTGCTTCACCCGCCTGTCTTACAGACCGTCCCGCCTGGCTATTATCGGGTGCAACCTGGCGATACCCTGTACCGGATTGCCTTGGATCATGGCCAGCATTACCTTGATGTGGCGCGCTGGAATCATTTGCCAAATCCCGACCAAATTGAAGTCAATCAACTCCTGCGGGTTGTGCCTCCAGCAGACGAAGCCAATGCGCCGGCGCAAACCAGCATCGCAGATGCAGATCGCGCCGCGGCGCAGACTCAGCCGCTAAATGGCGTATCCGCGGCGCCAGGAACGCCGCTGACGCTATCCAGCCCGGCTCAGCCCGGCCCGGAGGCGGCGCGCGCGGACGCGCCCGCCGAGCGTCCGCAGACTCAGCCGTCGGCGCCTGCCGCTCCAGGTGGCATCGCGCTTGCATGGCCGGTGCGCGGCCCTGTTCTGGAGTCCTTTGACCAAACAAAAAACAAGGGGATCAATATTGGCGGCGAGGCGGGCGCGCCCATCCAGGCGTCCGCGGCCGGTCGGGTGGTCTATGCAGGCAACGGACTGCGGGGCTACGGTCATCTCATCATCGTGAAGCACAATGCCACTTTTCTAACTGCATACGCGCATAACCGCAAGCTGTTTGCAAGAGAAAACGAGACCGTGGCGCAAGGCCAGAAAATTGCGGAAATGGGCGATAGTGATGCCAATCGCGTCATGCTGCATTTTGAAGTGCGCAAACAGGGCAAGCCGGTGGATCCATTACTGTATTTGCCAAAACCATAATTTAGAGCATTTTCCAGCGGCCTGCGCGGCGCAACGATGCGTTCGCCATATTCTGCGAGGAAAAGCTTTATAATGCCTGTTCTGGAGCATTCCCGTGACGCACGCCTGGCTACGCGGCCATCTTTCCGATCCTTACGTCAAACGCGCGCAGCGCGAAGGGTACCGGTCCCGCGCCGTCTATAAGCTTCAGGAAATTGATCAGCGGGACAAACTGATCCGCCCAGGATTGCGCGTAATCGATTTGGGCGCTGCGCCCGGCAGTTGGAGTCAATACGTGCGCAACAGGCTCGCGCGGGGGATCGCTGGCGGCGGTCTCAATGGCGCCATGATTGCGCTTGATCTGCTGCCAATGGAAGAGATTGCGGGCGTTCTGTTCATCCAGGGCGATTTTCGGGAAGCGGCGGTTGGGGCGCAACTTGAGAAAGCGCTTGGCGCGCGCAGGGCGGACCTTGTACTTTCCGATATGGCGCCCAATTTATCAGGCATCGCCGCTGCAGATGCTGCGCGTATTGAACATTTAGGCGAATTGACGCTGGAGTTTGCACAGCGCGCCTTGCATGCGCAAGGGGCGCTATTGGCCAAATACTTTCATGGCAGCGGTTATAGTCAAATGGTCGAGCGATTCCGTCGGCGCTTTCAGTCCGTCGCAGTGCGCAAGCCTAAAGCCTCGCGCAGCGGCTCATCCGAAGTATTTATTCTTGGAAAATCATTAAAATCCGCTTAGAGCATTTTTCAGCGGCTTGCACTGCGCAACGATGCGCTTGCCGTATGAGCTCGCTGAAAAATGCTCTAGATACCCTATCGAGGCGCGTCCAGATGCAAAATCATTCAGCCTTTTCCAAAGCAGCCGTGTGGATTGTGCTCGCGCTTGCGCTCTTTTTTCTCTTCAAACAGTTTGAAAAACCTGAAGCCCAGGAAAGCGTGACCTATTCACAATTCATGGATGAGGCGCGCGCCGGAAATATTAAAAGCGTCGTCATTCAGGGCAATCATCTGACCGTCACGCCGGCTGTGGGCAATCCATATCAGTTGACCGCGCCCCGAACCCCCTGGATGGTGGATGACTTGATGAAATACGGCGTGGCGGTCAGCGCCAAGCCTGAAGAAAAGCCAAGTCCGCTTTTGCAAATGTTCTATGTCTTTGGGCCTGTGCTGTTGTTGCCCATCTTTTTGCTCTACATCATGCGGCAAATGCAGGGCGGCGGCAGGGGCGGCGTTTTCTCATTTGGAAAATCGCGCGCGCGCTTGATTGACGAAAATAATAATGCAGTGAATTTTAGCGAGGTGGCCGGTTGCGATGAAGCAAAAGAAGAAGTTTTTGAACTGGTTGAATTCTTGCGCGATCCTCAGAAATTCCAGAAGCTCGGCGGTCAGATTCCGCGCGGCGTGTTGTTGATCGGGCCGCCAGGCACCGGAAAAACATTGCTGGCGCGCGCCATCGCAGGGGAAGCGAAAGTGCCCTTCTTCAGCATTTCAGGCTCGGATTTTGTTGAAATGTTTGTAGGCGTCGGCGCGGCGCGCGTGCGCGATATGTTTAGCCAGGCGAAAAAGCATGCGCCGTGCATTATTTTTATCGACGAAATTGATGCGGTGGGCCGCCACCGTCAGCGCGGCGCGGGCGCAGGCGGCGCAAACGATGAGCGCGAGCAGACGCTCAATCAGATGCTGGTCGAGATGGACGGTTTTGAACCCAATTCCGGCGTGATTGTGATTGCCGCCACCAACCGCGCGGATGTACTGGATCAGGCGCTGCTGCGGCCAGGCCGTTTCGACCGGCGCGTCCATGTCAACCTGCCGGATATCCGGGGCCGCGAACAGATTCTCAAAGTCCATCTGCGCAAAGTGCCGATTGCAGACGATGTCGATGCGTCCGTCATCGCGCGCGGCACGCCTGGATTTTCCGGCGCTGATTTGGCCAATCTGGTCAATGAAGCGGCGCTATTTGCCGCCCGCAGGAACAAGCGCGTCGTCGATATGCATGAATTCGAGGACGCAAAGGACAAAATCTATATGGGGCCGGAACGCAAGTCCGCGTTGATGCGCGAAGAAGAGCGGCGCAATACCGCGTATCACGAATCCGGTCACGCCGTGGTTGCCAAACTGTTGCCGCATGCGGACCCCGTGCACAAAGTCACAATCATGCCGCGCGGCGCGGCGCTGGGCCTGACCTGGCAATTGCCCGAATACGACCGCGTCAATCTGTACCGGGACAAGATGCTGGAAGAGATTGCGATTCTTTTTGGCGGCCGCGTTGCCGAGGAATTATTCCTGAATTCAATGTCAACCGGCGCTTCCAATGATTTTGAACGCGCGACCAAAATGGCGCGCGATATGGTCACGCGTTATGGAATGTCGGATTCTCTCGGAACAATGGTGTACGTCAACACGGAACAGGACACCCTCTTGGGCAGGATGGCCTCGACGGTCTCCGAAACGACGCAGCAAAAAGTCGATGCCGAAATCCGCCTTATCCTGGATGCGCAGTATGCGCGGGCGCGCGCGCTGCTTGAAAAAAACCGTGACAAAGTGGAGGCGATGGTCAAGACATTGCTTGAATGGGAAACCGTGGACGCCTATCAGGTCAATGACATCATGTCAGGCCGTCCGCCGCGCCCGCCTAAAGTCAAGCCCCCAGAGGACGATACATCGGACGGCGGCGCAAGCGGTCGCCAGAGCAATGACAGCGCATCGCCTGCGGAACCTGAGAGCGGGGGCATTACCCAAGCCGCCTAGAGCCTTTTTCAGCGGCTTGCACTGCGTCAACTTCACGCTCGCCGTATTATTCATACTGTCTTCGCGTTCGTTCCTTGTGCAATCTCACTGAAAAAGGCTCTAAAAACTCCGTGTATTTTCAATGCGGACGCTTCCGTCTCCCGTTCACGCGCCCGTTGGTGATGGGCATTCTCAACCTCACGCCGGATTCTTTTTTCGACGGGGCGCGTTATCCAACGCTTGAGGCTGCGTGCATGCGCGCGCAGCGCATGGTCGAAGAAGGCGCCGATTTGATCGATATCGGCGGCGAATCCACGCGCCCCGGCGCAATTCCGGTATCCGCCCCTGAAGAAATTGGGCGCGTGATACCGGCGGTGCGCGTCCTGCGCAATCTCGGCATTCCCCTTTCAGTCGATACGTATAAGCCGGAGGTCATGCGCGCCGCGCTGGATGCGGGCGCGGATTTGATCAACGATGTCCAGGGATTTCGCCAGCCCGGCGCGCTTGACGCGGTGCGCGCCAGCCACTGCGGGGTATGCGTGATGCATATGCTGGGCGCGCCGCAGACGATGCAGCGCGCGCCCTCGTATCAGGATGTGGTGACTGAAGTGGCGGGTTTTCTGCGTGAACGGGTCAAGACGCTTGAAGCCTCAGGCATTGCGCGCGCGCGCATCGCGATTGACCCCGGCTTTGGGTTCGGAAAAACCATCGAACATAATCTGACGCTTCTTGCAAGGCTGCCTGAGCTCGCGTTACCGGATATTCCGCTGCTCGCTGGCCTTTCCCGCAAATCAACCTTGGGCGCGGTGACGGGCCGCGCGCCCAGGGAACGGCTTGCGGCGAGTATTGCGGCGGCCGTATGTGCCGCGCAGCGCGGCGCTCGCATTATTCGCGTACACGATGTCGGGCCAACCGTCGATGCGCTGAAAATAGGGTATGAAGTCCAGAAAAAAGAACATCCATGACCCGCACCTATTTCGGCACTGACGGAATTCGCGGCAGGGTCGGCGTTGCGCCGGTGACGCCCGATTTCGTTTTGCGTCTGGGATATGCAGCGGGCAAGGTGCTTGCGCATGGCGAACAGCACACGCAAAGCGGTGGCCATCCGACCGTATTGATTGGAAAAGACACGCGCATCTCCGGTTATATGCTGGAAGCGGCGCTTGAGGCCGGATTCTCCGCCGCGGGCGTTGATGTAACGCTGGCGGGTCCAATACCCACCCCGGGCGTCGCCTATCTGACGCGCACGCTGCGTCTCTCAGCCGGCGTGGTCATCAGCGCTTCGCATAATCCATACGATGACAATGGAATCAAATTTTTCTCGGCGGATGGCAATAAGCTGCCGGATGAAGTCGAACGCGCCATTGAAACGCAGTTGCAACGCGCGCTCGATTGCGCGCCCTCCAGACAGTTGGGGAAAGCGCGCCGGCTCGATGACGCGGCTGGCCGTTACATCGAATTCTGCAAAAGCGCCTTTCCGGCCCAGTGTCATTTGCATGGCCTCAGATTGGTGGTCGATTGCGCGCATGGCGCGGCCTATCATATTGCGCCGCACGTCTTCCATGAACTCGGCGCAGAAGTGATTGCGCTCGGCGTGCAGCCGGACGGTTTCAATATCAATGAGGGCTGCGGCGCGATCGCGCCGGAAATGCTGGCGCAGGCAGTGCGCGAACATCGCGCCGATTTTGGAATCGCGCTTGACGGAGACGCAGACCGCGTTCAGATGGCCGACGGCGCCGCGCGGCTTTATAACGGCGATGAATTGCTGTATGTCCTTGCGGCGAACTGGATTTCAGCGCGCGGTCAGATCGCGGGCGTAGTCGGCACATGGATGACCAATCTAGCCGTGGAAATCGCGCTGAAGGCGCTGGGTCTTGAGTTTGAGCGCGCTGCGGTCGGCGACCGTTATGTGCTCGAAAAACTGCGCGAACGCAACTGGCCGCTGGGCGGCGAAGGTTCCGGGCATATTGTATCGCTGGACCATCATACGACGGGGGACGGTATTATTTCCGCCTTGCTGGTTCTGGCGGCCTTAAAGCGCAGCGGCAGAACGCTCGCCGAAATCCTTCAGGATGTGCAACTCCTTCCGCAAAAACTGGTGAATGCGCCTCTGCCGCCCGGCCTGGATTGGCGTCATAGCGCTTCGCTGCACTCGGCGGTAGACCAGGCGCGCGCCGCCCTTGGAGAAGAAGGCCGCGTTTTGATTCGAGCCTCAGGCACTGAACCCGTATTGCGGATTATGGTAGAAGCCGCGGATATGCGGACGGCAGCGCGGATAGCGCAGTCAATCGCTGCCGCTATTTAGAGCATTTTACAGTGAGCTTGGAATTCCCCGATGAATCTGTTCAAAACGCTGGCCATCGGCTTTGCCGCTTCCTGCTATACCCTGCCCGTGCACACGGCTGAGATTACTGGCGCGGGCAGTACTTTCGCCGCCCCGGTCTATGCGCAATGGGCGCACGCATACCGGAAAGCCAGCGGCGTCAAAGTGAATTATCAGGGAATCGGCTCATCCGCTGGCCTCAAGCAAATCATCGCAAAAACCGTTGATTTTGCGGCGAGCGATACGCCCTTGACGGCGAATGCATTATCCAAGGCCGGTCTGCTTCAGTTTCCGACCATCGCCGGCGGCGTTGTACCGGTGGTGAATGTTCCTGGTATCCAGCCAGGCGAAATGGTTCTGAGCGGTCAGGTATTAGGCGATATTTATCTGGGCAAAATCACAAAATGGAACGACCCTGAAATCATCAAACTCAATCCGGCGCTGCACACACGCGCCCGGCTGCCCGATCTCACGATTGCCGTGGTGCGGCGCGCGGACGGCTCGGGCACCAGCGCGCTCTGGACCCATTATTTATCGCAGACCAACGCGCAATGGAAAAAGACCGTTGGCGAAGGCGCAACCGTCAGCTGGCCGGCGGGCATCGGGGGAAAAGGAAATGACGGCGTCGCCGCCTTCGTTGGGCGTCTGAAAGGCGCAATCGGTTATATCGAGTGGTCCTATGCCAAGCAAAACAAGATATCCTATGTCAGGCTGCGCAATCCGGAGGGCGCGATCGTGGCGCCCAACGTGCATACCTTTAAAGCGGCCTTGGAGCGCATAGACTGGACAAAATCCTCTGAACCTATGGCCCCGATTCCGCGACAAAACGCCTGGCCGATTGTGGGCCTTACTTTTGCGCTCCTGCATGCGACGCAGCCGGTCTCCCAGAACGCCGCGCAGGCTTTGAAATTTTTTGACTGGTCTTTCAGAAACGGCGCACAGCTCGCAAGCGATCTCGGTTATATAATGCTGCCCGCAACAGCCATCGATCAGGTGCGTATACGATGGCCAATACGCCTTGAAAATTAGAGCATGCCAGAACCTGGCCGCACGGCATTCAGCGCATTGCGCTCCTCATCCCATCCTATCGGCGACCTTGTCCTTGCCGCTGCAGCGCGACTGGCGGCATCGATCATTCTGTTTTTATTCGGCGGGCTGATCGTCTCGTTGCTGGCGGAGTCATGGCCGGTGATCCACGCTTTTGGCGCGGAATTTTTATGGAGTCATCGCTGGGATCCGCCTTCTGATGCTTTCGGCGCACTGGCGCCGATTTACGGCACCCTCATTACCGCCCTCATTGCTTTATGGATTGCAGCGCCCATCAGTTTTGGCATCGCATTTTTCTTGACTGAACTCTCGCCTGCATGGCTGCGCCGTCCGCTGGGCGCTGCCATTGAACTGCTGGCGGCCATTCCATCGATTGTCTACGGGATGTGGGGTTTGATGGTATTTGCCCCCGTCTTTGCCGAGTATATTCAACAGCCACTTGGCCAATTTCTGGGGCCGCTCCCATTGATCGGTCTCCTGTTTCAGGGACCGCCAATTGGCATCGGTTTGCTGTGCGCTGGCATCATTCTGGCGATCATGATCATCCCCTATATCGCATCCGTGATGTGTGAAGTATTTGCACTCACGCCAGTCATGCTTAAGGAATCGGCGTATGGGATCGGCTGCACCACCTGGGAAGTGATGCGCTATGTCGTCCTGCCCTATACCCAGTCCGGCGTAATGGGAGGCGTTATTCTCGGACTCGGACGCGCGCTAGGCGAAACCATGGCCGTGACCTTTGTGATTGGCAATAGCAATGCACTGAACGATCTCTCGCTTTTCTCCCCCGGAAATAGCATCACATCGATGCTGGCCAATGAATTCGCTGAAGCGGGTTCTGGACTCCATACCTCGGCATTGATGACGCTTGGGCTGATGCTCTTTTTAATTACCCTGGCCGTGCTGGCTTTCTCGAAAATGATGACGGCGCGGATGGCGCGCCGCAATGCGCGATGAGCACAGGCCCTAGAGCATTTTGCAGCGAGCTTGCACAAGGAGCAAGCGCGAAGACAGTATGCGCAATACGGCGAGCGCGAAGCGACACAGTGCAAACCGCTGAAAAATGCTCTAATGCGCGCGTGCGCGCGCGGCGCTGGCGCAATACCATTGCGCTCGCCCTGTCTTGGGCAGCGATGGCATTCGGCCTGCTATGGCTCGCGTGGATATTGATCACCGCGATCCAACAGGGGATCAGCGGATGGTCTGCGTCATTGTTGACCGCAAGCACGCCGCCTCCAAATGCAGACGGGGGCGGACTGGTCAATGCCATCGCCGGAAGTCTGATGCTCACCGGACTGGCAACAGCGATCAGCGCGCCGCTGGGTATTCTGGCGAGCGTTTATCTGGCTGAATATGGGCGCCGCAGCCGGCTGGCGGAAAGCGTGCGCTTTATCAACGATATTCTGCTCAGCGCGCCGTCGATTGTGATCGGTCTGTTTGTGTACGCGCTCTTTGTTGCGCCATTTCAACATTTCAGCGGCTGGGCGGGCGCAATCGCGCTTGCGATTCTGCAAATCCCGATGATTGTGCGCACTACCGAAAATATGCTCAGGCTGGTGCCCGACGCATTGCGCGAAGCCGCGTTTGCACTGGGCGCGCCGAAGTGGAAAATGATCGGCGCAATTGCGCTTAAAGCCGCAGCCAGCGGCATTGTGACCGGATGCTTGCTATCAGTTGCGCGCATTTCCGGAGAAACCGCGCCGCTGTTGTTCACAGTGTTATCCAACCATTTTTTCAGCGCCGATCTGCGCCAGCCGATGGCAACGCTGCCCGTGACGATCTTCCAGTTTGCGATGAGTCCCTACGCGCAATGGCAAAAGCTTGCGTGGGCCGGCGTACTACTGATGACGCTCTTCATTCTGGGCTTGAATACGCTCGCCCGCTTAGCATTTAGAAAGAAAACGGATACTTGAAATGCGCGCTCAAGATCATGCGATTTCATCCGTCAAAGCAAAGCTGCAGGTGCGGCGTCTCAATTTTTATTATGGGCGCACGCAGGCGCTCAAGAATATCGAGTTGAGCATTCCAGAGCGCAAAATCACTGCTTTTATCGGCCCTTCAGGATGCGGTAAATCCACGCTGCTGCGCACCTTCAACAAAATGTATACGCTCTACCCCGAACAGCGCGCCGAAGGCGAGATCTGGATGGATGGGGAAAACCTGCTAGACCCCAAACAGGATATTGCCTTGTTGCGGGCGCGGATTGGGATGGTTTTTCAGAAGCCAACCCCGTTTCCGATGTCGGTGTACGACAATATCGCGTTTGGCATGAAATTGTTTGAACGCCTCTCAGGCGCGGAGATGGACGCGCGCGTCGAATGGGCGCTCACCAAGGCGGCATTGTGGAATGAGGTGAAGAACACACTGCGTCAGAGCGGTATCTGTCTGTCGGGCGGCCAGCAACAGCGGCTATGTATTGCGCGCGCCATCGCGATTCGTCCGGAAGTGCTCCTGCTGGATGAGCCATGCTCAGCGCTTGACCCGATTTCTACCGGACGGATAGAAGAGTTAATCTCTGAACTGGGGCATGAGTACACCGTCGTGATCGTGACCCACAATTTGCAGCAGGCGGCCCGCTGCTCAGACTATACGGCTTATCTATATCTTGGCGAACTGGTTGAGTTTGGCGAAACCCAGCAGCTTTTTATGAAGCCGGCGCATCAGGAAACTGAGAATTATATTACCGGCCGCTTCGGCTAGAAATCCTGCCATGATCGACAAACACCTCTCCAGCCAATTCGACGCCGATCTGGAATCCGTCTGCGCGCAGATGCTTGAAATGGGCCGTCTGGTCAAAATGCAGGTCACAGATGCAATGGATGCACTGAACCATCTGGATGCACAGGCTGCGCAGCGCGTAATGAGGAATGAACAACGCATCAATACACTGGAAATTGACATCGATCAGGAATGCAGCAATATCATTGTCCGGCGTCAGCCCGCAGCGCGGGATCTGCGGTTGCTGATGGCGATTTCCAAAATCATCACCGATCTTGAGCGCGTCGGAGACGAAGCCGAGAAAATCGCCGTATGCACGCAACGGCTGACACAGGCGGGTGCCCAGCCGCATCTCATGGATGGCTCCGCATTAAAACAGGCGGGTGCAATGGCCATATCGATGCTGCATCGCGCGCTGGAATCCTTTATGCATCTGGACACAGCGGCGACAGCGCAGATTGTGCGCGACGATTGTGTGATCAATGAGGCATTTCACGCCTTTGTGCGCACGCTCATCACTTATATGAAAGAAGATACGCAAATGATTTCGACGGGTCTGGATTATCTATCCGCCGCAAAAGCGATTGAACGGATTGGCGACCACGCAACGAATCTGGCTGAATTTACGATTTATATCGTCAAGGGAACCGATGTACGCCACATTTCCCCGGAGCAATTGGCACAAGAAGCGTTGTGCTAGCGCGGTCACTGGCGCAAACAAAAATCGCGCATCCGTCCATTCAATTCAGACGGATGCGCGACTGTACTACACATGTGGTTCCGTTTGTGCACGGAGACTATATCGAGATATTGACGAATGACATGCTCAACCCCGAAGTAAATACATTCAACAATCAGGGCATGACCAATCGACACCTCTAGAATGCCTGGAATTTCCAGAAAGCGCGAAAGATTTTGTAAATTTAAATCATGTCCGGCGTTGACTCCAAGGCCGGCTTGACGGGCCGTCTTTGCAGCCTGGAGAAAACCATTGAAAAGCGCGTCACCGTGCGCAGTCCCATCATATTGGGCATAGGGCCCTGTATAGAGCTCGATCCTGTCCGCGCCCATTTCCCTGGCAATTCCAATTTCCGGTTCATCATGATCGATGAACAGACTCACCCGAATGCCGCACGCCTTTAATTCTCCAATGACTTTCCGCAGGCGCTCTGATTCCTTTCTTAGATTCCATCCATGATCTGAGGTCAGTTGGTCCGGACGGTCTGGCACCAAGGTGCATTGGCTAGGGCGCACGCGCTTGACCACTGCCAGAAACTCCGGCGAAGGATAGCCTTCCACATTCAATTCGCCGCCCTGCTCCTCACACACCGCCTGCAGCGCCTCCACATCCCGGTAACGGGCATGCCTTTGATCCTGACGCGGATGCAGCGTGATCCCATGCGCGCCCAGGCTCAGGCAACGCACGGCGAATGCACAAACATCCGGGAAATTCTGCCCCCGCGAATTGCGCAGCAGGGCAATCTTGTTGATGTTGACAGACAGCTTTGTCAGCGTGAAGTCTCCTGCGCGGGCAGAATCTCTATCGCTCGACCTTTTGAATCGGCGGCCCGAACGCCCATCGCCGAGCGCTGTACCTGCTGCGTCTCCGGACCAATCTGAACTGGAATCGATACGACGCGACCTTGATCGTTCATCGTCATGAAGACATTCAGATAAAGCCGCCCAGGACGCAGCGCGCGCAGCCGGACCGTATCTTTCACTCTGCCGCTTCCTTGCGTCACCAACTTCACCTTGTCCGAAGACTCCAGAGCTAAACCCTCACCTTCATCCACAGTGTACATCACGTCCAGCGCCTGCGCGCCGCGCGGCGCTTTAAATTCCAGCTCAAGCGCGGTTGTCCCTGCCTTCTGCAGACGGCCGCCGGACAGGGCGCGAACGTCCACCGGCGCATGCATTTTGGTAGCCATCGTCAACGGCGTATACCCGCTGATACATGCAATCAACATGGCCACCGCTTTCAGTTTCCGTTTCATAGAGCGCCTCATATCCATCTCATTGGGTTAAGGTAATGCCGAAGCATTTGTCTTGGTTATCCGTTTCCGCCCACTGATATTGCGTCACTTCGGCAACGTAGTCTCCAGCCTCCTTGATCTCGACTGGCAAAGGTCTGCCCAGCG
Source organism: Candidatus Glomeribacter gigasporarum BEG34 (assembly GCF_000227585.1). Taxonomy (GTDB): domain Bacteria; phylum Pseudomonadota; class Gammaproteobacteria; order Burkholderiales; family Burkholderiaceae; genus Glomeribacter; species Glomeribacter gigasporarum_B. The sequence continues at coordinate 33,285 of NZ_CAFB01000041.1, read as the reverse complement.
GCGGTATCCATACTCCTTCTATAAGGGATTTGCCTTGCTTATATGCCGAAAACCGGGGCCGCACTGTATTGTCTGCATTATTTGTAAACGTGAACACATAATTACCGGGGTTCGGAATAGTAAAACGCAGATGCCGGCGGTTGGATAATTTATTTAAACTGTCCTTGTCCTTGTCCAGCTTTTTAGTTGCGCAAACGGTGCGGGGGCGTGCTGCATTGAGTGCCAAAGAGGTATAAATGGGTAAGACCAAGTCTCTATCGGCTTCATCGATACCGGGCGGCAGGGTCGTTTGATTCGTCCCATACGCATCCAGATGACCGCCTCTGACCATATTGAGTTGAGACAGAACCTGGTCCAGACTGGCTCGGCCTGTTGCATCAAGCCGTTTGCGTAACTCAGTCGCGAATGAAAACATGCTGGTAAATGCCGACCCCTTCTTATATTCATCGCTCACCAGCGTTTCATAGATTTTGGGCAAGCCAATGCTACGCGCCAAATAAAGCTGATAAAGGGCATATTGCACTGCCGCTTCACCATACCAAGCATTTGGCTCCTTCAGCTTCGATACATCAAATACCATGCCTTGGGCTTGCCGCGGGCCGCTAATATCAAAATACCGCGGATCATCTCTCAACATGCTTGAAAAGGCGTTTCCAAATCCTTCGCCAAATGCGAGGCGCATGTCCAAATTGTCTCCACCCCCATGAGACCCGCCAATGCTATCGGCACGCCCCGCAAAATGCTCGAAATAGTGTCCCCATTCATGCAGCATTACACCTTCATCATATTCATCGATATCGACATCTTCCTTGCCAAGGATATACATTTCCTTGCCTCCCGCGACATGGCTGGTGCCAATTTCGCCTATTGCCTTGTCGCCGTCTGTAGGCCGGTTGTCCGTACTCCAAAAAATAGGCAGCGGCTCGAATTTAAATTTTGGATCGATTCTGAGAATGCGCTGCATTCCCTTATAGATCGTATCCAGAATCGCAAACGGCGCCGCGGTACGCGGTGCGGAATAGTGCGCGCCGCCCCAGCCGGAGGCGGCATTCAAATCCCGGACGCTATCCGCTGCGCCGCTATTGAATACACGGCCTTCCATCCCATATAAAGGCGCGGTTTTTGGATCGGCTTTATATTCCTCCGTCACATTATTGCGCACCGCAAAATCCCAGCTTGCGCCCTCTTGAGTCGTGCCTTTTAATTGCGCGGGAACACGCAGCTTCATCGATGTCATCGAAGGCACTTGCAGCATGTAGTTGCCGTCCTCGTCGGTGACCGTCTGCACGAGCACCGTATCCTTCAGACTATCTCCCGCACCAACCGCCTCGACCGGCACCCCGCGCGCTGGCTGGCGCGTTGTTCGTGTATAGTCGAGCTTGACCTCGGGCCGCTCAACTTCTGGCACCCGATCATAGGTAATACGGCCTGAAACGCTGACCTGCGCAGGCGGCGGCGTACCAGGCGCAGGCTGACCCGGCCCGGGCGCTCCCCCGGGGCCTTGGGGGCCTTCAGGCCCCTGATCTCCCTTATTTCCCTGATCTCCTTTATTTCCCTTAGGGCCTTGCGGGCCGGTTGCGCCTTGAGCGCCTTTAGGACCTTGAGCGCCCGCCGGGCCTTGCGCGCCAGTGTCGCAGCCCGCCATAGTCATCATGAGTAGCGCAATCAAGCACTTGCGCAAGCAGCCACCGAATCGTGTGATCAACATAAGCTTTATCCATAAAGGCGTAGAAAAACCGCTTGCATTATGTGCTAATCAAATCCGCTTGACATCAGGTAATGAACTGAAAAATAGGGTGAAGGAAAAACAGCGCCGGGCAAGCGCAGGAATGCGCACAAAAGGGCGTTATGGCATTTTCTTCTCTTTGGAAGCGCTCAAGCGCCGGTATTTTTTCCAGAGCTGTTCGCTGGACTCCAGATGATCCGGGTCCAGCGGGATGCACTCAACCGGACAGACCTGCTGGCACTGTGGCTGATCAAAATGGCCCGCGCATTCGGTGCAGCGCATCGGATCAATCACATAAATGTCGATACCCATCGAGATGGCTTGATTGGGGCAAACCGGCTCGCAGACATCGCAATTGATACATTCATCGGTAATTTTTAGTGCCATTTAGTGCCATTTAGAGCATTTTTCAGTGGCTTGCACGGCGTCGCTTTGCGCTCGCTCCTTATGCAATCTCACTGAAAAATGCTCTAGAGCCTCTGCGCGTTTTAATTGCATGCGCGCTCCTGGCGTGTGCGCGCCACTTTCTCAACCAGCCAGCGCTCGACCGCCGGCAATACAAATGGGCTGACATCGCCGCCCATTTGCGCGATTTCCCGCACGATCGCGCCAGAGATGAACTGATACTGATCGGAAGGCGTCATAAACATCATCTCGATATCCGGCATCAGCGAACGGTTCATCCCCGCCATCTGAAACTCATACTCAAAATCCGAGACGGCGCGCAACCCGCGCACCACCACGCGCGCCCGATGACGGCGCACAAAATCCCTGAGCAATCCGGTAAAACTTTCAATTCTGACATTCGGATAGTGCCCGAGCGCTTCGCGCGCGATGGCCAAGCGTTCATCCAGCGTAAAAAAAGGCCCTTTGCTGCGGCTATCCGCCACTCCGACAATCAAAGTCTCAAAGATTCCAGCCGCGCGCCGGACCAGGTCTTCATGACCGCGCGTGAGTGGATCGAATGTGCCTGGATAGACTGCGGTAATCATCTCTAGGAGTTTCGCACTTCTTGCCGTAACAAAGCATAATGCACCGCCCCCGCCCTGCCTTGCCGGTCAATGCGCCAATCTCCGAAGCAGTGGGCGTCAAACAGGCGGAGCGCCTTGGGCGATTCAATATAGATCACGCCCTCCGGCCGCGCCCGTGCGCGGCAAAGCGGCAATACGCGTTCAATCAGCGCTGAATTGAAGGGGGGATCAACAAAGACAATATCAAAACGCTGTGGCGCGCACGCTGTTAAAAACTGCATCGCGTCAGAGCGTACAATTTCAATGGCGCGGGCATCCAGCTTTGCCTGAGTTTGGCGCAGTTGCCGCACGAGGCGCGGATGCCGTTCGACGAGCGTGACGCGCGCCGCGCCGCGCGAGGCGGCTTCAAATCCCAGCGCGCCGCTGCCGGCGAATAAATCAACGCATGTATATCCTTCCAGCCGCTGTCCGAGCCAGTTGAACACGGTCTCGCGCACCCGCGCGGGAGTCGGGCGCACGCCGGAGAGCGAGGGCGCCGGCAGCAATGACCGCTTCCAGTGACCGCCGATGATGTGCACGCATGATTTCATCTGCGCAGCAGCAGCGCCCATATCCGTCCAGCGCGCATCCCGGCCTCCGCCCCTAAGCCCCGGACATCATCCGTCCGCACCGCGCCTTTGACCGTTAAACCGATCTCATCTTCAGAATCCGCATATACTAAGCACAGTCTGTGTTTAAGTTTAATATTGTCTGGAGTCATCAAAATGAAAACCGTCGGAGATACGCTGGAAGCCTTTACCGTCACTGCAGCCAAGCCGGGGTTTAACCAACCGGAAGAGAACGGCCAGTCTGCATTTGAAACGATTACGGAACACTCTTTTCCCGGAAAGTGGAAGATTATTTATTTTTACCCCAAGGATTTTACCTTTGTCTGCCCAACTGAAATTGTTGAATTCAGCCGTCTGGCGAACGCCTTTGCCGAGCGTGGCGCCGTTCTGCTCGGCGGCAGCAGCGATAATGAATTCGTTAAACTGGCATGGCGGCGCGCGCATAAAGATCTGGACAAACTGAATCATTACGCGTTCGGCGATGGTCAAGGCAGCCTGATTGACCAGCTCGGCGTGCGCGATCAAAAAGCGCGGGTTGCGTTGCGCGCGACGTTTATTGTCGATCCCGACAACGTTATTCAACATGTGTCGGTGAACAACCTGAATGTGGGACGCAATCCTGAAGAAATATTGCGAATTCTCGACGGTCTGCAAACGGGCGAATTGTGCCCGTGCAATCGGAATATTGGCGGCGCGACTCTGTGACGACGATTGAAAGTTGGGAGTGAGGGCGTCAATCAATCCCCCCTCCCCCAAGCCGCGCCAGGCCGGCCAGCAGTGTAAGAATATACGCTGTTCAAACTACGCGGAGGCTATCCAACGACTGATACGAGTACGTCTGAGTGCTGGCTGCCTGCCTTTCCGCGCCGGATTTTGCAACTGGAATGGGCGTGTCATATAAAGCCTGGTCAATTTTTGGAGAAAGATACACATGGCGAGGTTCCTGATAACCCACCTGTGCATTCTCCGAAATACATTCGAACTTTAATGCTTCCAGAATTTTCCGCCCAGGACTGTCTTTGTGCGCTGTGAGAAGAATCCGGTCGTATTGCGGCTTCAGAGTATTCGGCTGTTCCCGCTGCGCTTTTCCGCTGAGTAGCTCATAGACCAGACAAATCTCAACGGCATGTCCGGCCGCCTGTCCGTAACCATGATCCCAGTATGCTTTAAAACCGGCTGCGCCCGTGCCAAGAAATGTCTGTTCTCTATACGCATCCAGCCCTTCTCCTTCCCATGTGTCCGGTATGTTCTGATCACCCAGATTCACATGCCCTATATAGGCGCCGTCTTCTTTGTAAACGCCATATCCGCTTAAGGCATTGTATTGACCACTTTCAGTATCACGGCGGCCTTCAAAACGTGCCAGGAACTGATCGAATCGGTCACTCGCCCGCTGAGGCGTCCAGGCGCCATTCTGGTAATCCTTCATACTCTCTTGATCCGTATAGAGCTTCACAAAGTCGGCTTCATCTTCCGGAAGATATCCTTTAATCCATAATTTCTCTCCCTCTGGAATTTGAACCTCAATTTCAGGGCGCAACTGTGTAAATCCACGTGCATTTTCAACAACCTTCCACGTAATCATGGGTTTGTTATAAAAGCGCTCAGTGGCAACCGCCTCTATTTCCTGAGCTTCGTTTACTGAATTCTGAGCCCGAAAATTTTGCACCCCATGCTGAATTTCATTATAGATAAACCGAACTCCATCGGTGATACAAGAACAAGATGACAACATCACGATCTCCTTAAATTGTTACTGTTTCCAGTGTCGCACACTGCATTTATAGAGAACATCCTATCTCCTTAAAAATTATCCATGATTCAGAATCAGAAATCTCGCTTGCCAACAGTCCTGTGAGCAGATCAATCATTATGAGTGATTTTCCTGAGCTTACTATCCCTTTATTTACCCCTGTTGATTCCACGCTTGATAATATATATCTGTGCCATTGTGCCGATTGCGTATTTTTTCATTCTTTTCAATCCCCCGCATGGCGCTGATTGTTCATAAATACGGCGGCACTTCGATGGGTTCTGTTGAGCGCATTCGGAATGTTGCGCGGCGCATTGCCAAATGGCATCGGGCAGGTCACCAGATGATGGTCGTGCCCTCCGCGATGGCCGGCGAGACGAATCGCCTGCTCGAACTGGCATTCTCTATCTCCGCCCAGCCCGAACCGCGCGAACTCGATATGATCGCCGCGACTGGCGAACAGGTCAGCATTGGCTTATTAAGTCTGGCGCTGAAAGCACTGGGCGTTTGCGCATGCAGTTATGCTGGCTGGCAAGTGCCGATCAAAACCGACGGCACCTTTAGTAAAGCGCGCATTATTGAGATCGACGGCGCGCGCGTGCGGCGCGACCTTGAAGCGGGCCGGATTGCGGTGATTGCCGGGTTTCAGGGCGTGGATGACGCAAACAATATTACGACGCTCGGACGCGGCGGCTCGGACACTTCCGCGCTCGCGCTCGCCGCGGCGTTCGCGGCGGATGAGTGTTTGATCTATACCGATGTTGATGGCGTGTACACCGCCGACCCGCGTATCGTCGATCAGGCGCGCCGGCTGGAATGTATCACTTGTGAAGAAATGCTTGAAATGGCGAGCCTGGGCTCGAAAGTGCTGCAAACCCGCTCGGTCGAATTCGCCGGCAAATACCGGGTGAAAACGCGCGTGCTCTCAAGTCTGAGCGACCCCTTAATGCCGCTCGAAGACGAAATGCGTTCGGGCACCTTGATGACTTTTGAGGAAGATCAAACGATGGAACAAGTGGTGGTGTCCGGCATTGCGCACCAGCGCGATGAAGCGCGTATTGCGGTGCTGAGCGTACCCGATACGCCCGGAATTGCGTACCAAATCCTCGGCCCGGTGGCGCGCGCGCATATCGACATCGATATGATTGTGCAAAACCAGAGCGTTGAAGGACGCACGGACTTTACCTTTACCGTTGCGCGCAGCGATTATGCGCGCGCGATGGATATCCTGAATGCGTCCGTCAAAGCGCAGATCGGCGCGCGGCAGGTCATCGGCGATCCGCAAGTTTCAAAAGTCTCCGTGATCGGCGTCGGCATGCGCTCGCATGTAGGCGTTGCCCGCACAATGTTCCGCACATTGGCGGAAGAAGGCATCAATATCCAGATGATTTCAACCTCTGAAATCAAGATTTCCGTGCTGATTGATGAGAAATATATGGAGCTGGCGGTGCGCGCGTTGCATAAGGCGTTTGAATTGGAAAGAGGCTAGAGCGTTTTTCAGCGAGATTGCTACTTTCGCGAGCGCATCGCTGCGCCGTGCAAGCCGCTGAAAAATGCTCTAGAAGTTTATAGCCAAGCGCATTTAATTTGAGACAAGGAAGCAGCCGCGAAGACAGTATACAAATACGGCAAGCGGCGATGACGCCGTATCGGATTAAATGCGCTTGGCTATACTTCATTACTCCCACCATATCTGCCCCTTATATACACGCAACTGACGGCCCGCATGATTCATCGCGGTGATTCTGCTGGCGCGCGCATCGCGCAATTGCCTGAGCATCGCTTCAAGTCTGGCGCTTGAAGCCGCCGGTAAACCGAGCGCGCGCATCCAGTAGCGCAGCAAATTGACAGCGCGCGCGGCGTTCAGCGCGCTGAACGCCGCGCGCGAGAGCGTCTGGCGATCCCCATCATCCTGCGTCACCCGCTGCAAATCCAGCTGGGCCAGTTCATCGAGCAGTCTCTGCGCCTGTTGCGCATGGCGGGCGGCGCGCGCAAGCGTGGCGCGATACGCGGGAAAGTGCGCAGCGAGCGGCGGAATCAAAAATTGGCGCGCGCGATTGCGCGTGTAACGCGCGCTCGTATTGGAATCGTCTTCAATCCAGCGCAAATGGTGTTGGGTTGCATAGCGCTCAATCAGCGCGCGCGGAATAGTGAGCAGAGGACGGAGATAGCGCAGACCGCTGGCTGGCTCGGTTTTCTGGAGCGGCATCGCCGCCAGACCGGGCAATCCGGCGCCGCGCAGCAATTGCAAAAGCACTGTTTCAGCCTGGTCGTCCGCCTGATGGCCGAGCAACGCCAGACGCGCGCCATGCTCCGCGCACAGTCCCGCCAATGCCGGATAGCGCGCTTCGCGCGCCGCCGCTTCCGTCCCGCGCTGTTGCCGGATGCATGCATCCACATCGATGCGGCGCGCCGCATAATGCACGCCCCAGTCCTGCGCAAGCGCGCGGCAGTGCGCTAACCAAGAATCCGCGCGGGGATTCAGGCCGTGATGGATATGCAATGCAATACAGCGCGCCCGGCCAAGAGCGGAGATCGCCGCGTGCAATAACACCGTCGAATCCAGTCCGCCGCTGAAAGCAATCGCGCAGGGGGAATCCGCATATGAAGCATCGAGCGTATCCAGCGCCGTCTGGATTGCGGCGGGAATCCGCTCAGCGTCTGGAGGGCTCGCCAGGCGCCGCTTCCCTGAACTTGCCATACTTCATCAAGCGTTCAATGCGGCGTTCGAGTACATCAGCCATTGACATAGCCTGCAGGGAACGCAATGCCTCGGTCAGCGCCCGGCGCAGAGTCGCGGCCATTTCTTCGGGTGCGCGATGCGCGCCGCCGAGGGGTTCACTGACAATTTTGTCGATCAGCCCCAGCGTCTTCAGCCGCTGCGCTGTCAATCCCAGCGCTTCCGCCGCCTGAGGCGCCTGCGCGGCGCTTTTCCAGAGAATCGAGGCGCAGCCCTCCGGAGAAATCACCGAATAGGTGGAAAAATGCAACATCAACACACTATCCGCAACCGCAATCGCCAATGCGCCGCCAGAGCCGCCTTCGCCAATCACAGTGGCAATGATCGGCGTTCTCAGCCCGGTCATCACATATAAATTGCGGCCAATCGCCTCCGATTGGCCGCGCTCTTCGGCCCCAATGCCGGGATATGCGCCCGGCGTATCGATAAACGTGAACATCGGCAGACTGAATTTTTCAGCCAGACGCATTAAACGCTCGGCCTTGCGATACCCTTCCGGGCGCGGCATACCGAAGTTGCGCTGCGCGCGCTCTTTGGTATCGCGCCCCTTTTGATGTCCGATCAGCATGCACGGCTGAGCGTTCAAGCGCGCCAGTCCGCCAACAATTGAAGCGTCGTCGGCAAAGGCGCGGTCGCCGTGCAGTTCATGAAAGTCAGTAAAGATGGCTTGAATATAATCCAGCGTATAGGGGCGCTGCGGATGCCGCGCCACCTGCGCGGCCTGCCAGGGAGAAAGGCGAGCGTACAGTTCTTTGGTCAACTGCGCGCTTTTTTTCGACAAGCGCTCGATTTCGTCCGAAATATCGACGGCAGAATCATCCTGCACAAAGCGCAGCTCGTCGATGCGCGCTTCCAGCTCGGCAACCGGCTGTTCAAAATCCAGAAAGGTAGTTTTCATTACGCTCTAAGAGCCTGTTCACGATCTGTGACGAGCGCCTGTCAGCCAAGGAGGACGGAGCGCAGGAACCGGAGCATATTTGATATATGTGAGGATTCCGAGCACCGCCCGACGCAGGATCACGGGCGCACAGTCAGATCGTGAACAGGCTTTAATAATTGACGGGGATCGGATCCAAACTCCGCCATAAATACCACACCGCAACCGACCGCCACGGCTGCCAGTTGGCAGCGACTTCGCGCGCTTCGCTACGCGAGACCGGCTCGCCGCTAAAATAATTCAGACTGATTGCGCGCAGCAGGCCAAGATCGTCGAGCGGCAGCACATCCGGTCTCATCAGATTGAAAATCAAAAACATTTCCGCCGTCCAGCGGCCAATGCCGCGGATTCGCATCAGGGAGGCGATAATCGCTTCGTCGTCGAGCGCCTCCCACGCATCGGCCTGTACCGCGCGGGTTGAAAAATGATGCGCCAGATCGAGTATATATTCCGTTTTTCGCTTTGATAAACCGCAGCGCAGTAAGCTGTCATGCTCGCATTGCGCCAACTGCGCGGGGGTAAGCGCCGGATACGCGCGTTCAATGCGCATCCAGATCGCGTGCGCCGCCTTGACCGATATTTGCTGACCGACAATCGCGCGCGCCAGCGTGATAAATGGATCGCGCCGCTGATGCGCCGCCGCCGGCTCAAACAACGGAATCAGTTTTTTCAGAATCCGGTCGCTTTCACTCAGTTCTGCGCACGCCTGCGCCCAATAGGCGGGGGGAGCGCCTGCGGGCGCGGTCTTTGGCGCGCGCGCCGCAACGGGTATAGCGGCCAGAAAGCTATGATGGCCTCTTTGCAACCTCGTCATTCCGTATGCTGCCGCGCAGACGGCGCGCGCCGCCATTCGGTTGAACCGTCTGGCCGGTCTTCAAGAATCACGCCCTGTTCCAGCAGTTCAGCGCGAATCCGGTCCGCCTCAATATAGTTTTTGGCGCGCTTGGCAAGCCGACGCGCCTCGATGCGCGCGTTGATCATATGGATGTTCAGTTCCGCGCCGCCGGATTGATCTCCGCGCAAAAAAGCGTGCGGGCTGCGCGTCAGCAGGCCGAGCGTTCCCGCCAGCCCTTTCAACTGACGGGCAAGCAGCGCGTTGCGGCTCCGGTTCACCGCACCCGCCAGATCAAACAGCACGGCAACGGCTTCAGGCGTATTGAAATCATCGTTCATCGCATCCCGAAAACGCTGCGCGTGCGGTTCCTGCCAGTCGAGCGCTTCTGCATCCGGCGGCGATTCTTTAAGCGCTGTGTACAAACGCGTGAGCGCGCGATGCGCGTCTTCGAGATGCGCGGGGCTGTAATGGAGCGGGCTGCGGTAATGCGCGCGCACGATAAAAAAACGCACGGTCTCAGCATCGAATCGGGCGAACGCGTCGCGGATTGTGCAAAAGTTGCCGAGCGATTTTGACATTTTTTCATCGCCGACGTGCACATGGCCGTTATGCATCCAGTGATGAACAAAGGGCTGCCCGGTTGCGCCTTCGCTCTGTGCAATTTCATTTTCATGATGCGGAAATTGCAGATCCAGACCGCCGCCGTGAATATCAAAGCGTTCGCCGAGCAGCGCGGTGCTCATCGCCGAGCATTCAATATGCCAGCCCGGCCGCCCGCGCCCCCAGCGGGATTCCCAAACCGCCTCCGGAGGCTCGCCCGGCTTCGCGCGCTTCCACAATGCAAAATCGAGCGGATCGCCTTTCGCCTCATTCCCGGCGATGCGTTCCGCCCGGCGCAAATCATCGAGCGTTTTGCCGGACAGGCGTCCATAAGAGGCGAATTTGCGCACCGCGTAATTCACATCGCCATCCGCTGCCTGATAGGCATAGCCGTTCTTTTCCAGCGCGGCAATCAGATCGAGCATCTGCGGCACATAGGCCGTTGCGCGCGGTTCGATATCAGGACGCTCGACGCCGAGCGCATCCGCGTCTTCGTGCATCGCGCGGATAAAACGTTCGGTGAGCGCCGCAATCCTTTCCCCATTCTCCACTGCGCGGCGGATAATCTTGTCATCGATATCGGTAATATTGCGCACGTAAAGGACGCGATAACCGAGCGCGCGCAGCCAGCGCTGCACCACATCGAACGCGACCAGCATACGCCCATGTCCGATATGGCAATAGTCATACACGGTGATCCCGCAGACATACAGGCGAACTTCGCCCGGCCTGAACGGAACAAAGGGCTGCTTCTCGCGCGCCAGGGTGTTATAGATGTTGATCTTCTGGTTTGACTTCAACTTCGGGGCGATCCATCAGTTCTACCCGCGCCATCGGCGCGTGATCACCGGCCCGGAAACCACACTTTAAAATCCGCAGATAGCCGCCCGGACGATTCTGGTAACGCGGCCCTAATACATTGAACAGTTTGCTCATCGCTTCACGATGACGCAAACGGGCGAATGCAAGGCGGCGGTTGGCGAGCGTTGCACGCTTGCCGCGCGTAATCAGGGGCTCCACCACTCTGCGCAGTTCCTTTGCTTTAGGCAACGTGGTTCGAATCACTTCATGCTCAATCAAAGAAACGGACAAATTACGCAACATGGCCAGACGGTGGCTACTGGTGCGATTCAACTTTCGCAAACCATGACGGTGACGCATAATGAACTTCCTTAGGGCCGTTTGTTGAATAACCAGTTCTTACGACATGGGTGCCGTATCGTTGGAAGAGGAAAAAAGTTGGGATTGATCTGTTTCCATATCCTGTTGTTCCAGAGAAAAGTTCTCAAGTTTCATTCCCAATCTCAGATGGCGCGCCATCAATACTTCCTTAATCTCATTCAGCGACTTACGGCCGAGGTTTGGCGTTCTCAGCAATTCATGCTCGGTCCGTCTGATCAAATCGCCAATGCTATAGATATTTTCGGCTTTCAGGCAGTTCGCCGCCCGCATGGTCAAATCAAGATCGTCCACCGGCTGCATCAACAACGCATTGATTTGAGGCGAATACGCTGGCGCCTCCATCGCGGAGGCGGGCGTTTCCAACTCGGCAAACACAGAGAGCTGCTCGACCAAAATGCCTGCTGCGCTGCGGATTGCTTCCTCCGGCGTAATCGCGCCGTTCGTCTCGATATCCATCACCAGCTTATCAAGATCGGTCCGCTGCGCGACGCGCGCATTTTCAACCGTATAATTCACCCGTTTTACGGGCGAGAAGGAGGCGTCGAGTATAATCCGGCCGACAGTTTTCTTGATCTCCTGACCGTATGCACACATATTGCCTGCGGCGTAACCGCGCCCTTTTTCCACCTTGATCTGCAATTCCAACCGGCCATCTTTTGACAGATGCGCAATCACATGCGGGGGATTGATCACTTCGCAGTCCTGCGCGACCTGAATATCTTGCGCCGTGACCACGCCTTCGCCTTCCTTGCGCAGGGTGACGGTGGTTTCATCGCGGCCATGCAGTTTGAAGACAACCCCTTTCAGGTTCAGCAGCAAATGAATGATGTCTTCCCGCACCCTGTCCAGGGTTGAATATTCATGATCAACGCCGCCTACGATCACTTCTGTTGGCGCATACCCTGTGATTGACGCCAACAGTACTCGCCGCAGCGCATTCCCCAGCGTCAGGCCATAACCGCGTTCAAATGGTTCCATCACCACTTTCGCGCGGTGATTTTCCACCGACTCAACCGCGATAATCTTGGGTTTGAGCAAACTGTTCTGCATCGATTTTTACCGTGAATAGAGTTCAACAATTAAACTTTCATTGATATCGCCCGCAATTTCGTCCCGCTGCGGGGGCTGCTTGAATATGCCTTCCAGTTGCTTGGCATCGACCGTGACCCAGCCCGGAAAATTCATCTGTTCAGCCAACGAAACCGCTTCTTGAATACGGGTTTGCTGTTTTGCCTTATCATGTATCGTAACTGTATCGCCTGGCTTCACCTGGAGAGAGGCAATATTGGCAATCCGGCCATTCACTAAAATAGCGCGATGGCTTACAAGCTGCCGCGCTTCTGCGCGCGTTGACCCGAAACCCATTCGATAGACCACATTATCAAGACGCGATTCGAGTAACTGCAGCAGCAGTTCGCCGGTGTTGCCGCGCCGGCGCTTTGCGTGCGCAAAGTAACGGCGGAACTGACGTTCAAGCAGGCCATAGAGCCGTTTAACCTTTTGCTTCTCACGAAGCTGACTGCCGTAGTCGGAAGAACGGCTTCCCGATGCGCGGCCATGAGGGCCCGGTTTACTATCGAGCCTGCATTTGTCCGCCAGCGGACGGCGCGCGCTTTTCAGAAAAAGATCCGTGCCCTCGCGGCGGGATAGCTTGGCTTTGGGGCCGAGATAGCGTGCCACTTCCTCTTTCCTCCTTTAAATACGCCGGCGTTTTGGCGGCCGGCATCCGTTATGCGGTACCGGCGTCACATCAGAAATAGTCGTAATCTTCAGCCCTAAACCATGCAATGCGCGCACTGAAGACTCGCGACCCGGACCAGGGCCTTTGATTCTGACTTCAAGGCTCTTGACGCCGCACTCAAGCGCCGCGCGCCCCGCGGATTCCGCGGCGACCTGAGCGGCGAACGGCGTTGATTTACGTGATCCTTTAAAGCCTTGCCCCCCAGAGGTCGCCCATACAAGCACATTTCCAGACCGGTCAGTGATGGTAATGATGGTATTGTTAAAAGATGCGTGGACATGAACCACGCCTTCGGCAACATTTTTCTTGACTTTCTTGCGCGCGCGCTGAGCAGCGGTATTTGAAGTCCTGGCCATAATGGTTCCTATGATGATAACAATGGCTGTTTATTTCTTGAGCGCTTGCGCTGCGCGCCGCGGCCCTTTGCGCGTGCGCGCGTTTGTGTGCGTCCGCTGTCCGCGCACCGGCAAGCCTTGACGGTGCCTGACGCCGCGATAACAGCCCATATCCATCAAGCGTTTAATATTCATTGTCACTACTCGGCGCAAATCGCCTTCGACCTGATACCGTCCAACCTGTTCACGCAGTTTTTCAAGCTCGGTATCGTCCAGGTCTCTGATTTTTTTTGTCAAAGGCACGCCTACAGCAATACAAATCTTCTGGGCGCGCGGGCGGCCAATACCGTAAATGGCCGTGAGTCCAATGACGGTATGCTTGTGGTTGGGGAGATTGATGCCAGCAATACGGGCCATTTTATGGTTCCTTCGCGATCTTGGAGCCTGTCAAAATCTGGACTTCAACCTTGACGTTGTTTATGACGCTGATCTGAACGGCAGATCACCCGCACCACACGTTTGCGTTTAATAATTTTGCAATGACGGCAAATTCGCTTTACCGATGCCATAACTTTCATTTTAAATTCCTCATTCAAAAATCGACTGAAAAACGCTCTAGGGCAAACCGCATTAAGCTCTCGCCCGGAACACAATCCGGGCACGATTCAAATCGTAGGGGGTCATCTCAACTTTCACCTTATCCCCTTCCAAAATACGGATGTAATGCATACGCATTTTTCCTGAGATATGTGCAAGTACGGTATGTCCATTTTCCAGTTTTACGCGGAACATCGCATTAGGAAGGCTTGCCATCACTTCTCCTTCCATCTGAATCACATCGTCTTTGGCCATATTCTTCAGTTAACGGACAGGAAATTTCCCGCCCTTGAAATTCGCTTTGCGAAGCAGTGATTCATATTGTTGCGACATCAGATAAGAGCGCGCCTGTTCCATAAAATCCATCGTCACTACAACGATAATCAGCAGAGAAGTGCCTCCAAAATAAAAGGGCACATTCCAGCGCAACACCAGAAATTCCGGCAACAAACAGACGAACACAATATAAATAGCGCCCGCAAGCGTGAGCCGTGTCAAAATCTTATCGATATAGCGCGCGGTCTGCTCTCCTGGCCGGATGCCTGGCACAAAAGCGCCGCTCTTTTTCAGATTATCCGCCGTTTCCCGGCTGTTAAATACCAGCGCCGTATAGAAAAAACAGAAGAAAACAATCGCTAATGCGTATAAAATCACATAAGGAGGCTGGCCTGGCGCAAGAAGGGTTGCGATATGCTGCAACCAGCGGGTGCCTGCGCCGGCGCTGAACCAGCTCGCAATCGTCGCTGGAAATAAAATAATCGATGATGCAAAAATCGGCGGGATAACGCCCGCCATATTCAATTTCAATGGCAGATGGGAAGATTGTCCGCCATACATCTTGTTGCCCACTTGTCTTTTAGCATAATTTACAAGAATCTTTCTTTGGCCGCGCTCAATAAATACTACCAGATACGTGACTGCCGCAACCAGAACGATAATCAACAGAGCTGAGATAATGCTCATCGAATGGGTACGGACCAGCTCGAAAAGTCCACCGATTGCATTGGGCAAGCCAGCCGCAATACCCGCAAAGATAATGATTGAAATACCATTGCCTAGGCCCCGCTCGGTAATCTGCTCGCCCAGCCACATCAAAAACATGGTGCCAGTGACAAGCGTCAATACGGTCATCAAACGGAACATGATCCCCGGATCAATCACGAGTCCAGCCTGTTTTTCCAGCGCCATAGCGATGCCGAAGGCCTGAAATGTCGCCAATGCCAACGTAAAATAACGCGTATATTGCGTAATCTTTCTCTGACCCGCCTGCCCTTCCTTTTTTAGCGCTTCCAATTGCGCAGAGACCATCGTCAGCAATTGCATCACGATCGATGCCGAGATATAGGGCATGATGCCTAATGCAAATACCGTAAAACGTGATAGGGCGCCTCCTGAAAACAGGTTAAACATACCCAGAATCCCACCGGCCTGACTCTGGAAGAGCTTGGAGAGTTGATCAGGGTCAATTCCTGGCACAGGAATATGCGCGCCAATCCGGTAGACGACCAGCGCAAGCAATAAGAATATTCCCCGCTTCAACAGGTCGCCATATTTTGGGGCGGATTGCCCTGTTTTTGCAGGATTTGGACGGGTCGCCAAAAAACTCTCCGGCTACAAATCAGAAATTGAACCGCCCGCCGCTTCTATTGCGATGCGCGCGCCTTTTGTCATTCTCAAACCTCTCAGGCTTACTTTACGCTTTAACTCACCCGTCGCGATAATCTTGGCTTGACGCGCTAATACGCTGACGATACCCGCTTGTTTTAATAGGGAGAGGTCAACTTCATCCGCTGTTAATTTCTGGAGCTCGGAAAGACGGACTTCTTGAATAAATTTTTTTGTCAGGGAAGTGAAACCCCGTTTTGGCAAACGCCTTTGCAGAGGCATTTGACCGCCTTCAAAGCCGATCTTGTGAAAACCGCCGGCGCGCGATTTTTGCCCTTTATGGCCACGGCCCGCTGTTTTTCCAAGACCGCTCCCTATTCCCCGCCCCACGCGGCGCCTCGGAGATTTCGAACCACTCGCGGGTTTTAGCGTATTCAATTCCATTTTTCGATAAAAATGCTCTAGCTGACAATTTTAACTAAATAGGACACTCTATTGATCATCCCGCGCGCTTCAGCCGTATCCTGTAATTCACACTGAGAATTTAAACGGCGCAGACCGAGACCCCGTACAGTGGCTCGATGCGATTGGCGGGTGCCAATCAGGCTTTTCACAAGCTGGATTCGGATTGTTTTATTCGACATAAAAAACCTTAAGCCCTAAGCTCTTCAACGGATTTTCCACGCTTAGCGGCAATTTCAGCAGGCGTCATCTGCTTGCGCAAGCCATTCAGCGCTGCCCGAACTACGTTATATGCGTTCGTTGAGCCATGAATCTTGGCCGTGACATTCCGCAATCCCATCACGTGGAACACAGCGCGCATCGGCCCGCCGCTTTTGATTCCGGAGCCTTCTTTGGCAGGCGCCATTAACACTGTCGTCGCCCCATGTTTACCTGGGGTTTCATGCTGTAATGTGCCATTCCTTAACGACACTTTGAACATATTCCGGCGCGCTTGCTCCATCGCTTTCTGAACAGCCGATGGGACTTCTTTCGCCTTGCCTTTACCCATACCAATGCGCCCGTCCCCATCGCCCACGACCGTCAGCGCCGCAAAGCCTAAAATACGCCCGCCTTTGACCACTTTGGTCACGCGCTTGACTGAAATCATTTTTTCCCGAAGGCCATCATTACGCTCTTCGAGCGGCGCTTTCGCCTGCATCCTTGCCATAACGGACTTTTTCCCTAAAATTTAAGACCGGCTTCACGCGCCGCTTCGGCCAAAGCGCGCACACGGCCATGATAACGGAAACCGGAACGGTCAAATGCAAGCGATTCAATGCCGGCGGCCTTCGCCTTCTGGGCGATGCGATGCCCAATAAAGGTTGCGGCGGCTATATTGCTGCCTTTGGAAGACAATTGCTGACGCACCTCTGCTTCCAGCGTGGAAGCGCTGGCAAGAACTTGAGTACCGCAGGGCGAAAATATTTGCGCATAGAGATGCGCATTTGTACGATGCACCGACAGCCGATGCACATTCAACCGGGCAATTCTGGCGCGCGTACGGGCAGCGCGCCGGATGCGAGTTTGCTTTTTATCCATCACGCCCCTATTTCTTCTTCGTTTCTTTCAGAATCACCTTCTCATTGGCGTAACGCACGCCCTCGCCCTTATACCGTCCTGGCGGGCGGGAACGGCGCACATTCGCAGCGACTTGTCCGACTTGCTGCTTATCGATGCCTTTAACCACGATTTCAGTCTGGGCCGGCGTTTCTACTTTGATACCCTCCGGCATCCGATGCAACACAGGATTAGAATAACCCACAGATAAACTCAACTGGTTATCCTGTACCTGCGCACGAAAACCCACCCCAGAAAGCGTTAATTTGCGCTCAAATCCATGCTTCACGCCTTGCACCATGTTTGCAACCAGCGCTCGCGTTGTGCCTAACATCGCTTTTGCCTGCCGCCCTTCGCGGGCCATTTCAAATTTCAGCGCGCCTTCATCATCATGAACAATCTGAATCAGGGGATGGATATCCAAAGAAAGCGCGCCTAACACGCCCTTAACGGTAATCGCGCCTTCTTTGATTAAAACCTCGACATCCTTTGGCAAGGCAATCGGCTTTTTACCTATACGAGACATATGCCTGAACCTTTATTCGACCATACACATGATTTCTCCGCCGATACCAAGCGAGCGAGCGTGCCGATCCGTCATCACCCCTTTTGTGGTCGACACAATCACAGTACCCAGACCATTCATGAGCTGTGGAATATTACGGGCGCTTTTGTAGATCGGCCGGCTGGGACGGGAGATACGCTTGATACGCGAAATCACGGGCCGGCCCGCATAATATTTAAGCGATAGCTGTAATTGCGTATGGGAACGCTCTGTATGGACTGAGAAATCCTCAATATAGCCCTCATCTTTTAAAACCTGCGCAATCGCAGCCTTGACTCTGGAAGAGGGCATCACAACCGATACCTTGTTGACCATCTGTGCATTGCGCACGCGTGTCAACATATCGGAAATTGGATCACTCATACTCATCGATATTTTTCCTTTGTCGCCTGCACTACCAACTCGCTTTGATTACGCCAGGAATTTCTCCGCGGAATGCAATCTCACGGATTTTGCTGCGCGCCAAGCCAAATTTCCGGAATGTCCCGCGCGGACGGCCCGTAAGCGCGCAGCGGTTACGTTGCCGGGTGGGATTCGCGTTGCGCGGCAATTGCTGTAATTTCAGACGCGCGTGATAGCGCGCTTCCTGTGTCTGGCTTTGGTCATCTATCATCTTTTTAAGAGCGGCGCGCTTTGCGGCATATTTTTGCACCAGGCGGGCGCGCTTCTTTTCACGTTCAATCAGGGCGCGTTTAGCCATCACTTTGCCCTGAATGGAACTTTAAAACAACTCAGAAGCGCTTCCGCTTCTTCGACGCTTTTCGTGTCGATACTGATATTGATATCCATGCCGCGTAATTGATCAATTTTGTCGTAGTCAATCTCAGGGAAAATAATCTGCTCCCGGATGCCCAAGTTATAGTTGCCATGCGCATCGAACGCTCGCGGCGACACGCCCCGGAAATCACGCACACGCGGCAGCGCAACATTAATTAAGCGATCCAGAAATTCAAACATCCTTCGGCCCCGCAAGGTCACCATCGCGCCGATGGGATAACCTTGACGAATCTTGAAACCTGAAATCGCGCGCCGCGCACGTGTCACGACAGGTTTTTGTCCGGCGATCCGCGTTAAATCCGCTACCGCATTTTCAATGATCTTCTTGTCAGTAACCGCATCCCCCAAACCCATATTCAATGTGATTTTACGCAGCCTGGGCACTTCCATTACAGACCGGTAACCAAACCTCTGAATCAGTTCGGGCACCACTTTCTCTTTATAAAACTGCTGCAAACGCGTCATTCCTATCCTCGCGATATCAGGTATTGAGCGCCGCGCCCGTTGTTTTCAAAAACCTGAGCTTTTTACCCTCTTCAATCTTGAATCCCACGCGCGACGCTTTGCCATTTGCATCCAAGAGCGCAATATTGGAGATATGGATAGGCATCGTCTTATGCTCTATCCCGCCGATTGTTCCCTTGGCAGGATTGGGTTTCACATGCTTTTTGACGAGATTCAGCCCTTCCACAATGACTCTTTCGCCCATCACTTTCAGCACAACCCCGCGCTTAGATTTATCACGGCCAGCAATCGCGATGACCTGATCCCCTTTACGTATTCTTTTCATCAATCCACCGTTTTATAAGACTTCAGGCGCGAGTGATACGATTTTCATATATTTATTGCGCAACTCGCGCGTCACCGGACCGAAAATACGGGTTCCGACTGGCTCAAGCTTGGCACTGAGCAATACGGCGGCGTTATGATCAAACTTAATCAGGGAACCATCCATGCGGCGTATGCCTTTGGCCGTCCGTACCACCAAGGCATTATAAATTTCCCCTTTTTTCACGCGCCCGCGCGGCGCAGTTTCCTTGACCGTGACTTTCACCACGTCCCCTATCCCAGCGTAGCGCCGTTTTGAGCCGCCTAAAACCTTGATACACAAAATGCGGCGCGCCCCGGTATTATCAGCCACTTGAAGCTCAGTTTCGGTTTGAATCATAAAGGTGTTTGGTTAATCTAGAGCATTTTTCAGTCGATTTGCCCGAGGAGCGAACGCGAAGACAGTATGGGGATCGATGCGGGCGGAGCAGGTTCCGTCGCGCGCAGCGCGATGGATGCGACCCCGAAGCGATCCCGAATGCCGAAAACGCAGAAGCGACATAGGAAAAATCAGTGAAAAATGCTCTAGCTAGCTGACCGGCTGCCAACCGGTATAAAAACCTGTTCACGAATCTACCGCGCGGCTTGGCCCGCCGCAACAAACCGATCCCGCTTCGCGGGTCCCTCGGGCAGCGTTCCGGCGGGCCCTCCTTGCCTGCTGCCCGCTCGCTACAATTTGTGAACAGGTTCCAGGGACACAAAACGCGCGCGAATGAAAAAAACTGAACATTATAAACAACCCTTGAATTTTTGCAAGAAAGTCGGAAACGAAAAGTAGCGCTTCTCAAGCTGCATCATATTCAAACAACCCGTATTGTCTCTATCAAGCGCGACACTACCCAGGATTTTGTCTTCGAGAATGGCCGCGTTTCCTGAATCTCAACGCGATCTCCTTCATTGTATGCATTGGCCTCATCATGCGCGTGGTACTTTTTCGCACGCACCACGTATTTTCCATACAGAGGATGCTTTACACGACGCTTCACAAGTACGGCCACTGTCTTGTTTCTTTTGTTGCTGACGACTTCACCAACCAAGGTCCGTTTGATCGACGGCGGCATATCTTTTATATTACTGTCCATTGCTGATTGCCTTCTCGGTCAATATCGTCTTCACCCTTGCAATCGCACGGCGCGTTTTTTTCAACTGACTGGTATTTGTCAGTTGTTGAGTCGCCAATTGCATACGCAAGCCCACACTTGCTTTTAACAGGGCCGATAACTCGGCGTTCAGCGCAGCGCGATCTTTCGCGCGCAATTCTGTCGTTTTCATCATATTACGTATCCAGTTAGAGCATTTTTCAGTGAGATTACCCAAGGAGCGCGAAGCGACACAGGGCAAGCCGCTGAAAAATGCTCTAAGTCCCTAACTGCCGGGCAATAAACACTGTTCTTAAAGGCAACTTTGCCGCCGCCAGGCGGAATGCCTCGCGCGCCAGCGTTTCCTGAACGCCATCCATTTCATATAACATTTTTCCGGGCTGGATTTCAGCCACATAATACTCTGGGTTGCCCTTACCATTTCCCATTCTCACTTCGGCTGGCTTACGGGAAATCGGCTTATCCGGAAAGATACGGATCCAGATACGCCCCCCCCGCTTAATATGGCGAGTCATCGCGCGGCGCGCCGCTTCGATTTGACGCGAGGTTAAACGGCCGCGGCCAATCGACTTCAAGCCATATTCGCCAAAGGACACTGCCGTACCACGGCTTGCAACGCCCGTGTTACGCCCTTTGTGTTCTTTGCGGAATTTTCTCCGTTTGGGTTGTAGCATATCTTTTCACTTGCAAGAGTATTTATTCTGCTGATTTAGAAGCGCCTTCAGCGGTGGAATCCGCTGCATTACGCGCCGCTGGACGGCGCGCCGAGGACAAGCGATGATTCACCCCGCCCTCACTGCGGCGTCTTCCACGGCGCTCTGCTGGAGGCACGCGCCGCGAGCGCTTCTCATCGGGCATTCTGTCTGCCTGGGGCACACGATATTGCGTCTGTACATCCCCTTTATAGACCCAGACCTTTATCCCAATAATGCCATACGTGGTTTCGGCTTCCGAAATTGCATAATCAATATCGGAACGTAATGTATGCAGAGGAACGCGCCCTTCGCGGTACCATTCGGTACGCGCAATTTCAATGCCGTTTAGCCGGCCTGAACTCTTGATCTTGATGCCTTGCGCACCCAGGCGCATTGCATTTTGCATCGCGCGCTTCATCGCCCGGCGAAACATGATGCGCCGCTCAAGCTGCTGAGCAATGGAATCCGCAATCAATTGCGCATCGATTTCTGGCTTGCGCACTTCCTCGATATTGATATGCACCGGGATGCCCATTCTGCGCTGCAGCTCAGTTTTCAGCAGCTCGATGTCTTCGCCTTTTTTACCGATGACAATGCCTGGCCGCGCGCTATGAATCGTAATCCGGGCATTTTTTGCGGGACGTTCAATCACAATCCGACCCACAGACGCCGCTTTCAGCTTCTGCCTCAGATAATCACGCACATTGATATCTTCTTTCAGCATCTGCGCAAACTGCGTATTTGCTGCATACCAGCGCGAGACCCAGTTGTGTCTGACCGCCAGACGGAAACCTGTTGGATGTATTTTTTGTCCCATGTGAACCTTTTAATCTCCAACCGTCACAGCAATGTGACATGTCTGCTTCTCGATTCTATGACCGCGCCCTTTGGCGCGCGCCCTCGAACGCTTGAATGATTTTGCTTTATCGACACAAATACACTGGATTTTCAAGTCATCAATGTCCGCACCCTGATTATGTTCCGCGTTTGCAATTGCAGATTCAACCACTTTCTTCACAATTCCAGCCGCCTTTTGGGGGGAGAACGCGAGCATATTCAAAGCGCGGTCTACTGATAAACCCCGGATCTGATCCGCGACAAGCCGCGTTTTCTGCGCCGAAATGCGGGCGCTGCGGTGAATGGCATTCACTTTCATGGTTCTCTCTATTTTTTAGCTTTTTTATCCGCAGTATGACCTTTGAAGGTGCGGGTCAACACAAACTCGCCGAGTTTACGGCCCACCATATTTTCTGAAATATAGACGGGAATGTGCTGACGGCCATTATGTACCGCAATGGTGAGACCGATAAAATCTGGAAAAATCGTTGACCGGCGCGACCAAGTTTTGATGGGTCTTTTATCATTCTTTGCGGTCGCTGCTTCGACTTTTTTCAACAAATGGAGATCGCAAAACGGACCCTTTTTAATAGAACGCGACATTCACTATCCTTGCCTGTTTTCCTTAACGTTTTTTATTGCGGCGTTGCACAATCATCGCCGCTGTGCATTTGTTGCGGCGTGTACGATAACCTTTGGTCGGTGTCCCCCAAGGGCTGACCGGATCGCGTCCAGCCGCTGTTTTGCCTTCTCCGCCGCCATGCGGATGATCCACTGGATTCATTGCAACGCCCCGCACTGTCGGACGGATACCGCGCCAGCGATTCGCGCCCGCCTTGCCAATCTGACGTAAATTATGCTCATCATTGCCTACTTCGCCAATGGTTGCCCGGCATTCAATATGCACGCGGCGGATCTCGCCTGAACGCAAACGCAATTGCGCATAACGCCCTTCTCTGGCTAGCAGCATCGCCGATGCGCCCGCTGAACGGGCGATTTGCGCGCCTTTGCCCGGCAGCATTTCAATACAGTGAATCGTTGTACCGACCGGAATATTACGAACCGGCAACGTATTCCCCACTTGAATAGGCGCTTCCAAACCCGATAAAACCGACTGGCCCGCCTCAAGTCCTTTCGGCGCAATGATGTAACGCCGTTCGCCATCGGCATAACGCAGCAATGCAATATGCGCGCTCCGGTTCGGATCATATTCAAGACGCTCAACGATGGCCGGGATATGATCCTTGTTGCGCCGGAAATCGATGATGCGATAACGCCTCTTGTGCCCGCCGCCCCGGTGACGGGTTGTGATGCGTCCATGATGGTTGCGTCCCGCAGTTTTATGGCGCACGCCCAACAATGGAGTGAATGGCTTGCCTTTGTGCAAATTCTTGCTGACGACTTTCACCATTCCGCGCCGGCCTGAAGAAGTCGGTTTAACGTAAACAAGCGTCATCTTGTTAAGCCTCCGCCTCAAAATGAATTTCTTGCCCCGGCTTCAGGCACACGTAGGCCTTTTTAACATCTTTCCGGCGTCCCATCAGACGCCCGACGCGCTTTGCTTTGCCTTTGTTGTTTAAAATCTGAACCGCGTTGACTTCAACTTTAAACAGCCATTCAACCGCGGCTTTCACTTCTTGTTTATTCGCATCCGGCGCCACCCGGAACACGACTTGCGAACGCTTATCTGCCAATAATGTTGCTTTTTCGGAAATCACCGGGGAATGGAGTATTTGCAGCAAACGATGACCGTGCTTGACTTGCGCACTCATGACAACCACCCTTCCATCCGGGCAAGCGCCGCCTGAGTCATCACCGTCTTTTTGAAATGAATGAGGGACAACGGATCCGCATGATGCGGCTCGACCACTTCCACGCGGGGCAAATTACGCGAGGCAAGCAACAGATTGTCATCCACACGGTCCATAATCATCAGCACTGAATCCAGTCCCATCTCTTTAAATTTCCGCGCAAGAAGCTGCGTTTTAGGCGCTTCCAATTGAATCGGCTCAATCAGGAACAGCCGATCCTCACGGACCAACTGAGAAAGTATTGAGCATAATCCAGCCCGGAACACTTTCCTGTTGATTTTCTGAGAGAAATTCTCTTCTGGAGAGTTTGGGAAAATACGCCCTCCGCCGCGCCAAAGCGGACTCGATACCATACCCGCGCGTGCACGGCCCGTGCCTTTTTGCCGCCACGGTTTTTTTGTGGAGTGCCGCACCTGTCCGCGATCCTTCTGAGCGCGCGTACCAGAGCGCGCATTCGCTTGATAGGCAACGACAATCTGGTGAATCAACGCCTCATTATAAGCACGATCAAAAACCGCGTCAGATACCTCAATATGATCCGTTATATTCCCTTCCAGGCCCGACGGACTCAAGCGCTTCAGCCGCATCATTGCACTCCCTTCTTGGCCCGCCGCGCTTTGACCGCTGGCGTAATGCGCACCAAAGCCTGCTTGGCGCCGGGCACTGCGCCCTTGACCGAAATCAACTGACGCTTGACGTCAATCCCTGCAATCACAAGGTTTTGAACCGTCACTGTTCTATCGCCCATATGGCCCGTCATGCGTTTTCCGCGGAACACACGCCCTGGATCCTGACATTGCCCAATCGAGCCGGGCACGCGATGCGAGCGCGAGTTACCATGTGAAGTGCGCCCTGAGTTAAAGTGATGGCGCTTGATCGTACCCGCGTATCCCTTTCCAATGGACACGCCTTGTACATCGATTTTTTGCCCACGCTCGAAAAGCTCAGCGCCTAACACAGCGCCATTTGACAACCCGGCCACTTGCTCAGGGTCAACGCGGAATTCCCGCAGGACTTGGCCTGCGTTGACCCCCGCTTTCGCAACATGACCTTTCAGCGCCTTTGTCACACG
Organism: Candidatus Glomeribacter gigasporarum BEG34; assembly: GCF_000227585.1. Lineage (GTDB taxonomy): Bacteria > Pseudomonadota > Gammaproteobacteria > Burkholderiales > Burkholderiaceae > Glomeribacter > Glomeribacter gigasporarum_B. The sequence continues at coordinate 8,410 of NZ_CAFB01000041.1, read as the reverse complement.
TGACGGGCGGCGTTTTCCAAACGCAACCTGTACAGCGCTATAACCGTCGGAAGCGATCGTCTTGATCTGTGTCACGCGGTTATTCGATACGCTCAGCACAGTGACGGGAACGGCTTCCCCTTCCGCCGTAAAAAGCCGCATCATGCCCACTTTGTGAGCTATCAGCCCAAGGCTCATGTTCTTCTCCATTGCAATCTCGACTACGATTGGCCGAGCATCCATCTATCTGTACAGGAATATGCAAAAACCGCAAATTATAAGCTAGATATTTTATTGATCGCAAGCATTCTGAGCGACGGCGCCTACCAGGAATTTTGTGTCCCGCGCGCCATTTTGATTCCCATCGATTGACGTAAGCCTTTGTCTTTCGACGGCGTTTACATTTTCACGCACTTACCCCCTCTATTTCTACGTTGCGCCCTAATTCATCCATTGTTTCTCTTACTGCTTCTGGCGAAGGCGAAAAAGATCAATGAATTTGCCAAGATAAATCATGGCCGATGCGCTCAAGTGTGCGCGGCTCGTTTTTTATCGGCATACAGCATGATGGGGGGCTCTCAGGTGAAGTGTTTTGTATTGAACGATCAATCCGAGCGGCGTGAGGGACTGAAAGCGCTGTTGCGTCAAATTGATCGCCGTGCGAAATTCTCCGAAGCAAAAGACTGGCGCCAAATACACTTCACATTAAAGCGCGATCTGCCGGATCTGCTGGTCATTGACTGGCAACATCACTGGATGAAAACCGCGGATCTGTCGCCGCTGTTGCGCGAATATCCTGCGCTGTCGGTTGCGGTGCTGACGGACGACGCCACCCGACCGACCGTCGATGCTCTGCTCTGCGCCGGCGTTCTTGGCGTCATCCCGCGCAGTCTTGATCCGCGCGTGATTCTGCGAGCGCTGGAGCTCGTATTGATGGGCGGCCATTATGTACCCGCCTGTATCCTGAATCCAGCCTTTTTAAAAACGGCGCGGGTGCCGGAACGGCGCGCCCGTTTTGCAGATGAACTGGAGCGTCATCCCGATGCGGCCCAGGCGCAGCTCTCACCGCGCCAGCATCAGATTATGCGTTTAGTCCATATGGGCAATACCAACAAAATGATTGCGCGGGCGCTTAATATCAGCGAAGGCACGGTCAAAATCCATCTCGCGAGCGTATTCAGATTGCTTGGCGCGACCAATCGCGCCGCCGCCGTCGCACTCTACAATGGCTGGCAGTTCAGCAAGCTCTCTGTGCTTTGCAATGAAGTGCAGCCTTTTACGCCCAGACCCATCCACGGCATGCGCGCGCCCGTTCCGCTCAAAGCTAAAAAAACCGTGCCCATGCTCGCGTCTGCCAATAGGTATGCACAACTGATGGCCGCGCAACCGTCCGCCCCGTATCAGCGTACAGAACCTGCGCATCCGGCGCGTACAGAAACTCCGGCTGAAGCGCCTGAAAAGGAGAAGGATTAAAGCCAGACTCTATAATTCAGGGCATTTCAACGCTTTGCCATCTCTGCTCAAAAAATATAAAGGTTCTAATGACTCATTCCAATGCGCCGCTCGATAAAAGCTTTGATCCGCATGCCATTGAAAACGCATGGCGCGGCGAGAGGGAAAAGCGGGGTGATGCGCGGCCAACCTTCGCCCGCGGCGCGCCTGATTTTTCGATGCAACTGCCGCCGCCGAATGTCACGGGGACATTGCATATCGGGCATGCATTTGAGCAAACGCTGATGGACAGTTTGGCGCGCTATCACCGGATGCGTGGTGCAAACACGCTCTGGATACCGGGCACTGACCATGCCGGCATTGCCACGCAGCTGATCGTCGAGCGCCAACTGGAGGTGCAGCAACTCACGCGCCGCGCGCTCGGTCGCGAGGGGTTTATCAAGCGCGTCTGGGCGTGGAAAAAGGCATCGGGTTCGACGATTACGCAACAGATGCGGCGTCTGGGCCTGTCGATTGACTGGAACCGCGAATACTTCACAATGGATGCGCCGCGCTCGCAAGCGGTAACCGAGGCTTTTGTGCGCTTGTACGAACAGGGCTTGATTTATCGCGGCAAGCGCTTAGTGAACTGGGACCCGAAACTCGGTACAGCGGTATCCGATCTTGAAGTGGTTAATCAGGAAGAAGCGGGCATGCTTTGGAATATCCGTTATCCGCTCGTCGATGGCGGCGGCGCAGCTTTGGTGGCGGCAACAACACGACCGGAAACGTTGCTCGGCGATGTCGCGGTCATGGTGCATCCTGAAGATGAACGTTACCAGAGGTGGATCGGAAAAAAAGTGCAATTGCCGTTATGCGGACGCGAAATTCCGGTCATTGCCGACGCCTGTGTAGATCGCACATTCGGGACGGGCGCGGTTAAAGTCACGCCCGCGCACGATTTCAACGATTACCAGATCGGCCAGCGGCACGCGCTGCCGTGCATTGAAATTCTAAGGCCCGACGCCACCCTGAACGACAACGCTCCCGCGCGCTATCGCGGACTGGATTGCGCGAGCGCGCGCCGCGCGGTGCTTGCCGATCTGAGCGCACAGGGGCTGCTGGAATCCTCGCAACCGCATACGCTGAGCGTCCCGCGCGGCGAGCGTTCCGGCGCGGTGATTGAGCCGATGCTGACTCAACAGTGGTTCGTCGCGGTCAATACGCCCGCGCCAGCGGGCGCGCATTATCCGGGCCAAACAATGGCGGAGGTCGCGTTGGACGCGGCGCGCCGCGGCGAGATTCGGTTCGTTCCCGACAACTGGGCCCGCATTTACTGCCAATGGCTGGACAATCTTCAGGATTGGTGCATTTCCAGACAATTATGGTGGGGCCATCAAATTCCCGCCTGGTATGACGACGCGGGACGTATTTATGTAGCGCGCAGCGAAGGTGAAGCGGATGCACAGGCGCGCGCGAACGGATACGCCGGCGCATTAAGGCGCGATGAAGATGTGCTTGATACCTGGTTTTCATCGGCGCTGGCGCCGTTTTCATCGCTGGGCTGGCCTTCCGAATCCCCTGAGTTGGCGCGCTTTCTGCCTTCATCGGTACTCATCACCGGTTTCGATATTCTCTTTTTCTGGGTGGCTCGGATGGCGATGATGAGCCTGCACCTTACGGGCCGCATCCCCTTCGGAACTGTCTATGTGCATGGACTGGTGCGCGATGCGCATGGCCAGAAAATGTCCAAGTCGAAGGGCAATACACTTGATCCGATTGATTTGATCGACGGGATTGCGCGCGATGCTCTGGTTGAGAAACGCACCCAGGGTTTATTCAACCCGAAGCAGAGCGAGGCGATTGCCAAAGAAACGCGCACTACATTCCCCAATGGCATCCCGGCGTTCGGCGCCGATGCAGTGCGCTTCACTTGTGCATCGCTCGCGACGCCCGGGCGCAATATCAATTTCGATCTGGCGCGCTGCGAGGGATATCGCAATTTCTGCAACAAACTTTGGAATGCGGCGCGCTTTGTATTCATACATTGTTCGGACGACGAGCGCAATTCTGAAGATGAGCGCGACATTCAAAACGCTCAATCCCGCGCAGACCGCTGGATACTCTCCACGCTGCAACGAGTCAGTGCGGCGGTTGAAAAACACTTTGCCGATTTCCGCTTTGATCTGATTGCACAGTCGATTTATCAGTTTATCTGGGATGAATACTGCGATTGGTATATTGAATTTGCCAAAGTGCAACTACAAACGGGAACACAGACGCAGCAGCGCGTCACCCGCCATACTTTGCTGCATGCGCTTGAAACATCGCTGCGCTTGGCGCATCCGCTGATGCCCTTTATCACGGAAGCCTTATGGCAAAGCGTTGCGCCGCTAGTGGGGCGCTGTAGAGAGCGTCCAGAGCTTTTTGCGACGAGCTTGCACAAGGAGCAAGCGCGAAGACAGTATGGGGATCGCTGCGGGCGGAGCAGGTTCCGTCGCGTGCAGCGCGATGGATGCGACCCCGCAGCGATCCCGAATACCGAAAACGCAGAAGCGACACAGGGCAAGCCACTGAAAAAAGCTCTAGATTCGATTATGGTGCAGCCCTATCCGCGCGCGCAGCCGGAAAAAATCGATCCGGACGCCGAGCGATGGGTCGCGCAGCTTAAAACCGCCATTGAGGCATGCCGGACGCTCAGAGGCGAGATACAATTGCCGCCGGGCGCTCGCGCACCGCTTTTTGCGAGCGGCGACGAGGCTCTGCTGACTGCATTCGCGCCCTATATGCGCGCGCTCGCGCGTCTTTCGGATGTGAGGCACTGCGCGGATGAAAGCGCGCTGAATCAAGCCGCGTCCGGCGCGCCTGTTGCATTCGCCGGCGCGCTGAAGATGGCGCTGAAAGCAGACACTGATCCGGTTGCCGAGCGCGCGCGGCTGGACAAGGAAATCCGGCGCATCGAGGCGGAGCTTTCCAAATGCCGCGTCAAACTCAGCAATGAAGCCTTTGTGTCCAAAGCGCCTGAAGTGATTGTTGGGCAGGAACGCAAGCGCGCCTCGGAATATGAGGCGGTTCGGGATGCGCTGATTGCGCAACGCGCGCGGATTTAGAACCTGTTCACGATCTGTGACGAGCGCCGGTCAGCCAAGGAGGGCCCGCCGGAACGCTGCCCGAGGGACCCGCGAAGCGGGATCGGGCCGTGAAGGCGGGCCACAGGCCGCGCGGCAACCCGGCGGGCAGTGCGCCGCTCCGGGGTCGCCTCCATCGCAAAGCGAGGCAGACCTGCTCCGCCCTGCGCGGCGCAGCGCAGGAACCGGAGCATATACATCATATGTGAGGATTCCGAGCACCGCCCGACGCCGGCTCACGGGCGCGCAGTAAGATCGTGAACAGGTTCTTAGGAAACGGATCGATATGTTCAAACTAACCAAAGCCATTTTTCCTGTCGCCGGGCTTGGCACGCGCTTTTTGCCGGTGACCAAGGCCAGTCCCAAAGAAATGCTGCCGATTGTCGATAAGCCGCTGATTCAATATGCGGTTGAAGAAGCGATTGCAGCCGGCATTACGGAAATGATTTTTGTGACCGGTCGCAGCAAGCGCGCGATTGAAGATCACTTTGATAAATCGTATGAGGTGGAGGCCGAACTCGAAGCGCGCGGTAAAGAGCACCTCCTGAAACTGGTGCGCAATATCAAACCGCCTGAAATTGATTGCTTCTATATCCGCCAGCCGGAAGCGCTTGGACTCGGTCATGCGGTTCTGTGCACGGAGAAATTAATCGGCGATCATCCGTTTGCGGTTGTGCTTGCCGACGATCTGCTGGATGGAGAACCGCCAGTGCTCAAGCAGATGGTTGAGCACTTTGACCGCTACCACAGCTCGCTGATTGGCGTTGAGGAAATTCCGCCTGAACATTCACGTTCATACGGCATCATTGAAGGCCGGGAGTGGGAACACAATATTATCAATCTGTCCGGCATTATTGAAAAACCCGCGCCGGAAGAAGCGCCGTCGAATTTAGGCGTGGTCGGGCGCTATATTCTGAAGCCGCGCATTTTTGATCACCTGCGTACCCTGCGCCCAGGCGCGGGCGGCGAGTTGCAATTGACCGATGCGATCCGATCTCTGATGAACGACGAACAGGCGCTCGCCTATCGCTATCAAGGCATGCGTTTCGACTGCGGCAGCAAACTCGGCTATTTAAAGGCAACGGTCGAATTCGCGTTGCGTCATCCGGAAGTCAAGGATGAGTTTGCTGCGTATTTGCAGGCGCGCTTCCCTGCGGGGTAGGCAGCGCCTGCGGCAAAAACAAAGGCCCGCGCTGCCCGCACGCGGTGAGCAGAAGCGAAGTCGCAAGCAACAGGCGGCGCATCTGAAAAACGGCGGAGGTAAACATAGGGAGAGACGTGCAAGTGTGTCAGCTCAAATAATAAAGCAGTAAAGCATGGAAGCAAAAACCGAGCAGCCCACCCCCAAGAAACGCCAGGATGCGCGTAAAGAAGGGCAAATTGCGCGCAGCAGCGAGATTGTTGATGGCGCCCAATTGATCGTATCGGCATTGTGGTTCCGGCTTGAAGGCCCCAAGTTGATGGCAGACGTACAAAACATCTTCAAACACGCCACCGCCTCCATTTCTCTACCCTTTGATCAAATCCTGACACAGACCGCGCTTCTGTGCATTCAATTATTGATCCGCTTTATCGGTTCTCTGGCCATCGCATTGGTGCTGGTGTCCATGCTCGCCAGCTTTGTGCAAACGGGCGTGGTATTCATCCCCAAAAAACTCATGCCGCAGCTCAGCGCGTTGAGCCCGGCCAGCAATGCGAAGAATCTTTTTTCAATGAAAAAGCTGTATTCGCTGCTCCTGATTCTGTTCAAGGTGGTGCTGCTCTCGCTGGTGTTTTTTTATATTCTGAGCCGTTACGGCAGATCGCTGGTCTTTCTTCCCAATTGCGGCGTGCAGTGCGCCATTCCCGTATTAGCCAAACTCTGCGGCTGGCTGCTCGGCAGTTTAATTGCTTTTTATACGGTGCTTGGCGCAATCGATTATCTGTTTGAACATCGTCAATTGATGAAGCAATTGATGATGTCCAAGGAAGAGATTAAACAGGAATTCAAGAATATTGAACGCAATCCGGCCATCAAACAGCGGATGCGCGCGATGCACGAAGAAGTCCAGCGCAGCGATATGCCCTCGCGCGTCGCGCGCTCAAGCGTGCTTGTCCGCAATCCGGCGCATATTGCCGTTTGCCTGTATTACAAACAGGATGAAACCCCATTGCCCATTGTGACCGAAAAAGGCGCCGGCCATCACGCGCTGCGCATGATCGGCATTGCACAGCAGTATCAGGTACCGATTGTCGCCAATATCCCGCTCGCGCAGCAGCTGATGCGGGATGCCAAAGTCGATGAGACCATTCCTGAGCCACTGTTTGAGCCGGTGGCCGAGGTGCTCAATCTGATTATGCTGGACGAAGAGGAAGAAGAGGCTGATGTGGAAGAAGAAGCGGCCAAAGATGCGAGCGCCTGAAGAACCTGTTTACGATCTGTCACGAGCGCCCGTCAGACAGGGAAGGACGGAGCGCAGGAAGCGGAGCATATTTGATATATGTGAGGATTCCGAGCACCGCCCGACCCTGTATCACGGGTGCGCAGTAAGATCGTAAACAGGTTCTGAGCGCGCGCGTGAGTGTTGCCCCTGTTCTCAAGCGCTAGAAGCGCGGCTTTGCGCGCCACGCCCCAACGATAGCCGCCCAGTCGGCCATTCTTCTGAATCACGCGATGGCAGGGCGTAATCAGCGCGAGCGGATTTTTCGCGCAGGCGTTCGCGACCGCGCGCACGGCCCGCGGCGCGCCTATCGCTGCGGCAATCTCCGTATAGCTGCGCGTCTGTCCATAGGGAATACGGCGCAGCGCCCCCCAGACTGTCTCGCAAAAAGCGCTCGCACGGGTATCGAAAGGCACTTCCAGCGTTCTGGATTGCATATGCAGATACGAACGGATTGGCGTCATCAATGACTCAATCGCCTGAGCGTCCTCTATTAAAGCCGTGGGCTGAAATGTGCGTCGCGCGTGCGCGCGCAGCGAAAGTGGATCCGCGCCGAAGGCAACCCAGCATAGGCCTTGTCCCGTTGCAACCGCCCCTATCCAACCCAATGGCGTGAATTCAGCGGAAAAAACAAGCGGCGCAGAATGTATGGAAGCGGTCATGATTCTGGGGATGAGTGAGTAAGGAGTGGAAGATGACGGTCAATAAAGCGGGCCAACGCCATCTGCAGCGGCGAAGGCGCGAGTTGCCGGCGCAGTTGATCCAGACAAGAGAGGCCGGCGGGCGAAATGCGCGCTGTTTTAGGCGCGGGTGGAACCACGGGCGCGCGCTGGCGAATCCGGATTCTGAGCGCGTGAATGGCCCAGCCGCGCCGTTGCAGGTTCTGCGCCAGATGAGGCTCAAGATGGCGCAGCCGCGCGGCAAGCGCGCCATGCGCTGCAAACAGAGTTAGCGTCCCTTCCCGAACCGGACCAGCAAAAATATGGGGCGCAAGGCCGTCTGGAAGCAGACGGGACACATCCGCTGCCAGCTGCGCCATTTGTTCAACGCCCGGCGCGAGCCGGGCAAATGCGGTATCGCGCTCAAGCAGGGCGGTCAGAGATTGCATACAGTCATCGCTTTTCGCAGCCGCGCACGCGCGCAGCCAGCTTATCCAGCACCCCATTCACGTATTTATATCCCTCCGCGCTGCCAAAGGTTTTGCCCAGTTCAACCGCCTCATTAATGACGACCCGGTAGGGAATATCCGGGTAGTGTATCAGTTCATAGGCGCCAATCAACAATATTGCGTGCTCGACGGGCGAGAGCGCATCAATGGCCCGATCCAGATTTGGCGCGATTTGCCTGTCCAGGGATTGGCCATTCTGGAGAATGCCAGAGAGCAGGGCATTAAAGTGCGCTCCGTCCGCTTTGCCAAAGCCAGGGGCATTCTGCATGCACCGGCTGATTTCA
>NZ_CAFB01000042.1 GCF_000227585.1 Candidatus Glomeribacter gigasporarum BEG34 | reverse complement strand
CGGTCGCGCCCTTCTCTGCCTTCTCCGCCTTGATGCAAGCCACAATACATATTCCGCAGCATATCGCCATCGTGATGGATGGCAATGGGCGATGGGCCATACAGAAGGGATTACCACGCATTGCGGGACATCGCAAAGGCGTTGAGGTCGTGCGGGACATCGCCAGAGCGTGCGCGGAGCGCGGCATTGCCTATCTCACCCTGTTCGCGTTCAGTTCGGAAAACTGGCGCCGTCCCAAGGAAGAAGTGGCATTTTTGATGCGCCTGTTCACCAATGCGCTCGAACGCGAAATTGGCCAACTGCATGAAAACGGGATTCGATTGCGCGTCATTGGCGATTTGACGCGATTCGAGCCATCGCTGCAGCGCCAAATACAGCGCGCCGAAGCAAAAACCGCGCACAATACGCGTATGACGCTGACGGTTGCAGCCAATTACGGCGGACGCTGGGATATCCTCCAGGCCGCGCGCAGATGCGCATCCAATGCGCTCAACGCGGGCCGCCCAATCTCGCTTAGCGCGCTCAACGAAGCGGATATTGCAAAATATTTGGCGATTGCCTACGCGCCCGAACCAGACCTGTTGATCCGAACCGGCGGCGAGCAGCGCATCAGCAATTTTCTGCTATGGCAACTGGCGTATACCGAACTTTATTTTACGGATACTTTCTGGCCGGATTTCAACGCTGAAGCGTTCGCGCATGCGCTGCACTGGTACAGGAGCCGCGAACGCCGCTTCGGTTCAATCAGCGCGCAGCGCGAAGCGCCTGCGTATTCCGCCAAAGCTGTTTAGGGCCTGTTTCCAATTAAAACATGCGCGCGAACAGGTGAATCCGGTTGCAGGGCAAGGCGGGCGGCGCGTCGTTTGGTCAACCCAAACAAGCGCCGACCAACACCGCCCTGTGATCGGATTCACCTGTGCCCGTAAAATCAGGTTCAAAATTGGGGTTGCTGCCGATATGAGAGGCTCGCGGCGTCATGCGCTTTGCGAATATATTGAATATTCGCTTCGTCACATTCCTTGCGAGCCTCTCATATCGGCGCAACGCGCACACGTTTTAATTGAAAACAGGCCCTAGATGTTCAAAACACGCCTGATCACTGGCGGCGCGCTATTCGCCGTATTTATACCCGCGCTCTTTTTCGCGCGGCCTGTAGCGTTTTGTCTGTTAATCGCAGCGATCATGGGATGCGCCGCATGGGAATGGGCGCGGCTGCTCGCGTTGAAAAACAAGTATTGTGTGAGTTATGCGTTCGGCATTGGTCTCCTGTTTTTCTTATTGCGCCATTCAGGACAAAGCGCCACGCATACCCTGTATCTGACTGCCACTGTTTTCTGGCTTGGCATTGCGCCTTTGGCCCTCATTTTTCTCCCCAAAACCAGGTATTCCCGCCGATGGCGCCTGTTGTTACTCGCCGCCGGCCCGTTGATTCTGATGGTAAGCGGATATGCGTTGCTGGATGCGCGCACGTTCAGTCCGCGATTTGCATTCTCGATCCTGTTATTTGTGTGGGCCGCGGATAGCGGCGCGTATATTGCAGGCAGGCGGTTTGGCAGACATAAACTCGCGCCTTCCATCAGTCCCGGAAAAAGCTGGGAGGGCGCGCTTGGGGGGATACTGCTCGCGCTGGCCGCCGCGTTTGCATTGCAGGACTTTGAGCCCTCGCTGCTGACGGGCGCGCTTGAGCGCCTGGGTCTATGGGGCGCTTGTGCTGCGCTTTCTGCCTTATGTATCCTGAGCATTGTCGGAGACCTGTTTGAGTCGCTGTTGAAGCGTCAGGCGGGCGTCAAGGACTCAAGCGCGCTATTGCCCGGTCACGGCGGCGTGCTGGACCGCATCGACGCGCTGCTGCCAGTATTGCCGTTCGCCATGTGGCTTGTTCATGGAAGGTAATCCGCCTCCAATGCAGCAACGTTTAACCATTCTGGGCTCGACCGGTTCTATCGGCGTGAGCGCATTGGATGTTGTCGCGCGCCATCCAGAACGGTTTTCTGTCTTTGCGCTCTGCGCGCATCGCAATCTGAAGCGCCTGGCTGAGCAATGTCTGCAATTTGCCCCTGAGTACGCGGTGATCGGAAGCGCCGCCGATGCCGCCCAACTTAAAACGAGACTGGCGCGCGCCGGCCTGCGTACTCAAGCGTTATGTGGCGAGGCCGCACTCGCCGCGCTCGCCGCCGATTCCGGTTGCGATACCGTCATCGCGGCCATCGTCGGCGCGGCTGGGCTTGCGCCTACGCTTGCGGCGGCGCGCGCCGGTAAACGGCTTCTGCTGGCCAACAAGGAAGCGCTTGTGATGTCCGGCGCGCTGCTGATGGACGCGGTCCGCCGTCATCACGCCATATTGCTGCCGATTGATAGCGAACACAACGCGATTTATCAATGTCTAGCAACGCACGGAAAAGCGGAGCAAATTATTCTGACCGCATCCGGCGGGCCGTTCCTCACGCGCGATGCGGCATCTCTTGCCGATGTCACGCCCGCTGAAGCCTGCGCGCATCCCAACTGGTCAATGGGCCGCAAAGTCTCAGTGGACTCGGCGACGATGATGAATAAAGCGCTTGAAGTCATTGAAGCGCACTGGCTGTTCAATATGCCGGCGCACGCGATCGAAGTACTGATTCATCCGCAAAGCATCGTTCACTCAATGGTGCGTTATGCGGATGGATCGATGCTGGCGCAAATGAGTTACCCGGATATGCGCACGCCGATTGCGCATGCACTGGCTTGGCCGCAGCGCATTGCGTCGGGCGTGGCAAAGCTTGATCTGAGCAGCGTTGCGGAACTGAATTTCGAGCGCGTCGATCCAGTCCGCTTCCCGGCGCTGAATCTTGCGTTTGAAGCTTTGCGGCAGGGCGGGACGGCAAGCGCGGCGCTCAATGCAGCCAATGAAATCGCGGTAGATGCCTTTTTGCGCGGCCGCGCCCGCTTCACGGAAATTACGGCAGTGATTGAGCGGGTGCTTGAACGCTTTGAACCGGGCGCGGCGCATACGCTGGAAGAGATATTCACCGTAGACGCGCGCGCGCGGCGGCTTGCGCAAGAGGTTGTGTCTACCCTATTCCCTTAACCCGACTCTAGAAAAAATCGTCGCGCCGAACGGATTGATTTTGAAGCCCGTCACGCGCTTGTTGATGACTTGGTAATCAGTCGCATAGACGATGGGCGTAAGCGGCTGCCCGCGTTTAAAGATTTTCTGCGCTTTTAATTTGAGCCATCAAGCGAGCGTTCGGATTAGAGGGCCGCTGTACTGACATCGCCCACAGTGAAAGGGAGAATCCGTCTGGATAACCCGCCTGCGCCAATCATTTCTTCGCTTGTTTCAAATCACGCGGCGCGTCTTTCAAACTTCTGTCATAAGCCGAGTGTTGGGGCGGCATCCGGCGCAATGGCAAATATCAGCCTGGATAAGCGCACATCCTCAGGCTTCCAGTACTCCGGATTGCCGTCAAACATAATGGCCGAATCTTTCTCATATTTTCGGAAAATAAACGGGCCGGTGCCGACCGGTTTCTGATTAATCTCTGAGGGCTTACCCTGTTTCAGCAAATGCTGCTCTAAATTGCCTATATATTTAATATGGAGTATTTACCCCATGCGCGCAATTTGGATAGCACATGGCGGAGGGTAAACGGGGGGATTATTTTTTCCCGAATATGGGTGATGTGATTACTCATGGTTGGAACGGACACCTCAAACTGTTGAGCAAGCACTTTACATTGAGAAGCTTCGCACATGGCAAGTAAAATCTGCATCTCCTTGGATGTAGGTGGGCCAAGAGGATTGAAATAGCTCTCCAGTCTCAGATGCCGTAACAAATGCTGAATAGCCTTCTGTTTGGAGTTAGGGAAGGATATCTGATAGAGACCAAACAATCGACCCAAAGGCAATTGCGGGGTCAAATCCTGATAAAAAGTAAGAAATGCGATGATTTTTCTGTTATCTGCGCTTGAAATAGGAATTTTGGTGACAGCAGAAAGATCAATCAGACCATTCACGAGAATGTATAAACAATTAAAACTGACAGGGCGTTGTGCGAGTAATAATCGATTTTCAAATTCCTCGTTCCGTTTCACACCATTGCGCTCTGCACATATTACGGCGTCATCCAGATGTAATCTCTCCTTTCTATGAAGCACATCGTTCACCCAAAGCTCACGCGCAGTGATGCCGATTAAATCATGAATGGAGTCCATCCACTCATGACCACCTCATAATGGTTTGCCAGCAGATGTTTTCTGGTGCGCGCGTCTCTTACAAAACTTGAGTGAGGGTAGCTCTCTAAAAACTTAGATAAGAAATCTCCCATGCAGCTTATGCTTTCATGGCCGAAAAAATGCTGAAAATTATTCATTTTGTGCCTCCAACGGAGAAAGGGAAACGTATTGTTTCATTATTCCGCTTTTTCAAAAGGTTGCTCGGCAACGCGACGGAAAGCGCAAAGGTGATCGCGATGTTCATCAGCAGCGCGATTAATCCAATGTAGATAGGATAGTGCGCGCCGCCGAAATTCAGCGTATAAACGGGCTTTAAGCCTTGCGCCGCGCTTAACGCCGTCCCTGAGACGATGCCAGCGAACCAGCCGGTAAAGAGCGCGGGTAATTTTAGACGGCGCGTATAGAGCGTGAAAACAATGGCCGGAAAAATCTGCAAAATCCAGATGCCGCCGAGCAATTGCAAATCGATTGCATATTCGGTAGGCAGGAAGATAATAAATGTCAATGCGCCGAATTTGACCAGCAACGACGCCAGTTTTGCATTTTTCGTCTCGTGCGCCGGAGTCACTCTTTGGGACACAAAGGGTTTGTATAAATTACGCGTAAACAGATTGGCCGCGCCAATCGACATCACTGCCGCCGGCACAAGCGCGCTAATCGCGATTGCGGCGGCGGAAAAACCGAGGAACCAGGAAGGAAAGAGTCGCCTGATCAGCGCGGGCACCACGTCTGAACTCGCCTCAGGCTGAATGCCCGCGGCAATCGCCATCAACCCAAGCAGCGCAATCAGACCAAGCAGCAGCGTATAAGCGGGCAAAAACACCGCGTTCTTTTTGACGGTATCGGCGCTGTTTGCGCTGAGCACGCCGGTCATGGTGTGCGGATACATAAAAGCGGCGAGCGCGGAACCAAGCGCGAGCGTCGCATAGGCGGAAAACTGGGACGGATGCAAAATAATTCCAGTCGTGCCGCCTTTGAGAGAAAAAGCGCGGTCGGCCGCCTCAAAGACTGCGCCATAACCGCCCAGTTTGACGGGAATGACCGCAACAGTGACGATCACAACGATATAGATCATGATGTCCTTGACAAAAGCAATCATGGCTGGCGCGCGCAGCCCGCTGGTATAGGTGTAAGCGGCGAGAATCAGAAAGGCGGCGATCAGCGGCAGCTCGCCGTGTATGCCCAGACTTTGAATAACCACTTGCATACCGACCAACTGCAACGCGATATAGGGCATGGTCGCGATAATGCCGGTCGCGGCGATCGCAGCCACGAACCATCTGCCGCCATAGACGCTTTGCACAAAATCAGCCGCCGTCACATGCGCGCCGCGATGGCAAGCGGTCCACAGTTTCGGCATCACAAGAAAGATGAAGGGATAGACGATGATCGTAAAGGGCAGCGCAAAAAAGCCATAGGCGCCCACCGAGTACACTAGCGCCGGCACCGCAATCACGGTATAGGCCGTATAAAAATCGCCGCCGATTAAAAACCAGCTCACGGCAACGCCAAACCGCCGCCCGCCTAGCCCCCATTCATGCAGATGCAGCAGATCGCCCGCTTTCCAACGGGACGCAATAAAGCCAAGCACGGTCACCAAGGCAAAGAAGGCGATAAACACCGCAATCGCCGGAAGGTCTAAGGCATCCGCCTTCATTGCGCTTTCCCTTTCCTATAAAGGAGATATAACAGCAGCGACGTTAAAGGCACCCAAAGGAGCTGATACCAGTAAAAGAAGGGAAAACCGAATAAGGCGGGATATTGACGGTTGTAAAATGGCAGCCACAACAGTGCGATATACGGAAGCAATAGCAATATACCGAGCAAATTTTTCCGCAATCGCCGTTCGTTGTCTGTTTTCATCTTTGTCCTGTGTGGCCTGGTCAGCGGTCCATTCTTGACTCACTTTACCATACTGCCGCTCTGCGTAAGATGGGTTATACCTTTATCTTATTGTATGATGCGGCGGAATTTTACTACCCAATTTAACCGCGGGGAATCACGTTGTTTCAAGCGCATCGCTTTGCTCTCAAAACGCTCGCAGCGGCATTACTCGCCGCGTATAACGCTATCGCGCACGCAAGTGCATCATTTACGGTTCGGGATATTCGCGTCGAAGGGTTAGAGCGCATCGAGGCCAGTACGGTATTCGCCTATCTGCCGCTTAGGCCGGGTGAAATCTTCAATGAAGATAAAGCGACCGAAGTCATTCGCACGCTTTACGCCACCGGTTTTTTTAATGATGTGCGCGTGGCAGCGCAAGGCGATCTGGTCGTGGTTCAGGTGCTGGAACGCCCAATGATTACATCGGTTGACTTGAGCGGCATCCGTGCGGTGGATAAAAATAAGCTGAATGAAAATTTGCAGGCGCTTGGACTAACGCCCGGCCATTATTACGATAAAAATATCGTCAGTAAAGCCGAACAGAGGCTCAAAGAGGAGTATCTGACTCTGGGTTACTATGGCGCGGAAGTGACGACGACGGTTACTCCCATCGACCGCAACCGTGTCGCGCTGCTGTTTTCAGCCATTGAAGGGGAACGCGCGCGCATACGGCAAGTCAATTTCATTGGCAATAAGGCAGTCAAAACCCGTACATTGAAAGGCGAAATGCGCCTGTCAACGCCGGACTGGTTCTCCTGGTATACCAGAAATGACGCCTATGGACAGGAGAAATTCGCCGTCGATCTTGGCAATATTCGCGCGTATTATCTGAACCGTGGCTATCTGGAATTCAATATCGAATCGGCGCAAGTTTCGCTCTCTCCAGACAAGAAAGACGCCTATTTAAACATCAGCCTGCATGAAGGCGAACCGTATACGGTATCGAGCATACTGCTCACGGGCGAGCTGCTCGATAAAAAACGCGAATTGCAGAAACTGCTGACGCTAAAGCCCGGCGAGCGCTATTCAGAGTCGAAATTACGCGCGTCTGCACAAGCGATCAAGGACAAACTGGCTGAATACGGCTTTGCGTTTGCGACCGTGAGCGAGCAGCCCGCAATGGATCCGAAACAGCATACGGTTGCATTGACGCTGAATATTGCGCCTGGCCAGCGCGTCGCCGTCCGGCGCGTGAATATCGCAGGGAATCGTCAAACGCGCGATGAAGTCATCCGGCGCGAAATGCGCCAGTTTGAAGGCGCATGGTTTGATGGTCAGCGCCTTGCGCTTTCCAAGGCCCGGCTTGAGCGCCTCGACTATTTCAACGGCGTTAATATTGATTATGCGCCAGTCGCGGGCGTTGACGATCAAGTGGATATCAATGTCAATGTCTCTGAGAAGAGATTGGGCTTTGTCAACCTCTACGCGGGCTTTTCTTCCACGGAAAAGCTTATGCTCGGCGGCAGCCTGTCCCAGAATAATATCTTTGGCAGCGGCACCGACCTCTCCCTTAAAGTGGATACCTCGCGCGCCGCGCGCGCCTTTTCAATCGTACACCTCAATCCGTATTTCACGCCCGACGGCGTTGAACAGCTCACGAGCGCTTACTACGATACGCAAAAGCCGCTTGTATCCGCAGGCGCAGGAGCGGAAGACTTCACCATCAACCGGATCGGCGGCAGACTGCGCTTTGGCATCCCATTCTCCGAAGTCGATAAAGTCTATTTCGGCCTGGGTTTTGAACAGAATCGCTTCAAGGCGTATGAACAGGCGCCGAAGCGCTATCAGGAGTACATTCAAGAATTCGGCAGAGTGGTCAACAGCGCGCCCTTAACGATTGGCTGGGCGCGCGATGCACGCGATCATCCTACCGTTCCAAGCCGCGGCACTCTGACGCGGGCCAATTTTGAGCTGGGCCTGCCTATTGCCAGCACCAAGTACTATAAGATCGATCTTCAGCAACAGTACTATTATTCATTCGCGCGCGGGTTCGTGCTGGGCTTGAATGGCGAATTGGGTTACGGACGCGGCCTGTCCGGTAAACCGTTCCCCATTTTCAAAAATTACTACGCGGGCGGAATTGGCTCGGTGCGCGGCTATGAACCGGCTTCGCTCGGCCCCAAGGATGAAGACGCTCAGGTCGCCATTGGCGGCGCAAAAAGCGCGCTGGTGAATGCGGAAATCAGCGTTCCGCTGCCAAAAACTGGCTTTGACCGCATGCTGCGCGTTTTCGCCTTTGTGGATGCCGGCAATGTATGGGATGAGAAACAAACCCCCCGTTTAAGCGATATACGTTATTCCTATGGTCTGGGACTCACATGGATATCGCCAATCGGCCCGCTCAAATTTAGCTGGGGCTTTCCCATTGTAAAAAAAGCCGGGGATGCGTATCGAAGATTTGAATTTACAATAGGAACGTCTTTCTGATAGACCGTCGGTATCAAAGTGAATAGATGGATGAACCGCATTTCTCAATCCTATTGTCTGCGCCTGGTTCTTTTGGGCTTGTTCTTTAGCCATTCACCTGCCGCATTTTCCGAAGCCAAGCCATTGGCGCGGATTGCCGTAGTTGATTCGGACCGGATTCTGCGCGAATCAGCCGCTATCCAGCAAGCGCAGCAGCAGCTTGAACAGGAGTTT
Source organism: Candidatus Glomeribacter gigasporarum BEG34 (assembly GCF_000227585.1). Classification (GTDB taxonomy): domain Bacteria; phylum Pseudomonadota; class Gammaproteobacteria; order Burkholderiales; family Burkholderiaceae; genus Glomeribacter; species Glomeribacter gigasporarum_B. The sequence continues at coordinate 47,023 of NZ_CAFB01000042.1, read as the reverse complement.
TCCGGGCGCGACCACGAACTGCGCAAGATTGCGCAACGCGTCCAGTCGATCACTGAAAAGCTCAACAAGAAAGGAGACGATCTGCCCGATGTCAAACGCAGTGCAATGCAAACCGAACTGGCGCAACTGAATGCGGATTTCCAGCGCAAACAGCACGAATTCAACGAAGCGTTCAATCAACGCCGCAATGAAAAAATCGCGGCCGTCGTGGACGATGCAAATCGCGTGATTCAGAAAATCGCGCAGGCTGACCAGTACGATTTAATTGTCCAGGAGGCCGTATATTTCAACCCGCGCATTGATATTACAGATCAAGTTTTGAAAGCATTGGCTGAGCCTGGTTTTGCACAAAAAATCAACGCCCGGCCATGAGCTTCACACTCAATCAATTGGCGCAGCGTTTTAGCGGCCGCATTGCCGGCGATGGCGAGCGTCAGATTGAGGGGCTTGCGCCGCTTGACGGCGCCGGGCCGCGCCAGTTGGCTTTTTTGGCCAATCCCAAATATCTCACGCAGGTGGTCTCCACCCGCGCCGCCGCTGTGTTGATCACAGAGGATTATTTTGCCAAAATCAATTCAAAGGCATTCTGCGCTTTTTTTATCGTCCCCAATCCTTACGCCACTTTTGCGCGCATTGCGCAGTATTTTGCTGAAAGCGTAGACAAACCGCCGCCCGCAGGCGTGCATCCAAGCGCATTCATCGATCCATCAGCGCGGCTTGCACCGAGCGCATCCATTGGCCCATATACTGTCATTGAAGCGAATGCGGTCGTTGGCGAACGCGCGCGTCTTGATGCGCATGTGTTTATCGGGAAAGGGGCAACGGTCGGCGAGGCATCGCATCTGTATCCGCATGTGACGGTTTATCATGGCTGCACGCTTGGCGCGCGCGTGATTGCGCATGCAGGCGCAGTGATTGGTTCAGATGGTTTTGGCTTTGCGCCGGACTTTGGCGATGAAAATCATCCTCATGACCGGAGCGGCGAATGGGTCAAAATTGTCCAGACGGGCGCGGTCGTGATCGGCGATGATGTTGAAATCGGCGCAAACACGACGATTGACCGCGGCACAATGGCGGATACGGTGATTGAGCGCAGCGTCAAGATCGATAATCTGGTGCAGATTGCGCATAACTGCCGGATCGGCGCCTATACGGTCATTGCCGGCTGCGTGGGCATTGCGGGCAGTACGACGATCGGTCGTCATTGCATGATCGGCGGCGCAGCCGGTATTATCGGTCACTTGATATTGGGCGACCGGGTGAGTGTGGCGGCCAAATCCCTCGTCACCAAGTCGCTTCCCAAAGCAGGCTTCTATAGCAGCGCATTTCCAGCGATACCTCGTTCAGACTGGAATCGCAATGCCACTTTAATGCACAAGCTCGACACCTTGCGCGCGCGGATCAAGCAACTCGAAGCGACCGTATTTTCCGCTTAAAGCCGCGATCATCCATGAATACTTCTGCAACTGCGCTTGATATCCACAAAATTCTCGCGCTTCTGCCGCACCGCTATCCTATTTTGCTGGTCGATCGCGTACTTGAGCTTGAGCCGCGCCGAAGAATTAAAGCATTGAAGAATGTATCAATCAATGAGCCGTATTTCAGCGGCCACTTCCCGCAGCGCCCGGTGATGCCAGGCGTGCTCATCATTGAAGCGCTCGCACAAGCCGCCGCGCTGCTGACCTTTTGCGGCTCCAAACAGGTCTCTGAGCAATCTCTGTATTACCTCGCAGGCATTGACAAGGCGCGCTTCAAACGGCCGGTTGCGCCGGGCGACACACTGATTTTGAACGTGCATCATGAACGGACGCGGCGCGAAATCTGGAAATTCAGCGCCAGCGCTGAAGTGGAAGGCACAGTTGCCGCTCAGGCCGAACTGATGTGCACCGCTCGCCCGGCGGAACAGGACAGAGGATGACGCACATCCATGCCAGTGCGATCATCGACTGCAATGCGCAACTGGATTCAACGGTGGTCATCGGGCCATACGCAGTGATTGGCCCGCATGTGCGCATCGGCGCGCACACAACGGTGGGCGCGCATAGCGTGATTGAAGGTCATACCACGATTGGCAGCTCTAACCGGATTGGTCATTTTGCCGCGCTCGGAGGACTGCCGCAGGATATGAAATATCAGGGCGAAGAGACGCGGCTTGAAATCGGCGACCGCAATACGATTCGAGAATTCACCAGCATCCATACCGGTACGGCGCAGGGCGCGGGCCTCACGCGCGTCGGGCATGACAACTGGATCATGGCATATGTGCATATTGCGCATGATTGCCTCATTGGCAGCCATACAGTCCTGGCCAACAATGCACAGATTGCGGGTCATGTGCAAGTGCACGACTGGGCCATTCTGGGCGGCATGACCGGAGTGCATCAACATGTGCGCATTGGCACGCATGCGATGCTCGGCGGCGCATCCTCGCTTGCGCAGGATGTCCCGCCTTTTGTGATTGCATCCGGGCATCGGGCGGCGCCCTATGGAATTCATATTGAAGGGCTGCGCCGGCGCGGTTTTGCCACCGAAGTCATCAGCGCTTTACGCGCGGCGTATCGAATTCTCTATAAATCCGGCCTGCCGCTGGATCAAGCGAAACCGCGCCTGGCGGAACTGGCAGGCCAATCCAGCGCGGCAGCGCCCTGGGTGCGCACGCTGCTCGATTTTATAGAATCCGCGCAGCGCGGGATTATTCATTAGAGCATTTTTCAGTGATTTTCCCTGTGTCGCTTCGCCGTTCTGTGTATTCGGGATCGCTGCGGGGTCGCCTCCATCGCTGCGCGATGGAGACCTGCTCCGCCCGCATCGATCCCCATACTGTCTTCGCGCTCGCTCCTTGAGTAAATCGACTGAAAAATGCTCTAATGTCCGCCTTGCAAATTGCGATGGCCGCTGGCGAGACCAGCGGCGATTTACTCGCCGGGGCCGTGATCCGGCAGCTCTCGATGCGCTTGCCGCCGGACAGCCGCTACTTTGGCATTGGCGGCGCGCAGATGAGGGCGGCGGGATTTCAGGCCCGTTTTCCAAGCGAGAAACTGGCCGTGCGCGGTTATGTCGAAGCCGCGCGCCATCTGCCTGAAATCCTGTGGCTCCGCCGCGCTTTTAAACGCACTTTACGCGCCGCGCCGCCTTCGGTTTTCGTCGGCGTCGACGCGCCCGATTTCAATCTCGGCCTGGAATGCGCTCTACGCCGCGCCGGCATTCCAACGGTGCATTTCATCAGTCCGTCGATCTGGGCGTGGCGCGGCGCGCGCATTCATAAAATCAAACGCGCAACGGATTTGATGTTGTGCGTTTTTCCATTTGAAACGGAGATTTATGCGCGTGCGGGCATTGTGCATCGCTATGTTGGACATCCGTTGGCGGACCTCATTCCGTTCAAACCCGATCCGATGGCTGCACGCCGAACGCTAGGTTTACCGGAGTCTAGACCAGCAATCGTCGCGGTTTTACCGGGCAGCCGGAACTCCGAAATTGCGCGCATCGCGCCGGTTTTTTTTGCGGCGATGGCGCGTATGCACGAGCGGGGGCGCAGACTGCGTTTTGTCATGCCAGCGGCCTCGCCCGCGATACGCGGCGCTTTGCAGCGGCTTGCCGGACGCTACCCACAATTGCCGCTTTCGCTGATCGACGGCCATTCGCATCGCGCGCTTGAAGCATGCGATGCGGCGCTCGTTGCAAGCGGGACCGCCACGCTCGAAGCCGCGCTCTATAAAAAGCCAATGGTCATTTCATACCAGGTGCCCTGGCTGACGGCGCAGATCATGAAACGGCAAGGGTACCTGCCGTATATTGGTCTGCCGAATATTCTGGCGGGGCGCTTCATCGTGCCCGAATTGTTGCAGCGCTCTGCAACGCCCAACGCGCTCGCGGATGCGCTGTTCGATCAACTGGACAACGACGCAAACCGGCGCGCGCTCAACGAAATCTTCACTCAGCTCCATCATACGCTGAAGCGCGGCGCGGCGGCGCGCGCGGCGGATGCGATTGCAGAGGTGATCCATGCCGCACGACACCGCCGATGAATATTGAATGCGGCGTCGATGAAGCAGGCCGCGGGCCGCTGGCCGGGCCAGTTGTCGCCGCGGCGGTCATTCTGGATGAAACCGCGCCGATTCATGGATTAGCGGATTCAAAAACATTAAGCGCTCAAAAACGCGCCGCGCTTTTTGAGCTGATCTGCGCGCGCGCCCGCGCGTACTGCATTGCCAGTGCATCGGTTGAAGAAATCGACCGTTTGAACATTCTGAACGCAACTTTGCTTGCAATGCGCCGCGCGGTTGAAACGCTTGCGATTAGGCCCACGCTGGCGCAGATTGACGGCAACCGGTGTCCACCATTGAATATCCGCGCCCAAGCCATTGTACGCGGCGACGCGCATATCCCCGCCATTTCGGCGGCCTCGATTCTCGCCAAGGTTGCGCGCGACCGAATGCTGCTCGAATTGCACGCGCAGTATCCTGAATATGGCTTTGACCGGCATGCCGGCTACGGCACGCGCGCGCACCTGGCTGCCTTGCAGCGCTACGGCCCATGCGTGCATCACCGCCGTTCTTTCGCACCCGTGCGCGCGCTGCTTAAGCATTCACATCTTGTCTGATATCTAATCCATCTTCCTTATGTCTGCCGCTTTTCCTCATCTACAAAAACAAAACCCCGCGCCGCGCCGCATTTTTGTGACTTCTGCCTTGCCTTACGCCAATGGTCCGATTCACCTGGGCCATTTGCTTGAAATGATTCAGACGGATATCTGGGCGCGCGCGCTGCGCATGCACGGCCATTCAGTGCTGTATATCGGGGCGGACGATACGCACGGCACGCCGATTATGCTGCGCGCGGAAAAGGAGGGCATTGCGCCGGACGCGCTTATCCAGCGCGTCTGGGCTGAGCACAAGCGCAATTTTGACGATTTTGATATTTCATTCGACTATTACGGCTCAACCGATTCCGAGGGCAACCGGCAACTGTGCGAGCGCATTTACCGGGCGCTTGAGGCGTCTGGCTTGATTGAAGCGCGCGTGATTGAACAGGCGTATGACCCGAAACAGCGTATGTTTCTTCCGGATCGCTTTATCAAGGGCGCATGCCCCAAATGCAGCGCGCCTGAGCAGTATGGCGATGCCTGCGAGCGATGCGGTTCGACCTATGCGCCCACCGATCTTGTGAATCCATATTCCGTACTCTCCGGCGCGGCGCCCGTGCGCAAAACCACAACGCACTATTTTTTCCGCCTCTCCGATTCGCAGTGCCAACGATTCCTGCGGCGCTGGGTTGCGCAGCTCGCACAAACGGAAGCGCGCAATAAATTGCGTGAATGGCTCGGTGAAGCAGGCGCATCGAAACTCATCGACTGGGATATCTCGCGCGATGCGCCCTATTTCGGTTTTGAAATTCCGGGCGCGCCTGGGAAATATTTTTATGTGTGGCTGGATGCGCCCGTCGGTTACTACGCCAGCCTGAAAGCGCTTTGCAACGCGCGCGGCCTCGATTTTGAGGATTGGGTCAAGCCGGAGAGCGCCGCCGAGCAGTACCATTTCATTGGCAAGGATATTCTGTATTTTCATACCTTATTCTGGCCCGCGTTGCTCAGATTTTCAGGTTTCCGCCCGCCGACCAATGTGTTCGCGCACGGCTTTTTGACCATCGGCGGTCAAAAAATGTCGAAATCGCGCGGAACTTTTATCACCGCGCAGCGTTATCTCGACGCGGGTCTGAATCCGGAATGGCTGCGCTACTACTTCGCCGCGAAGCTCAATGGTTCGATGGAAGATATCGACCTGAACCTGGGCGATTTTGCAACGCGCGTGAACAGCGATTTAATCGGCAAATACATCAATATCGCCAGCCGGACAGCGGGTTTTCTGGTCAAACGCTTTAACGGCTGCGTGCTTGATCGCGCAATGCAGCATCCGCTGCTTGAACGTCTGCGCGCGGCCTTGCCATCCATTGCAACGCATTATGAAAACCGCGATACCGCGCGCGCAATGCGCGATGCCATGCGCAATGCAGACGCGGTCAATGCCTATATCGACGCTGAAAAACCCTGGGAGTGCGCGAGAGCGCCAGAGAGTAAAGACAGGCTGCACGAAATCTGCAGCGTCGGCCTTGAAGCGTTCCGCTTACTGACGCTCGCCTTAAAGCCCGTGCTGCCGCGGCTGGCGCGCACAGTGGAAGACTGGCTCGCGATTGAATCGCTTGCCTGGCCCGATGCGCGCACACCCTTGCGCAGCGGCCAGCCGATACGGGTTTACCGCCATTTGATGACGCGCATCGAACCCGGCCGCATGGATGCGCTGCTGGCCAGGCCATGAACCCCCTTCCTCTAGAGCGTTTTTCAGTGAGCGCACCGATTGGCATATTTGATTCGGGTCTGGGCGGACTTTCGATTTTAAGCGCCATCCGCGCGCTTCTGCCGGATGAATCGCTTTATTTCTGCGCCGACTCGCGTTATGCGCCCTACGGCGAGCGTGAGGTTGAATTTATCGTCCAGCGCGCTTTCGCCTTGAGCGCGTGGCTGCTCGAACAGAGCGCAAAAGCGCTGGTGGTCGCCTGTAATACCGCAACGGCGCAAGTCATTGAAGCATTGCGCGCGCGCTTTGCAGTGCCGGTGGTCGGCGTCGAGCCGGGGATTAAACCCGCTGCCGCCTTGTCCGTCTCGCGCGTTGCAGGCGTGCTCGCAACGGCAAGCACTTTACACAGTCAGCGGTTCCGGCAACTGCTCGCTGCTCACGGCCGCGACTGCCAATTTATCCTCCAGCCCGGATACGGTTTGGTGGAAGCCATCGAGCGCGGAGACCTTGACTCGCCTGGGCTATTGAAGCTGCTTGAACGTTATTTAACGCCTATGCTGGCTGCGGGCGCGGATACCCTGGCGCTGGGATGCACGCATTATTCTTTCCTCACCGCTGTCATCCTGAAAATCAGCGGAAAACAGATGCAATTGATTGACACCGCAACGGCCGTTGCCCGCCAGGTCGCGCGCGTGCTGGACATGCACAACAGGCGCGCGCCCGCCAATGCAACGCCACGCCTATGTTTCTATTCAACCGGCGATGGCCAGCCACAGCAGCGCTTGCTCCCCGCCTTATTGGGTATCCATGCACAGGTTGAATGCGTGAGGATTCCAAATATACCTTCGCATACAGATGCAGTATTCACAAAACCTGTTGCATCTTGACCGCGTTTCAATGAAAATGATTCTTGTTAAAATTCAGATGATGATTCAGTCATGATTATCTGCGTCTGCCAATCCGTTTCCGACCGTGAAGTGCGCGCCGCGATTCGTAATGGCGTGACCTCACTTGAGCAATTACAGCTTGAGCTTGGCGTTGCAAGCGGTTGCGGCAAATGCACGAATGCCGTTTGCGAGATGCTCATCCAGACGCGGCGATGCACCGGAAAAGAAGAAGCACACGCGCGCCCCCGCAAAGCCGCCTAGAGCCTTTTTCATCGGCTTGCACAGCGTCACTTCGCGCTCGCCGTATTATTTATACTGTCTTCACGCTCGTTCCTTGTGCAATCTCACTGAAAAAGGCTCTAGAGCATTTTTCGCTTTCATCATATTCCCGCGCACACGTGAATCCCCGTCTTTTCGTCCTCATCCCGTGCGCCGGCGCGGGGATGCGCGCAAGCGCCAGCCTTCCTAAACAATATCAATGGATTGCCGGCCGCCCTCTGCTCTATCACACTTTATCCGCCTTCAATGCGTGCCCTGAGCTGGCGCATATACTGGTTGTGCTCGCGCCCGAAGATGCGCATTTTGAGATGCGTCACTTTGAGGGCTTATGTTTCGAGCCGCGCCATTGCGGCGGCGCCTCACGGCAATTATCCGTATTGAATGGCCTGAATGCGCTGGCTGACAGAGGCGCAAGCGCGCATGACTGGGTGCTGGTTCACGATGCGGCCCGGCCCGGCATTACGCCTGCATTGATTCGCGCGCTGATTGACGCTGTGCAGAATGATCCGGTCGGCGGCATTATGGCGCTGCCGCTCACTGACACGCTCAAGCGCGCCTTCGGAAATCGCGCAGAGGACGCCTCGCCATCGCGCATTGCATGCACTGAACCGCGCGCAGGCTTATGGCGTGCGCAAACGCCGCAGATGTTCAGATTCGGGCGATTATGCGATGCGCTCACGCGCGCGCAGCGGGCAGGCCGCACCTTCAGCGATGAAGCGGGCGCGCTTGAAGCGCAGGGGCATATGCCCCTGCTGATCAAAGGCCATCCGCGCAATTTCAAAGTGACTTATCCAGAGGATGTTGAATGGACTGAAGCGTTTTTATCAAAATCAACCCTGTCCTCCGCTTTGCGCATTGGACAAGGCTATGACATCCACGCTCTGACGGCTGGGCGGCCACTGATCATCGGCGGCGTCACCATTCCTTTTGAACGCGGATTGCGCGGCCATTCGGACGCAGACGTGCTGCTGCACGCGCTCATTGACGCGCTGCTCGGCGCCGCCGCGCTCGGCGATATCGGACAGCATTTTCCAGACACCGACCCGCGTTTCGCAGGCATCGATAGCCGCGCTTTATTGCGCGCAGCGCATCAGCTTGTCCATGCAGCCGGCTACCGGATCATCAATGCCGATAGCACAATCATCGCGCAGGCGCCCAAACTTGGCCCGTATATTCCAGCCATGCGCGCCCATCTCTCGGCTGAACTCAGCCTTCCGCTTGAGCGCATCAATATCAAAGCGAAAACCAACGAAAAACTGGGTTTTATCGGACGCGGCGAAGGGATTGCCGCTGAAGCGGTTGTATTACTAAAAGTCATTTCATAAATAGGCGAGAATCGGGCGGCGTGAAGGGATTTTATTATGCCGCCTACGGCGGCGGCGTTTTTGACTGAAATTCGCACAATGGCGCAATCGCGCAATGCCAGCATTCAGGCCGGCGCGCTTTGCAGACATAGCGGCCATGCAGAATCAGCCAATGATGCGCATGCCGCTGGAATTCGCGCGGCGTTGCCGCCTCAAGCGCTTTTTCGACTTCGCGCACAGTCCTGCCCGGCGCCAGGCCGGTGCGGTTCGCAACGCGAAAGATGTGCGTATCGACCGCAATCACGGGCTGGCCAAACGCCGTGTTGAGGACCACGTTCGCCGTTTTGCGTCCCACGCCAGGCAGGGATTCCAGCGCGGCGCGCTCCGCGGGCACTTGGCCCTGATAGCGTTCAAGCAGCATCGCACAGGCCGCGATGATGTTTCTGGCCTTGGTGCGATATAGGCCAATCGACTGGATATAAGGGCGCAGGCCGTCCGCGCCCAGTTCAAGCAGCGCGCGCGGCGTATTGGCGCGCGCAAAAAGGATGCGCGTTGCCTTATTGACGGACACATCCGTCGCCTGCGCCGAGAGCATCACCGCGATCAGCAATTCAAACGGCGTTTGATATTCCAGCTCGGTCGTTGGGTGCGGGTCCAGGCTTTGCAGTGCCTGATAGAGGGCGCAGCGCCGGGCGGCATTCATAGATCAGAGCATTTTTCAGCGAGTGCGCTATCCGGCGCCGGCAAGGCTTCCACATCGCGCAATTTCCGATGAATCACGCGGGTGCGCGTCTGGGCGCTTTCAATCGAGCGCGTGACCGTTTCCAGTTGCGATTTGGTTTTCGCCAGCGCTTCGCCAAACCTAGCAAATTCCGTTTTGACCGCGCCCAGCACATGCCAAACTTCGCTAGAGCGTTTTTCAATCGCAAGCGTGCGAAATCCCATTTGGAAACTGCTGAGTATCGCGGACAAGGTGGTAGGGCCGGCAATCGTAATCCGATATTTGCATTGCAGCGCCTCGAACAGTCCCGGACGGCGCAGCACTTCAGCGTACAAGCTTTCGATCGGTAAAAAAAGGAGCGCGAAGTCGGTCGTATGCGGCGGCGCGAGATATTTCTCCGCAATGCTTTTCGCGCATGCGCGCACGCGCGCCTCAAGCGCGGCAGAGGCGAGGTCGAGCGCGGCCTGATCAGCGCGTTCCTGCGCGTCAATCAAACGCGCATAGTCTTCGCGCGGAAATTTGGCGTCAATCGGCAGCCAAAGCGGCTGGGTTCCGGATCCGTCCGCATTGACCAGATTGCCAGGGAAACGCACCGCAAAATCAACGCGCGCGCTGCTTTTTGGCACGACGGCCACGTTTCTTGCATACTGGTCGGGCGCCAGCATTTGCTCCAGCAATGCGCCGAGCTGGACTTCGCCCCAGGTGCCGCGCGTTTTCACATTGGTCAGCACTTTCTTCAAATCGCCGACGCCGTCCGCAAGCGTTTGCATTTCACCCAGACCGCGATGCACCTGTTCAAGCCGCTCGGACACCCGCTTAAACGATTCGCCAAGCCGCTGCTCCAGCGTTGCCTGTAGCTTTTCGTCAACGATATGGCGGATCTGGTCAAGTTTGGACGCCGTATTGGCTTCAATGTCCTTGAAAGCGCGTTCAAGCGTCGCGCGCATCCCGGCAAGCGCGCGGTCATTACTTTGCGCAAGCTGCGTTAACTGTTGATTCAACGCATTGTTTTGAAGCGCAGAAGATTGCGTGAGCTGCGCCGTGACCGTCTGCTGGAATTGCGCAAAGTTGGCACTGGATTCCGCGCGGCCAGCGCGGCCCGCTTCAGCAATTTCATCACGCAATCCGCGTTCCAGGCGCGTAAAAAGCGCGAACAGCGCCAGCGCGATCAACGCCAGCGCAGCAAGAACGATGATCCACAGGGAAACTGGCATGGGATGGCTCACAATGAAATGAGGAGTTTCGCACAGCCGTGCTGGCAAGGCGCGCCGACGCAGAAAGTACACCTAGTACGGCAAGGAGGCGCAACACCGCCAGCGCGGCTGTGCGAAACGCCTAGCGGAAAAAGATCCATGTAGTCAATGCGAATACCGGCATCAAAACGCACCCCGACCACGCCATAAAACCAAAAAAGCTTGGCATGCGCACGCCGCGCGATTGCGCAATCGCTTTGACCATGAAATTCGGCGCGTTGCCAATATAAGTATTCGCGCCCATAAACACCGCGCCTGCGGAAAGCGCGGCGAGCGCGGTCGCGCCTTCATTCATCAGCGTTTGCGCATTGCCGCCCAAGGTATTGAAAAACACCAGATACGTCGGCGCGTTGTCGAGAAAGCTCGATAAAAGCCCTGTGACCCAGAATACCATCGCGCCTACCGGCTGGCCGTTAACGTCGCTGATTGCGCGGCCCACAAACGCAAANGGCGCCGGCGCTGCCAGCGCGCAGCATCGCAATCACGGGCGCAATGGTGATAAAAATGCCTGCAAATAGTTTCGCCACTTCGGCAACCGGCGCCCAATTGAAATCATTAGCGGCGCGCGCCGAGCGGGGCGTCGTCCACCATGAGGCCGCCATTACGCCAAGCAACAGCAACTCGCGCGCCAGATTCTGCATGTCGACCTGCGCGCCCCATAGATGGAACGCAATGCCCGGCTTCCACAGTCCGCTCATCAGCACCAGCGCCAGCACGCAGGCAAGCCATACAAAATTGATTTTGCCTTCGATGGAGAAAGAAGGCGAATCCGGCGTCGGGTCGAGGAACGGCGCGCGCGCTTCTTCACGGTGATGGAAATAATATACATCGATCAAATAAAACAGCGCGAGCAGCAGGATGACGGCAAATAGCATTGGCTTGAACAGATGCGCGGTGGTCCAGAAGAAGCCAACGCCGTTCAGAAAACCGAGAAATAAGGGCGGATCGCCGAGCGGGGTTAATGCGCCGCCGATATTGGCGACCAGAAAAATAAAAAAGATCACAACGTGCACGGTATGCCGGCGGTTATCGTTTGCGCGCAGCAATGGACGAATCAGCAGCATTGCGGCGCCGGTGGTGCCCATCACGCTCGCCAGCAGCGTTCCCAGAGCAAGCAGTCCCGTATTCATGACCGGAGAGCCATGCAGATTGCCGCGTATGCATAAACCGCCCGCGACGGTATACAGCGCGGTCAGCAGGATAATGAAAGGAAGATATTCGGCGAGCAGCGCATGCACGATGCTCTGCGCCGCGCTGCCCGCGCCGTGGACGGCGGCGAATGGCGCAACAAATAGCGCTGCCCAGAACAGCGCGATTTTTCCAAAGTGATGATGCCAGAATGCGGGCGTCAGCAGGGGCAGCAGCGCGATGGAGAGCAGCATGCCGGCAAAGGGCAGTCCCCATAATGGCGAAAGCGCGGCGCCGTCCACAGCGGCAGGCTCAATCATAGGTTGCAAATCGCGCAATTGGATCATCTGCATCGAACGCCGTGTTTTGCGCAGGTCTGGCAGACATTGGCATATCGTTCGCTGGCTTCCGGGGCGAGGCGGAGATTGCCTGCGCGAAAGGATATCGCACTGCAATCCGGCGGATTCCGTTGAAATGACGCGCCCAATAGGGCGCGTCCACATGGTCAATGCGAACGAGGCTTCCAGACGAGGGGGCGTTTACAAAGCGATGATGGCCAACATAAATGCCCACATGCGAGTTGGGATGTCCATTGGTGTTAAAAAAAATCAAATCCCCGGGGGCCACCTGGTCAGGCGTGATGCGTTTGCCCTGCGCGCTCATTTCTCTTGCGGTGCGCGGCAGATTGATATGCGCGGCGCGCTCAATCACATAACGCACCAGTCCGCTGCAGTCAAAACCGCTCTCCGGCGTATTGCCGCCCCAGCGGTAAGGCACATCGACCAGACTCATGGCGAACAGCGAAATCTCTTCGTTACCAGCGCTGTGATCGGCCCATGCCGGACGCGCTGCGGCTGGCGTTGCAGTTGGCGTTGCGCGCGCTCTGTCCGCGCGGCGCGGCGCGCTGGCGCAAGCGGAAAGCAAGAGCGCAATCAATACAATCCAGGGAGCGCGGCACATTGGATTAGGGTCTGTTCCGAGGCTGCGGACGGCGGCAGCGGCGCGCTATTTCAATCGCGCTCCCGATTGCATCCATCAGGCTGCCTGGATCGGCGCGGCCCGTGCCGGCCAAATCCAGCGCAGTGCCATGATCCACCGAGGTGCGCACGATCGGCAAGCCGAGCGTGATATTGACGCTTTTGCCAAATGCCGCGTATTTGAGCGTCGGCAAGCCTTGATCGTGATACATCGCCAGCACGCAATCTGCGCCGTCCAGCATGCGCGGCGTAAAGAGGGTATCCGCCGGATAGGGGCCGCGCGCATCCATTCCCGCCTCACGCGCGCCGGATACTGCGGGCGCGATCACTTCAATGTCCTCATGGCCCAGATATCCGCCCTCGCCAGCGTGCGGGTTCAGGCCGGAGACGAGGATACGCGGCGCGGCAATTTCAAAATAACGGCGCAAATCCATATCGATGATCCGCAGACTTTCGAGCAGGCCCCCAGTATTCAACGCCGCGCTGACTTCCTTTAAGGGCAGATGCGTGGTCGCCAATGCGACCCGGAACGTCCGGCGGCCTGCCAGCATCATCACGGCGCGCGCCGCGCCCGTGCGCTGCGCCAGATATTCGGTATGGCCGGTAAATGGAATATCCGCCTCCAGAAGAATGCGCTTTTGCAAGGGCGCGGTGACCAGCGCATCGAATTCTCCGCTGAGCGCGCCATCGATTGCGCGGTCAAGCAGCGCCAGTACATAATGACTATTGGCCGCGTTCAACTGGCCTGGCGCACTGCGCGCACGCAGCGCCTCATGCTGGCATGCAACGCGCCCTGTTGCCTGTAATGCCGTCCAATCGACCTGAACCGCAGCGGCGCGCTCCGCGAGCAGCGCGCAATCTCCCAGAACCGTGAAATGCACATCCGGCCATTCCACACAGGCTGCCTGCACCGCCTGCACGCTCAGCTCTGGCCCTATGCCAGCCGGTTCTCCAGTGGTAATCGCAATTTTCAATGCTCAGAATGATACCGGTACCATATATCGAACATAAGCCTGATCGCGCAGCGCGCGCAACCAGCGGTCATGCGCCTGCGCGGCCTTGCGCATCCCAATGGCCTGGCGCGCGATATTCTGCCTTTGCTGCGCGGAGGGCGCGGCGCGCCGGCGCTCCAGAACCTGAATCAGATGCACCCCATAAGGGCTGCGCACCGGCGCGCTGATTTCCCCTGCTTTCAGACTTGCCATCGCGCGCTCAAATTCAGGCACGGTCTGTCCTGGCTCCAGCCACCCCAGATCGCCGCCCTGCGCCGCCGTCCCGTCAATAGATAATTGACGCGCAAAGCGGGCAAAGTCAGCGCCCGCCTCCACCTTCTTTTTCACTTCGAGCAATTGCTGGCGGGCGGACGCTGCTAGAGCGCTGTCATCGGCGCGCAGCAGAATATGCCGCGCATGCGTATGCTCAATATCGGGCAAAACTGCGCGGTCAAGATAGTCCCTGACCTCGGCGTCCGGCACAACGATCTGGCTCTCGATTTCTTTCACGCGCAATTTGGCCAGCAATAGTTCATCTTCCATCTCCCGTTTCATGGTAGACCAAAAGATGCCCTGGCGTTCGAGCTTTGCACGATATTCCTCGCGCGGCAGCCCGCTCTCCTGCACCAGCCGGTCCAGCGCGGCGGCGCGCTCCGCTTCGCTCACGCTGATCTTCTCTTCGCGCGCTTTGTGCAGCATCACCTGTTTCAGCACCATCTGCTCAAGCGCCTGCGCGCGCAACGCTTCAGCATCCGGTGCCGTTGCGCCTTGCTGTTGCAGGCGGCGCGCGATCTGCGCGGCGAAGGCGTCCAGCGCGCGCTGGGTAATCGCTTCATGGTTCACCACCGCGACAATCCGGTCCACGGTACCGCTGGCATCAGCGACCGGCTTTTGCGCATAGGCAGCCACCGACATCAAACCCGCCGCAATGCCCGCTACGGCGCTGCGCAAAAATGGGAATGAAATGGGATAAATATTTTTCATAACATGTTTATTCGTATAGAGAAAACCGTGAAGGGGGCAACGGCGCAGGCAAGGGCATATAGCCCGGCACGCTCGCACGGAACCGTTCAATCAGCCCATTATCCACCTTTGAGAGTCCTTTGAGCTCAAGCTGCGCAAGCACGCGCGTGCCCTTCCGGTTTGCGTTGTTCATATCCACGCCATTTGCAAAATGCTGCACGGCCGCCCCCAGCCGCCAACAGTCGGCATCGTACTGGAAACCCGCCAGACCATCGACGACCCGTTTTGTATCGAGGGCATAGTTGAGCCGGCCAATGCCAGTCCAGCGGCGGCCCAGCGGCCACTGCGCTGAAAGCGCGATCTGTTTGATGGGTTCCCGCCCCAGCGTTTCATTCGCGCGCGTATAGCGGTAATCCACGTTGAATACCCGGTACGGCGCGGGATGCCAGCTTAAGGCCATATTGGAGCGGATTGAATGTTTGCTGTCCGTGTTGAACTGAAGCGTTGTTTCAGCGCTCAACGCGCCGTTCGGATTCCATGCGGCGCCGAGCAATAAATCCGAATGATTCGCCTGCGCGCGCGCTTGACCGGGTTTTAAAGTCAGGCGTTGCTGGCGGAAATAATATTGCTGCGCGATCATCAAGCGCGCCTGTTCTGCACCGCGGCCCGGCTCCATAAAGCGGGACGTTAGCCCCAGCGTCACGCGATTTGCATCGGCAATCCGGTCGTTGCCGGAAAAGGTGTTAGGCGTATAAATCTCTCCAAACCCAAAATCCGATTCGGCGGTATCGAAAATGGGCATGAAATCCTGGTTCCGGTACGGCGTGTACACATAATACAAACGCGGCTCAAGCGTCTGAATCGATGGATGGCCGAACGGCCATATCGCCCCTATGGGCCGCTCAAAAATGAGTCCGCCATCTACGCTGAACGTCGGAACCGCAACGCGCGCATTGCGCGGCTGGCCTTGAGGCGCATCAGATCCAATCCGGCTCAGTTGATAAGCGGCCAGATGCGCCTGCAACGCTGGAATCAGGAAATAACCCGGCGCGCGCAATAATTCATAACTGAGCGCCGGCTTTAAATGGACGCGCTGGCCCTCAGTGGCCTGTGATGCCTCATTTTTCTGTAACTGATGCACCGCGACCGGATTGCGGATTCGGAAACGGGAATAATTGCCTTCTACGCCGACATGAATACGGTCCGCAAAATGATTCCGGTATTCAAGCTTCAGCTCCGGCTCGCGCCCATACGGCGGCTCGGACGGCGGCAGTGTCTGCCAGCGTTGCACGCGCATCAACGCCGACCACGGCCCTTTTTGATAGCGCAGGCCCGCCTCCTGCGGAAACAGGAATTGAGCGCCGTTCAAGAGAATATCGCTTGCGGCCAAATCTGCCGGATACATCTCATCCGAGACGCGCTGGTAATCCAGATACGCATCCAGGCCAGCGCCCAGCGCATGATCGTGCTGCATATTCAACGCATAACGGCTTTTTTTAAGCACCACATCACGCGGCATATATTCCATATGAATAGCGCCCGAATACGTCGGCATCAGATAACGATATTCAGCGCCCAGCTGCGCGCTGCGCCGCGTCGTGATGCGCGGATACAGGGTTAAATCATCATTCGGCGCAATATTGAAATAATACGGCACGGTGATGTCCAGCCCCGCCGTCGAGCTCAGCCCGACTTTAGGCGGCAGAAAGCCTGAGGCGCGTGCATCGGACAATGGAAAGGATAAATAAGGACTCGCGAAAACCGGCACCCCATAAAAGAAGAGCGTCCCGTTGCGGGCGACGCCCCGATCCGCGCCCGTGTCCAATTCGACGCGCTGCGCCCGTATCAGCCAGTCTGGCCGCCCGGTGCATGCACATCCCGTATAAGAACCGCGCGTGACCGCCAGCCGTTCCGGACCGAGTACATCGATGCGTTGCGCACGGCCTGAGCCGCCGGTGATATTGAAATGATAGGTCGGAGACAATAGATAACCTTCCACTGTATTCACATTCAGATGCGCTTCAGGTCCGGTAAAGGTATTGCCGCGATGGATGATTCGTACATTTCCATACGCATCGGCGCGGTCAGACTCCGCGTCATAATGCAGCCGGTCGCCTTTGATCACGGTGGCATGGGCGCGCACTTCGGCATCGCCCGAAATCGTGACCGCTTGATCGCCCTGAACCTCAATCCGCGCGCCGCGGACAAATTTCGCGCCTGATTTTGCGTCTGCATCGCCCGCGCGCAAAGGATGTAAAAAATGTTCCTCAAGTTGTGGCGCCAGCGTCAAGGGCAATTCTGCGTTCGCGACGAGCGGCATGCCGGCGAACATCGCGGGCACACAAGGCAGAACAGTCCAGAAGGGTGGGCGAGGCAGTAGACGTGGCACAATCGGGGCCTGAGAACCTGTTTACGATCTTACTGCGCGCCCGTGAGCCTGTGTCGGGCGGTGCTCGGAATCCTCACATATATCAAATATGCTCCGGTTCCTGCGCTCCGTCCTCCTTGGCTGACAGGCGCTCGCTACAGATCGTAAACAGGTTCTGAAATCAAATCTTTTATTATCTCTCAATCATATGCGCGCCGCGCAACTGCTCGCCTGGCTTGCGAACCAGCCTTATCCTCTTGACCTTGATTCAGTCGAAACCATCCGCACCGATGCGGGCGCGCGCCGCTACCTCCGGGTGGCCAGCGCCGGCCCGCACGGCCCAACGCTGATTGCCGTCGATGCGCCGCCGCCGGAAAAATGCCGTGAATTCCGGCATGTCTCGCACTTGCTTCTGGAAGCGGGCATCCATGCGCCGCGCGTGCTTGAGGCGGATTTTGAACGCGGCTTTATGCTGGTCACTGATCTGGGCCGCACCACCTATCTGGAGTATTTTGCGGCGCTGAAAAATGCTCCAAATCCATTGAAGTCCGCCGGTCTGGATGCCGCTCAGCCATTATTCATCGCTGCGCTCGATACGCTCATCGAATGGCAACGCACCACCCGCGCCGGCGTACTGCCAGACTACGATGAAAAGCTGCTGCGCCGCGAATTGGCGCTTTTTCCCGAATGGTATCTGCAATGCCATCTCGGTTTAACGCTCACCTCCGCGCAGCGCGCCGCGCTCGATGCGGTTTACGCCTTGCTTATCCGCAATGCGGCGGCGCAGCCGCGCGTCTTTACGCATCGGGACTATATGCCGCGCAATCTGATGGTAAGCGCGCCCAATCCAGGCGTACTCGATTTTCAAGACGCTGTCACGGGCCCGCTGACCTATGATCTTGTGTCCCTGTTCCGCGACGCATTCATCAGTTGGGAAGAAGCGCTTGAGCGCGTCTGGATCGGCTATTACTACACCCGCGCGCGCAGCAAAGGGCTGCCAGTGGACGCTAATTTTGAAAGCTTCTACCGTGCGCTTGAATGGATGGGTCTGCAACGGCATCTGAAAATTCTGGGGCTGTTTGCGCAACTTCACTATCGCGACGGGAAATCACATTATTTAACCGATACGCCGCGTTTTATCGCGTATGCGCAGCGCACCGCTCAACGGTATTCTGAACTGGCGCCGCTCGCGCGCCTGCTGGATGAATGCGTAGCGCCGCACAGCGCCGCGATGGCCGCATCCCCAACCCGTATTGCGCCATGAGCGCTCTTCTTACTGCAATGATTTTCGCCGCCGGACGCGGAGAGCGGATGCATCCGCTCTCCGACGCCTGTCCCAAACCGCTGCTCAATGCGGGCGGCAAAGCCTTGATTGTCTGGCAGATCGAGCGGCTCGCACGCGCGGGTTTCAGAGATTTGGTCATCAACCACGCCTGGCGCGGTGCGCAGATTGAAGCGGCGCTTGGCGACGGCGCGCGCTGGGGCGTGCGGATTCGTTACTCCGCCGAGCAGCCGGCGCTGGAAACGGCGGGCGGCATCCGCCAGGCGCTGCCCTTGCTTGAGGCGCGGCGCGGCCCATGCGCCTTTGTTGCCGTGAGCGGCGACCTCTATACCGATTATGACTACCGTTTGCTGCATGCGCCCCTGCAACGGATTTCGCAACAACCCGAACCGCATCTGCATCTGGTGATGGTGCCGAATCCGGACCATCACCCCAATGGCGATTTTGCGCTGCTGGACAACGGCCAACTCTCGCTCATCGATGCGCCGCGTCTGACTTTCGGCAATATCGGCGTCTACCATATGCACATGTTTCATACACTCGCGCCCGGCGCGCATTGCGCGCTTGGGCCCTATTACCGAACCGCTATCGCCGCGCGGCGCGCGAGCGGCGAACAGTATAGCGGACGCTGGTTGAATATTGGCGCGCCTGAACAGTTATATGCGCTCGACGCAATGCTATCAGGCGTTCCGCACAACCGCGCTGGCGGCGTTGCGCCTCCTTGCCGTACTCATTGTACTGTCTGCGTCGGCGCGCCTTGCCAGCGCGGTTGTGCGAAACTCCTACGGCACTCGTGCAGTGAAATTTGATTTTGATCTAATCATTGCCGGCGCGGGGCCGGTGGGGCTGAGCGTTGCGCGTCTTCTTGCGCAGCGCAGCGCAACGCGCGCGCTATCGGTGGCGCTGGTTGATCAACACGCCATCACGCCCGTCGGCGACCCGCGCACGCTCACGCTCTCATACGGCAGCCGGATGCTGCTTGAACCGCTTGGCTGGCCCGATGCGGCCACGCCCATCCAATGTATTCATATCTCGCAGCGCGGCCATTTTGGCCGGATGCTGATCGATTGCCGCGCCCATGATTTGCCCGCGCTCGGCTATGCGGTGCCTTATGGCGCGCTGATGCGCGCGCTGACCGGGAATATCGGAACCATCGGGTCAGTGCGGCATCTCAAACGCGCCACAGCGCGCGCGCCTGTTCAGGATGCGCACGGCGTCACGCTCCCGATTGAGACAGAACGCGGGCCGCAACAATTACGCGCCCGTTTGCTGATTCACGCCGCCGGCGGTTCTTCAGCGCGCGCTTCCATAGAAGGCGCGCGCTATAGCGGGCGCGACTATCAGCAAAGCGCGCTGCTCGGTTTGGTGCGCGTTGAAATGCCGCGGCCCTGTTGGGCGTGGGAACGTTTTACGCGCGAAGGGCCGCTTGCGCTTTTGCCGGTTGGCGGCATGCGCGCGGCGGATTATGCATTGGTCTGGTGCGGCGCGCCCAATGACGCACAACGCCGTATGGCTTGCTGCGATGATGCGCTGCTTGCGGAACTCGGCGCGCGCTTCGGCCAGCGGATGGGACGCTTTATTGCAATCGAGCGCCGCGCCGTTTATGCGTTGCGTTTGCAGCGCGTTGAGCCGTGTGTGCAGGGGCGTGTAACCGTCATTGGTAATGCCGCGCAAACGCTGCATCCGGTCGCCGGTCAGGGTCTGAATTTAGGTCTGCGCGATGCTTACGCCCTGGTCGATGCGCTCGCGCATGCTGGCCCAACGCCAGCAGCGCTTGCGCGCTTTGCGCGCCGCCGGCGGCGTGATCGTACCCTCACCATCACAATGACCGATTGGCTCGCGCGCGCATTCAGCACTCGCCGCGCCGAACGCTTCGCGCCTCTCTACGGCGCAGCGTTCACCCTGCTTGAATGTCTGCCGCCCGCTAAGCGGGCCCTTGTACGGCAGATGATGTTCGGATGTCGGCGTTGAATTTAGAACCTGTTCACGATCTGTAGCGAGCGCCTGGAAGCCTTGGAGGGCCCGCCGGAACGCTGCCCGAGGGACCCGCGAAGCGGGATCGGTTTGTTGCGGCGGGCCACAAGCCGCGCGGCAACCCGGCGGGCAGTGCGCCGCTCCGGGGTCGCCTCCATCGCAAAGCGAGGCAGACCTGCTCCGCCCTGCGCGGCGCAGCGCAGGAACCGGAGCATATTTGATATATGTGAGGATTCCGAGCACCGCCCGACACAGGCTCACGGGCGCACAGTAAGATCGTGAACAGGTTCTTACAACCAGTACACCACCACATATAAGCCCAGCCACACTACATCGACAAAATGCCAATACCAGGCGGCGCCTTCAAAGGCGAAGTGATGATCCGGCCTGAAATGGCCGCGCGCCAACCGCATCAGCACAACGGTCAGCATTAAAACCCCCAGCATGACGTGAAAACCGTGAAAACCGGTCAACAGGAAAAAAATGGAGCCGTAGACGCCCGAGCTCAGTTTCAGATTGAGCTCCCGATACGCATGGCGATATTCATAGCCCTGCAGACACAGGAAACAAAAGCCTAACCCTACCGTTGCCGCCAGCCAGAAAATGGCGGCGCGGCGCTGGCCATCGCGCAGCGCATGATGCGCAACCGTCAGCGTTGCGCCGGAACTCAGCAATAGCGCGGTATTGATCGTTGGAATCGGCCACGGCCCCATCGCCTCGAACGGAGGCGTCAACTCCGCCGGCCCGGCGTTCGGCCAGAGCGCGCTGAACTCCGGCCAGAGCAGTTTATGGTCAAAATCGGCGAGCATGGGCGCGACGACGGCGCGCGCGTAAAACAATGCGCCGAACAGTGCACTGAAAAACATGACTTCCGAGAAGATGAACCCGCTCATGCTCCAGCGGTATGACGCATCGATACGTTTGCCATAGAGTCCGCGCTCCGATTCTGCAATAGCATCGCCAAACCAGCGCCAGAGCACGCATGCCAAAGCCGCAAGACTGAGACTGAACACAATGGGCGCCCATGTCTGGCCGTTAATCCAGCCCGCCAGTGAAAACATCACGCCGAGCAATGCCAGCGCCGCGCGCGCCGGATGCCACGACATAGAGGGCACAAAGTAGTCAGGACTGTGTTGGGGAACGTTCATCCAGATTCTCTCAGGCGTTCCGCACCGCCGCACTGGCAAGACGCGCCTTTGCTGCCGGTACAAGTAGTACGGCAAGGGGCGCTGCGCCGCCAGTGCGGCGGTGTGGAACGCCTCATGATTTACTTGACCACTGGCGGCCTTTCAAAAGTATGAAAAGGGGCCGGGCTGGGCACCGTCCATTCAAGCCCTTGCGCGCCTTCCCACGGTCTGGCGGGCGCTTTTTCGCTCTTATTTTCACCCTTAGACAGATAAACGGGCAGCGCAACGCACAACAGAAAATACACCTGCATTAAACCAAAACCGAAAGCGCCAATCGTTGCAATCTGGTTGAAATCGGTAAATTGCGCTGGATAGTCGGCGTAGCGGCGCGGCATGCCGGCCAGTCCCAGGAAGTGCATTGGGAAAAATCCGATATTGAATGAAATCAGCGAACCCCAGAAATGAATCCGGCCGCGCACTTCCTGATACATTCTGCCCGTCCACTTGGGAGACCAGTAATACCAGCCCGCGAAGAGCGCAAACAGCGAGCCTGCCACCAATACATAATGGAAATGCGCAACCACATAATAAGTGCCGTGCACCGCGACATCGAGCGGCGCCATCGCCAGAATGAGTCCGGTAAAGCCGCCCATCGTAAAGACAAAGATAAAGCCGACCGCGAACAGCATGGGCGTCTCAAAACTCAGCGCGCCGCGCCACATTGTCGCAATCCAGTTGAAGACTTTAACGCCGGTCGGCACTGAAATCAGCATCGTCGCGTACATAAAGAATAACTCGCTGGACACCGGCATGCCAGTGGCGAACATATGGTGCGCCCAGACCATAAACGATAGGATCGCAATCGCCGCAACAGCATACACCATCGAGTTATAACCAAAGAGCGGTTTGCGTGAAAACGCCGGTATTACGTGCGAAATGATTCCGAACGCAGGCAGAATCATGATATACACCTCAGGATGCCCGAAAAACCAGAAAATATGCTGATACAGCACCGGGTCCCCGCCGCCCGCCGCGTTGAAAAAGGAAGTGCCGAAATGGCGGTCGAACAGCAGCATCGTCACCGCGCCCGCCAGCACCGGTATCACCGCCAGCAGCAGATAGGCGGTCACCAGCCAGGTCCATGCGAACATCGGCATTTTCATCAAGCTCATCCCAGGCGCGCGCATATTCAAAATGGTCACCACAATATTGATCGCGCCCATAATCGATGATGCGCCCATGATATGGATCGCAAAAATCAGCAAATCCATCCCCGGCCCCATCTGGGTCGATAAAGGCGCATACATCGTCCAGCCGGACGCCGGCGCGCCGCCGGGCATCAAGAAGGAAGCGCAGAGCAGCAGCGCTGCCGGCGGCAACAGCCAGAAGCTGAAGTTGTTCATCCGTGCGAACGCCATATCGGATGCGCCGATCTGCAATGGCAGCATCCAGTTCGCAAAACCGACAAAAGCCGGCATGATCGCGCCAAAGACCATCACGATGCCGTGCATCGTCGTCAGTTGGTTAAAAAACTCAGGCCGCATGATCTGCAGGCCGGGCTTGAACAGCTCCGCCCGGATCAGCAGCGCCATCACGCCGCCGACAAGAAGCATCGCAAATGAAAAAATCAGATAGAGCGTTCCAATATCCTTGTGATTGGTTGCGAGCACCCAGCGCCGCCAGCCCGACGGCGGCGCATGAGGGCCGTGCGTTCCGGCATGACCGGTGTCCGGTGTAACTGTTGCCGTCATTCTAACTCTCCTGATTCTTCAGAGCATTTTTCAGTGGCTTGCCCTGTGTCGCTTCGCGCGCGCTTCTAGAGCGATCCTGCTGAAAAATGCTCTAGAGCGCGGATTCACCGCTTCGCTGAAAATTGTAGCGCGTTCGCGCCCAAGATACAGAAAGAGAAAGCAAGAAACTGAAAGAGACGCATTGAATTAAAGAAAACATAATGAAGATAGACGCGCTTGTTTGATAGGCTAGCGGCCATTTGTAGCGCATTCAAGCGCATAAAACAACAGGAGCAGGAATGAATAAAAACGTGGCCGACATGATTCGGCTTGTAAAAGACGAGAACATCAAATTTGTGGATTTACGTTTCACCGATACGCGCGGCAAGGAACAGCATCTTTCCTTTCCAGCCGCCGCTCTGGATGAGGATAAATTCAGAAATGGGCATACCTTTGACGGTTCTTCTATCAGCGGCTGGAAAAGTATTGAAGAATCCGATATGACCTTGATACCGGATGCAAATGCCACTTATATCGATCCCTTCTACGAAGAATCCACGCTTGTATTGCGGTGCGACGTGGTCGAACCGGGTAGCGGCCTGAGTTATGCGCGCGACCCGCGTTCTCTGGCAAAGCGCGCGGAACAGTATCTCAAGGAAAGCGGCCTGGGCGATGCCGCGTATTTTGGCCCTGAACCGGAATTCTTTATCTTTGATTCGGTGCGCTGGGGCGTTGAGATGTCCGGCGCTTTTGTCCGCATCGACTCTGAAGAAGCCTCGTGGTCATCCGGGAAGAAATTTGAACAGGGAAATACCGGCCATCGTCCCAGCGTTAAGGGCGGTTATTTTCCGGTTGCGCCGGTGGATTCCTTTCAGGAGCTGCGCAGCGAAATAGGTCTGATTCTGGAACGGATCGGCGTACCCGTCGAACTGCATCATCATGAGGTCGCGGGATGCGGTCAAAATGAAGTCGGCACAAAATTTTCTACTTTAACGCAGCGCGCCGACTGGACGCAGATTTTTAAATATGTGGTGCATAACGTTGCGCACTCTTATGGCAAAACAGCCACCTTTATGCCCAAGCCAGTCGTTGGCGATAATGGTTCAGGCATGCACGTCCATCAATCGGTATGGAAAGACGGGCGCAACCTCTTCGCAGGAGAAGGCTACGCGGGCCTGCAGAGTTCGCGCTCCACTATATCGGCGGCATTATCCGGCACGCGCGCGCTCTAAATGCGATTACAAATCCCACAACCAATTCATACAAACGTCTGGTGCCCGGTTTTGAAGCGCCGGTCAAGCTCGCGTACTCAGCGCGCAACCGTTCCGCATCCATCCGGATTCCCTATGTATCCAATGCGCAGGCGCGCCGGATTGAAACGCGCTTTCCGGACCCGCTGGCCAACCCATATCTGGCATTCTCCGCCTTATTGATGGCCGGACTCGATGGGGTGCAGAACAAAATCCATCCAGGCGAAGCAGCAGACAAAAACCTGTATGCACTCTCCCCTGAAGAAGATCGCAAGATGGCGACGGTATGCTCCAGTCTTGAACAGGCGCTTGACTGCCTCGATCAAGACCGCGAATTTCTGACGCGCGGCGGCGTATTCAATGATGATCTGATTGACGGCTATATTGAAATGAAGAGGGCGGAAGTCACGCGCCTCAGGGCAACGACGCATCCAATCGAGTTTGAGATGTATTATTCTTTGTAGAAGTCATTTCATCAATGACTTCTAACTTCTTGGCCGTCAGCTTTCCAGATTGAAATGCAATGCTTAGAACCTGTTCACGATCTGTGACGAGCGCCTGTCAGCCAAGGAGGGCCCGCCGGAACGCTGCCCGAGGGACCCGCGAAGCGGGATCGGGCCGTGAAGGCGGGCCACAAGCCGCGCGGCAACCCGGCGGGCAGTGCGCCGCTCCGGGGTCGCCTCCATCGCAAAGCGAGGCAGACCTGCTCCGCCCTGCGCGGCGCAGCGCAGGAACCGGAGCATATACATCATATGTGAGGATTCCGAGCACCGCCCGACGCAGGCTCACGGGCGCGCAGTAAGATCGTGAACAGGTTCTTACGGGGCTTCCTGTCCATCATGCGCCTTGCGGCGCCGCCGCTTCTCATCCTGTGCGCGCTTTTGCACCATAGCGCGGCGCGCGCAATCCGCGCGCCGCTGCCCCCGGAGCTCGCTTTCAGGTTTAGCGCCATTGAGCGCGCGGGCGCCGTCGAACTGCATTTTTCCATTGCCGATGGCTATATTCTGTACCGCGAGCCTTTCGCATTTACCGTGGCGCGCGGCAGCGCAACGCTCGGCGCGCCGGTATTGCCAAAGGGTCAGATCAAGTTTGACGACAATTTTCAAAAGAATGTCGAGACTTATCAGGGCAAGCTGAGGGTTCTGCTTCCTGTGATACAGGCAAGGGCGCCCTTTGATCTGATCGTCACCTCGCAAGGATGCGAAATTCAGCAAGGCGTCTGTTATCCGCCTATCGAGCATCGCGTTCGGGTCCAGAGGGCGGCGTTGCAGTCCAAGACGGATGCACTCCCCAAACCGCAGGCCTCAACGGCGGTTCAGTCTGAGGTTGAGCCCGCCAGCGGCCTGTCCAGGCTCTATCGCCTGGACAATATTCAGACACTGCTCAAAGAGCGCAGCGGATTCGTTGCGCTTCCCCTTTTTGTATTCATCGGCATCGCACTCAGTCTGTTGCCGTGTTCGCTGCCGATGATCCCCATCCTTTCCGCGCTTATTGCAGGCGAAGGCGCGGCATTGAACCGCCGGCGCGGACTGTGCCTGTCGCTGACCTATGTATTGGGCATGGCGGCCGTGTATACCGCGCTGGGAATTGCGGCCGCGCTGACCGGCTACAGCCTTGGCCTGTGGTTGCAAAATCCCTGGGTGGTCGGCGTTTTTGCATTATTGCTGTGCGTGTTTGCATTCTCCCTGTTTGGATGCTTTGAGCTGACTTTGCCGCAGCGCTGGCTGAGCCGCGTCAGCGCGCTTCAGCAGAGGCTGTCGGGCGGAAAAATCATGGCCGTATTTGGAATGGGCATGCTCTCGGCACTGGCGGTGGGCGCATGTATGAGCGCGCCGTTGTTCGGCATTCTCGCTTTTATCGCGCAAACCGGCAGTGTGGCATTCGGCGGCGCTGCGCTGTTCCTGATGACTCTGGGGATGGGCGCGCCGCTGCTGATCGTCGGCGCGGGCGCAGGCGCATTGCTGCCGCGCGCGGGCCGCTGGATGGAGGACGTCAAGCGCGCTTTTGGACTATTGCTTGGTATCGCAGCCGTTGATCTGCTTTTCCCGCACTTGCCGCGTATTGCGATGCTATTGGCGGCGTTCTATCTCATATGCGCAGCCTTTATGCTCCATGTATTTGAGTTTCAGCCGGATGCTCAAACGGAAACCTCTGCGCGCGCGCGCGCCTGGCGACGGGTTGGACAGAGCGCGGGCGGGTTATGCGCGATGTGGGCCATCGCGCTGGCGGCGGGCGTTGCCGCCGGTTCCCGCGATGTGCGCTATCCGCTGCGCGTATTTGGGAACCACGCGGGCAATGCGCAGGAACAGTCCGCCCCTCTGGACTTCAAGCGCATCCAGACCGTGGAGGAATTCGAGCGCGCCTTAAAGCGCAGCAAACAACCTGTATTGCTGGATTTTTACGCCGACTGGTGCGCCAGTTGCCGCGAAATGGAATCGACCACCTTCAGCGATGCGCGGGTGCAGGCGCGTCTGGCGCAATGGACGCGATTGCGGGTCGATGTGACGGCTTATAACGCGGACAGTCGCGCATTGCTGAAACGCTTTGGCATCTACGGGCCGCCCGCCCTCCTCTTTTTTGATATCCAAGGCAATGAAATGCCTGGGTTGCGCGTGGTCGGCGATCAGTCGAGTGAGCGGTTTTTGAGAACTCTGGACGCGGCAAAGCCTGCGCTGGAAGGCGCATCCGGACGGGCATTGCAATCGTCGAACAGGACGAAAACAGGCGCCGTGTGAACGATTGCGTGTGGTGCAGGTTTCATATAAGGTCTTCACCCTATTGCGTCCCGATACAAGTGAACTCATATTGGAATTGGGCCGCATCGGCCCGTACGTACTCCACTTTATTCAGGAGACCAAGATGACACAAGTGAATCTCGAAGCAACTCACTCACTGTTTGAAAACATTCTTGCTGTACATCCAGCCTGATTTCTGACTGAGCGCGCCCGATACAGCGCTCCTGTATCGGGCGTTGATATCTATTGAATCTTCTGCCACTCTACTCGCTGCCCAGCCAATGACGCCAGAACTCTTCCTGAGGATTGTGGACGGAAAAGTCATTGTCTGGGATTATGCGCACCACACGCAATTTGAAATCGACGACCCGCATCTTGAACGGCTGATTGCGCTCTGTTCAGGCGCAGAACCCACAGATTCAGAGATCGATCAAACGCTTCAATCCTCTGGGGTTCTCAATGCTCGATACCCTGAGCAATGGGGATGGGATTGTTTGTCCCGTATTTTTCATCGAGGCACTCAAATTGATTTAAAACCCGGCGAGCCTTTACGCACTGAGGATGGTGCGCAGGAATATGTGGATTATTGCGCCGCGATTGCCGACAAAGCGCCCCCGATGCATCTGGAATTACCCGGACAGACGGTTCCATTACCCGATGCAGATATGGCGCGTCTGAGTGCAACCACGCTGGCGGATGCGCTGCGCGCACGGAACACATGCCGCGCTTTTGATGCGGAGCCGCTTGAGCTCAGGCAAGTGTCCACCGCGCTGTGGGCAACGTTCGGCGCAGTACATGGTGACAAGCGTTACGATATGGAAACGCAGGGCCTACTCCCCATCGGCTATCGGCGAACATCCCCGTCCGGCGGTTCACTGCAAACCAGCGAACCCTATCTGGTGGCATTGCGTATCCGGGGATTAGCGCCGGGCGTTTATCATTACCGCTCACACCAACACAAATTATCTGTCGTTCAGGACAGTTTTGACCCTGCATTGCTAGGCCCTTTGCTGGGCCAGCAAAACTTCGCTAATGATCTGGCGTATGGCATTTTTATCGTCTCCAGATTCCATAAGCTGTGGTGGAAGTACCCGCATTCCAGAGCGTATCGGGTCGCACTGCTCGATATCGGTTGCCTAATTCAGACCTTCCAGCTTATATGCGCGGCGCAAAATGTCCAGTCCTGGCCTGCCGGACATTTCATTGATGCAGAGGTCAATCCGCTGCTGCGCCTGGATACTGAACGCGAATCGGCGATGTTCTTTGTCGGCGCGGGACGTGGTTCTGGGCCACTCTCTCGAAATCAGTTCTCCATCCTGCAGTCCAGAATGCAGCCGCCAACGTCAGAACCTGTTCACGATCTTACTGCGCGCCCGTGAGCCTGTGTCGGGCGGTGCTCGGAATCCTCACATATATCAAATATGCTCCGGTTCCTGCGCTGCGCCGCGCAGGGCGGAGCAGGTCTGCCTCGCTTTGCGATGGAGGCGACCCCGGAGCGGCGCACTGCCCGCCGGGTTGCCGCGCGGCTTGTGGCCCGCCGCAACAAACCGATCCCGCTTCGCGGGTCCCTCGGGCAGCGTTCCGGCGGGCCCTCCAAGGCTTCCAGGCGCTCGCTACAGATCGTGAACAGGTTCTTAGAGGCAGGCTGACTCACCTTTGTCTGATCAAATCATCTCTGTCCGGGAGATTCCATGCCCGCGGCAATAACCGCAACGGACGTAACACGCGCGCTCTATCGGAAAGTCAGTTGGCATATTCTGCTGTTGCCAACCCTAATGTATTTCGTCTGCGCGCTGGATATCAGCAATATCAGCTTCGCAAAACTTCAGATGCAGCATGATATTGGGATAAGTGATGCTGCTTACGGATTGGGGGCAAGCCTCTTCTTTATTGCTAATATGCTCTTTGATATACCCAGCAGCCTGCGGTCGATCCGAATTGGCTTACGCCGCACCCTCAGCCGGGCGATGGCGTTATATGGTTTGGGTTCAATCGCACTGCTTTGGATATCCGGAGCATACGCCTTTGCACTGCTGCGTTTTCTGTTCGGTATTTTCGAAGCAGGCTGCACTTCGGGTGCAATGGCCTACTTTAGCCGCTGGCTGCCCCCTTCCAGAATGGGGCGGACGCTCGCGTTATTTTCCTGCGCGCCCAGTATTGCGGGAATCATCAGCGGCCCATTATCCGCCTGGATCATGACCCGCCTGGCGGGCGCCGCGGGCCTGGCAGGCTGGAAATGGCTATTTCTACTGCAAGCTCTGCTGTGCTTTGGCTTAGGCATCCTGATCTTTTTAAAGCTCGACGACGCCCCTGCGTCTGCGTCCTGGTTGTCCGCCGGCGAAAAGTCAGTGCTGATTGCGCAGCTTGGACCACGTTCTCAAGTTCTGGAACCCACCTCTTTGTTGCAGGTGCTTAAAAATTTGCCCGTGTCTCTGTATAAAACCGGATTCAGTTATTTTTGTTTGATGTGTGCTGCGTATACCGTGATGTTGTGGTTGCCCACCCTGCTCAGGGAAGCGGGCACAACCGGGTTGATGTCGATTGGCGCGCTGTCCGTCTTTCCGCCGCTGCTGTCATTCACAATGAAAATTGCGCTCGGCGCTTGTTCCGACCGAATGGGTGAGCGCCGCTGGCATAGCGCGTGTTCCACCCTGATAGGCGCAGCCGCAATGTATTTGGCAGCCTGGACAACAGACCATCTGATCGTGCTGCTCTTCAGCATGACGTGCACATTGGCGTTTACGTCCGCAGCCAGCAACGTATTGACGGCCTTATGCTCGGATGATTTGAAAGGGCATGCAACAGCCGGCGGGATAGCTTTCCTCGGCAGCGCTGGTATGCTCGGCAGTTTCGCTGGTCCCACCGTGATGGGCTGGAGCAAAGCGGCTACCGGCAGCTTTCAGGCAGGGCTGTTTGCGATAGCGAGTATCACACTATTGGGCGCAGCATTGATTGTTTCTAATCGATGGCTCATTCAAAAAACCGTTTGACGCGGTCGAACCAGCTTTTGCTTTGCGGACTATGGCGAGCGCCGCCTTCGGTCAGGGACTGTTCAAATTGCTTGAGCAGATTGCGCTGATGCTCAGTCAGTTTGACCGGCGTTTCGACCTGGATATGCGCGTACAGATCACCCGGCACGCTGGTGCGCAGACCCTTGATCCCTTTGCCGCGCAGCCGGAACGTCTTGCCGGGCTGGGTGCCTTCCGGCACGGTAAAGCGGGCACGGCCAGCGAGCGTTGGCACTTCGATCTCGCCGCCGAGCGCAGCAACGGTGAATGCAATCGGAATCTGGCAATGCAGATCATCGCCATCGCGCTCAAAGACCGGATGCCGTTTTAAATGGATTTCAACGTATAAATCGCCCGGCGGTCCGCCGCCGATGCCCGGCTCGCCATTGCCGTTTGAACGAATCCGCATGCCGTCATCGATTCCCGCCGGAATATTGACCGCCAGCGTTTTAATCTGCTTGACTTTGCCAACGCCATGACATTGCGCACACGGCGTGGCGATATAGCGTCCGCTGCCATGACATTGAGGACAGGTTTGCTGAATGCTGAAAAAGCCCTGCGCCATCCGCACCACGCCGCTGCCGCCGCAACCCGGACAGGTTTGCGGCTTCGTTCCGGGCGCTGCGCCTGAGCCATGACAATTCACACAGTTCGACCAGCCCGGCACGCGCAATTTGGCCTCATCGCCATGCGCCGCCTGCTCCAGCGTAATATCGAGCGTGGTGCGCAAATCCGCGCCGCGTTGCGCCCCTGCCGGGCCCGCGCGCCCGCGGCCTTCCGCGCCGCCAAAGATATCGCCAAAGATATCGCCGAACGCTTCCGCGAAGCCGCCAAAGCTTTGCGCGCCCGCACCGCCCATGCCCGCCATATTCGGATCGACGCCGGCGTGACCGTATTGATCGTATGCGGCGCGTTTTTGCGGATCGGAGAGCATTTCATACGCGTGCTTGACTTCCTTGAAACGCGCCTCGGCCTCTTTATTGTCCGGATTGCGGTCGGGGTGATACTTCATCGCGAGCTTGCGATACGCTTTTTTGATTTCCTCATCGCTCGCGTTTTTGGCGACCCCCAGCGCTTGATAAAAATCCCGTTCCGCCATCTCAGTTTTCTTTTTTTACATCCTTGAACTCGGCATCAACCACTTCATCCGGCTGTTTTTTTTCATCTTGCTCCTTTTCCGGCTCGCCCGCCGCCTGCTTGGCCTGTAGGTCGGCCATCATTTTCTCGCCGATCTTCTGCGCCGCCTGCGAGAGCGCCTGCGCTTTCGCGTCGATTTCGGCCTTGTCGGCGGCGTGGTCGTTCAGCGTCGCTTCAAGCGCCTTGATCGCTTCCTCGACCGCCGTTTTCTCGCCCGCCTCCAGCTTACCGCCATATTCCGCCAGCGATTTTTTCGTACTGTGCAGCAAGGCCTCGCCCTGATTGCGCGCTTCGACCCGTTCGCGCTGCTTATGGTCCTCGGCGGCGTTTGCCTCGGCGTCTTTGACCATCCGCTCAATTTCAGCTTCGCTCAAGCCCGAATTGGCCTTGATAGTGATTTTGTTTTCCTTGCCGGTCGCTTTGTCTTTCGCCGACACATGCAAAATACCGTTCGCGTCGATATCGAAAGTCACTTCAATCTGCGGCCCGCCGCGCGGCGCGGGCGCGATGCCTTCCAGATTGAATTCGCCGAGCAGTTTGTTACCTGCGGCCATTTCACGCTCGCCCTGGAAGACTTTGATGGTGACTGCGGGCTGGTTGTCGTCGGCGGTCGAGAAGACTTGCGCATGCTTGGTCGGGATCGTCGTGTTTTTGCTGATCATCTTGGTCATCACACCGCCCAGCGTCTCGATGCCCAGCGATAACGGCGTCACGTCGAGCAGCAGCACATCGCTGCGCTCGCCGGACAGCACCTGGCCCTGAATTGCCGCGCCGACCGCAACCGCTTCGTCCGGATTCACATCGCGGCGCGGGTCGCGACCAAAGAACTCCTTGACCGCGTCCTGCACCTTTGGCATGCGCGTCATACCGCCAACCAGAATCACATCGTCGATTTCGCTGACCTTGACGCCGGCGTCTTTGATCGCCGTGCGGCACGGTTCAATCGTGCGCGCAATCAATTCTTCAACCAGAGCCTCCAGTTTGGCGCGCGTAATTTTCAGATTCAGATGCTTCGGCCCGCTCGCGTCTGCGGTGATATAGGGCAGATTGATTTCGGTTTGCGGCGCGCTCGACAGTTCGATCTTGGCTTTTTCCGCTGACTCTTTCAGCCGCTGCAGCGCAAGCACATCCTTCGACAGATCAACGCCCTGCTCTTTTTTGAACTCGCCGATGATGTAATCGATGATGCGCTGGTCGAAGTCTTCGCCGCCGAGGAAGGTATCGCCGTTGGTCGATAGCACTTCAAATTGCTTCTCGCCGTCAACATCGGCGATTTCAATGATCGAGATGTCAAACGTGCCGCCGCCGAGGTCATAGACGGCGATTTTGCGGTCGCGCTTGTCGGTTTTATCCAGACCGAACGCGAGCGCGGCGGCGGTCGGCTCATTGATGATCCGCTTCACATCCAGACCGGCGATACGGCCGGCATCCTTAGTCGCCTGGCGTTGCGAATCGTTGAAGTATGCGGGCACCGTAATCACCGCTTCGCTCACCGTCTCGCCGAGATAATCCTCGGCGGTTTTTTTCATCTTGCGCAGCACTTCGGCGGAAATCTGAGGCGGCGCGAGCTTTTGATCACGCACTTCAATCCAAGCGTCGCCGTTGTCCGCCTGAACGATTTTGTACGGCATCAAGCCGATGTCTTTCTGAACTTCCTTTTCGCTGAAACGGCGGCCAATCAAGCGCTTCACGGCAAATAAAGTGTTGGCCGGATTGGTGACCGCCTGCCGCTTCGCCGGAATGCCGACCAAAATTTCGTTATCGTCCATATAGGCGATGATCGACGGCGTGGTGCGTCCGCCTTCCGCGTTCTCAATCACTTTGACCTGTTTGCCTTCCATCACGGCCACGCAGGAATTGGTCGTCCCCAGGTCGATGCCTATCATTTTTCCCATTTGTTCATCTCCAAGTCTCCGTTCTGTCGTGAATAAGCGCTCATTCATCGTGATGTGCTGGCGGCCCCGCACTTTCTGGCTGACAGACGGTCACCAGCGCCGGACGCAGCACGCGATTCTCAATCAGATAGCCTTTCTGCAGCACGCTGACGACCGTGTTTGGCGCTTGGTCAGCCGGCACGGTTGAAATCGCCTGATGCCGGTGCGGGTCAAATTTTTCGCCCGCTGGATGAATCACGCACACGCGAGCGCGGTCAAAGGCCGCGTTCAACTGCCGCAGCGTGAGTGCAACGCCTTCGCGTAATTTACCCAGCTCGCCCGATGTATCCGCGGCAGCCGCTTCGAGACTGTCGATCACAGGCAACAGCTCTTCAGCGAAGCGTTCGATTGCAAATTTATACGCTTTTTCCAGGTCTTCCTGCGCGCGCCGGCGCGTGTTTTCGGTGTCGGCCTTCGCGCGCAAAAACTGCTCTTCCAGCTCGGCGATTTTCAGTTGCGCCGCCGCCAGGGCATCCGCCGCATGCTGTGTATCCGGCGGCGCGCCCGGTTTTTCTTCCTCGGACGAGGCCGCCGGATGCGGCGCGCTGTCTTCCACTCTATTGGGTTGATTCATGAAAGTGCGAAACTCCTATCACTACAAATAGCAAGTTGCTAGCAGGTGGGGACTCAAATATTCATTTCAAGAGAGGCGCATCATCTCTTAGAACCTGTTCACGATCTTACTGCGCGCCCGTGAGCCTGCGTCGGGCGGTGCTCGGAATCCTCACATATATCAAATATGCTCCGGTTCCTGTGCTCCGTCCTCCTTGGCTGACCGGCGCTCGTGACAGATCGTGAACAGGTTCTTATCTGCGCAGATGTTGCGCGGCGAGCGCCGCCAGCGCATCGATCAACGGAGCGGAGTCATTCACGCAGGCGATGCGGTGGTATGCGCCGCCACCGGCGCGCAGGAAAACGGCGCGCGCGCGGATATCGAGTTCTTCCAGCGTTTCCAGACAGTCGGCGGTAAAGCCGGGACAGAACACATCGACGCGCCGCGTTTTTGCCGTGCCAAGCCGCTCAAGCAACGCGGCGGTTGTCGGCTGCAGCCAGCGTGCCAGGCCAAAGCGCGACTGAAAACCGATCTGCCAATGCGCTTCGGATAAATCCAGCGCCTGCGCAAGCAATGCCGCGGTGCGCCGGCAGTGCGTTTCATAAGGGTCGCCGCGTTCGATCATTGCCTGAGGCAAGCCGTGAAAACTGAGCAACAGCTTATCGCCCGCTGCAAAATCGGGCCGGCTGTGCATCGACCAGTCACCGCGAATTCTCTGCGCGCACGCGGCGATATACGGCGGAAAATCGGCGTAATGCCGGATCGTGCGAATTTCTGGCAAATCACGCATGTATTTGCACGCATCGAATGTCGCATCGAATGCGGAGGCCGTCGCCGCCGCTGAATACTGCGGATACATTGGCAGCAACAACACCCGTTCAATGCCCTCGCGCTGCAATTGCTGGAGCCTGGCGCGGATACTCGGCGCGCCATAGCGCATCGCGCACTCAACCCGCGCGCGCGGGCCGTCGCGCGCAAGACGCGCCGCGAGCGCGGCTGCCTGGCGCGCGCTATAGACGCGCAGCGGCGCGCCTTCCGCCATCCAGATCGATGCATATCGAGCGCTTGAGGCGCGCGCGCGCAGGCTCGCGAGCAGCGGTACAATCGCCCGTCGCAGCAATGCGCGACTGATTGGGTTTGAACATTCAAGCACGCGCGGATCGGAAAGAAACGCGCGCAAGTAGCGCCGCACCGCGCGCGGCTGCGGCGCCTCGGGCGAACCGAGGTTGATCAGCAAGATCGCCGTGTTTGGAAAGCGAGCGTGTTCAGAACGCAATGATATCTACCCAAAGGAGGAAAGCAATGTCTAGGGCCTGTTCTCAATGAAAACAGGCCCTAGAATCCGCTGGAACAGGAAGATGATGACAGGGCGCGCCTGGGGGGCGTCTTTTTGAGCGCGTTTCCATTCGGCAGCGTTCAGGCGCAATCGGCGCAGACGACACCGAAAGAGATCATCCAGCAGTTCTGTGATTCAGCATCGGCCGCTTATGAGAAACACAGAAGCCCCGCGTTGCTGACACTGGATCGTCAGGCGGAAGCGCTGAATCAAGCATATACAAAGCAACATCCCGGTGAGAAACCGCCATTTGGCGATGGCGTTCCGCTCTCCTCATCGCGCGGCGACGCCGCAAACTGCCGCATCAAGCGCATCCGCCGCGTTGCTCAGGGCGTGGAAGCCGAGCTTGAGTATTCTCTCCCCGGTGAGAAAAACGTTGAAGAAGCGCAAAAATAAATATCCAGAGTGCTATAGCCAAGTGCATTTAGTTTGAGTACAAGGAAGCAGCCGCGAAGACAGTATATAAATACGGCAAGCGGCGATGACGCTGTAATCAAATTAAATACGCTTGGCTATATATGACACTTGCGCGCCTCATTGTGTGATGAGGCGCGCACCACAACCTGCGGTTCATGCGCCTGACGCGCGCGAATGCTGCCTATGCGCCAGGCCGCCTCGCCCGCGTCCAGAAGCTGCGTCAGCGCGGCATCGGCGATGCCAGCGTCAACCACCAGCGCCATGCCGATGCCGCAATTGAAAACGCGCTGCATATCCGTCTCCGCCAACTGCCCGTGTTCGCGCAGCCATTCAAACACGGGCGGACGCGGCCAGGCACAGGCATCCAGTTCGGCGCACAGGGATTCAGGAAGCGCGCGCGGAATATTTTCGATCAATCCGCCGCCAGTAATGTGCGCAATGCCTTTAATGGGAGCGCGCTCAAGCAGCGCGCGGATTGGTTTTACATAAATGCGCGTCGGCGCCATGAGCGCATCGGCCAGCGAGCGGCCATCTAGCTCTGCGTTCAGATCGGGCCGCGCGCGCTCGATCATCCGGCGCACCAAAGAGTAGCCATTTGAATGAATGCCGCTCGACGCAAGTCCAATCACAATATCGCCTGCTGTCATCGAACGTCCGTCAATGATGGCTTTTTTTTCAACAACGCCGACCGCAAAGCCAGCGAGATCATATTCGCCGCCAGGATACATGCCCGGCATTTCCGCCGTTTCTCCGCCAATCAGCGCACAACCGGCCTGTTCGCAACCGGCTGCAATTCCGTTGATGACGGTCGCCGCCACCTCGACATCGAGCTTTCCGCACGCAAAATAGTCGAGGAAGAACAGCGGCTCTGCGCCGAGCGTCAAAATATCGTTGACACACATCGCGACTAAATCCTGTCCAATCGCGGCGTGCCGTCCCAGTTGCGCCGCCAGTTTAAGCTTGGTTCCTACCCCGTCCGCACCCGACACCAGCACCGGCTCGCGGTATTTCCTGGGTACTTCAAAAAGCGCGCCGAAGCCGCCAATGCCTTTAAGCACCCCATCGCGCCGCGTGCGGCGCGCAAGGGGTTGAATCCGTTTGATCAGCGCGTTGCCGGCATCGATATCGACGCCCGCGTCCAGATAGGACAGGGGCGCGCAGTGGGTCAGTGTCAGTTCTCGGTTGCCGGACAGAGTGGTCTCCTAGACAAAGTTCTCACGGGCAAATAAGCGCCGCCCGACGCAGGATCACGGGCGCGCAGAAAGAACCGTGAACAGGCTCTGACATACACTGTGAAGTATGCGGGCTAATTCTGAATAAAATAACGCATTTTAAACCTCTTACCGATGAACCCGCCGCGCCCGTTCTTGACTCCTTATCAACGACAGACGTTTGTCTGGCTCGTTGTCGCGTGTGTGTTAGGGACCCTATTGTGGCTGCTCAGGCCGGTTCTGACATCGTTTCTGACGGCGGGCATTTTTGCGTATATTTTGCATCCCGGCGTTGCATTCCTGGCGCGTCATAAAGTGCCTCGCGGCATTGCCGCTGCTCTGATGCTGCTGTTACTTGCCTTCTTGATCATTTTTCTGGGTATTTTGCTGTTAATCATCGTTCAGAAGGAAGGTCCCGCGCTGCAACAGAAAATTCCGGTTCTGCTTTCAAATATGCATCAAATTCTATCCGCGCATGCCGCACGGTTCGGGATTGATTTAAATCCTGATTTTTCAGGGCTTAAAGATTTCGCGACCCGTCAGTTTGCGAGCAGTGCAAATACGTTGCTCTCAGCCGCCTGGCAGTCGTTGCGCGCGAGCGGCAACGCAATGATGAGCGCACTCAGTAATCTCGTGCTGGGGCCGCTTGTGTTGTATTACTTGCTGGTCGAATGGCACCGGATCGTTGCGCATCTGCGCTTGGCGGTGCCGCGCCGCTGGCTGGAGGCCACCGTTCGTCTGGCGCGGGAAATGGATCAAATGCTGGCGCAATATCTGCGCGGACAATGGCTGGTAATCGCGGTGCTCGCGGTGTATTACACCGTGTGCCTGTCGATTGCCGGTTTAAATATTGCATTACCCGTCGGCATCTTTACGGGTCTTGCGGTGCTGATTCCCTATCTGGGCTATTTTATTGGACTGACGCTGGCGTTAACGGCTGCGCTGCTGCAATTCAGCGATTGGTATGGATTCGGTGCCGTCGCAGTCATTTATGGCATCGGGCAGTTGCTCGAAAGTTACTTCCTGACACCGTATCTGGTCGGTGAGCGCATTGGCCTGCATCCGCTGGCGGTGATTTTTGCGTTGCTCGCTTTCGGCCAGTGGTTCGGCTTTTTCGGCGTGCTGCTTGCATTGCCCGCCGCTGCGATTGTGGCGACAGCGCTGCGCGAATTGAAACGCAGATA
The DNA here is from genome assembly GCF_000227585.1 of Candidatus Glomeribacter gigasporarum BEG34. Taxonomy (GTDB): domain Bacteria; phylum Pseudomonadota; class Gammaproteobacteria; order Burkholderiales; family Burkholderiaceae; genus Glomeribacter; species Glomeribacter gigasporarum_B. The sequence goes on along the minus strand of NZ_CAFB01000042.1, from coordinate 8,980 downwards.
TTTAGCGAGCGCCTTTTATCAATATTAGGGCATTTTTCAATGCGATTGCACAAGGCACAAGCGAGAAGACAGTACGGGGAGCGATGCGGGCGGAGCAGGTCTTCATCGCGAAGCGATGGAGGCGACCCCGCAGCGGGACCATACGGCGAGCGCATCATTGCGCAGGGCAAGCCGCTGAAAAATGCTTTAATGGACCATTTTCGATCCGCGCCCCGTCAACTGCTTCTCGATTTTGGCGCGCCGCCCGCCGCGCGCTTCGACCAGTTTGTGGCGGGCGCGAATGCCGAGCTGGTCTCGCAGCTCTCTACGTTAAGTGATGCTCTGATGACTGGAGGCGCGCCAGAACGCCTGTTCTATTTATGGGGCGCGGCCGGCAGCGGACGCAGCCATCTACTCCATGCGTTGTGCGCGGACGCAGGCGCGGCGCGCGCCCGTTTGCTTGGACCGCACAGTCCGCGCGCCGCTTTTGAATTCGATGCCGCAGTGGCCATTTACGCGCTGGATGATTGCGATGCATTGTCCGCGGCGCAACAGAGCGATACATTTACGCTCTTTAATGAAGTGCGCGCGCATCCGCGCTGCGCTCTGGTTGCAGCGGGCAATGCGCCGCCGCGCGCGCTGGCGCTGCGCGAAGATTTGCGCAGCCGGCTCGGCTGGGGCCTGGTCTTCCAGCTTGCGCCATTGGACGATGCGCATAAGCGCGAAGCGTTGGCGCGCGCCGCGCGCGCGCGCGGACTGGCGCTCTCTGCGGATGTGTCCGCTTACCTGTTAACGCATTTCAAACGCGAGCTGCCGGCGCTGATGGCGTTGCTTGACGCGCTCGACCGTTTTTCTCTTGAACATCAGCGCGCGGTGACATTGCCGCTGGTACGCGCATGGCGCGAGGAACATCCAGTTAAAAACAAGCGTCTCATACTTTCTTGAGGCTGGATTTGAGCGGCTTCCATATCATGCAGAATCCCCCTCTCAAAGATGGATGGATTAGAGATGTCGCCACGGGCAAACCTGTGGACGCGCGAAAACCAGAAGAAGCGATACGGCAACTCTATGAAAAGGAATTACATGACGACTACGGCTACGATTACGCGCAAATGGACATTGAAGTCAGCATTCAGCACGGAGAGGCGGGAAATAGAAAAAACAAAACCGAGAAAGCAGACCTTGTGGTTTATCACACGATAAACACGAATCGGCGGGCTCAACATCAGGATATTCTTGGCATCGTCGAAACAAAACGGCCCAGTCGGAAAGAAGGCATCAAGCAATTAGCCAGCGATATGTCCGCCACGTCCTGCCAGTGGGGCGTCTGGACGAATGGCAATGAAATTGAGTATCTCTATCGGGATGCTGAAACAGGACGCATTCAAAGGGATTTTATATTTCAAATCCCCAAGCGGGGCGAGTCTTTTAAAGATATCGGCCGCATTTCGAAGGAACATCTACAACCCTCCAACAAGCTCAAAATCATTTTTAAAAGGCTCCTCAATACGCTCTACGCGAATACCAATATCAGTCGCAGAGAAAAGCTGGGCACGGAGATGATCCGCCTCCTTTTTTGCAAAATATGGGATGAAAGTTACGATCCCAATGTACTACCCGCCTTCCGTGTGGGTTTTGATGAAAAGCCTGAACAGGTTGCAGAAAGGATCAGAGCGCTCTTTAAGAAAGTCAGGGACGATTTCTCTGAAGAAGGGGTTTTTGACGCAAATGAAGAGATCAAACTGGATGATCGGTCTATCGCCTATGTGGTGGGTCAATTGGATAGATATAGCTTATTAAAGTCGAACAAAGACGTCATAGGAGATGCTTTTGAGGTTTTTGCAGAAAGTAAACTGGTCGGGGAAAAAGGAGAATTTTTTACGCCCCGCGAGGTGGTCAAGATGGCCGTTCGGGTGGTTGATCCGAAACCCAGACAAACCGTTTGCGATCCGGCTTGCGGGAGCGGCGGATTTCTGATTTATGCGGTGGAGCATATCTGGAAGTCCATGCAGCAGGACAGGCAATGGAAGGGGTTGTCAGAGGAGACCCTGCGCAGAGAACAGAGAAAGATGGCGGAGCGATCCTTTTACGGGATAGATAAAGAAATTGATCTTGTCAAAATTACCAAGGCTTATATGTCCATTATTGGAGATGGAAAAAGCAAAGTCGTACAGGAAAATACCTTGCACGAGCCTTGCGAATACAATCCGCGCGCCAAAATGCTTTTTGTTCAGGATGAAGCGACCCATACAATCCGAAAGTTCGATTGTATCCTGACAAACCCACCCTTTGGCAGCAAGATTAAAGTGCTCGAAGCGGATTCAGGGCAGTTTGAACTGGGTTACAAGTGGAAGGAAATAGAGGGCGTTTGGCATAAAACGGATGAGATCAAAAAAACGGAACCCCAAGTGCTTTTTATCGAAAGATGCTTACAAATGCTCAGGACAGAAGGCAAGTTACAACAGGAATTCATTACGATGGGGGTATGCGAAGGGATCGGGCACGACCATAACGGAAAACCGTTATATCGGTATGACGAGAACAAAAAGCATTTCACAGAAGAAATCTGGGATAACAGTATCGACATCATGGAAGAACTGAAAGCCCCTTCGCATCCAGATAACCATTATGTATTTCGCGTTCCTACACGGAATATAAAGGGCTCTGTTTATGTTCCCCGCTACTACTGGAAAAAATATAGTGTCCAGATTGAGGAGAGGGCGAAAAAAGAACATTTTCAGCTGGTGAGCATCCAAAAACTGCTGGATGAGGGCATTATTCAATCCTTTGCAGGGCACGGTTCTCCAGAAGCAAGATTTAAAGGACTGGGAGATATACCCTACGTGCGCGTGGCGGATATTATGAACTGGTCAATATACAAAAATCCGACTGCCTTTATTCCTGCTTTTGAATATCAAAGAGTCAAGGGTAATGGTTCTGATTTAAAAGAAGGGGACGTATTGTTTGTGCGCCGTGGAAGTTTGTATTTACTTTCTCATACGCTGACCCAAAAACAGATTAATAGCAAAGTGCTGACTGATACAACGTTACCGACGATTGGAGATCGATGGAAAGAATTGAAGCTGCCTGTAGCAAATGACGCAACACGCAGAAAAGAGATTAAAGAAAAGATTAAACACTCCTTTTTAAAAAAATGGGCCGGACAGCAAGAAATAGAGTCTCTTGCACAACAGTTTGGCGACCTCACCACATAGCGAAAGATTCATAACGCGTTTTGCAGGCGATCCATTGAAGAATAACGAATGACCCTTTTGATCCGTAAATTATCCAGTCACATCAAGGCGGCCATACTCAGCATACATCGTATGTTCTCAGGTTCATCACCGTCCCAGCCAATCCCTGCCTCCGTCGTCATTCCAGTTCAAGCACATCAGATCGATCCGGCGCGGGTTTCACGTCATGCGGCTCAGGTGACCGAGACGCTCACGCGTGCCGGTTATCGCGCTTTTATCGTCGGCGGCGCGGTGCGCGATTTGCTGCTTGGGTTGACTCCGAAGGACTTTGATGTGGCCACAGACGCAACGCCCGCGCAGGTGCGGAAACTGTTCCGGCGCGCGCGTCTGATCGGGCGGCGTTTTCAAATCGTCCATGTACTGTTTGGGCGGGAAATCATCGAAGTGACGACTTTCCGCGGCAGTTCGGGCGCGCCGGCGCGCATGTCTCAGGAGGGCAAACGCGCTTGGAGAAGAGGGCGCGATTCAGCGCATCCTCTGCATGCGGTTGATGCAAGCGGGCGCGTGGTGCGCGATAACGTGTGGGGCGAGCAACATGAGGACGCCGCGCGCCGCGATTTCACCGTCAACGCGATGTATTACAACCCGGCGGCGCAAACGGTGCTGGATTATCACAACGGCATCGCGGATGTGCGTGCGCGGCGGTTGAGAATGATCGGAGACCCGGCCGCGCGCTACCGTGAGGACCCGGTGCGAATGCTGCGCGTGGTGCGCTTCGCGGCAAAACTCGGTTTTGAAATTGACGAACGGACGCGCGCGCCGATTCGAACGATGGCCGCGCTGCTGAACAGCGTGCCGCCGGCGCGGCTATTCGATGAGGCGCTTAAACTGCTGCTGTGCGGCCATGCCTTTGAAGGCGTGCAGCGTTTGCACGCTGAAGGCTTGCACCGCTGCGTCCTGCCGCTGCTGGATGCGGCGCTTGAAAACGCGCAAGCGGCGGAATTGATCCAGCGCGCGTTACGCAACGCCGACGCGCGCGTGCGCGCGGATCAACCGGTCTCGCCAGGTTTTTTATTTGCGGCGCTTTTATGGCATGAGGTGTGTATCCATTGGCAGCGCGGGCAGGCGGCAGGCGAATACCCCATTCCAGCGCTCTATCGCGCAATGGATGAGACGCTCCAGTTGCAAATGAAATCACTGGCGATCCAGCGCCGCACGAGCGCAGATATGAAGGAAATCTGGGGATTGCAGCCGCGCCTTGAGAAACGCGGCCGCGGTGCGTTCAAGCTCATCGAGCATGCGCGTTTCAGGGCGGCCTATGATTTTTTGCAACTGCGGTGCGAATCCGGCGAACTCGACGGCGCGCTGGGCGCCTGGTGGGCGGCGTTTGCGCAAGGGAATCCGGCGCAGCGGGAGGCGTTGCTAGCGCAATGCGCGCCGTCCCAGAATGCGCAGAAAAAAGGGGGGCGGCGGAAAAAAGGAAAGGCTGCGCCGACGGATTCGACTGAATCCGCGCCAATGGACGGAACGGGCGAGGAGCGATGACGATTGCCTACCTTGGCCTGGGCGCCAATCTCGGCGAGACGCTGCAAACGATGCAGCATGCCATCGCGTCCCTTGCGCAACGGACGGGCATTGCCGTGCGCGCCCGATCCGGTTTCTATCGCAGCGCGCCCGTTCAGGCGGACGGCCCGCCATACGCCAACTGCGTGGTCTGCGTTGAAACTTCTCTTGAGCCGCGTGTATTGCTCAGAACGACTGCGAACATCGAAACGCAGTTCGGACGCACGCGGCCTTATCCAAACGCGCCGCGCACGCTCGATATCGACCTTCTGCTGTATGGCGATGCGTGCATCGATGAAGCGGACTTGACCGTTCCGCATCCGCGTTTGACTGAACGCGCGTTCGCGCTTGCGCCGCTGCTTGAACTGGCGCCGGACATCGAAATCCCGCGGCGGGGCCGCGCGGCGGAATTTCTGGCCTCCGTTGCAGCGCAGCAAATCTCGCGAATCACGGAGACTGGCATGAAAGCCCAGGGCAAAAGCGAAAATGCGTTTTAGCTTTAAGGACGGAGTGCGCCGGCTTGGATGCCTTGTTTCTGTGCTGGACAAACCGCTCGTATGGATGGTCTTTTTATTGACGGGCATCGGTCTGCTCAGTGTGTATAGCGCCAGCTTCGATACGCCGGGGCGATTTCAAGATCAAATTCGCAATGCCGCGCTCGTCTTTACGTTGATATGGGCCATCGCATCTGTTCCGCCGCAGACGCTGATGCGTTGCGCAGCGCCGCTCTATACAATTGGCGTTGCGTTGCTCATTGCAGTGGCCATGTTTGGACTCGCGCGCAAAGGCGCCAAACGGTGGCTCCATGTCGGAGTCGTCATCCAACCGTCTGAAATCATGAAAATCGCGGTCCCGATGATGCTGGCCTGGTATTACCATCAACGCGCCGGCCTTATCCGGACGCACGATCATCTGATTGCGCTGCTGCTCCTGATGGCGCCTGTCGGCCTGATTGCCAGGCAGCCAGACCTGGGTACGGCAATCCTGGTGTTCTCATCCGGCTTTTTTGTCAGTTATTTGGCGGGTTTGAGCTTCCGATGGATTGTGCCGGTTTTTCTTGCCTTTGCGTTGGCGGTGGGCGCTTTAATCACATTCGAGACCAAAATTTGTCAACCAGACGTGCAATGGCCGTTGCTGCATGATTACCAGAAACATCGCGTCTGCACATTGCTCAACCCAGGCGCCGACCCGCTCGGCAAGGGATTTCATACCCTCCAGGCGACCATTGCGATTGGCTCAGGCGGCCTGCACGGCAAGGGCTGGCTCAAGGGCACGCAAACGCATCTGGAATTTATTCCTGAAAAACACACCGATTTTATTTTCTCTGTATATGCGGAAGAATTCGGTTTGATCGGCGGCCTGGCGCTGCTTGCTTTATATTTCTGTCTGATTGTGCGGGGGCTGCAGGTTGCGGCCAGAGGCGCAACTTTATTTGGCCGCCTGTTGGCCGGTTCGTTAATACTCACCCTTTTCAGTGATGTATTTGTCAATATCGGGATGAATAGCGGCCTGCTGCCGATTGTGGGCGCGCCCTTGCCATTGATGAGTTACGGCGGCACCGCGCTCGTCACGGTTGGGATTGCAGTGGGTTTGATCATGAGCGTTGGACGGCGCAAGCCGCTGATTCAAAGCTAGAACATGTCTCAGAAACAAATACACAGCATCATCCCTTAGAACATTTTTCAGCGATCCCGAATACACGGAACGGCGAAGTGACGCCGAGCAAACCGCCGAAAAATGGTTCTTCCTCACTTGGCGTGAAGCGCCTGGTATGCACAGACGCCCTGAATGGTTCTACCAGGGTTTTGTCTGGAAGTTCAATTTATGTGTTCACCCTTGTCTGCACAGTGACTGAATTGCCTGGGATGCTCATCAAAGGTTGGCAACGGGTTGGCAGTCGGCGGATTGTGAGCCTGCGGGGCAAGAAGGCCAGCGCCCGTTGTACTGTTTGCCATGCGGTCAGCGGGCAAGTTCATGGTCATGACTGGCGTCAGGTAGAAGATTTGCCATGCATCGGCGGGCGCGTGACGCTCGAGAGGCCCTATCGCAATGGCAGAGTCGAAGGACAGGTCAATCGGTTGAAATACCTTAAGCGGTCAATGGATGGATGCGCAGGCTTTGAAGTGTGACGCATTCGGGTGTTCCATTCCATCTGAAGTGATCTCGCAGATGCACGCAAAGTAAGGTAGAACCGGAAAAATGCTCTAAAACCTACATCTTAAAATGCTCTCCCAAATAAACGCGGCGCACGGATTCGTTTGCGATGATATCGGAGGGTGCGCCCGCCGCGAGTACGCGGCCGTCACTGACGATATACGCATGATCGCAAATGCCGAGCGTCTCGCGCACATTGTGATCGGTCACTAGAATGCCAATATTGCGCCGCTTCAAAAAGCGGATGATTTTCTGGATTTCCAGTACCGCAATCGGATCAACCCCGGAAAAAGGTTCATCCAGCAGAATGAATTTAGGGTTTGTCGCCAGCGCGCGCGCAATTTCAACGCGGCGGCGCTCGCCGCCCGACAATGACAGCGCAATGTGCTCATTTAAATGCGCAATCTGTAATTCGTTCATCAACGCCTGGGTGCGCGCTGCAATGGCATTTGCCGGCAAAGGCACGCCGCGCGCATCGCGTTGCAGTTCGAGCACGGCGCGGATATTCTGTTCGACCGATAACTTCCGGAAGACAGAGCTTTCCTGGGGTAAATAAGAAAGTCCAAGTCGCGCGCGTCGGTGAATCGGCAACATGCTCACGGGATGGCCGTCGAGCGTAATCTGGCCGGCATCGAGCGGGATCAGCCCGACCATCATATAAAAGGAGGTGGTTTTGCCGGCGCCGTTCGGACCCAGCAGTCCGACAATCTCGCCGCTTTTGACTTCCAGGGAAATATCCTTAACGACCGTGCGTGCGCCAAAGCGTTTTTGCAAATGACGCGCCGCCAGCGCGCTTTGGCGTACAGACACCGGATACGCAGACGGCGCGCCGCTAGAGCATTTTTCAGTGATTTTCCCTGTGTCGCTTCTGCGTTTTCGGCATTCGGGATCGCTGCGGGGTCGCATCCATCGCGCTGCGCGCGACGGAACCTGCTCCGCCCGCATCGATCCCCATACTGTCTTCGCGCTCGCTCCTTGGGCAAATCGACTGAAAAATGCTCTAAACCGGTCTGCGGCATTCATGGCTGGGTTTTTTGATCGAGCGTATTGCTCATCTCAAGCGGAGCGGCAGCGCCTTCTTTAGATGAAGCCGCGCCTGTGCGCGGAGACAGCATTGCGCGCACCCGGCCGGACGGATTGCCGGAAGCGTCGGCGGAACTCTGCGCGGTATAAAAATCATTTTTTGCTTCATAGCGAATCACGTGGCCGTGGATTTCGTCAATCACTTTGGCGCTGCCTGAGAGGCGGCGCACCACCGCGCGCCCGACAAGCGTCGCGATTTCATTCTTGCCGTCATAGTCGATGCGTTCGCCCTCGCCTTCAATCGTTTCGTCCACGCGATCCCGCTTGCTGCGGAAGTAGGCGCGCGCGCCGCGACCGGCTGTGCTGTTCAGAAAATAATATCCTTGCGGGTCTTCGCGTATGACAACGCGATCTCCTTTCAGGACAGTGGTCCCCTGCGTGACAATGGCCCGGCCAGAGAGTGTGCTGATGCGTTTTAAATCATCATGAGTCCAGCGGTCTGCCTGTACATAAATGGGCTGATCCCGATCCGCGCGTTCAGCGCGCGCCATCGCGCCCGGCAAGAATGCGCATAGCAACGCGCCCGCGGCGCATAAACGGCGTTTTTGTATCAAGGACGGAGATCGTTCCATCTACCCATCACACCCTGGACCATGCACCTTGCACACGCGCCCCGTGCAGCAATAGCGGCATTCATTTGCTCAACGCTGACGGGGACAGCGGGCTTGCACAGCAAACCTCTCAGTGTTCTCACGTCTTCATGCGCCGCAACGATCGCAAACTGATGATGACTCAGTTCTACAAACCCTACTCTGCCGCCTGTTTTCAGGCCCAGTTTAGTCCGAACTGATGCAGGCAGGGTAATTTGTCCTTTTGATGTCACTGTAGTCATCGCCATGTCCACTCCTTGATCAGTCCAAATTTCTTATTTATAGAGTAAGGAATTGAAGAGAACAGGATCAAATGGAAGCGCGCCTGCACAAACATACAAGGCGCGCGGCGCTTTGTGTGGAATGACGATGGTTTAGCTGAGTTGATGAGGATTGATTTGGGAGACTTGGCATCTT
>NZ_CAFB01000043.1 GCF_000227585.1 Candidatus Glomeribacter gigasporarum BEG34 | reverse complement strand
GTCAGTCAAATACGGCGCACCATCTGGCATACAGCGCAGCCTTGGCGTGCCGCCGAGCGCCGCGAAGCGCTGGCTGAGCATGGCGTATGCCATCGGTACAACCTCAACGGGCAATGCAAAGCGGCCCAGCAGCGGCACATATTTTGAAACATCCGCAATACATACAAAGACTTTGGCGGCGGCTGCGACAATCTTTTCGCCGGTCAATGCGCCGCCGCCGCCCTTGATCATCCGGCCATGCGGATCGATTTCGTCCGCGCCGTCGAGATAGAGCGGTAAAGCATCGGCCTGATTCAGCTCGAATACTGGAACGCCACAGGATTCAAGGCGGGCAGTCGTTGCGCGCGAGCTTGAAACTGCACCCCGGAAATGCCGCCCAAAGGCTTGTTGCGCCACGAGCGCGTCGATCAATATATTGACGGTCGAGCCGGCGCCCACCCCAAGCAATGCGCCTTTCGGCGCATGCGCCTGTACATAATCGGCGCCCGCCAGCGCGGCGCGTTGTTTAAGCGCGTATTGATCCATTGATTAAAGCCTTTTCAAACGCTGCCGCACAGCCTCAAATAAACAAATCCCGCTCGCGACCGATACATTCAAACTCTGCACATGGCCCGCGAGCGGAATCCGCACGACTTCATCGCACGCCTCGCGCGTCAGACGCCGCATGCCCGCGCCCTCCGCCCCCATCACTAGCGCCAGCGCGCCGTCCAACTGAATATCGAACAAAGAGGTCGTTGCGTCGTCCGCGGTGCCAATCACCTGTATGCCGGCGTTTTTCAATGCGCGCAACGCACGCGCGAGATTGATCACAGTCAGATACGGGACCGTTTCTGCCGCGCCGCTGGCCGCTTTTGCCGCGGCCGCTGTCAATCCAGCCGCGCGCCGCCGCGGCGCAATCACCGCATGCGCGCCCGCGCCATCGGCCACCCGCAGACACGCGCCGAGGTTATGCGGATCGGTCACGCCATCAAGCGCGAGCAGTAAGGGCTGGCCTTCAATGGTATCAAGCAGCGTCTCCAGCGAATGCGCGCGCGTCGCCTCCGTCACGCGCGCAACAACGCCCTGATGGCGCTTCTCTCCGCTCAGCGCGTTTAATCGGGATGCGTCCGCGGCAATCAGGCGCGCATTCGCGGACGCGGCAAGATGCAAAAACGCGCGCATCCGCGCATCCTGCCGCGCCGGGTCGTACCACACTTCATTGACCGTCGCCGGAAAGGCTCTAAGCCGCGCTGTGATGGCGTGAAAACCGTGTAACAGTTTGAGGCGGGGCATTCAGCGGGGACCAGGAACGTTAGGCGCTTCGTTCAACCAGCAGCAAATCAATCTTGCGCGCATCAGGATCGACGCGGCTGACTTGCACCCGCACGCGGTCGGATAAGCCATAACGTGCGCCTGTCCGCGCGCGCAATTCATTTTTAATTGCATCGTATTCCAGATATTCCGGACCGAGCGTGCTGATATGCACCAGCCCTTCGACAAAAAGCGGCTCAAGCGTCACAAACAGACCGAAGGCGGTAACGCCGCTGACTGCGCCCTCGTAAATTTCGCCCCGCTTGTCGAGCATGAACTGACATTTGAGCCAGGCTTCGACATCGCGCGTCGCCTCATCGGCGCGCCGTTCATTCGCCGAGCAATGCAATCCCAAGCTTTGCCAGACCGATGTTTTCGCGCTCGGCGCAGAAGCGGGCAAATGCCGCAATGCCGCCGATTTGCGCGGCCGGTATGCACGTCCCTTTAGGATTGCGCGAATCGCGCGATGCACGAGCAGATCCGGATAACGCCGGATAGGGCTTGTAAAGTGGGTATAGGCGGGATACGCCAGGCCGAAATGCCCAATATTGTCCGGGCTGTATATCGCCTGTTGCAATGAGCGCAGCAGCATTGACTGCAACATCTGCGCATCGGGCCGCGCGCGCGCCTGCGCGATGAATGCCGCGTAGTCGCGCGCCTGGGGTTTTGCTCCGCCGCCAAGCCTTAACCCCATTCCGCCCAGAAAACGGCGCAGACTGGCCAGCTTTTCCTCGGAAGGGCCGGCATGCACGCGGTACAGACACGGATGTTGATGCCGCTTTAAAAAATCGGCGGCGCAGACATTGGCCGCCAGCATGCACTCTTCAATCAATTTGTGCGCTTCATTACGCACGCGCGGCGCAATGCGTTCAATTTTCCCTTCCGCATTGCAGATCATGGCCGTCTCAACCACGTCGAAATCAATCGCGCCGCGGCGCGCGCGCGCGCGCGCCAGCGTTTGATAAATACCGTGCAACGCGCGCAACTGAGGGAGAAACGCCGCTCGCGGCGGCGCACTGGCATCGGACGGTCCGCTCATCAGCGCCACCGCTTCGGTGTAGCTCAGCCGCGCGACGGAATGAATCATTGCCGGATAACACTGGCACGTATGCACCGCCCCCTGGGCATCGATTACAAGATCGCAGACCAGCGCGCAGCGGTCCACCTCTGGATTCAATGAGCATAAGCCGTTGGAGAGTTCCGGCGGCAACATGGGAATCACGCGGCGCGGGAAATACACCGAGGTGCTGCGTTCCAGCGCTGCGGTATCGAGCGCATCGCCAGGCTTGACGTAATAAGAGACATCGGCAATCGCCACCCTCAATCGAAAACCGCGTTTGCGTCCCAGTTTGACCGCTTCGCCGTACACCGCGTCGTCGAAATCGCGCGCATCTTCGCCGTCAATCGTAAGCCACGGCAAATGACGCAGATCAACGCGGCCGCGACAATCCGCTTCCGCGGGCGCGTCGGGCAGTTGCGCCGCCTGCGCGCGCGCCTCCTCGCTGAACTGATGCGGGACGCCGAATTTGCGCACCGCGATCTCAATTTCAATGCCTGGGTCATCAGGCTCACCGAGCACTTCCGTCACTTTGCCAAGCGCAGGCGTATAGCGGTCTGGAAAACGGAGCAATTCAACGTTGACGATCTGACCCGCGCGCGCTTTTCGCCGTCCGCGCGGCTGGATCAAAATTTCTTGGCTGATGCGTTGATCGGACGGCGCCAGCCACATCCCCTCTTCCTTGAGAATTAAGCGACCGCTCAGATGCGTATGGGCACGCTCAATGACTTCGACAATCTGCCCTTCAGGACGCCCGCGGCGGTCGTATCCGACCAGCCGCGCGCGCACGCGGTCGTTGTGCATCACTTTTTGCATCTGCGCGCTCGACAAAAACAGATCGGGTTCGCCATCGTCGCGCGCCAAGAAGCCATACCCCTCCCGATGGCCCTGGACGCGGCCGGCAATGAAGCGGGTCACGGGCATCGCCCGCCCCCGTCCTTTGGCATCGAAATGGATTTGTTCGTCGCGCGCCATCGCCGCGAGGCGGGCCGAAAATCCTTCGCGCGCCTTGCGCCGGACTGCAAGCATCTGAGCCAGATCATCTGCTGCCAGCGGCGCCTTGGCGGCGCGCAGCGCGCCTAGAATTTCTTCACGGCTTGGGATTGGGGTGAGCGTTTTGTTCAATGTGTTGTGCAAGCTTGAGATATTCACCGACCGGAACCTCTTGCGCGCGCCGCCCAAGATCGAAGCCAAGCGCGTCAAAATCAGGGGTCTTTTGATAAACGGACAGAGTATGACGCAATATCTTGCGCCTCTGCGAGAACGCCGCGCGCACCAGCGCGGCGAAGCGCGCCCAGTCAAGCTGGGGCAAGGCGCGCGATGCGTGCGGCGCCATTCTGAGCACCGCTGAATGCACCGCCGGCGGCGGCGCAAAGGCGCAGGGCGGCACGTCGAAAAGCCGTTCGACCGCATAACGCGACTGCAACATCACCGAGAGCCGTCCATAGTGGGCGCTGCCAGGCGCGGCGGCGATGCGCGCTGCAACTTCGCGCTGCAACATGAAATGCTGGTCCACCACCTCATTCATCTCATCAAGCAAATGAAATAACAGCGGACTGGAGATGTTGTAAGGCAGATTGCCCACAATCCGCAGCCGCGCCTGTTCCGCGCGCGCAAGCTGAGCGAAATCAAAGCGCAGCGCATCGCCCGCATGGAGGATGAGCGAAGCATGGCCCAGTCTTTGCAAATGCGCCGCCAGATCGCGATCCATTTCAATCGCGTGCAGGCGGCCTGCGCCGCCGAGCCGCTCAAGCAGCGGCCAGGTCAATGCGCCCAGGCCGGGACCGATTTCGACCAGACAATCCTGCGGCGCGGGCGCAATCGCCGAGACAATTGCATCAATGACTGCGGAATCGATCAAAAAATGCTGGCCAAACCGCTTACGCGCAGTATGGCCCTGAATGCGCGCTTTAGCCAAAATCATCCTTCCACGCGCGCAACGCCGTAAATACAGCGAGGCGATTGCTGCAGCGGCCCGCGCGGGCGTTTAGAGCATTTTTCAGCGATTTGCACTGTGTCACTTCGCGCTCGCCGTATTGTTCATACTGTCTTCGCGCTCGTTCCTTGTGCAATCTCTCTGAAAAATGCTCTAGGTATCGAAGAATCGCCAGTGCCTCAAGCCGGAAAAAAGGATTCACCCGTTTTTCATGGCCAATGGTGGTGGGGACGGTAGGCGCGCCCTGTGCGCGCAGCATTTCAGCCTGACGCTGCCAGTCTTGTAATGCGGCATTCTCAGGTTCGCACGCGCGCGCGAAACGGATATTGGCGAGGGTATATTCGTGCGCGCAGTGCACGCGCGTCATATCTGGCAAGGCGGCGAGCTTGTCCAGCGAAGCGAGCATCTGCCGCGGCGTTCCTTCAAAAAGCCGCCCGCAGCCGCATGCGAACAGGGTATCGCCGCAGAAAAGGCGCGGCGGTCCGTTAAGCGAATCCGGAAGCAAAAAAAGCAATATGTCCCAGCGTATGCCCCGGCACCTCCAGCACGGAAAAGCGCAACGCCGGCGTTTTGATTTGCACGGTGTTCTTTTCCCTCACGGGATGCGTCACGCCGGGAATGCTCTCGGAGGCCGGGCCGTAGACCGGAATATCCTGCCCCTCCGCCAGCGCAAGCGCGCCGCCGGTATGATCGCCATGATGATGAGTCAGTAGAATAGCGCTTAATCGCAAACGCCGCTCGCGCAGATAGGCGCGCACCGGCGCTTCATCGCCCGGATCAATCACCACCGCATCGCGGCCATTGGAGATCACCCAGATATAGTTATCCTGAAACGCGGGGATTGCCGCATATTCGAGCGCGCTATGTCCAACGCCTCCAACGCCTGAAATCTCCATCTCGGATTTTCCTTTTTCCATCTTGTATTATGCCTGCTCTATCCAGCATCCAATGGCCCGTCTGGGCAGCCTCGCCTCTTGGCCGCACTGTGCTGCGCTGGGAACAGGCGCAGTTCGATACCCTGGTCGGCAATATTTTCGGCTATCACGCAGTGCAGTTGGGCTTGCCTGAGCTGAATGCGTTGCGGGAAAACCGCATCTCATGCCGCACGCTTGCACTCGGCGCAATTTCAGGCGGACGTGAATCTGTATGCCCGGAAGATTCCTTGAACCCAAGCTTTCACTCAACCCTCCAGTGCGATTTTCTAGCGCTTCCCCTTGCAACGCAAAGCATCGATTTACTGGCGCTGCCTCATGCGCTTGAGCTCACCCGTGAACCGCATCAGCTCCTGCGCGAAGCCGCGCGCGCGCTGCTGCCTGAGGGTCAGATCATCCTGAGCGGATTTAATCCGCACAGTTTATGGGGCGCGCGGCATGCGCTCGGATACAGAATACGCCATCCATTCGTGCCCGCGTTGCATCCGCTGATCGCGCTCTCAAGACTCAAAGATTGGCTCAAACTTCTGGGTCTTCAATTGAATCAGGGGCGCTTTGGAATATACAGGCCGCCTTTTAGAGCGTTTTTCAATGAGATTGCCACTGGCGCAAGCGCGAAGACAGTATGGGGATCGATGCGGGCGGAGCAGGTCTCCATCGTACAGCGATGGAGGCGACCCCGCAGCGATCCCGAATACCGAACACGCAGAAGCGACACCGGGCAAGCCGCTGAAAAATGCTCTAGCATGAAACGCTGGCCGAATCGAGGCCACTTTCTGGAAACCGCTGGTCATCGCTGGTGGCCCATTTTCGGCGCTGTGTATATCATCACGGCGGTCAAACGCGCGCATGGCGTGCGTTTGATTGGACCAGCGCAATTGAACGCGCCCTCGCTGTTACCTGCGCCCGTTTCTCCAACCTCAAGAGAAGCCATTTCATAGCACCACAGCCTTGCAGCCATTTATAAAATGACTTCTAGGACTTGCCACAAATGAATATAAAACTCATCGAAATCTATACCGACGGGGCTTGCCGGGGAAACCCCGGCCCCGGCGGCTGGGGCGCCGTACTGCGTTATCACGCCCTGGACGCGGAAATGGGGATGCGCGAACGGGAATTATCCGGTCATGAAGCGGCAACCACCAACAACCGGATGGAACTGATGGCCGTCATTGCCGCGCTTGAAGCGGTTCAACCTCCGCTTTGCGCCGAAAAAATCGCAATTTACACCGATTCGCAATATGTGCAGAAAGGGATCAGCGAGTGGATTCACCGCTGGCAACGGAATCACTGGATGACGGCTGCGAAAACGCCCGTTAAAAATGTGGATTTATGGCAGCGGCTGGCGGTGCTGGCTGCTTTGCATCCAATTGAATGGCACTGGATCAAAGGGCACGCCGGCCATCCAGAGAACGAACGCGCGGACCGGCTCGCGCGTCAAAGTATAGTGGCTTTACCTGCAAAGCGGGCATGATTTTTAGCAGTAACGATTGTCATGTAGAGCATTTTTCAGTGAGCGTGCCCAAGGAGCAAGCCGCTGAAAAATACTCTAGACGATACTCGCCTTCTGTATTTGACTAGATTGCCTTTTTTCCTGAATCGCCAGCAATACGCCTTCTCGGCTCAAAAATATTTGTTGGGCAGCTTTAATCTCATCGAGAATATTCACTATGTCCTCTTCGCCATGCGATCTGCAACAACTGATGAATGCGTTGAATTTGTCACGGACATCCTGATTCGTTTGTATTTCGAGCGCCCATGCACATTCCGTCACGATATCGAGCAGTTCCGGATGCTGGTTATTCTGTTGCTCGCTTTGAAAAGCGAGGAGCGCATCGCGTATTTCTGTGGATCGGCCATCACTTTGAGCGACTCTTACAATTTCACTATTGAATTGCATCAAACACTCAGGTATGAGCTTGTTGTATTCATATAAATGATGCGCCTTAACCAGTCTGATATAGCATTCTTTCTGTGCAGTCTCATTTTTATTTTCTATCAGTATTTTACAAAGAATAGGATGTTCCAGGATTCTTTGGGCAATTTCAATATTTTCTTTATTTAAAGCCAGCCTGAATAGGGTTTCAGGTTGCAGACGTTCTGCTATTTCGTCTGATAAACCATGATTATCAAATACAATTCGCGCATTCTCAGCGCTGGAAATCATGATTCTGTTTAAATGATCAGCGCCCAGTTTTCCGATCAGTCGCGCATCTTGTATGATCTGTTTTTCTATGGCCGGGTCAATAGAGGCCAGCGTGAGTAAATTGGCGGCCGGGTTTGATTCAGACTCGGGCATTTGCGGCGCTAGGGTCTGCTGGAGGAAGTGCGGGTTCTGCAAAAGAAGTTTCGCGGCCTTTGTAGACTTGTCATCAGAGCCAGGCATGAACCCTTCTACGGTCACAAGTTCGACCAATTGGTTCGGCGTAAATTTTTCACAGATCGCTGCACTTTTAAAAATATCGATTTTTAAATCAGAATTCTGTTTACAGGCCTCTTTTAACTCCTTGATATCCGCGGATTTTAGAAAATTCTGCTGTTTGAGTTCTTCTTCACTAACGGCGTTATACAATGAAAGGTCTACGCCTCCATAACTACTACTGTTCCACATATTCCTCTCCTTTATAAAGAGCTAGAAAATATAGCTCTTCACTATAATATTTCGCCTATCCATGCGTCAACTCACTCTCGATACTGAAACCACGGGCTTAAACGCTCAGTCTGGCGACCGTATTGTCGAAATCGGCTGCGTTGAATTGATCAATCGCCAACTGAGCGGTCAGACCCGCCATTTTTATCTCAATCCAGAGCGTGAAAGCGCCAAAGAAGCGCTCGCCGTACATGGCTTAACGACCGAATTTCTGCGCGATAAACCCAAGTTTGCACAGATTGCGTTCGAGTTGTGCGCGTTTATGCAAGGCGCGCAAATCATTATTCACAATGCTCCATTCGATCTGGCCTTTCTGGACGCGGAACTGGCTTTGCTCGGTTTGCCGCCCTTCCAGGAACATTGCGGCGTCGAGATTATCGATACTTTAGCGCTGGCGAGAACGCTTTTTCCCGGTAAACGGAATTCTCTTGATGCGCTTTGCGAGCGTTTTGGAGTGGATAATACCCATCGAACCTTGCACGGCGCTTTGCTGGACACCCGGCTGCTTGCGCATGTCTATCTGGCGATGACGCGCGGCCAGGAAAGCCTGGGGATCGAGCTCTCCGAACCGTCCGCGCCTGGCAAAAGCCTGCCTGTTCCGGCGGCGCTGGATGCCGGGGCGCTGCCCGTGCGCAAAGCTTCGCCTGATGAAGTTGCAGCGCATCGCGCAATGCTGGATGAGCTTGAGCGGACTTTAAAAGCGCCATGCGCATGGCGCTCATCGTTATAATTACCCTGTAGAGCATTTTTCAGTGAGATTGCACAAGGAGCAAGCGCGAAGACAGTATGGAGATCGATGCGGGCGGAGTAGGTCTGCCTCGCTGCGCGATGGAGGCGACCCCGCAGCGATCCCGAACACACGGAACGGCGAAGCGACACAGGGCAAGCCGCTGAAAAATGCTCTGGGGCGGTTAACTCAGCGGTAGAGTGCCACCTTCACACGGTGGAAGCCGCAGGTTCGATTCCTGCACCGCCCACCCGTTGTTTTTCATTCAGCTTCAAAAGTCACAAAAGGCCCAAAAAAGCTTGACACCCGCATCCAGAGCGCGAACAATCGGGCCAGCGTTTTTCTGTATATTTACAGAAAATAGCGGAGCGGGTTTATAAACCTCTGTGCAGTTTGCAGACAGGCTTTTAGATGCGCTTGTAGATATGTCATGAAATGAAGGGAACACGCAATGGTAACGATTGATCAGGAAAAAAAACGCTGTTACGGACAGGTTAAATGGTTCAGCGATGGCAAGGGGTTTGGATTTATTACACCGGATGAAGGGCATGAGGATTTATTTGTGCATTTCTCGGAAATCGCCTCTCAAGACAATGGCTTCAGAACGCTAAAAGAGGGCAGCAGAGTCAGTTTTGAAATCGGGGAAAGTCCAAAAGGAAAACAAGCCTTAAAAATCGAAATAGAAGAAACGGCTTAGTTTCTGGATTCCTTAGAGCCTGTCTATAAATCTACTGAGCGGGCGTCATGCCGCAATTTTTAGACAGGTTCTTATTCAGCCCGGTTTCGGCCGGGTTTATCGTCATTTTTATTTTTATGAATCCCAACGCGCAAATGCTTGAGTTTGCGGTATAGATGCGTGCGTTCGAGACCGGCTTTTTCTGCAATGCGCGTCATACTGCCGTTCTGACGCGCCAGATGATATTCAAAATAGGCGCGCTCAAAGGCGTCGCGCGCATCCCGCAGAGGGATATCGAAGGAAATATGCTGCATGCGCACGATTGGAGAATCCGCCTCTGCTGCGTCCTCGGAAGACGGCGCTTGCCGCTGAACCTCTGATACCGGCTTTGGGCAAGCGGACGGCGCTTCCGGCCTGCGCATGCCCTGCGCCAATCCTTTCTCGATTGCCCTTAATAATTTCTGCAAGGCGATGGGCTTTTCCAGAAAGTCCAGCGCGCCGATTTTGGTCGCTTCGACGGCGGTGTTAATCGTCGCATGTCCGGACATCATAATGACCGGTATCGTCAGTTGGCCTTGCGATGCCCATTCCTTGAGCAAAGTCATGCCATCGGTATCCGGCATCCAGATATCGAGCAATACAAGGTCTGGCGCGCCGCGCAACCGGCAGTCGCGCGCCTCGCGCGCGTTCGCGGCGATTTCGACAATATGCCCCTCATCATGCAGAATTTCCGTGAGCAGCTCACGAATCCCAATTTCATCATCTACGACCAGAATGGTTGCCATATCCTTCATCTACCCTATACGCGGCGCTGCGTCATCAGCTAACTAGAAAAAACAAAATAGAAATCTGCGCACCGCTGACCGTCCCATCGTCCCGCACATCATTGCGGATTTCAATGCGTGCGCCGTGTTCATCCACAATTTTCTTGACGGTGGCCAGTCCCAGGCCGGTGCCTTTGGACTTGCTCGTGACATAAGGCTCAAAAGCGCGCGCAAGCAGATGCGCCGGAAAACCTGGGCCGTTGTCGGAAATGCTCAGGCGCACGGCCTGAGGAACGTGTCCCGACTGATTCGTCTCGGCGTCTGACGGTTCCAGCCTCACCGTTTGAGTCTCGATCAACACCCATTTCCGGGGCCGCTGTGCGACTGCATCCTGCGCATTCTGCAATAAATTATGAATCACCTGCCGCAGTTGGTTTGGATCGCCGCGCATGACCGGCAGCGGCTTCAGATCAAAATGAATCTCGCTCTTGCCCTCGCCCGCGCCATAGAGCGTCAGCACTTCGGTCACCAGATCGTTCAATTGCAGATTTTGCAGCGCGGGCGTCGGCATGCGCGCATATTCGCGAAAATCGTCGACCATCCGTTTCATCGCCGCGACCTGACGGATGATCGTTGTTGCGCAGCGCTTTAGCATCGCGGCATCGTTCGCATCCAGTTTATGCATCAGCTTCATTTGCAACCGCTCGGCGGACAGTTGAATCGGCGTCAGCGGATTCTTGATTTCGTGCGCGAGCCGGCGCGCAACTTCGCCCCAGGCGATTGAACGCTGCGCTGAAATGACATCTGAAATATCGTCGAATACCACTACATAGCCGGATGTGAGGGAATGCCTTGCCGCGCCGCTTGGCGCGCGCAACAGGCGCGCGCCGCGCACTAATAATGTCAGCGGCTCTGTTTCGCCCGCAACCCGGACTTCAAGCTGATGCTGCCAATGATCTGGATCGGCGAATGCGTCCGCGTCCGCCGCTGCGCGCTCGGCAAAGGCTTTACGCACCAACGCGCCAAACGCATTTAAACCGGTGATTTCGTCGAGCAGCCGGCTCAGCTGCGGCTGAAAGGACTGGCGCAAAATACGCTGCGCGCCCGCATTGGCGATGTTCAGACGAAATTGACGGTCGAACACAAATACGCCCGCGCTCAGATTCGCCAATACGCTCTCAAGGTATGCTTTCGCCTGTTCTAGCGCGTTCCGGTTCCGTTCAACCGCCGCGCGCGCATCAGACAATTGCCGGGTCATCGCATTAAACGACTGGGTCAGGAAACCCAGTTCATCCTTGCTTCTGATTTCGCGCTTCGGCGTGTAATCGCCGCGCGCCACTTCCCGCGTGCCCTGCGCCAGCAGGAAAAGGGGGCGCGTGAGCTGATTCCCCAACACAAGCGCCAATATCATCGCCAGAAAACTTGCGAAGAAGAGCGCGAGCGTCAAAGTGCCGATATACATTTTGCGCAGGCCGGTCCGTCCCAGCTTCTTGATTTGATAGTCGCGCCAGGCGCGTTGCGCCTCTTGCATGTTGCGTGCGAGCGGAGCCGGTACGGTGCGCATGAGCTGCAGAAATTTCTCGCCATGCGCCGGAAACGGAATCAGCACGCGCAAGCGCAGCGCGTTCTGCGTGCGCGCGTTTTTTCCCATATCTTCAACGATGGCATCGCCGCCCGCGCGCGCGCTGATCTGCAGCATCGCGCGCGTGGGAATCTCCTGCCCTAGATGGTCAGCATCCAGCGCCGGCGCGCGCGCAAGCACGCGGCCCGTTTGCGACACCACCATCGCCTGCTGCGCGCCGCTTCGCGCCCGCAACCGCTCCAGCGCAGCGGAATGGATACGGCCCAGAGCCGATAACCGCGCTGCGATGCGTACCCCCTCGCGGCGCAGTTCCGCCAGTTCGGCATCCAGCGCGGCGCGTCCCAACTCCAGGCCGGACTCAAGCGCGGCCTCGATATTGACATCGAACCACGACTCGATACTGCGCGCCACAAATTGCAGCGAGATCAAATAAATGAGACTGCCCGGCAATACGCCGACAAGCGTGAAAAACACCGCCAGCTTCGCCAGCAGCCGCGTGCCGAAACGGCCCTGCCGCAAACGCACGATCAGCGCCGCCGCCAGACCGCCGACAATGAGCGTCAAAATCAACGCGACCGCGGCGTTCGCGGCATACAGCCATGAATAGTAGCGGTCAAAGAACTCGGTATTGGCCGCGGCAACAGCCAATAACGCGAGCAGAAGCAGCGCGCACAGCGCGACCATCGCGAGCAGCGCGCCCAGGACAAGAAGTTTCGGGCGGGTTGGGAGGTGGAATTTCTTCAATTGAACGCGCTTGGCTTAAAGTCGAAGCTTTTCCAATCGGACACCAGTTTCCAGTCACGATCGTTGATTGCATTGATCTGAAAAGGTTTCGGCATCAACGCTGTGTCCAGAATCATCCGCACCGATGCGGTATAGCGCGCGCCCGGATGCACCGCGCGCCGGTCAATCACATGCCAGCCGCTGAGCCGCTGAATCACAGCCAGCGCTTCTGTCAGCGTTGGCAAACCAAAATGTAATCCGCCGCTTGAAATCCGGTATTGACGGGTCAGGGGCTGATACGCCAGCCGAACGCTGCGCTCAACCGAAACGGCGCGCTCGTCGAACCAGTACCAGCGCGCGCGCGTGAGCGTAAAACCCGTCGTAAAGTAGAGGGGAATGCCCTTATTGACCGCTTCTGCAAGATGCTCATTCAAGGTGAAATAGAAATGTGCATCAAGCGCCCAGCCATTGCGATCCGCCTCCAGTTGCGCGCTGCGCACCTCAATGGCGCCCGCCTGCGCGGAAGCATACGCGCCGAACCCGCCGAGCATGCTGGCTATCGCAACGATTGCGCATATCCGCCTCAGAACGGGCGTTTCGCACCGCTGTGCTGGCAAGGCGCGCCTTTGCTGCCAGTGCAAGCAGTGCGACAAGGGGCGCTGCGCCGACCAGCGCGGCAGTGCGAAACGCCTAAGAAGAGAACAAAAAGCCATTTCACCGTTTCAAAAAGCGCGCGTAGAAAAATCCATCGTGATTCTGCTCTGCCGGTGTGACAGAGGGGAGCAATTGGCCCGGCGCAGGCAATCGTACCGCATCGCTTGCGGCGCGCTCAAACGCGCGCGCCTGCGCCTCGCCTTCTTCAGGAAAAACCGAACAGGTCGAATACAGCAATTCACCGCCGGTGTTAAGCAACGGCCATACTGCCCTCAGCATCTGCTGCTGGCGCGCTGCTAACTGCGCGATATCGCTGGCGCGCCGCAGCCAGCGCAGATCGGGATGCCGGCGCGCCACGCCTGAACCCGTACAGGGCGCATCGAGCAGAATCCGGTCGAAGCGGCGGCCATCCCACCATTGCGCGGGCTGCGCTGCATCGCCGACGCAGACCGTTGCGCGCAGCCGCAAGCGTTGTAAATTTGCGTCAATCCGCGCGGCGCGCGCGCCGTCGATATCGAGCGCGACCAATTCCAGATTGGCCAATTCAAGCAGGTGACCCGTCTTGCCGCCCGGCGCGGCGCACGCATCCAGCACACGCAGACCATCACGGACATTCAGCAGCTTTGCTGCGCATTGCGCGCCGGCGTCCTGCACCGATACCAGGCCCTCTTTAAAACCCGGTAATTGTTCGACCGGACGCGGACGGGTCAACTGGATCGCATACTCGTCCGCGGCGAGCGCTGAAATATGGCGCGCGCGCAGATACTCCAGATAATGGGCGACGTTTGTCCTACGCGCATTGACGCGCAGCGTCATTGGCGGATGCGTATTACCTGCGCTCAGAATCTCTTCCCAATGCACTGGCCAGGCAGCGCGCACCGCATCTATCCACCAGCGCGGATAATTCCAACGCGCAACCGGATTGCGCAACACCGCCTTCAGCATCTGTGCGCGCATGCGCAGAAAACGGCGCAACACCGCATTGACCAACCCTTTCGCTGGCTGCCATTGCGCGCGCGCGTCCGCTGCCTGCACCGTCTGGTCAACCACGGTATACGGCGCATACGTCGGATGATCGGCTTCACTCAGCAACGCCAATGCGCAGGCGAGCAGACTCTCCAGCGCACTTTTCAGCGGCTTGCCGGGTGTCGCTTCGCGCTCGCCGTATGAGCTCGCTGCGGGGTCGTCTCCATCGCTTCGCGATGGAGACCTGCTCCGC
The DNA here is from genome assembly GCF_000227585.1 of Candidatus Glomeribacter gigasporarum BEG34. Taxonomy (GTDB): domain Bacteria; phylum Pseudomonadota; class Gammaproteobacteria; order Burkholderiales; family Burkholderiaceae; genus Glomeribacter; species Glomeribacter gigasporarum_B. The sequence goes on along the minus strand of NZ_CAFB01000043.1, from coordinate 33,872 downwards.
CCGCATCGATCTCCATACTGTCTTCGCGCTCGCTCCTTGGGCAATCTCACTGAAAAATGCGCTAGCGGCGGCGGCGGGCGGCGCACAAGCGTCGCGATCAGCGCGTCGGTGCGACCAAGTGCGCGCAGCGCCCGGCAGGCCAGGTCCTGAATCGCGCCGCGCGCGGCGGGCGCGTCAATCCGCGTGAATATTCTTGCGAGCGCGGCGGGTAATGCGCCGCCCGCGCGCACCGCGTCAACCGCGTGCGCAGCGCCATCCAGCGCAAATGCCAGCGACTCCGGCGATGTTTTAGGCGGTTTGAAGCGGGTTGAACAACGGTATGACATAATTTTTGGCTTTTTAAGTGCATCCGGCGTGAAAATCTTCCGCAGTCTTCCAGACGCATCGCATCGAAGGCCGTGCGCGTTGATTACCGGCAATTTCGATGGCGTGCACCGCGGTCATCAGGCATTGCTTGCGCGCGCGCGCGAATATGCGGCGGCGCATGGTCTGCCCGTGTACGCGCTGATTTTTGAGCCGCATCCGCGCGAATTCTTCAACCCGGAAGCAGCGCCGCCGCGCATCCAGTTGCTGCGCGACAAACTGGAAGCGCTGCGTGCGCACGGCGTCACGCATGCGGTCGTCGAGCATTTCAATGCGCGCTTCGCCGCGCAATCCGCGCGCGCTTTTGTTGAACGGATTCTAGTGGACGGATTACGCGCGCGCTGGATGCTTGCGGGCGATGATTTCCGGTTCGGGCGCGGGCGCGGCGGCGATTTTTCCCTATTGCAGCAAGAAGGCGCGCGCTTCGGTTTTGAGGTCGCGCAGCAAACGACCGTGACCGATGCGCGCGGCGCGCGCATTTCCAGTTCCGCGATCCGCACGGCGTTAATCGCGGGCGATCTTGAGGCAGCGCGCACGCTATCGGGACGCGCCTATGGCATCAGCGGCCATGTGATTCACGGCGAGAAACGCGGCCGGCTGCTCGGTTTTCCAACCCTGAATCTGCGCATCGCGCCGTCGCGCTTTGCACTGGCGGGCATTTGCGTGGCGCGCGTGCATGGGCTCGCGCGCGAACCGCTGCCCGCGGTCGCCAGCCTCGGCGTGCGTCCGACCGTCGATGATTCGGGACGCATACTGCTCGAAGCGCATGTGCTCGATTGGGACGGCGATGCCTATGGCGCGCGGGTGCGCATTGAATTTTTAAAAAAACTGCGCGACGAGGAAAAATATACGGGCCTCGACGCACTGCGCGCCGCGATCGCGGAAGATGTGGAACAAGCGCGCGCTTTTTTCAAACTCACATCATGAATAAACCTAAATCCCCTTCCGAATCGCCCTATCCGCTGAATCTGCTCAATACGCCTTTTCCGATGCGCGGCGATCTGCCTCGGCGCGAACCAGTCTGGATTGAAGAATGGCAGCGGCGCGGCGTATATCAACAGATTCGGCGCGCGCGCGCGGGCGCTCCAAAGTTCGTGCTGCACGATGGGCCGCCGTACGCAAACGGGGATATCCACCTGGGGCACGCCGCGAACAAAATCCTGAAAGACATGATCGTCAAGGCGCGCACGCTCGACGGCTTCGACGCCGCCTATGTGCCGGGCTGGGACTGCCACGGTCTGCCGATTGAAATCCAGATTGAAAAGCAGCTTGGCCGCGGCCAGCCGCCAGAGCACATTGAGCGCGCCGCGCGCGCGTATGTGCAGACGCAGATCGAGCGGCAAAAAGCGGATTTCCAGCGTCTGGGCGTGCTCGCGGATTGGGAGGCGCCGTACCGCACGATGGATTTCCAAAACGAAGCCGGTACGCTGCGCGCCTTCGCCCGCATTTTTGAAAAAGGTTACGTGTTTCGCGGCTTAAAGCCGGTGAACTGGTGTTTTGACTGCGGTTCGGCGCTCGCTGAAGCGGAAATCGAATATCAAGATCGGGTGGATACCGCGATTGACGTCGGTTTTGCGTTTACGGAACCGGAGCGCATCGCGCAGGCGTTCAATTTGCCTGCTGCTCCGGGTACACGCGGCTGGATTGTGATTTGGACGACCACGCCGTGGACGATTCCGGCCAATCAAGCGCTGAACGTGCATCCGGACCTCAGCTATAGCCTGGTCGAGACACCGCGCGGCCTGTTGATTCTGGCGAGCGAACGGGTCCGCGCCTGCTTGGAAGCGTATCAACTTGAAGGGCGGATTCTGGTCAATGCGCCGGGCCGCGCGCTGGCGGGTCTGCGATTCGAGCATCCACTGGCAGGCAGCCATCCGGGTTATCGCCGCTGCGCGCCCGTCTATCCGGCTGAATATGTGACGTTGGCCACCGGCACCGGCATCGTCCACGCTGCGCCCGCGTATGGCATTGAAGACTTCAACGTCTGTAAAGCGCACGGGCTGGCCGATGCCGATATTCTGAATCCAGTGCGCGGCGATGGCCGCTACGCGGAAGACTGGCCATTGTTCGGCGGTCGTTCAATTTGGGACGCGAATCCCACTATCGTCGCCGCGCTCGACAAAGCGGGCGCAGTTTTCAGAGCCGAGCGGCATCCGCACAGTTATATGCATTGCTGGCGGCATAAAACGCCGCTGATTTACCGCGCCGCTTTGCAATGGTTCGCGGGGATGGATATTACGCCGCGCGATGGCGGCAAAACGCTGCGCGAGTCCGCGCTTGAAGGCGTCGCGCAGACGCGCTTTTATCCCGCCTGGGGCCAGGCGCGGCTGACCCAGATGATTGCGCACCGGCCCGACTGGACCCTGTCGCGGCAGCGTCAATGGGGCGTGCCGATTGCCTGCTTTATCCACAAGGAGACGGGCGCGCTGCATCCGCGCACGCTGGAATTATTTGAAGCCGTTGCAGAGCGCATTGAACAACACGGCATCCGTGCCTGGCACGCGCTTGATCCGCGCGAACTGATTGGCAATGACGCGGAGCAATACGTAAAAAGTCGGGACACGCTCGATGTTTGGTTTGATTCGGGTACCACTCACTGGCACGTGCTGCGCGGCTCGCATCGGCATGTGCTCGGCTGGCCCGCCGATTTGTATTTGGAGGGCTCAGACCAGCACCGCGGCTGGTTCCATTCCTCGCTGCTCACCGCGGTCATGCTCGACGGCCAGCCGCCGTATCAGGCGCTGCTCACCCACGGGTTTACCGTGGATGGCGAAGGTCGCAAGATGTCGAAATCGCTCGGCAATGTGATGGCGCCGCGGAAAATCGCCGACGCGCTTGGCGCTGAAATGATCCGCCTGTGGGTCGCGTCCACCGATTATTCAGGCGAACTGTGTATTTCCGATCAAATCCTGCGTCATGTCGTCGAGAGTTACCGGCGCATCCGGAATACGGTGCGTTTTCTGCTCGCCAATCTGTCCGATTTTTCTTTCGCGCGAGATGCGCAGCCGGTTGAAGACTGGTTTGAAATCGACCGCTACGCCGTCGCGCTGGCCGCTCAACTCCAGCAGGAATGGCTGGCGCATTACGCACGCTATGCGTTCCATCCGGTCGTCGCCACAGTGCAAAGCTTCTGCTCGGAAGACCTGGGCGGTTTTTATCTGGATATCCTGAAAGACCGCCTCTATACCTCGGCCTGCGATGCGCGCGCGCGGCGCGCCGCGCAAACGGCGCTCTATCACATTGCGCATGGCCTGCTGCGCATGATCGCGCCGTTTCTGTCATTCACCGCGGAAGAGGCTTGGCGCGTTTTCCAGTCCGAAGCCTCTTCTATCTTTACGCAACGGTGGCATCTCTATCCGGATATTCCAGACGCCTGCGCGTTGCTGGACACATGGCAACTGCTGCGCGCCATCCGCGCCGATGTGATGCGCGCGCTGGAGGCGGCGCGCGAAGCGCGCAAGATCGGCTCATCGCTACAGGCGCACGTTGAAGTGCGCGCATGCGGCGCGCGCTATCAGGCGCTTGCCGGTCTGGGCGATGATCTGAAATTCATGCTGATCACGTCCGCGGCAACGGTGATCGAAGCGCGCTGTCCAGATGAGGAAGGCGTGACGGTGACGCCTTCGCCTCACCCGAAATGCGCGCGTTGTTGGCACTATCGGGCGGATGTCGGCGCCGATTCCGCGCATCCGGCGCTCTGCGGGCGTTGTATTCAAAATTTGTTTGGCGCGGGAGAAAAGGACAGAATGCGCGTTTAGAGCATTTTTCAGCGGCTTGCCCTGTGTCGCTTCTGCGTGTTCGGTATTCGGGATCGCTGCGGGGTCGCCTCCATCGCTGTACGATGGAGACCTGCTCCGCCCGCATCGATCCGAGCTCGCTGCGGGGTCGCCTCCATCGCTGTACGATGGAGACCTGCTCCGCCCGCATCGAGCTCCATACTATCTTCGCGCTTGCTCCTTGGGCAATCTCACTGAAAAATGCTCTAAAACATGGATGTGTCCTCCATTCTTTATCTCTTCAGTCTGGCCGCCGGCGCTGCAGTCGTCACAGCATTGATGATCTGGCTTTCGCTGCGCGCCGGATATGCGCAGCGAATGGCAGTCGATCTTCCCAACCGCCGGTCGCTGCACGCGCGCGCCACGCCCCGGATCGGCGGCTGGGCGCTGATACCCGTGGCGGTTGCAGGCGCGTTCATTTGGGCGCGTCCGCTTTGGCCAGTCGCATGGATGACGCTTGGACTGGCATTGATCTCTTCTTTGGATGACTGGCGCGGGCTTTGCGCGCGCGCGCGTTTCATCGCGCACGTGTTAGCCGCAAGCGGCTTGCTACTGCTGTATCCGCCGTCCGCTCAATGGGCATGGATCATGATGGTCTTTTTTCTGACCTGGGGCATCAATGCCTATAATTTCATGGATGGCGCCGATGGGCTGGCCGGTGGAATGGCCCTTCTGGGCTTTAGCGCCTATGCTGCCGCCGCGTCTTCGACTGCGCCCGATCTTGCGATCAGCGCGGCGCTCACGGCGGGCGCAGCCAGCGGGTTCTTATGCTTTAACTGGCCGCCCGCGCGGGTCTTTCTGGGCGATGCGGGCGCGGCTCCGCTCGGTTTTCTGGCCGGCGCATTGGGATATATCGGAACGATGCGCGGCGTTTGGGGGGGCGCTTTTCCGCTGACGGTGTTCGCGCCCTTTATTCTGGACGCATCGATTACCCTGGGCCGGCGTGTGCTGCGCGGCGAGAAGTTCTGGCAAGCGCACCGCGAACACTATTACCAGCGAATGATCCGGATGAGCAAGGGTCATGCGATCACAGTACGCATCTGGTACGTTGTGATGCTGCTCGGCGCAGGATTCGCTTTGGCGGGACTGCGCATTGGCATTCAGGCGCAATGGATCATATTTGGACTCTGGAGCGGCGCGCTTTTAATGTGCGGATGGGAAGTTGATCGGCGCTGGCATGTCTGGACCCGGCTGAACAGGCTCTAGAGCATTTTTCAGTCAATTGGCCCGAGGAGCGAGCGCGAAGACAGTATGAACAATACGGCGAGCGCGAAGCAACATAGGGAAAATCACTGAAAAATGCTCTAATGCACGCATCATGGACTTTATATTCCGTTATCGGGCCGCCTGGCTTTCATTCATTGTCTGCATTTTTGATCTGGGCGCAGTTGCCGCCGTCTGGCTGCTTGCCTACGTAGCCCGTTTTAACGGCGAGGTTCCGCCTGAATTCTGGCAAAGCGCGCAACGGCATCTGCTCTGGATATTGCCATTGCATGGTCTTGTCTTCCGCGTCTTTGGCCTGTATCGGGGCATGTGGGTTTTCGCCAGTCTGCCTGACCTGCTGCGGCTGGGCAAAGCGGTCCTCACCGGTGCCTTGCTGATGATCATTGGCGCCGCTTTGTTCCAGCCTGCGCCTGCGATACCGCGCTCGGTATGGATTCTGACGCCGCTTTTTCTGCTGCTGTTGATGGGCGGCTCGCGCGCGCTATACCGTACCGCGAAAGAACTCCATCGTTATGGTGGGTTGCGCGCGCAAGGCACGCCGGTGCTTGTGCTGGGCGCGGGCGCTTCGGGGGCCAACCTGGCGCGCGAATTAATGCGTTCCAGCAAATGGCGCCTGGCCGGGCTGCTGGACGATGCGCCGGATAAGCAGCGCCGCGAAGTGCATGGTTATAAAGTATGGGGGCCGATCAGCGAGCTGCCGCGGTGGTCTGAAGCGCTTAAGGTCAAACACGCCATTATTGCGCTGCCCTCCGCGCCGCTCGCGGTCCGCCAGCGGATTGCGACGCTGTGCGTCCGCGCGGGAGTGCGCGCGCTGGTTCTGCCTGCGCTCACGCCGCTGACTGAAGGGCAAGAGGTCCTGTCGCACGTGCGGAACATCGACCTGGAAGATTTACTGCGGCGGGAACCCGTCACCATTGATGCTGATCATGTGGCCCTGCTGCTCAAGAACCGGGTGGCGATGGTCACGGGGGCGGGAGGCTCCATTGGCGCCGAGTTATGCCGCCAGATTCTGCATTTTGCGCCGGCGCAACTGATTGCATTTGAAATTTCCGAATATGCGATGTACCGGCTGACTGAAGAATTATCGTATGCGTTCCCTGGTCTTCCAGTGACGCCCATCGTCGGAGATGTCAAAGATACATTGCTGGTTGATCATGTGATGCAGCGCTATTGCCCCCATATTGTCTTTCACGCCGCCGCCTACAAGCACGTGCCGCTGATGGAAGAATTCAACGCCTGGCAGGCGGTGCGCAATAATGTGCTGGGCACATGCCGCGTTGCGCGCGCCGCCATCCGTCATCGCGTCGCGCGCTTTGCGCTGATTTCCACCGATAAGGCGGTCAATCCGGTCAGCGTGATGGGGGCTAGCAAACGTCTGGCTGAAATGGTCTGCCAGACGCTCCAGAAAAACAGTGTCCATACGCAGTTTGAAACGGTCCGCTTCGGCAATGTGCTCGGCAGCATGGGCAGCGTGACGCAGAAATTCCAGGAACAGATTGCGAGAGGCGGGCCCGTGACGGTTACGCACCCCGAAGTGACGCGCTTCTTTATGACGATTTCAGAAGCGGTGCAATTGGTGTTGCAAGCGTCCAGCATGGGGCAAGGCGGCGAGATTTTTATTCTGGATATGGGGCATCCCGTGCGCATCGCCGACCTTGCCCGTGATTTAATCCGGCTGTCCGGATGCTCCGAAGCGCAGATCAAAATTGTCTACACAGGTTTGCGCCCCGGCGAAAAGCTCTATGAAGAACTGCTTGCGCAGGATGAAACCACGCGCCCAACGCATCATGCAAAACTGCGCATTGCGCGCGCGCGTCCCTCGCCCGATGATTTGTTCGACGCCTTGATGCCCTGGCTGCTGCGCCGGGATACGCCAGCCGACGATGAAGTGCGGCGCGATTTGCGCCGCTGGGTGGCAGAATATGCGCCGTGTACCGCCCCCGCTTTGACGGCTGTTTCTTCGATGGAAATCGCATCATCCCAGGAATTTCTCTTCCGTAGGTCCATCCTGTGAACACGCTTCCCTTAGTCATCGATCTGGATGGCACCCTGATTCACACGGATTTATTTCTGGAATCCTGTTTTACATTAATTCGCACGGATCCGGCGCGCGCTTTCCATCCATTCGTATGGCTCACGCGGGGAAAAGCATACCTCAAAGCAAAGCTCGCGCATCGCGCGGACATTGACGCGACTTGCCTGCCTTATAACACACAGGTGCTCGCGTTGATCCGGGAAGCGCGCGCTCAGGGCAGGCCCGTCGTACTGGCGACGGCCAGTCATCAAATTTACGCCAATCGCGTTGCCGCGCATTTACAATTGTTTGACCGGGTTTTGGCGACTGAAGACTCGACCAATCTGTCCGCTCACAATAAACGGAATCGGTTGATTGCCGAGTATGGCGAAGGCGGATTTGACTATTGCGGCAATGCGCATGATGATTTACCCGTATGGGCTGCGGCGCGCCGCGCCTATCTGGTGAATCCCCAACCGGGGGTCGAAGCCAAGGCGAAAGCGGGCGGCAATGTGCAGCGCGTCATTCAGACCCCGCGCCGTCGAATCCAGAGCTGGCTGAAAGGTTTGCGCCTGCATCAGTGGGTCAAAAACCTGCTGCTCTTTGTCCCGTTACTGGCAAGCCATCGGCTCAATGAGGCGGCTCTGCTGGTCAAGGGATGCCTTGCCTTCTTCTTGTTTGGACTGTGTGCATCCAGCGTTTATGTGCTCAATGACCTGCTGGATCTGGCCCATGACCGGCGTCACGCTATAAAACGTGATCGTCCATTTGCATCCGGAGATTTATCCATTGCCGCGGGAATATTCACTTTCCCGCTGCTGCTGGCCGTTTCTTTTACAGGCGTGGCCTTATTTCTACCGGGCCGCTTTACCGCTACGCTCGCTGCTTATTACGCTCTGACGCTCGCTTATTCAATTGCATTGAAGCGTCAGATGGTCGTCGATATCATCACGCTGGCGCTGCTTTACACATTGCGCATTATTGCGGGCGCATTCGCGTTTCAAATACCGTTGACTTTCTGGATGCTTGTCTTCTCAATGTTCATTTTTTTGAGTCTGGCGCTGGTCAAGCGCTACGCTGAATTGAAAGAGGCGCGCAAAAAAAATAAAAGCGCCCAACTTCGGGGGCGTGGTTATATCGCGGATGACTTAGAAATGATCGCTACGCTAGGCGCTGCATCCGGTTATCTCTCTGTCATGGTGCTGGCGCTTTATATTCAGGAGACTTCCACGGCAGCGCTGTACCGCGCCCCGCAATTGATTTGGCTTGCGTGCCCGCTGCTCCTGTTTTGGATTAGCCGGACCTGGCTACTCGCGCATCGCGGTCAAATACATGATGATCCGGTCATCTTTGCTGTCAAGGATCGCGTTAGCCTGCTCGTCGGTCTTTTATTCGGCGCAGTCTTCTGGATTGCGACATGAGCGCTGTTCAGCGTTTATCGTGGGGGCGCTATCCAGCGCATCCTCAAACGCTTCACGCTGTCCATTGGCGTTGCGATCTGCCGCATACGCTCTCTGCGATTGTGCACACGCACAGTACGACGCTGCCGTTTGGCAATGGCCGAAGTTACGGCGATAGTTGCCTGGCCGCATCCGATCATGCGCTGCACATGCGCGCGCTGGACCGTTTTATCGCTGCGGATTGGGAAAAGGGCCTCTTGATCGCCGAAGCGGGCCTCACTTTGGAGGAGATTCTGACGCTCTGCATGCCGCGCGGCTGGTTTTTACCGGTCACGCCTGGCACGCAATATGTCACGCTCGGCGGCGCGCTCGCCAACGATGTGCATGGCAAAAATCACCATGTGCGCGGTACGCTTGGCCGGCATGTCCGCCGGTTCAGTCTTATCCGTTCGGACCGTCTCCCGCTCATCTGTGCGCCGGAAGAGAACACCGAACTGTTTACGGCAACGATTGGCGGTCTCGGAATGACGGGCTTAATTGAATGGGTCGAGCTGCAATTAATGCCGATTCAATCCAGTCAGATTGACACGCTGACATGCCGCTTCGGCGCGCTGGACGAGTTTTTTGCACTCTCCCGCGAATTCGATGCGCGCCATGAATATTCCGTCGCGTGGATCGATTGTTTGGCCAAAGGCGCCTCATCCGGACGCGGCGTGTGGATGGCCGGCGATCATGCGCCTGACGGCCCGTTGACGATCAGTCGGAAACGCCGCTGGACGGCGCCCTGTACGCTGCCCGTATCCGCTGTCAATTCCTTGACGCTGCGGTTGTTCAATACGCTTTATTATCACCGGCATCCGTCCGCGCAACAAAGGCGCGCTGTCTCCTATGAAAGCTTTTTTTATCCGTTGGATGCCATATCACAGTGGAACCGTTTGTATGGCCCGCGCGGTTTTCAACAATATCAATGCGTGATTCCAGAGCGTTGCGCCGAAGCGGGCATCGCTGAACTGTTGCGAGCGATTGCGGATTCAGGCCGCGGATCGTTTTTGGCGGTTTTGAAACGCTGCGGCGATCTTCCATCGCCGGGCCTGTTGTCCTTTCCAATGCCGGGCGTCTCGCTGGCACTGGATTTTCCGCAGCGCGAACGCGTCAACCATCCGCTCTTTGACCGGCTGGATGCGATTGTTCGACACGCGGAAGGAAGACTGTATCCAGCCAAGGATGCGCATATGTCCGGCGCGGACTTCCGCCGTGCGTATCCCGCCTGGGAACGGATTGAAGCGCTGCGCGACCCCGCTTTATGCTCGCGCTTTTGGAAACGGGTGACACAGATATGAAAAAGATATTGATCATCGGCGCAACGTCCGGCATCGCCGCTGCGTGCGCCCGCTTGTGGGCCGCTGAACGCGCCGAATTGTTTCTCGTTGGGCGTAATGCTGAGAAACTGCAACAGACGGCGGACGATTTAACGACGCGCGGCGCAGCGGCCGTGCACACGCACACGCTCGACCTGAATCAGTTTGATGCGCATCCGGCCATGCTCGACGCGGCGTTCAGCCAGTTCGGGCAGATCGATATCGCGCTCATCGCGCACGGTACATTGCCCGATCAAAAAGCGTGCGAACACAATGTCGATCTGGCGCTGCAGGAATTCTCCAACAATGGCTTAAGCGTCATTGCGCTGCTCACTGCATTAGCGCCCCGGATGGAAGCGCAGCGGCGCGGAACCGTTGCGGTGATTTCATCCGTCGCCGGAGATCGTGGACGGCCGTCCAACACTTTGTACGGCGCTGCCAAAGCCGCCGTCAGCGCATTCTGCGAAGGACTGCGCGCACGTTTGTTCAAATCCGGCGTGCACGTGCTGACGATCAAACCGGGCTTCGTCGCAACGCCGATGACGCAGGGACTGCCGCTGCCGAAGCCGCTCGTGGCTTCAGCGGAGAAAGTCGCGCGCGTGATTCTGCGCGGCATTGAACGCCGATCCAATGTCATTTATGCGCCGCGTTTTTGGGGCGGCATGATGTGGGGGATTAAAGCCATCCCGAATTGTGTTTTTAAGCGATTGACGTTATGAGAAATATAAGCTTGGCTTTCACGCGTTGGGCTTTCGCTTTTTCAAGCGCCCTCCAGAGAATTCCCGCGCCGATCACTTGGTTCGCCTTTTTACTGACCGCTGGCGCGCTATTGGCGCTGCGCAGGCCGGATGAGTTATTGAATCCTTATGTATGGGCTGAGGATGGGGTTGTCAATATCCGAGATTTTATTGATTATGGCGCACGCTCCATTTTCCATACGGTTGCAGGTTACTTTGTCCTTGCGACCAAACTCATTAGCGTCACCGCGCTCTCAATATCATTTAAGCATTATCCAGTCATTGCCAATTGGCTTTCATTTAGTTTTGAGTTGGCTGTCTTGTGTTGCATTTGGAAAGCGCCCACGAATCTTGCGGGTAAAGCACTGTGTGCATTCATGGTTTTGCTTCATCCGAATGGAGGTGAAAACTATATTGTTCCGCTCACTGCGTTCTGGCATGCAACTTTGCTTGTGCCTCTGGCTTTATTATGGAAAAAAGAAGCCGATCATCTTAGGCATCGCTGGATTAGGTCAATATTTATCGTTTTAGGGGGATTATCCTCTCCAGTCATTATCCCACTTTCTCCGTTATTTTTATGGAGAGCTTATAAGGAAGGGCGAAAGGAATGGCTATTTGCAGGCTTGGCGCTGATCTGCGCTGCAATTCAGATGTTTGCCATCATCACTTATGGAATGGCGGGAGATAAACAAGGCCCCGGAGCGCTGGTGCAACTGCTCTCTTTAATTGACTCAAATGTATTTATTGATTTCATCAATAAATTTATCGGCTACGCATTTTTTTATCCTAATCAATATAGACCATATATTATATACTTAACTTTGTCCATATTGGCAATTTTGATCATTTCCATCTCTCTACGCCTAAAGCAGCTTAGCCAAACATTCTGGCTATTGCTATGTATGTTCTTTTCCTCTGTAGCGCTATCTGTTGTACGAGTTTCTGTTTCAATTATTGATCCATATTTGGCAGGCCCTCGTTATTTCTTTTATCCGTATATTTTTTTATATTGGGTAGTAATTTACTTAATCGTTTATAGTAGATTTTTCTTTTCAGTCATTTTGTCACTGCTTCTGGCACAAGGCATCTATACAACAGCTTCATTGCCCTATATCCGTTCAATAGATCGATTCGTATGGAAAGATTATGTAGAACAATGTAAAGCGTCTACTTTTTCTGAGTTTGTTTTCCCTATTCATACGTCCGGAAGCAGTAAAGATGTATGGACCTTAAAAGTTTCGCCTGATGACTGCAGGAGACTTCACTGACTCATGCAAATATCACTATTTGAGGATATAAACGCAAAATCATCAGACTCTGCGTCGAACAGGAATGAAATGTCAAAAAAACTTTATTATTTACATTTATCAAGAATAGTTCTTGCAGGTCTCTTATTTGTTACAATTATAGCGATTTTTGTTCCTTTTATGCCTTATATGCCCTCCTCTGGGCTAGATCCATCCTGGGTATACGGCACAAATCAGGCCGTTGCACAAGGGCTAATTTTCGGCAGAGATTTTATATTTACAACGGGCCCTTATGGATCCATTTACACGAAGGCTTTCCATCCCGCCACGGATTATTTAATGCTCATAGGCGGTTTTTATCTGAGTATTTGTTACGGATTACTTATTCTCTTTTTATTAAAAGAAACCATCTTTGAGATGGACGATTATCCTGTGTGTATTGTTAACAGGTTTCATATTTTCTAGAGATACGTTATTGTGTCTGTACCCTTTATTAGCCGCTTTGTCCGTCTTCCAGCTGACGCTCCCAAATAGCTATGAAAATAAGATCGCAGCGCCTGCTCACTTATTGCCCTGGGCGATTCTGCTGTTTTCTCCGCTGGGATTATTACCTTTGATCAAAGGGTCTTTCCTTCCTATTTGTGTTGCAGTAGAAATATTATGCGCATTCATGTTCTTATACAAGAAAGACAAGAAGCTCGCAGCGATTTCGATATTGTCTCCTTCACTTTCTCTAGCTTTCTTCTGGTTGATTTCCGGCCAATCGCTTTATGGATTGCCTGATTACTTTTTAAATATATCCCATGTCATTTCTGGCTATAGCGAAGCTATGTCGAGCACAGGAGGGTTCTATAGCCAGATCCCTTACTACATCATTGCAGTCAGTAGCATTCTATTGGTTATAGGAAAATCAAAGGATATTCCTTATATATCTAGAGCTTTTTTATTGCTATCCTTTTCGTTGTTTTTATTCATTTCATTTAAGCATGGTTTCGTCCGTCATGACGCTCATGCAACGATTGCCGGGAGTGCAATTATTATCTCGGCCATCCTGTTCGCAGTCACATTGCGTCATAAATATTTGTTTATTGTTTTTTTCTTGTCCGTTCTTTCATGGGCTTATATTGACAAAGACTTTATCGGCTCCTCAACGAAAAGCTTTTTTGAAAATATAAAAGGCACTTATATGAGTGCCTATGATGGAATCAAAGCGAGGCTGTTTAATAAAGAGCGCTTATATGAAAACTTTAATGAACGTCTATTAGAAATAAGCCAAGAAGGCGCAATACCAAGGCTGAATGGCACAACCGATATTTATTCGTACAATCAGTCCTATTTGTTAGCTGCTGGCAATCTCTGGTCTCCCCGCCCTGTTATCCAAAGTCACGGCGCTTACACACCAAAGCTTGCCCGACTAAATGAATTACATTTATTAAGCGAGAGAGCGCCTAACAATATTGTTTTCAAAGTAGAGCCTATTGATGGAAGGCTAGCTTCTCTTGAAGACGGCTTAAGCTGGCCTATACTCATTTACAACTATATACCTTTTAAATTAGAGAAGGATTTTGTTTATCTGCGAAAGAAAATCTCACGCAATGTCCGACCCGCCCGCACGGAGATACTCAACCAAGAACATCGGCTTGAAGAAACGAGCCGCCTTCCAAATACAGAGCTACCCCTATTTGCTGAAATAGATATTCATCCGACTTTGTTAGGACGACTGCTCTCCTTTCTATACAAGCCTAGCGCACTGGAAATTTCAGTTAAGCTGAATAATGGAATTAAAAAAAATTTTAGATTGGTTGCAAGCATGGCAAAAACTGGATTTTTGCTGTCTCCGCTCGTAGAAAACACAACAGAATTCGCTTATTTATTTAGCAATCGAAATTTACTGCTCGACAAGAATGTACAATCCGTTCGAGTGCGCTCTTCCGATCACACAACCCTGTTATGGAATTCCCGTTATCGCCTAAAGCTCAGCCGTCTTGAGTTAGCGCACTTAGATATCCATAAACTGCTTAAATTCAATACCATTCATCCAGCAATCCCCGCTCAGACGGCTCAACCTGCATCTTCAGTGAACTGCGATGGCGTAATTGACTGGATCAATGGAATCTCTCCTTCTCCAAAAGGGATGCGTATATCCAGTCTTTTAAATGTAAACGGCTGGCTTTCTATATCTTCTAAAGAAGGGATCGTTCCAGAACATATCTTTGTCACGCTGACCGATACGTTTGGGAAAACTCTATACATAGAAACGCGCCGCACGCCGCGTAACGACGTTAAAAATCATTTCAATCAGCCTAATATGCCCGATGTAGGCTATGAGATGGTTGCCGATATTTCTCAATTAAAAGGGGAGTATGTGCTTGGATTATCTCGAATATATAAAAATCAAATCGAGCATTGCCAGAATCTTAATGTACCCGCCTATATCAAATAGAATGGAAAGAGTCCGCTCAATGCTTCAACGAGCTCACCCTCCAGTCGTATCGGAAATTTGGATATGAACAGATCTGCTCAAAAAGAAAATGTCGCTATTCTTGGCGCGGGCCCAATGGGTTTAGCCGCTGCCTATCAATTGGTTCAAGAAGGTTACCCGCCCGTGATTTTTGAAGCCGACGACCGGATCGGCGGAATGACGGCGGCGTTTGACTTCAACGGTTTGACGATTGAGCGGTATTACCACTTCCATTGCATTTCGGATCATGCGTTTCTCCAGACACTTGACGAACTCGGTTTGGCCGACAAAATGCATTGGGTTGAAACCAAGATGGGTTATTGGACTCAGGGCAAACTCCAGCCGTGGGGCAATCCGCTCGCATTGTTGAAGTTTCAGGGATTGAGTCTGCCGGCCAAGATTCGCTATGGGCTGCATGCCTTTGCGTCAACCAAACGGAACGATTGGCGAGCGCTGGACGGTATTAACGCAACGCGCTGGATTAAGCGTTGGGTGGGTCAAGAAGCGTATGATGTTCTCTGGCGCACATTGTTCGACTATAAGTTCTACGAGGAGGCCGATCACTTATCCGCCGCCTGGATATGGAGCCGCATCCGGCGGATTGGCCGTTCCCGTTACAACCTGTTCCGTGAAAAACTGGGCTATTTGGAAGGCGGCTCGGAAACGCTATTACAAGCAATGAGATCGTTTATCGAGACGCGGGGCGGCGAATTCCGCCTGAAGTGCCCGGTCTCGCGCGTTGTGTTTGAAAATAGGCAGACGCGCGGCGTTGAGGCGCAAGGGAAATTTCACCCATTTCATAAAGTCATCAGCACGGTCCCGCTGCCGTATATTCCGCGCCTCATGCCCGGTTTACCCGAAGATATTCTGTGCAAATTTAAAGCGGTCAAGAATATTGCCGTGGTGTGCGTGATTGCTAAATTGAAGCGCGCGGTGAGCGGGAACTTCTGGGTGAACGTGAACGATCCGCATATGGATATTCCGGGGCTGGTGGAATATACCCACTTAAGGCCGCTCGACCATCACATCGTTTATGTACCATTTTATATGCCCGGCGCGCACCCCAAATTTCAGGAACCCGATCAAGTCTTTCTGGACAAAGTCCAGCGTTATCTCTTGACGATCAACCCCGCACTCAACGCGGATGACTTGATCGAGCTGCGCGCGAGCCGCTACCGCTCTGCGCAGCCCGTCTGCCCGCCGCATTATCTGGACACTCTACCGCCCGTCGAACTGCCGGTTAAAGGACTGTGGGCTGCCGATACGTCCTATTACTATCCAGAAGATCGCGGCATTTCAGAGAGTATTGAGTTTGGAAAGAAGATAGCAACGCAGGCGATTGCATGATCCGGCATTTTTTTTCAAAGCAGTTCTTAATCTATTTACTGATGGGTGGTACTGCGACAACGGTTAATTTTGGCGCGCGCATTTTGTTCAATCTCTGGTTCAGCTTTTCAACGTCCATACTTCTTTCCCATTTCGCTGGAATGGCAATCGCTTTCAGTTTAACCAAAGTATTCGTTTTCAAGCACAGTCAGCAAAATTTTCTTCACTCGATATTCTTGTTCTGTTTGGTCAATCTCATTACGATCATTCAAACTTGGCTCATCAGTATGGGATTTGCGTATTACCTCTTGCCAGCGTTTCATATTACTGCATTGATTCATGAGATATCGCATGCGGCCGGCATTGGGCTGTCTGTATTCACCAGCTATCTCGGTCACAAATATTGGAGTTTCCGCTAGAACATTTATATGAATTCATTCCTCTTTGCTGTCCATGATATTCGGGAGTCGTTTTCTCATACCCAGCTCTGGTTATGGACGGGATTGCAGGATATCAAGCTGCGTTATCGAAGGTCGGCTCTAGGGCCCTGGTGGCTCACCATCAGCACGGGGATTCTGGTTGCCGCAATGGGCATTTTATATGCCGGGATTTTTAAACATACGATTTCTGACTATTTACCAAATTTCGCTGTCAGCTATATTTTCTGGATTTTTTTCTCAGGTCAAATCAATGAATCTGCAACGGCTTTTACGCAGTTCGAAAATATTCTAAAGCAAACGCGGATTCCATTACTTTCCTGTGTACTACGGATTTTGACCCGTCATGTCATTATTCTTTTACATAATGCACTGATTATTCTGATTGCTTTCATGATATTCGGTTTCAAATTTTCTCTGAATCTCATTTACTTTTTGCCCGCCTTTTTTATTTTCCTACTTTTTTTACTGTCAATATCCGTTGCCGTTGGTATTCTATGCACACGGTATCGAGACATGGTACAGCTCATCTCTTCCATGCTCCAGATCCTCTTCTTTCTATCGCCCATTCTCTGGAAGACCGAGATACTGGAACATGGCGCCCAATCCCTTATTGTTAGGATTAATCCGATTTTTTATTTAATGGAGACCGTTCGGCGGCCATTATTTGGCCTGACAATCACTTTCGACCTGTGGAATGGCGCTCTCCTTTGTACGGCAATATCTATTTTAACCTCTGCGTTTCTGTTTCTTAAATATCGTGCACGCATTACTTATTGGTTATAACTCATATTCTAAAAATGGCAAGGATCCATATCAAGCGGCTGCAAATCGATTTTCCAATTTACGGCGCAACCCACCGTTCTTTGAAAAAATCTCTGCTGAATCTGGGTACCGGCGGAAAAATCTCGACACTGTCGGAGAAAATCACGGTAGTCAAAGCACTCGATGATATTTCCCTCGATGTGAAGGCCGGCTGCCGTCTCGGCTTACTGGGGCATAATGGCTCAGGAAAAAGCACCTTGCTTAAAGTACTGGCAGGTGTTTACTTACCCACAGGCGGGCAGGTCTGTGTCGAGGGCCAGGTGGCTGCTCTGCTTGATATTTCTCTGGGAATGGACGATGAAGCGAGCGGTTATGAAAATATTCTGTTAAGGGGCGTCTACCTTGGCGTTCCCCCCAAACAGATGCAGTCTAAAGTGGAACTCATTGCTGAAGAGAGCGGGTTGGGAGAATATCTGCATTTGCCGATTCGGACGTATTCGACCGGAATGCGGATGCGTTTAGGCTTTGCCATTTCCACTTCAATTGAAGCGGATATATTACTGATGGATGAATGGCTTTCGGTGGGCGATGCTGAATTCAAGGAAAAAGCGGGCCAGAAATTACAGAAAATCATCCAGAAAGCCAAGATTCTTGTGTTGGCCTCACATCAGGAGGAATTGATCCATCAAATTTGTAATCGGGTGATCACGTTGGAGCGGGGGCGAATCGTTTCGGACCGGTGTTTATAGTTTTTTTATTTTAGGAATTCTATAACCTATGCATAAACTTATTTCTAAACGCTTTGCTCAGCTTATTTATTTCAGTGGCATTCATAGACTACTCTGTGCCGTTCAAGATCGATTGGTCTATTGGCTTCGAGACTATTGGAAGAAATCCCACCTGATCGTTCTTGGAGAAAAAAAATCCAACCGTCTGGCGATCTTTTCTATTTATCAATTGAGCGATCTTTCAGTATTTATAGAGTCTCAACTCGATTATTTAATCAAGCTGGGATATGATGTTGCGGTTGCCGTCCCGCACGAACTGAGACAAGCGGATCAAGACTATCTCGACCAGCGCTGCCGTTTCCGGATAATGCGCCAAAATGTCGGAAGAGATTTTGGCTCATACAAAGATGCGATTCTCAAAGTAGGATTCGATAGGATTTCTGAATACCAGCGCGTTTTACTCATTAATGACAGTATATTTTTTCCAATGGGTGACACTGGGGCATTTGAAAAAATTTTTTTCGCATCCAGGTCTGACGTTATTGGACTCTGCGAAAATACAGATTATCACCGTCATATTTCTTCTTTTTTTATTGATATTGATACAAAAGTTTTTTGTCAACAAGAAGTTAAACAATATTGGGAAAAGTATAAACCCTATAATTCCCGTCTTTATGTTATTCGGAAAGGAGAATGCTATTTCAGCAGGGTGTTATATAAATCAGCCCGCAGTATCGATATACTCTACTCAAAAGAAAAAGTCATCAATGATTTGATATCCTTTTTTGAGTCTTCAGGTGCTATACAGTATTATCCATTTTTTTATTTGCTGTGCGATGTATATTTTTATCCGATCAAGAAGACTTTTATAAATAACCGAAAAATTAGTATCGAGATGATACGGCTGGTATTTATCGATTTCCTCAGAAAAATTCTGGAATCCAGTAGTAATCCTCACTCATTCGGAATACCTTTGGTCATGATATGTCATGCCCCGTTTCTAAAACGCGATTTGTACTATCGTGAAATGGTCGACTTGGCGCAACTCGCATTGATGTTTGATATTCTGCAATATCCGTTTAAAGAACAGACGCTCTTTGAATATCGCAGAAGAGGTTCCCTCAGTAATCAAACGCTGTTCAGGCAAGTCATGATTCAAATTGGCGTACTTTAAACTCAATTCCGGACCTCAGAATCAGGAGATCAAAGCCTAACGCGCATCACCCGCTCAGCAGGGCAACTTAAAACCCGACGGCAGCGATAGCGCGCTCGCAATACTGCCGATTTCCTCTTCAGCCGCTGCGCTGGCCTTGCGCAACGCGTCATTAAACGCAGCGGCAACCAGATCTTCAAGCATCTCTTTATCTTCGTCCAGCACACTGGGGTCGATGGATACGCGCCGCACCTCGTGGTTACAGCTCATGACGACCTTCACCAGTCCCGCGCCCGCGGTCCCCTCCACTTCGATCAACGCCAGCTTCTGTTGTTTTTTCTGCATTTCTTCCTGCATTTGCTGGGCTTGTTTCATCAAGCCCGCCAGTTGGCCTTTCATCGTGACAAAACTCCTTAAGGATTGAGGTATTTTCAGAACTTGTGCGCGATCTGATCGATCACTGCACCGAACCTGGAATCAGCGTGGCGCCGAAGTCGCGCGCGAGTTGCTTGACGAAAGGGTCTTGCTTGAGCGCACGCTCGGCGTCCTGCTGGCGTTGCACAGCGGCTTGATCATCCACGGAACGCACGCCATTTAACACCTCCAACGCTGCACGGGCGGGCGAGGCGCTGCGTGCCTCTGTTTTTGACGTTGTTTGAGGCGTGCGGCAATCATTGGCATCGACAGCGCAAAACGCAAGCATTCTGAGCAATGTCATTGTAAAACCCGCGTATTCGTCCGGCGCCAGCCCCAGCTCACTGCGTCCAATCGTGACAATCTGATAATAGAGTTGCACCTCTTCGGGCGGCAATACGCCCGCAAAGCGGCGAATCTCTTCACCATTCACCTCGGCATCGGGAATGGAGTCCGGCGCATATTGGCTCCACGCAATCTGATGCAGCAGACTCGCCAGATCTTGCAGCGCGTGCGCAAACGATACACTGTGCGCTGCCATTTCATCTGCAAGCTCAAGCACAGCGGCGCCGTTGCGTTCCACAACCGCATCGAGCAACTGAACCAAATAACGCTGCTCCACTGCGCCGAGCATCTCCCGGATCGCTGCAAGGCTTAAGTCGCGCGCCGCATACGCGATGGCCTGGTCCGTCAGTGATAATGCATCGCGCATGCTGCCGTGTGCCGCGCGCGCCAGCAAATGGACTGCGCGCGGCTCAAAACGCACATTTTCCGCGACGAGTATTTTTTCAAGCGCTGCAGAAATTTGCTCGGCCGGCATTTGCTTCAGATTGAATTGAAGACAACGCGATAGCACGGTGACAGGAATTTTTTTGGGATCAGTGGTCGCCAAAATAAATTTGAGATGCGGCGGCGGCTCTTCAAGCGTTTTCAGCATCGCGTTAAAGGCGTGATGCGTCAGCATATGCGCTTCATCGATCATATAGACCTGAAAGCGCGCGGCGACCGGCGCGTAGATCGCGCGCTCAAGCAATGCAGACATTTCATCGACGCTCCGGTTGGAAGCGGCATCCATTTCAATATAATCCACCGAGCGCGTCGCATCGATTTCAACGCATGTTTGACATTGGCCGCATGGCGTTGCGCTAATGCCCGTCTCGCAATTGAGCGCCTTGGTCAGAATGCGCGCTAATGTGGTTTTTCCAACGCCGCGCGTGCCGCTCAACAGATAGGCATGGTGCAGTTGCTGCCGCTCAAGCGCATGCGTGAGCGCCTTAACCACATGCGCTTGCCCAACCAGTGAGGCAAAGTCTTTTGGCCGCCACTTGCGCGCAAGTACTTGATAAGTCATGGAAAGAGAAAACAGGGGCGACGAGCCGGACCCTCGGCACTAGCGGAAAACGGCTGTGGCTGCTTCGTTCCCGACCTGACCCGGTTAACCGCGCCGCCATGCGAGGAGGCCCGTCGCGTATATTCTAGCATCGCGCATCGAGGAAAGTGAAATATGTGTAATAAAGTGCTGGCATCATCCGGTTGAGTTTTACTATGCCATCAAGCGCCGGTTATTTGCATCAAACGCATCGTTAGATCGAGCCATTGCGCATCTTCAGGGCTCCTGAAATAGTTTTTATACTGAGACAGTTGAATGATGAGCGCTTTGCCTGAATCTTGATGTCTCGGGATGCAACCAAATGGGTTTTGCATTTCAAAAGGATTGTTCCGATAAGCGATGGACCATTCTGTCAACATCTCAATTGAGACCGGTAAAGTACAGAGTTCATTATCATTCAATTTAAGCTCTGGGTCTAAGGCCTCTGTATTTCTCAGGTTTCCTATCGCATCCGGGAGAAACTTTATTTTATTATAAGATAAATCCAGGGTTTCTATATTTCTTAAATCGCTTATTTCTGGTGGAATGGTAGAAAGATTATTTTCTGGCACACTAAAAAAACCAATGTCTGGATTATTCCTGATCAAGTCGCCCTCAATCTCTTCGAGTCCGCAATAATTGATTTCAAAATGTCTGATCTTCGTCATTAAACTCATAGAGATCGGTAATTTTTTTAGATTCTTGGCATAATGGACTTCAAAATGTTCAATTTCTTGAAATTCATCGAATCCGAATATTTCGGGCAATGTGGTAATGCCGATCTGAAGTACGCTAGAATTTTCTGGAGCAAACGCATTGAGCACAAAATATCGCCTTCCAAAATCATCCATATCTTCACCATTCAAACTATCCTGAATGGCCTCTTCTACCATGCGAATGTCTCGATCAGAAACACCTTCCTGTCTTTGTTGCGTTTTCCAGTATTCAATCGCTGCCTGCATTTCTAGAGTGCCGGCAACGCCTGGTATGATATTCGCCTTTACTACGATATTTGGAATCATGGATATCTCCACAGTGTGTACGGTTCTGTCCATGATATGAAGCTTTGCTCAACGCAGGTATAGGTAAAAGCCCTGAAGTGGCTACAATCAACCGCGCCCTGATCATCGCGCCCAACTGGATCGGCGATGCGCTGATGGCGCAACCCTTTTTTACACTGCTGAAAACACGGTATCCCCGCTTGAGGCTCGATGCCATTGCGCCGCGCTGGGTCGCGCCTGTGCTTGAACGGATGCCAGAAATCGAAACCGTCTATCTCACCGATTTCGCGCGCCGCAAACTGCAGTTATGGCGCCGTTGGCAAACGGCGCAAAGGCTGCGCGCAGCGAAATACGCCGCCGCCTATATATTGCCGAATTCAGCAAAATCCGCTGTCATTCCGTGGTTTGCGGGTATCGGATTACGTATTGGCTATCACGGAGAGCATCGCCACGGACTATTGAATAGTCGGCATCCAAATCCGTGCAAAAAAGAACGGCCGCCGATGGTGCGGCGCTACGCCGCACTTGCATATGCGCCCGGCGCGCCGCTGCCGGATCCTCTGCCAGCTCCCCGCCTTGAAATCGCATTCGATGAACAGACTCAGGTGTTAGCGCGTTTCTCGCTGGAAGCTCAAGCCCCGCTCATTGTGTTTTGCCCGGGCGCTGAATATGGACCGGCAAAACGCTGGCCGGCTGAACATTTTGCAATGCTTGCACAACGCATTGCTCAGGCATTTCCAACGACCTGCATTGTTGCGCTTGGCTCATCAAAGGACGCGCCGCTTGCGCAGGCGATTGCTGAACGAGCGCCGCGCGTCCGCAATCTATGCGGACATACCTCGCTGGATGAAGCCTGTGCATTGATTGCCTATGCCAGCGCTGTGATTAGCAATGATTCAGGGCTGATGCATATTGCTGCCGCACTGCGCCGGCCGCTGCTCGCGCTCTACGGGTCCAGCGATCCGCGTCATACGCCGCCGCTTTCAAACACCGCGCGCGTGCAATGGCTGCAACTTGAATGCAGCCCATGTTTTGCGCGCGAGTGCCCGCTGGGCCATTTGAATTGTTTGCGTGAACTGAGGCCGGAACAGGTATTTGAATCTTTGCATGATATGTTGCGCTAGCGCATTTTTTCAGTGCGTTATAGCCAAGCGCATTTAATCTGATACGGTGTCATCGCCACTCGCCGTATTTGTATACTGTCTTCGCGGCTGCTTCCTTGTCTCAAATTAAATGCGCTTGGCTATAGTTCGGAAAACGATGCGTGACCTTGCTTGCAATAAGCTGCGCCTTCAGCGGATCAATACCGTTGCAAAGTTCTGACGGCCATATGGACTGACGCGATAACCAGACACCGTACCGCGGATCAATGCGGCGGCATTGGGATGTCCAAGCGGTATCCAAAGCGCCTGTTCATGAATGATCTGCTGCGCATCAAGATAGGCTTGCGTGCGCTGCGCCCGATCTGAGCTTGTCCGCGCTTCCTGAATCAATTGGTCCAGTTTTGGGTCACAGAAACGCGCAAAGTTCACTCCGGCCCTTACCGCCGCGCAACTGAATTGCGGCGTCATAAAATTGTCTGGATCGCCATTGTCTCCGCTCCATCCCATAAATAACAGCGCATGTTCGCCCTGTTTTGCGCGGCGGATGAGCTCGCCCCATTCAACGATCTTCACTTTTGCGCGCACGCCAATCTTTGCCAAGTCTGACTGCAATAACTCAGCGCCAACCTTCGGATTTGGATTCAGCGCGCTGCCGCTCGGCCGCGTCCAGATCGCCGTTTCAAAGCCTTTGGGATAACCTGCCTCGATCAGCAGCTTCGCTGCCTGTTCAGGGTCATACGGCCAGGGCCGAATCCCTTTCGCATAACTCCATGTTGACGGCGGATACGGATGATAGGCCGGGCTTGCCGTACCATAAAACACAGCCTTCAGATAAGTCTCGCGATCGAATGCAAGATTAAGCGCCTGACGGACTTTCGGGTTGTCAAGCGGTATGCGCTGCGTATTGAGCGCGACAAAAGCGGTCATAAAAGCCGGCGTCTCGACCGCTTTGATCTCTTTTGAAACTTTGCCTTGCTTGACCGCAAACACATCCTGCGGGCGCGGCGACAAGACAATCTGGCACTCGCCCGCCTTTAGCTTCTGCATCCGCACCGCGGCATCCGGCGTAATCGCATAAAGCAGCCGCTCCACCTTCGGGCGTCCGTCCCAATAATGCGGATTCGCATCGTAGCGGATCAGCGCATCCTTCTGATAACCGCGCAGCATGAACGGGCCTGTGCCGACGGGTTTGGTATTCATGTCCGCCGTGCGTTTGTCCTTGAATAACTGATCCGCATATTCTTTTGAGTAGATCGACACAAAACCCATCGTCAATATCGGCAGAAAAGTCGCCGCCGGTTCGTTCAGCGAAAAGCGCACGGTCATCCCGTCCAGCTTGTCAATTGATTTGATCCGTTGCGGCAACTGCATCGCTTGCGCATGCGGAAATCCGCCGCCTGCGGGTACCCGATGCCACGGATGATCTGGATTAAGCATCCGGTTGAAGCTGAACGCCACATCATCCGCGTTCAATGCCCGGCTTGGTTTGAAATAGGGTGTCGTCTGGAATTGCACGCCAGGACGCAAATAAAAAGTATAACTGAGTCCGTCGTCGCTGACTTCCCAACGTCTGGCGAGCGCGGGAATCACCGCGCCCGTCGATTCATCGAGCGCCACCAGGCCGTTAAAGATCAGATCAGCCGATGCGTTGGTCGTAATCAAGGAATTGTATTGAACCACATCGAAACCGTCCGGACTGCCCTCCGTACACACGGTCAACGACTGCGCGGAAACCGTAAGCGGTATCCCAAATAAAACCAGCGCTTTATAAAAGAGGCTTTGTTTGATCTGCATGATAGTCCCCCAAGAATCAGAGCATTTTTCAGCGGCTTGCACGGCGTCGCCTCGCGCTCGCCGTATTACTTATACTGTCTTCGCGCTCGCTCCTTGTGCAATCTCACTGAAAAATGCTCTGGTCGGGCGGCGCTCGGAATCCTACATCTTCTCCGCCCTAATCTGTTGCATTAAAAAATCCAGCACCGAAATCACATCTTCAAGATTATTCGTCATGGCGGGCGAAGTTTCATATTTGCCCTGCACAATCAGAGCCGGCGTGGCCGTGATTTTGTAGTCCGCCATCCATTTGTTATCGCGCTGTACCGCGTTCGCCGTTTCAAATGAATGATAAGCGGCCAGAAACTTTTTCTTGTCGACGCCTTTTTTTGCCAGAAACGCGGCCTGCGCTTCAGGCGTCAGCAAATAATTCCGCTCGGTATGAATGGCTTTAAAGATCGAAGGTGTCAATTGAT
Organism: Candidatus Glomeribacter gigasporarum BEG34; assembly: GCF_000227585.1. Taxonomy (GTDB): domain Bacteria; phylum Pseudomonadota; class Gammaproteobacteria; order Burkholderiales; family Burkholderiaceae; genus Glomeribacter; species Glomeribacter gigasporarum_B. The sequence goes on along the minus strand of NZ_CAFB01000043.1, from coordinate 8,747 downwards.
CCGCCAGACCCAGCGCATCCAGCGCATGATAGAGCTTTTGATGCGCGGCCAAGGCTTTGTTAAAAGCAAGCGGCACATGTTTGAGAACGATGTCCGGACTTTGCTTTTTCACCCATCCTGTCAGCACCGGCTCAAAATGCTCACAATGCGGACAACCATACATGAAAAATTCGAGAATTTCGATTTTTTCCGCCGGCGCATTGACCGGTTGCGGATTTTCCAGCACCTTGTAATCCTTGCCGGCCTGCGGTGCGGCAGGCGCCGGCGCCGCCTGAGCGGCGCATCCCATCCATATCAACCCCATTAACAGCAGCTTCTTCATTTTTACTCCATATTTCGTGCTTTACGGAAACGGATGACCACGGTGCGGATGCCCGCTTCAGTCAATTGCTGACGCATATTGCGCATTTCATCAAATTGCATAAACGGTCCCATCCGGACCCGATAGGTCATATATCTCCCCCTGCCCTGCCGGCTCACTCCCGCTTCAAAACCTTGCAGCGCAAGCTGAGCGCGCCGCGCCTCGGCATCGGCAGGCGCCCGATACACGCCGGCCTGCAAATAATAGCCTGTGTTGATCTCCGCGCGCGGCGCTTCATGCGCGGCAGGACGACTTGGAGACGGCGCGGGCCTGGCTGAAACAGGTTCCTCTTTCTCTGGTGCGCGGCTAGCAGGTTGTTCAACTGGCGGGGGAGATACTTCGATGATTTGGGTGTCATCTGGCGACGCTTCGGAGACATGCGGCGTCTGATTTCGCGTCTGTTCAGGCTGCGCGCCGCTGAACTGAGCGGCGAGCGGCGCGGCGGGCGCAGGCTCGGCCGGCGCCTGACCCTGCAGCGAGCGGTTTGGGTCGGACGGCGAGGGGACAAACGGCATCAGGCGCTCAGGCGCCGAATCTTTTTGCACAATCGGGCTGGGCGCGCGGGTGATATACAGCGCCACCGCAATTGCAATCGCAAGCCCGGCAATCAGTCCCAGCACAAGCCCGATAAACATGCCCCCGTTTTGCTTTTGGAGGCGGTGTGATTTGGCCATTGTTGCAATCAGTTGAAAATATTTTAGAAAATGACTTCTACATTTTCACGGGCGCACGCACACCCACTACAGCCAGGCCATTCGCAAGCACTTGGCGCGTGGCCGCAATCAATGCAATGCGCGCCGTGCGCCTGAGCGCTTCATCGACCAGGATGCGCTCGGCATTGTAAAAGCTATGAAAACAACTCGCGAGCGCGCGCAGATAGAAAGTCAGCATATGCGGCGCCAGCTCATCGGCGGCGCGCCTGAGCAGATCGGGATAATCCGCCAGACAGCTCAGCAGCGCGCGCTCGCTTTCACTGGTCAATACCGTAACGTCCGCGTTTATCAGCCGTTCCTCCTCGCCGCCCCACTGCGCCAGTACCGAGCAAATCCGCGCATGCGCATATTGCACATAATAGACGGGATTTTGATCATTTTGCTGCGCTGCAAGATCGACGTCGAATACAAACTCCGTATCGGCGCGCCGCGACGCCAGAAAAAAACGCACCGCATCGCGCCCGCGCCGAATGGCTTCGCCTTCATCTAATAAGGCATTCTCTTCAGTCGGCGCGCGCGCGCCAGACCATTCAATCAGATCGCGCACCGTGACATAAGCGCCCGCGCGCTTTGACAATTTCACTTCCTGCCCATCACGCACCACCGTCACCATTTTGTGCAGCACATACTCAGGATATCCTTTTGGCGCGCCCCGCGCCAACTGTTGCAAACCGCCGCGCACGCGCGCCACCGTGCCGTGATGATCTGCGCCCTGCACATTGATCGCGCGCGTAAAACCGCGCTCCCACTTGGTGAGGTGGTACGCGATATCCGGCACAAAATAGGTATATGACCCGTCTGATTTACGCATCACGCGATCTTTATCATCACCTTCTTCCGTCGTCTTCAGCCAGAGCGCGCCCTCTCTCATATAGGTTTTACCCGCAGCGCACAGCGCCTGTACCGTTGCGTCAACGCGTCCAGTGCGATACAGGGAGGATTCGAGGTAATACTGATCAAACCGAACGCCCAGCGCCTGCAAATCCGCATCCTGTTCACGACGCAGGTATGCAACGGCAAAAAGCCGAATATGCTCTAGAGCATTCGCATCGCCTGCATCGCTTTTCCCCTCTTCGTCCATTAAATAATCACGCGCAATATCCGCGATGTATTCGCCGTGATAGGCAGCGTCCGGCCAGCCGGCATCGCCCGGCTGAAGACCGCGCGCGCGCGCGGCCACAGACAATGCCAGATTCTGAATCTGAACGCCGGCATCGTTGTAATAATATTCCCGCTGCACCTGCCAGCCTTGCGTTGCCAGCAGATTCGCCAGCACATCCCCCAATACGGCCTGGCGCGCATGGCCCACGTGCAGCGGCCCGGTAGGATTCGCAGATACGAACTCGATCAACACGCGCTGCCTGCCTTTTGGCGTCGACGGCTTCCAGCCGAATTGCGCCTTTTGCGCCAATATCTGCGCAACCACGGTCTGCTTCGCCTGCGCGGAGATGCGCACATTGATAAAGCCCGGCCCGGCGACTTCAACCGATTCAATCAGGCCGCACGCGCGCGGATGCGCCTGTACCGCATCTGCCAGTTGCTGCGCCAGCCGGCGGGCGGAAACGCCCCATGCCTTCGCCTGCTGCAAGGCAACCGTACTTGCAAGATCGCCGTGCGCGGCGATCTTGGGCCGCTCCAGCGTAATGGATATATCCGTAGCGTCGGAAGATGGAGCAGAATGCGCCAGTTCCCGAACCGCATCGGTAAAAATGGCTTCGATGATTTGTGTTTGTGCGGGCAACATGCCGTATCAATATAATTGCCTGATTGGAGAGATTACAGACTGAAAAATGCGCTAGAGCATTTTTCAGCGGCTTGCACTGTGTCACTTCGCGCTCGCCGTATTGTGCATACTGTCTTCGCGCTCGTTCCTTGTGCAATCTCGCTGAAAAATGCTCTAAATGCGCTTGGCGCTAGATTCTAACAGCGGATGTCCGCCGCTGATTGACGATGGCCGCTCATTTTGAACGCAAACTCATTGATTGTCATGCGCTTGCCACATTGCGCGCAACTCTGCCTGCGCCGGTGATTTTCACCAACGGCGTGTTCGACATTTTGCATCGCGGCCATATCAGTTATTTAGACGCTGCGCGCGCGCTCGGCACATGTCTGATTGTCGGCATCAATAGCGACGCTTCCGTACGCACGCTGAACAAGGGCGAGGCGGGCGAGCAACGCCCGATCAACGATGAAGCAGACCGGATGGCGCTGGTTGCCGCGCTTGAAAGCGTCGATTGGGTCGTGCGCTTTAGCGAATCCAATCCAATGGCATTGATCGAGGCTCTGCGTCCTGATGTCCTGGTCAAAGGTGGAGATTATGATATGGACGCACTGCCTGAAGCCGCATTGGCGCGGCGTTGGGGCGGCCGCGCGGTGTCGATCCCGTTCGAATACCAGCGCTCGACGAGCGCGCTGTTGCGCCGCATCCGCACACAAGGGAGCTAGAGCATCGCCGCCGCGCCGTCAGCCTGCGCAATCCGCGCAAGACCTAACAACACCAAATGCTCGCAATACGTTGTATCCATCCTCAGCAGGGGCCGCATCCTAGCCGCGCCGCCGCCGCTGAGCACGCAACGCACCGGCGCATTCAAACGCTGACGGGCGGCTTGCCAAACGCGCTCAATCAACGCGGCCTGGGCAAGCCGGCACCCGGCGCGCAATGCGGATTGCGTATCCGTTGCAAAGCGCGCGCGCGCATCTGCATCCGCATGCGTTGCGCACGCATCCTGGTCTTCTGGCGTGATCGTCGGCAGCAATGCGGTATGCCGTCCCAGCGCCTCCATCATCAAATACCCGCCCGGCGCAATCAATCCGCCCGCGAAATATCCGTTTGCATCGAGCAGATCCAGCGTCATTGCGGTGCCCAGCGCGGCAATCAGCACTGATTCGTCCGGCCAGGCGGCGCGCGCGCCGATCAGGCTCGCCCATCGGTCGCTGCCCAGTTGCGGAGGCTCGCGATATCCATTATGCACCCCACACTGAGAAGCTTGTGCGCGAACCGCATGGTATGGAACCCCCGGCCAGCGTGCGCGAATCAGGGTTTCAATCCGCTGCGCGCTGCATTCACCTGCTACATTGGAAATCCAGACGCTGCCCGGCGCAGGCGCATCTGACCAGTCGGGTTCTGCGGATACTGAGGTCGCACGGCGCACATGCCACTGCGCAAACCTGCCTTGCTGCGCGAAATACGCGCTATCGGCCTCGTTTAGCGCCCATTTGATGAAAGTGTTGCCCGCGTCAATCAGCAGAAATGGAGCAATAAATTGAGAGTGCGCGATCACTCACTCATTATTGATATAGAGACTTACTCTTCTGGAAGAAGAGGGCTGAGTTCAGAATCACAATGCACAATGAGTTCCACATGATCGCCTAAAGAAATCTCCCTTCCCTCAGCATCCCTTTCTTCAAAGGAGGGACAGTTGTGCACTTCCACCTCTTGAAGAAAGGGTAAATTCCGCTGATGCAACGACTCAGGGAGGTCTTTCAAATCGAGTAAGCCATGAAGGCGAATATGCGTGAGGTGCCGTAATTCTGAATAGTGGAATATATCCGGCAGATGCTTGACTGAAACAAGGGGAATTTTCTGAGACGCAAAATCGCCAATCGTCATCTCCTTTGTCCCATCAATATCTCCTTGTGTAAGGTTGAAACTGGATGGGGGTGCGCCATCCACCCGTACACACGCAAGTATTCCTTCTTTGACTTCTTTTAGAGTGTCCCCGATTCTTGCTAATAATAAGGGAAGCGTCAGGTGCTCTGGATTTGAACAATCAGGGTAAAAATTACACCCGTCTTCAGTCATCACTATGAAGCCTGATTGACAGTTGGGTCTTCCAATTGGAGAAGCCTGTATTTCTGTACTTAAGCGGCTTCCAGTTTGGACATCAGGAATGGATTGTAAGATCCGCGGATTCCGTGCAAGATTGAAAAATCGTACTCGCTGAGCCGCTGACTGAATAGCAGACTCCCATTGAGCCTGATCATGCGTCCATTGAACTTCGTCAATCGTCCATGATTTAAATGCCTCGCTTATATTCTCTGGAATACGCGAGGGATTATTCTGAAATAATTCCAGATTATCTAAAACGCGCTCCATGGGAGCGGTGTCTTGGCCCAAATATATCTCATCATAAGGTGGAATATTAGAAAGCGGCATCATTTTTACACTCCTTGATCTCAAATAAATGGATACAGCATGCGGAAATCAGCCTAGGCCCTAGGACGCTGCAGAGAATTCTTCAGGCGTTAAGGCCCTGATCGAGAGCGCATGAATTCCCTTCTGCATCCATGGCTTGAGCGCTTCGTAAATTTTCCGATGGCGTGCAATATGCGTTTGTCCTTCGAATTCCGAAGAAATAATCAGCACGCGCAAATGCCCGCCCGCCTGCGCGCCCGCATGCCCGGCATGCACCGCGCTCTGATCTTCCACGACCAGATGCGGCGGAGCAAAGCGGCTTCTCAGGCGCGCTTCAATACGTGCACGCAGCGCATCGCGGTCTATTTTCTCGGCAGATATTTGATCAACCATAGACTCTGCGCAATGATAAAAATCACCAGGCACGCGGTGGCGCCGAACAGTTTAAAGTGGGCCCATGCCGCGGTCGAAAAATGATACGCCACCACCAGATTGAGCAATCCCAGCGCGGCGAAGAACGCCATCCAGGCCATATTGAGCCGGCTCCAGATGCGGGAGGGCAACGCGATCTGTTTATCGAGCGCCGCCTGAATCAGATTTTTTCCGAATCCAAACTGTGCAACCGCCAGCGCCGCCGCGAACAATCCATACAGCGCGGTCGGCTTCCACTTGATAAATATTTCATTATGCAGCAATAGGGTCGCGCTGCCGAACACCGCGACAATCCCCAGATTGACCCATAACATGGGCTCGACGCGCCGGCGCCGGACTGCCATCCATACAATCTGCGCCAGCGTTGCCGCGATTGTCACTGCCGTTGCGGCAAAAATGCCCCACAGTTTGAACGCCAGGAAAAAGAGCAGCAGCGGGAAGAGGTCGAACAGGAATTTCATGTTTTTTATTCTAACCCAGCCAGCGGCGCGCATTGCAAAACATCCTCAGCCACGGACTCTCCGCGCCCCACTCTGGTGGATGCCAACTCATCTGTACAGTGCGGAAAACGCGCTCAGGATGCGGCATCAAAATCGTAAAACGGCCGTCCGGCGTGGTCACCGCCGTCATGCCGGCGGGCGATCCATTTGGATTGAACGGATAGCGTTCCGTCGGCGCGCCATAAGGGTCGATATAGCGCAGCACAACATGCACCGTTTCCCTATTTCCCTGCCGCGAGAAATCCGCCCGCCCTTCCCCATGCGCAACGGCGACTGGCAGCCGCGAGCCGGCCATACCGTCAAAAAACAGCGAGGGAGATTCTGTGACCTCGACCAGCGCCAGCCGCGCCTCAAACTGTTCAGAGAGATTGCGGCTGAATTCCGGCCATGCCTGCGCGCCCGGAATCATGCCCTGCAGCGCGCTCATCATCTGGCAGCCGTTGCAGATGCCCAACGCAAATGTATCGCCGCGCCCAAAAAAGGCGCTGAACATTTCGGCTAACTGCGCGTTGAACTGAATCGTTTTGGCCCAGCCCCGTCCGGCGCCCAGCACATCGCCGTATGAAAAACCGCCGCTAGCGACGAATCCGCTGAAATCCGCCAAAGACGCGCGGCCCGCGAGCAAATCGCTCATCGTCACGTCGTATGCGGCGAATCCCGCGCAATCAAAGGCATATGCCGCCTCAAGATGTGAATTCACGCCCTGCTCGCGCAAAATCGCGATGCGCGGGCGCGCGCCAGACGCAACGAAGGGCGCGGCGATATCCTCTTCTGGATTGAAGCTCAAATGCACCGTCAATCCCGGATCGCGCGCATCGAGCAGCGCCCCGTATTCCTCGTCCGCGCACGCTGGATGGCCGCGCAAACGCGCAATGCGCCAGCTGGCCTCGCTCCAGGCGCGTTGCAGATCGATGCGCGGCGCGCTGAAGATTTTTTTTGCATCGCGCCAGATTTCTATCGTATCGCGCCCATTCAACTGACCGATGACATAACTGCAATCGGCCAGGCCCTGCGCGCGCAGCGCCGCAAACACGGCCTCGCGATCCGCGGCGCGCACCTGCACCACCGCGCCCAGTTCTTCAGCGAACAGGCCGCGCAGCGTCCGCTCCTCACGCCGGCCCACAACTTGCCGCGCCCAGTTTTTGGCGTCGCCGTAATCGGACTCATGCCCGTGTTCCAGCGTCAATAAATCAACATTGAGCGAGACGCCGACGTGGCCGGCAAAGGCCATCTCGCAGATCGTTGCCCATAAGCCGCCGTCCGAACGGTCGTGGTACGCGAGTAATCTGCGCTGCGCCGCCAGTTGCTGAATCGCGGTGAAAAAGCGTTGCAAGTCCTCTGGATGATCGAGATCGGGCGCAACCGAACCGGCCTGCTGTGTCACCTGCGCCACAATGCTGCCGCCGAGCCGGTTTCGCCCGCGTCCCAGATCAATCGCAATCAGCGCCGACGCGCCGCATCCGTCCGGACGCCTGAGCTGGGGCGTTAAATGGAGACGGACATCGGTCACCGGCGCAAATGCGGAAACAACCAGAGAGACCGGCGCAATCACTTCCCGCTCGCGTTTCCCATCACGCCACTGGGCGCGCATCGACAATGAATCTTTGCCGACCGGAATACTCAAGCCCAGCGCCGGACACAGCTCAAGACCCACCGCGCGCACCGCATCGTAGAGCGCGGCGTCCTGCCCTGGACTGCCGCACGCCGCCATCCAGTTCGCCGACAGTTTGATCTCCGTCAGCGCCGCAATCGGCGCGCCCGCCAGATTGGTAATCGCTTCGCCAATCGCGATGCGCGCTGAAGCCGGCGCATCGATAACCGCGACCGGCGCGCGTTCAGCCATCGTCATTGCATGTCCGCGATAGCCCGCGTAATCCATCGCGGTGATCGCGCAGTCCGCGACCGGCGTCTGCCACGGCCCGACCATCGGGTCGCGCACCGACAAGCCGCCCACCGTGCGGTCGCCAATCGTCACCAGAAAGGCTTTGCTGCCAACGCTTGGATGTCTGAGCACGTCAAACGCCAGTTCGTCCAGACTGAAGCCGGTCAAATCTATTGCCGCGCACGCTGTTTTGGCGCGCTCAGCCGTGCGATGCAGCCGCGGCGCATGGTTGAATAACACATCCATTGGCATATCTGCGGGCGTCTGGACACCGTTTTCAGTCCAGACAAGCTGCAATTGCCGCTCGTCGGTCACCACGCCGACCACCGCATACGGGCAGCGTTCGCGCGCGCACATCGCCTCGAAGAGCGCGCGCGCATCAGGCGCAACCGCCAGCACATAACGCTCCTGCGCTTCATTGCTCCAGACTTCCCGCGGCGACATCTTCCGGTCCGCGCGCGGAATGCGGCTGAATTCAATGCGCGCGCCTTTGCCCGCGCCGTGCACAAGCTCAGGTAAGGCATTCGATAAACCGCCCGCGCCGACATCGTGAATGCTCAGAATGGGATTCTGCTCACCCATCTGGATGCACGCATGAATCACTTCCTGCGCGCGGCGCTGCATTTCGGGATTGGCGCGCTGGACAGAATCAAAATCGAGTGCGGCGCAGTTTGCGCCCGCCGCCATTGAACTGGCCGCGCCGCCGCCCAGACCGATCCGCATG
>NZ_CAFB01000044.1 GCF_000227585.1 Candidatus Glomeribacter gigasporarum BEG34 | reverse complement strand
CGCGTCCAGTTCACCCGCCATCAGCGGCCCGGCGCACGCGATGCGCGCGTATTTCGCGACGCCGTGCGTGGACGCTTCGGCGCGATGCGCCGCGCCAAATGCATCATTCACATAGAGATCGCACAACGCGGCCATGTGTTGCGCGAGCGCGCCTGAATCCGCTTTTTCGCCGATATTCACGCGGCAGTTTTCCAGCAACACGACCTGGCCTGGCGAAACTTCCACGCCTTGATCAATCCAGCGCTGAATCAACGGCACTTTGACGCCAAGCAGTTCGGAAAGACGCTGTGCAATCGGTGCAAGCGAATCTGCAGCTTTCAGTTGCCCTTCGGCGGGACGACCCAAATGCGAGGCCACCATCACTGCCGCGCCCGCGTTGCGCGCCAGATCAATCGCGGCGCGCGACGCGCGGATGCGCGTGTCATCGGTGATCTGGCCGTTTGCGGCGAGCGGCACATTTAAATCGGCGCGAATCAGCACGCGCCGGCCCGTGACAGCGCCGGCAGCGATTAAATCGGTGAAGCGTAGAAATGATATTCTTTGAATTTTCATTTTTCTACTCTTTCAAGAGGTTTTTCATGCTCGCGCTAGATTATGGTCTGAGCCGTATTTTTGCTGATCTTGGAACGGCAGCGCTTCGTGTCAATCCAGATAGCGATCATCCAATGGCAATGGCACGTAGAGGAGAGCAAGATTATGCAGAAAAAATTTTCGGAAGAGGGACGCTTCCTTTAGATACTGAAGCAAAGCGCGAGGTTACAACGATCATTGGCCGTATTAATGAAAAAATGCAAAGCATAACGCAGTTGTTCCCAGATCTTTTGAAAGAAGAGTTCCAATCGGCCTGCACTCAACTCGCAGGCGATATGAATCGAAAAAGCTGGATTGGTCCTGAAGGTATACATGTAAGAGAATGGATTGCGCCCGCAGATGTATTTATTACACCGTGCAATATTTTGGGGTTTCGCTCTGCTGAGCAGGCGCTAGATAGACTCTGCGCTCTTGCAACAAGCCTCGTTTCAGACAACAAGCCCAATATTGAACAGACTCAACAGGCGCTGTCGGCAGCCATCAGACTGCTTGAGCAAAGCCTGTCTGAAAAAGACCCAGAGGTTCTAATCACATGCAGACAAATTAAGGCTGTTATTTCTAAGTTCATTGATTTCATGTCATCGCAAGACAGTTTAGCAAACGCTGACAGTCTGTCAAATTCTACCGGTTCTGGTGGATCATGCCTTGCCAATTCAGCAGATAAGCGGCCTCCCCTCAATTTTGACTGTGTGATTGTGTAAACAGACATCCAGATGCTGGCGCTCACCGTTCAGCGCTTCTGCCCTCTTACAAATTGTGACCCAATATCCGGGTCACAATTTGTATAATTCTTCGGACAAATCAGGAACGCCAAGCCGATCAGAAAATCTTATCGAAATATTGTCTACTTCAAATTTTTGATCTTTTTAAATGCTGATTTTACTCAATCAAGGAGATATTTGTGTTCAGTAACAACACTCTTGCAAATATATTGCAAGCCTTGACTCAAAACTCTAATAATGATCTGGCAAGAGCAAATAACAACGATGAAGATTATCAGGCAAGACTCACCAGACTTTTGGTGCCGCCCGCGGAACGGCACGAAGTTCAAAGCATATCCAATGAAATCAATATAAAAATGCAAGAAATAAAACAGTTATTTTCAGGGAGGGCAGGGTATGCTCAAATTGAAACTGCATGCACCGAACTTGCAGATGATATGAGCAGGCAGAAGTGGATACCGCCTGGTGAAGATATGAAAGCAACCTACGGTATTTTCGGATTCACATCCGCCAAGAATGCTGTCAATGACTTGCATGAGTATGCGCAGACGATCATTGATATCCTGAATACTCCTAACTGTGATGTACAGACGAAGCGGGAAATGTTAAATGAAATCAAACTGACTGTAGAAACAACTGTCGAGACGCTCAAAAAAAGTCTGTCTGAAAAAGACAGAAAAGTGCCACACACATGCAATACGATTGAAGAGGCTTTTTTCGCCCTTATGGATTCTGTTGCACCGATTGAACAGAGGGATCCCATTTTTGCAGAAGATGTACATCGGCTCAGTTAACCACAATGGCAAAATCTAGCCAGCCGGCCAACTGACCGGCTGGCGCGCGAACAGGGCATTGAGTCTATGGAAGACAATAAAACCCCGCCATTGATTGAAGTCGGTGCTGAAGACCTTCCTGTGTATTGTCCAGGCCCGCGCACGCCGCGCTGGAGCGCGCACCCGCGCGTCTTTATCGATGTCACACACGGCGAGGCGCGCTGCGCGTATTGCGGTACACGTTACCGGTTGCGCGCGGACACAACGCCTTTGAAACTTTGAAAGACTGATGACAAAAATTGGATAAAAAATGTTTTCTACCCACTTCCACGTTTTTCCTTCTGGTGAGTTTCAAGATACCACACCAGATATCATAAATAGTTTTAAGGGGCTTACTTCGGACTCTGGGCTTAACTGGCAAGACCCACGTATTACTCAGCGCTTTCAAGACATGGAAATATTCGATAAAATCGTTGAAAATAAAAAAGAATTGTCCACTTTATTACATCCTATGGGTGCTCAATCTCTGACTAAATATCTAGATTACCAGTTCCAAACACTTCCTATTACAAAATGCGTTGATAAAATGCTATACAATGTAATTATAAATGAACTGCACACTGATCAGCTCGAGGAAAATATCAACAGATTGAGCAAAGCCGCCGAAAAAAGTTTAGAAATAACCTATTCGCAGTCACCCTATCAGTCCTCAGCGCTGGAGCTTGTGAAGACTGAAAATAAGCAACTATTTGACCAAATTCGCCGAATCTTTGAAGACTTGATACGCACGCTGAACCCCGGCTCTTATAGAGGCAAGAGCCGCGCGGATCTCACCTAATGCTGATCCATCCACAATTTAATCCTATTGCCGTACAGATAGGCTCATTTGCAGTGCACTGGTACGGACTGATGTATTTAGTCGCTTTTGCCGGCGCGGCAATGCTGGGACGCTGGCGGCTGCGCTTGCCGCATGTCGCCGCACAGGGCTGGAATGCAAAGGCGATTGATGATTTACTGTTCTATATCGTGCTGGGCGTTGTCCTGGGCGGACGGCTCGGATATGCGCTGTTTTACCAAGCCAGTTTTTACTTCAATCATCCTCTGGAGATTTTTAAAGTCTGGCAAGGCGGTATGTCCTTTCATGGCGGGCTGATGGGCGTGACGGCTGCAATGATTTTGTACGCGCGCCGCCGTCAGCGCGCTTTGCTGCAGGTCAGCGATTTTGTCGCGCCGCTGGTCCCGTTTGGCATCGCGGCGGGCCGATTTGGCAATTTCATCAATGGCGAACTCTGGGGGCGCGTGACCCGTCCGGATGCCTTCTGGGCCATGCTGTTTCCGCAAGCGAAATTGAGCGACCTGGCATGGCTTGCAATGCACGAAGCGGACGCCGCCGCGCACGGGCTACAGCACTTTTTCGAGCGCTACCACGCACTGCCGCGGCATCCGTCGCAGCTTTACGCGATTGCGCTTGAAGGGGCGGGGCTCTTTCTCATTCTCTGGTTATTTGCCCGCAAGCCCAGGCCAACCGGCGCGGTGACCGCCCTCTTTTTGGCGGGTTATGGATGCCTGCGTTTTATCGATGAGTTCGCGCGTGAACCGGATGATTTTCTCGGCTTGCTGGCGCTCGAATTATCGATGGGACAGTGGCTGTCGCTCCCGATGGTGGCTGCCGGCGCGCTCTTGCTCATTATTTCATTTGCACCGAACCGGACACGGTGACCGAAACCAGCGCCTTTCCTCCTTCCACCGGAACCTCAGCCTGGGAAGGCGCAGGCGCTGCATAGGCGCTCATCCTCATTGAGCGGGGCTCAAACCCCGCGCCGTTATATCCGATATTCACTTTCCGGATCGTATAGCCGCTAAAACCAAAGGCTTTCGCAGCAGCGAGCGCCTGCTGGCGAAAATCCGCAATCGCATCCAGCGCCAGCTTTTGTTGCGCTGCGCGGCTCGCCTTTGGAGACAAGGAGAAACGCACATCGCCGATTTGCAGAATGGAGGTCAATTTTCCAGCCAATTTCGCCGCTGCTTCAAAATGATTGGATTCCAATACCAACTCGGTGCGTCCGCGCCAGCCTGTAATACGGCCATCGCGATTGGTCGATGGATAAACCGCCAGCGTGCCAGTGTGCACCGCGACCTGTTTTTGCGCTCTTGCCTCGCGCAGCGCCTGATCGGTCTTTTGCTTGAGCGCCGCCGTCAAAGGCGCGGCCGTATTTGCCTGCTGCTCATGAAATAAGGTGATATGCACGACATCCTGAGGCACCTGTGCACTGGCCTGCGCGCTGAGCGACATCATGCCATCCGGCGCGGAATCCGGCGCTGCGCACAAGGTCAGCGGCGCGCCCAGAAATAGTGCAGACATCATCATCCGTTTAATCATCGCGGTGGATCCCGGAAAATAATTAAAAAAAAGCAGGCCCGATAGCTTGGGTGTTCCCCGCCTTGGCCGTCTGGCCGGCATCTTGAACCGGAACATTCAAGAGTATGCAGTCCGGCAATATTTCGGGTACATCAGACTCAAGTGATGCGCGCGCCCATATTGCACATTCCGCAATTTGCCTATGGGTATCGGTTTAAGAATGGTGACCTTCGCGAACCAGGCAGGGGAGTCAATCTTACTCCACAGCGATATTATCCGCATGATCTTCCGGCGACAAAAGATCATGTGGTTCAAGCGCTGTGCCGATCTGTTGATTCAAGCGCTGTACGATCGTCTGAATTTCCTGGGCCGGAACCGCCTCTCCACACTGCACGCTGCGCTGCAATAGCAGAAGCTCGGAGGCCAGAGAAATCGCGGCCATCACCGCAATCCGGTCTGTGCCGCGGATGGCGCTATGCGAGCGCACTTTATTCATTTCAGCGTCCACGCGCGCGGCCGCTTCAAGCAGGGCCGCCTGTTTTTCAGGCGCGCACGCCAGCCGGTAAGGCTGACCAAGAATGTGCACTTCGATCTGGGCGGCGCTCATGCGTGTTCTCCATATGTATGATCTTCGGCCCGCGCTGGCGTCTCAACAGGGATGGAGGATTGCGGGAGCCTCTCAAGCAGGGTGTGCAAATGCGCGCTCGCCTCGTCTATCGTGACTGCCAGAGCATCGCGTTCAGTACGCAGCGCGGCGCATTCATGGCGCGCCTGTTCAAGCGCATTCTGAATATCATCACATCTTGCGCGCATCTGCCTCAGTTGTTGCGTTAAATCGCTCTGCGTCTGCCGATATTGGCCATTGAGGTCGATTAACCGGCCAATTTTCTGCGCAAGCGCCTCTAATTCATTCAGCATGGATTCATTCCTCGACAAGAAGCTGCATTTTAACGGGTACAGAATGTGTTTAGCTTCCAAATGCTGCAAATCCGCCTTGGTGACCACATCTGAATTCATGCGCTTTGCGCACGGCAGCGATGCAGGAAACGGCTCAACCGCTCTCAATCCCTTATAATTCAAAATCTGCCAGCTTAGCTCATCAGGTAGAGCGAATGATTTGTAATCAGAATTACAATCTATTAGACCTCTGCAACCTTCAGCGTTTTCCTCAAACTTTTTGCCTGCACGTGATCGCACGGGCGAGCCGCCGCACTCATCGAAGCGATCAAGCCGTATTCATGCAGGGCAGCCGATTGTGATATCCGCAACCCAGATTTGGGCTGGCCGCTCTGGAATCCTGTGGCGCTCTTGTAGAGCGCGAGTCACACGGCGATAGCCATAGCCTGAGCGCTCGTTCTGAATGACATCTATCTACTCTACATGGACTGAACCCCGAAAGTTGGACACCAACCTCGAGGGTGATATGGGGAAATACACGGAGCAAACAAAACTAACCGCTACCGAAGACTATTGCGGTGGCCATTCGAGCCTGAAGACAGTGGCGAGGCGCCACAGCGTCGACATCTCCTCGCTGCGCAAGTGGGTTGCCGTATACAAGATGCACGGCGCAACGGCACTGAAAACGAAAGAGAAGAAGTGTCACAGCGTAGAATTCAAGCTGTCGGTCTTGAAACGCGTGCGGGACGAAGGACTCTCGCTACGGCAGGCAGCCGCATTGTTTGATATTCCGCGATTCGACATGATCGGCCACTGGGAACGTCAGTACAGAGAAGGCGGACTTGACGCATTGTCTTGGGGTTCCCACAGCTGTCACAACAGGATGAAGAAAAACCAGAGTCCAGAGGCTACTTTTCAGTCATCAAAGAACGATGCACGCTCCCGCGAGGAACTCCTAGAGGAGTTGAACTTTTTTCGCATGGAGAACGCTGACCTAAAAAAACTCGAGGCCTTGGCTCAAACGAAGAAGCAGGCAGCGCACGAGAGCGAGCGCAAGTCGTGTTTGAGCTGAGGCAGCAATATCCACTCGCTGGCTTGCTCAAGGTGGCCAGCCTCGCACGCAGCACCTTTTACTATCCGCAAAAGGCGCTGCAGATGCCGGACGAGTCTGCGGGTCTCAAACGGAGAATGGGCGGGATTTTCGAGGTTCATAAGGGCCAGTATGGCAACCGCCGTGTCACGGCTGTGATACGTCAGGAAAGCAAGCTGATCAATCACAAAACCGTGCAACGTCTCATGGGAACACTGCAGCTGAAGTCTCGCGTCCGAGAGAAGAAGTACCGCGCCTACAGGGGCGAAGTCGGTCGCGCCGCGCCGAATATCCTCGAGCGCCAGTTCCAAGCGCACAATCCGAACCAGAAATGGGTAACGGATGTGACGGAATTCAACGTTGGCGGCAAGAAACTCTACCTGTCGCCAGTGATGAACCTATACAACGGCGAGATCGTCTCGTACGAGATTGCCAAGGGCCCCCTGTTTGATAGGGTTGCTTCAATGTTGGGAAAAGCGTTTAATCGGCTGAAACCGCGAGAGTGCCCAATCCTGCATTCCGACCCAGGCTGGCAGTATCGGTTGCCCTTATATGGCAATCTTCTCAAGCAGCACACAGTCACACCGAGCATGTCTCGCAAGGGGAATGGCCTCGACAACGCGGCGATGGAAAGCTTCTTCGCAACGCTCAAGTCAGAGTTCTATCCTCCGAACGAATTCCGCGACATCAACGAACTCAGGGAAGGACTGCACGACTACATCCGCTACTATCACTACGACCGCATCAAGATGAAGTTGAATGGGTGGAGCCCGGTCGTCTACCGTGCTCGGTTCGCTTAAGCAGCATAGATCACCGTCCAACTTTTGGGGTTCAGTCCAATCCACGCGGTCGGCGGGATGCTCGGCGATGCGCGTGAGCACAGAGTATAAATAGGGGTAGGGGTCGAAGCCGTTGAGTTTGGCGGTGCCGATTAGAGTATAGAGTGCAGCGGCGCGGTGCCCGCCGGCGTCGGAACCGGCGAATCAATCATTCTTCTGGCCCAAGGCCACGGTGCGTAATGCGCGTTCCGCCGCGTTATTGTCGATTTCAAGCGCGCCGTGATCGCAATCGCGGGTGATCGCCTCCCATCGAGTCCATGCAGAGCGAATCGCGCCCGCGAGCGCCGATTTCTGAGAGATTTTCTCAAGCGTGTGCACGAGCCAGCCGTGCAACTGCGCCAGCACAGGCACCGCTTGGCGTTGCCGTGCGTCGCGCCGAATATCGGGCGGTTGCCCACGCACGCGGATTTCGATGCCATACAGTTTCTGGATGGACTCAAGCGCTTGAGCGGCCAGAGGGGACGATTGCGCCTGATAAAGGTCATAGCACTTGCGGCGCACGTGCGCCCAGCAGGCGACAGCCTGAATGGGTTTTGTTTCGTATAAGGCATCGAAGCCGGCATAGCCCTCGGCCTGAAGTGCACCCTGGAAAGCATTCAGGTGTACCTGCGGATGTTGCGCGCGGCGGTCGGGCGAATAGGCAAACCAAACCGCAGGCGGCGTCGCATCGCCTGCGGGACGGTCGTCGCGTACATCAGTCCAAAGCCATCCTGTTTTGGTTTTACCAGCGCCGGGTTCAAGCACCGGTACCGGGATGTCGTCCGCGTGAAGTGTGTCTGCCTTCAATACATAATGACGCAGTGCTTCGACCAATGGATACAGTAAATGGCGGGCCGCTCCCACCCAATCCGCCAGCGTTGAACGGGCCAGCAGCACGCCTTCACGCGCGTAAATCCCGGACTGACGGTAGAGCGGCAGATGATCGCTCTATTTAGAGACGAGCACGTGTGCGAGCAGGCCTGGCCCCGGCAGAGCACGCATGAAGGGCCGGCGAAAGGCCGGTGTCGTCGTGATCCGCACGCAGCGGCGGCAGATGTGCTTTGGCCGGATGTGCCGGATCACTTTGAATCGGCCCGGCACGTATTCAAGTTGCTCAGAGACTTCTTCGCCGATCACATGCAACGCACCCTGGCAGTTGGGACAAATGATTGACTCCGGTGGGTCAATGACCGTCTCGCGCGGCAAATGGTCGGGCAAGGGGGTACGGCGGGGCGACTCACGCGGGTTCGGATCGGAGACCGCCTGCAAACGGGACGGCGCTCGCTTAAGCGAATCTTTCTGGCCCCGTTCAGCGCGGCGGCCAAATATCATACGTTTGAGTTGCGCGATCTGAAGTTTGAGTCCTTTGATTTCTGCGCGTTGAGAGCCTGTCAGGAATTTTGTGTGTTGAGATCATGTGAAGATATGAAGAAAAGGAACTCACATGATCGACAAGATGAAGAAAGACACACCGCGAACTCAGAGCAGCAAAATATTTTCAGATGAACGGATAGACCCATTGCTGAGCCAGGTACAGAGCAAAGATGCGGAGTCGCTGTTAGGCGAAACGGGACTGGCAGGTCAACTGAAGAAACGGTTGGCGGAGCGGATGCTGGAGGCTGAACTGAACCACCCTCTTGCTGAACAGAGCGCGCAAGGAAAAACGGGTAACCATCGTAACGGCAGCAGCGCGAAGACCGTGATCACGCCTGCGGGTGATTGACCGTTGGATATTCCGCGAGACCGGCTTTCCACGTTTGAGCCTGCGCTCATTGCCAAAGATCAACGGCGCTTGCCTGGCTTTGAGGATCATGTGATCCGCATGGATGCACGTGGGATGAGCGTGCGTGAGATTCGCGGGCATTTGCTCGAGTTGTACGGACTTGAAGTCTCGCCTGATCTCATTTCGACCCTCACCGATGAAGTGTTGGCTGAAGTGGAACAATGGCAGACGCGCCCGCTTGAAGCGATGTCTCCCATTGTCTCTTGATGCGCTGCGGCTTCAGATTCGGGAGGAAGGGAGTGTCAAAAACAAGGCCGTATCTCTTGCGTTAGGCATGGGCGCGGATGATTGCTAAGAAGTGCTGGGCCTGTGGATCGAACAGACCGAGGGCGCCAAATGCTGGCTGAAGGTCTTTAATGAGTTGCGCAATCGGGGCTTAAGCGATCTTCTCATTGCCGTCGTCGATGGGCTGCATGGCTTTCCGGACGCTACCCAACCGTCTATCCGCAGACCCAGTCAAACCTGCCGTCCATTTGATCCGCAATTCACTGTCTTTTGCCCATTGAAAAGAACGCAAAACCTGAGCCGCCGCGCTCAGGCCCATTTACCAGGCCGCCCATAGCGACGCGGCTCAAGCCGCTTTGGATGATTTTGAAAAGGGTGAATGGGGCCGAAAATTCCCGATCATCAGCCAGATGTGGCGGCGGCAATGGGAGCAGGGGATTCCTTTCTGCTTATCCGCCTGAAGTTCGGAAAATGATTTACACGACCAATGCGATTGAAAGCCTGCATATGCAACTGCGTAAAATCGTTAAAAATCGGGGGCATTTCCCCAATGATGCAGCCGCTAAAAAATTGCGCTTTCTCACTTTGCGAAACATTGAACAAAATTGGAAAATGCCTCCCTGTACATGGAGACAGGCCGCCAATCAGTTTGCAATTTTATTCGGTGAACGTTTTACGAATGCCATGAAGTCATTTTGGTGACTTGGCCTCTCACACAAAATTCCGGACACTACCAATTCCGACCCTGGACTGACAGGCGCTTCCAGACGACCGTTGGGGGCGTGTCGTCCATCCCGTTCGCGCCCATTCCATCGAACAACTGGAAGGCTGGATCATGGGCCTCCCTCCGCATTTCCAACGGCTCGTTCCGATAGGCCACCCGGAAAAATAGACCGCTGTAGCACAGATGAAAATGGGCAACCTTGAGCTTGACCCACTCTCCAGCCCACTGGATGGCTTCTTCGCTCCCCTCCAATTGAAACGGATTCACCGGCGACATGTGCCTGCGGTACGAAGGCTTTTCGAGGCTTGCCTGAGTCTGACTCGTGCGTCCACTTCTGAACACAGGCGGGGACGGGCGTATCAGCGCCTGTAAAGCCCGCTTCACCTCGTTCCTACAACTTGCGGGCCGTCCGCCTGTAGGACACAGGCGCTTTCCTGTCCGCTTCCAGTGTGCTCAACAGCCAGCCCCGGTCCGCTTCCAGCACCGGATCAACCGCTTGGCGCCGCTTATAGCGCTGGCTTGTCTCTTTCCCACGTATGCGCTTCTTGACGCTCGCCTTCGATCTCTTCAATTCCCGCCAATCGTTTTAAATCCTTTGCCCTCAATCGTTTTAAATCCTTTGCCCTCTCTGGGATACAGACGCCGATTCTTTGCAAGGGTTTCCACGATATACATCTCTTCATCACCCCCTCGCGAATGTATCAAAATCGCGAGGGTAAATACGTGATTCAGAGGGGGCTTTTTTCCACTGAAATCAACATGATCGGAGCGCAATGCGGGATTGGGACCGCCAAAGAAGACGGCCAAATCGCGGCATTCGGCCCAGGTGCGGGGGCGGAGCGTGTCGCCTAGCCAGCCTTCGACGGCCAAGTCACCGGCTTCCAGATCGAAAAACAGCGTGGACTCGGCAGGCAGCGTCCATAACTGCAAGGTCTTGCCGATGCCGCTTTTGCCGATCAGCACTCCTTTGACACCGCGCGGCTCGGCCAGCCGTTCGTCGGCGGTGATGATGGGAAAACTCATGACGCGCCTCCTGTCGTCTCTTTTTCTTCAGGGACGCTGGGGCCCGCCTCGGTAGGCGCGCAATGGCGGGTCCTCAAGCACAGCACTTGGCGCTCAAAGGCCTCGATGCCTGCTTCCCGGTAGACCACCCGGCCCGGCAGCCGGAGATACCAGGAGCCTACGCCCTTCGTGCGCCAGCGCTCCAGCGTGTTTTCCGTCACGCACAGGCGCTGGGCGACCTGTCCGGGTTTGAGATGTCGAACTTGATCAAATGGCGTGTGCATCGGCTCCTCCTTTACGAGTTGTGGGTTTATGCGCGCAGTGTGAAAAGCCGAGGGGTGAGCGTCCACGGGGCCGCTGGGCGCAAACCCCGCAAACGGCCACATTCACCCGCAGGCGGCCGGCAAAGCCCGCCACCTTCTAGCGGCCAAAAAACAACAAAATGGCGAAAGGTTGCGGAAGTCGAGGACGGGATGCGCAAATGGCTGGGTGGCTACGGACGCGTGCGGCTTTAGGCCCGCGCCTCCGCTGTCGGTAGATATGCTGAGAAGTGCCGCGGCACAGGTAACGGCGCTCGTAAGCCTCGATGTCTTCGAGGCGGTAACGCACGCGGCGGGCAGGCGAAGATAGGGCGGACCGATCCCTAGGTTGCGCCAGCGTTCCAACGTGCGTTCCTTCATGCCCAGGCGCTGGGCCACCTGAGCGGGCGTTAGATGGATCACAGAACATGGACAGCACACAAGAACCTCCCTATGCAGCTTTGGGATCAATGTGTGAAATTTCAAAAGCCTATGCAGAAGCGTCTACAGCCCCGCTGCGCGTTGCGCCGACATGCGCCCGCAACTCCCCGCACGCGCTCGCAGAAACCAGCAACTTCCGCGGGTAAAAAGGAGACAAAATGGCGGGAAATGGAGGGAATGGGAGGCCAGTTGCGCATATTCACTGACGGGTTGCCGTGCGGCGCTGGCTTCGGTGTTCGTATTTCCACCTGTCTCCTCTGTGGCGTCTTCAGAAAGCGTTCTACGTGCACAGGATGCGCATAGATGCGTCTCTGATATGCGAGACCCAGCGTATTTAGTTTCCGAGGCGTGGACCCACCTTGAAACAGCACAAAACAGACCGTTTCGCGTTTGTTGTCTGCGCGCCGATCTGCTAGAGGCGGTGGGCTTGGCGCGAAAAAGGGGGGGGTCAGGATGGGCTGAGCGAGCGGTTGGAAGGCATTTCAGGGACAGCCATCCGATGTTGGCTTTTGGCTTATTTACGTTTTGTATTTATAATTGAGTATGCTGATCCGGTTTGAGTGGGACGAAGCCAAGAGCCAGTCCAACCAGCGAAAGCACGGCGTGAGCTTTGAAGAAGCCTGCCAGGTATTTCGAGACCCGCTGCACGTATCCGTACAAGACCGCATCGAAGGCAGCGAACAAAGGTGGCAGACGCTCGGCCTGGTTCAAGATCGCCCATTGCTTCTGGTTGCGCACACGCTGCGGGATCAGGAGGGTACCGAAATTGTGCGGATCATTTCCGCCCGAAAGGCGACGCCAATAGAGAGACGACGTTATGAGCAAGAAAACGGTTAGCTATACCTTAGACACATTGCCGCCTCTAACAGCGGCGCAGAAAGCCAATCTATCCAGTCTGGCTGCCCTGCCAGACGAAGAAATCGATACGCGTGACATTCCTGAGCTGAGCGATGAACAATGGCAATCGGCCGTTCGGGGCCAATTTTGCAAGCCGACCAAGGCGCTGGTCACCGCACGTCTGGATCGGGATGTACTCGAATGGCTGAAATCGCAAGGGAGCGGTTACCAATCCCGGATGAATGCGATTCTGCGGCGCGTGATGTTGGAGGCGCAGAAACGGGGCGCGCAATAGGAAGGGAGAGTCGTTGTGATTCTAGATTTTGCGCGGCGATCCAACTGCTGAAACAACACGCCGGTTTGCAGCCACGCTTATTACCGAGATTGGAAAAGTCGGATGTTTCCATGCCTCCTTTGATTGAAGGAGGTGTACAATGACCCAGGACGCTGAGCTGGATACAAGAGGCCATCGATGAGACCGTACTCGCACTGCTGTCTCTGACGCTGCATGAGAAGGATCGGGCTTGGAAGGGGCACGATTGGGATGCCCTCAACCGGCTACATGAAAAGGGATTCATTCATAATCCCCGAAGCAATTAGAGTGAGTGTTCAGTCAGTAAAATTATTTTATCGTCTGGAGGAACCGTATGAATGCTGCTCAGATGTTGCCTGATTTAAAAAGTATCAGTTGTGGCGGCGAATTTTTATCTGATTTCGTAGAAAACTGTTTTGACGCAAGTCATGTAAGAGACGCACAGACGAGAAAACATTTAGTGGCAAACTATCGTCAGGCTGTATCTAATGGAATGAAGTCCATGGACGATTTAATTGGCGTTACTCCTCGTGAGATTTATATAGACGATGTGCTTCACAGAAAGGAGAAGCTGAATTTAGATTCAGCCATAATAAGTTCTGAACACAATAATCTGGCACGGATGGAGAAATATGAAAATCGGTGCTGGCAACGAAAAGCTCTGTCAATTTTAAGAGTCTCCACATATTTGTTAATGGCTTGATTGGTCTTGAGCATGTAAACATAACTCCCATTTCAAGCAGAGACTACAAAAGAGTCATTGCATTTCTGACTATTTTTCAGGATTTGACCCCGCAACTGCCTTTACAAAGATTGTTTGATCTCTATCGACAGTTTTTTCCGTTCTCTAAACCAAAGGCCTTTCAGCATATGTTGCGGCATCTGCAACTGGATAGCCATTTCAATCCTCTTAGTTTACCCACTTCTAAAGAGATGCAGATTTTACTTGCTATGCGCGAATCTTCTCAATGTAAAGTGCTTGCTCAACAGTTTGAGGTTTCCGTTCCAACCATGAGTAACCACATCACCCATATTCGGAACAAAATAGTCAGCCCGTTCACCCTCCGTCATGTGCTATCCAAATTGCGCACACCGAATAAAAGCTCCATGACAGAGGCTGATTTTTTATGAAAAAACTACAAAGCAAAAAATATAGATCAAAAATTTTGTACGATGGATTCAAGGGTACTTTTCATAGGCGGAGCTGCGGGTAGCATTCCTATGCTGCGCTTATGAACCATCATACTGTCTGCGTCCGGCGTATTAGAGTAGCGGCTGTCATCCTGCTGATGGCCTATAGTGGCGCATATGCGCGTGACCTGACAAAGCGCGCTTTGCCTACGAAGCCCCTCGTGTACTGTTCCGAAATCAGTCCAAGAGGGTTTGATCCTGGTACAAGCGAGGCGGGTATAGAATCTACGGTGCAGCAACGATCTTCAATCGGCTGCTGGAATACAAACCTGAAAATCCGGCAAGCATCGAACCTGGTCTCGCCGAACGCTGGGAAATTTCAGAAGATGGACGGATAGTCACATTCCACCTGCGGCGCGGCGTGAAATTCCATACCACGCCGTGGTTCAAGCCCACGCGCGACTTCAACGCTGAGGATGTCATCTTTACCTTCGAGCGGCTGCACAATCCCGACATGCCGTTTCGTAAAGCGCATCCGACTGAATTTCCCCATTTTCAGGGCTTGGAGAGAATTATTTCTAAAATTGAAGCGCCCGATCTTTACACCGCGCGTTTCACGCTGAATTCAATTCATGCACCATTTCTCTCTGTGCTTGCCGTGGACGCTGCATCGATTGTATCCGCCGAATACGCGCAGCAATTGCTGAAAGAGGGTAAGCCATCAGAGTTCAATCAAAAGCCGGTCGGGACTGGTCCGTTTATTTTCCGAAAATATGATAAAGATTCGACCATTGTTTTCGACGGCAATCTAGAATATTGGAAGCCTGAGGATGTGCGCTTGTCCAGACTGATATTTGCTATCACGCCGGATGCCGCCGTGCGGGCGCAAAAACTGATCAAGAATGAATGTCAGGTTAGCGTTGTTCCGCGTCCCTCTGATATCGTGACGCTGCGGAAAGTGCCTCACCTCCAAGTATTAAGCCGGTCAGGTTTCAGTATGGGTTATCTGGCGTACAACATGGCGCATCAGCCGCTTGACGATGTGCGGGTACGCCGGGCATTGGATATGGCGATTGATAAAAAGGCGATTATTGATGTAGTGTTCGGAGGCCGCGCGCAAAGAGCCGTTTCGCTGATGCCGCCGATGCAATGGTCTTACGATAAAACGCTGCGGGATACGCCGCGCGACTTAAAACAAGCAAAGAAATTGTTAGCGCAGGCGGGTTATCCGAACGGGTTCACCCTTGCACTCTGGACGATGTCAGCACAGCGGCCCTATAACCCGGACCCCCGCTTGATGGCTCAAATGATCCAGGTAGATTGGAAAAAGATCGGCGTGAAAGCCAAGATTGTCACGTATGAATTGGCGGAATACCTTAGACGCGTACATAAAGGCGAGCATGACGCTGTACTGATTGGATGGGTTGGCGAACGTAATGATCCTGACGAATGGCTGGAAACAGTGCGTTTCTCGCACTGGCGCAACAAAGTGTTCGATGACTTATGCCGGAAAGCACGACGAACTATTGATACTGCGAAGCGCACTCAGCTCTATCTGGAAGCGCAGAAAGTGTTTAAACGCGAGCAGCCATTTACGCCCATTGCCTATCCAAATAAATATCAAATTATCAATCGGCGTGTAACAGGCTTCAAAATCAATTTTTTCGACCCAACGATTTTTTCTGGCGTCGGACTTGTCGAGTAGAGGCGCTAAGCTGCCCTCAGCGATGGCATGGATTGACCCGGTGGCTCGGATTTAAGCGCAGGGCGGCTGGCAGCGCCAGCAGGCTGTTAGCCAGGCGCAAATATGGTCAGCCACCTCTAGCGTGGGCTTTTTCAACGGTCTGCTAAAGCCGGTTGAGTTGTATGGAGTTTAAAATCCTTTAGAATGTCAAACAGGAAACTGCTTAACAACTGGCTTGGGAACAGGAATGGAAGGCATCCAAAAGGGTTTCTCAAAAAATCAGGTAATACAACATTTACTTGATCAGGAGCAGCTGGCAGGGATAGGGAGCTGTTTTTCTGATTTTATTCGGGAATTGGAATTCCCAGTCTACCTAAAAGATGCGCAGACAGGAAAATTTATTCTCAGCAATGCGCATCATGTGTATCTCCGTAAAAATATAGGAGCACTTCAATCACCTGACGATCTCATTGGCTTAACTGCAGACGATTTACAGAACACACAGAGTTTTGTCCCTTCGAGAATATATAAAATAGCAAATGCTTTGAAAAGCGCTTTGAAAATAGATGCTAAAAGCATTGGTCGTAGTTCTATGGAAATGATGAAAAACCTGGATTCCGATGTCTTGGAAAGCTCCATGCGCAAAATCAGTGTACCATACAGTTCCATTTTGGATTCAGGCCATATTTATATACGAAGGACGGTTAAGCAACCGATCTTAAGCCTGGACAAACGCAAAATAATTGCCGTTTTGGCTTATGACTTACCCCTTCATCACAGCTTATTCAATCTGTTTCGACTCTACCAAGAATATTATTCTGATCGATTGTCTGTTGTATTATTTCTAAATTATTTGAGCATAGAGCATTGCTTTTATAGGCCGCCGACTGCCAAAGAAATGCAGATTTTTCTTATGCTGTATCAGCAGCCTAACCGTAAAAAGGCGACACAGTTACTCAATATTTCCTACAACACGCTGACTTCCTATCTTCAACATATCAAAGAGGAAATATTAATCAAGCCTAATTTGAATGAGGTGCTGGATCAATTACGCAAAATAACGCTGCTCGAAGAGGGAAGGAGCCATTTCGATGTATCGGGATGCTGTCGTTGGAAAGATCGTTTAGGACCCTCATTACAGTTGCATTGACAACAGGCGTATTGAATGCCGTCTGTGCCGCATTGCCGAACAAGCAGCTGGTTTACTGTTCCGAAGCCAGTCCGATGGGATTTGATCCGAGTCAACTGTTCAACGGCGTTGACTATGCGGCGGCAGGACGAACCCTTTATGACACGTTAATCCGCTTTGACCGCAATACGCTTGCGCTTAAGCCCAGTCTTGCAACAGACTGGCGCGTTTCGGAGGATGGACGGGTCTATACCTTCCATCTGCGACATGGCGTGAAATTTCATAACACACCCTGGTTTAAACCCACGCGCGACTTTAACGCTGAAGATGTGGTATTCACCTTTGAGCGGATGCGCAATCCGAATATGTCCTTTCGGCGTGCGTATCCGACGGAATCACCATTCTGGACCATCAGCGGTTTTAACAAGACGGTTGAAAAAATTGAAGCGCTGGATCCCTATACGGTGCGTTTCACGCTGAACACAGCCTATGCACCTTTTCTACCCTATTTAACAGCCCCCTCTGCATCGATTTTATCCGCCGAATATTCGGCGCAACTACTGAAAGCAGGCAAGCCATCGGACATCAACCAGTATCCGGTCGGAACAGGGCCATTTATTTTTCGGAAATATATCCCAGATGCAACGATTGAATTTAATGGCAATCCCAACTATTGGAACCCCGCCGACGTAAAGCTCGCCAAGCTGATTTTTTCGATTACACCCGATGCAAAGGTGCAAGTGCAAAAGCTCAAAACCAATGAATGCCACGTTATTAGCGCCGCGCCGCTGGAAGATATCCCTGCACTTGAGCGCAATCCCGACTTCAACTATTTAGCTGCGCCGGAGTTCAGTATCGGCTATCTGGCCTATAATGTGACGCACAAGCCGCTGAACGATGTGCGTGTGCGCCGCGTCCTCGATAGGGTGATCGATAAAAAAGCCATCATTGATATCGTATTCAAAGGCCGCGCGCAAGTCGCCGTCTCGCCCATGCCGCCGTTGCAATGGGGGTATGACCATATGCTGAAAGACATGCCGCGTAATTTTGAAAGAGCAAGAATGCTGCTAGCGCAAGCGGGCTACCCTAACGGCTTCTCGATGGCGTTGTGGACGCTGCCTATGCCGCGGACTTATAATCCCAATCCTCGATTGATGGCGGAGATTATTCAATCGGATTGGAAAAAGATTGGCGTTAAGGCCAAGATTGTCACGTATGAATTTGGAGAGTATCTCAAACGTGGCATGAAAGGGGAGCATGACACGATGCTCATTGGCGTGGGCGGGATCCGATGCGGCGACCCGGTTAACTTTTTTAATCCTTGGATGTGTGACGCGCTGTCCGGCACCAACTTTTCAAAGTGGTGTTTTAAGCCATTTGAGCGCTTGCTTGGACAAGCCGCGCGCACGCTGGATAGGGGGGAGCGTACCGCGCTGTATCTGAGAGCGCAGAAAATCTTCAAGCGCCAGCAGCCGGCCACCCCCATTGCCTATCCGTTTTTCTACCATATCGTGAATAAAAAGGTCACAGGCTTTAGAGTCGATCCCTTTGGGACGGTGAGTTTTGCAGGGGTTGGGTTGCGGTAAGTCATGATTGTATTGGTTACAGGCGCTTCCAGCGGATTTGGGACTGCCATCGCAAGGATTTTTATAGACGCAGGACATCGCGTAATTGCCGCCGCGCGCCGGACAGATCGGCTGCAATCACTGAGCGATGAGTTAGGTCCTATGTTGTTGCCGATCATGCTTGACCTGCGCGAGCGTGCTGCCCTTTCAAAACTGCCTGAATCCCTACCGCGTGATTTTGTCGATGTCGATGTTCTGGTGAATAACGCGGGACTCGCACTGGGGCTTGAGCCTGCTCATCGTGCGCGTCTAGATGACTGGCAAACCATGATTGACACGAATATCAGCGGCTTGGTGCATATCACGCGTGCCTTTCTGCCAGGGATGATGCAGCGTAATCGAGGCCATATCATCAATATAGGATCAACTGCAGGCCGCTATCCGTATCCAGGCGCGAATGTCTATGGCGCGAGTAAAGCATTTGTTCGGCAGTTCAGCTTAAATCTGCGTGCTGATTTGGCAGGCACTGCATTACGGGTGACGAATATTGAGCCTGGTTTGTGCGGCGGCACAGAATTCTCAACAGTGCGTTTTAAGGGAGATACAACCAAAGCCGCGGCCCTCTATCAGGATACACAGCCGCTGACCGCAGAAGATGTGGCTGAGGCAGCCTACTGGGTAGCGACCCGGCCCGCACATGTCAATATCAATACCGTTGAATTGATGCCAGTTGCACAATCATTTAGTGCTTTGTACATTCATCGACAATGCCGGAAAGATTGATGTTTTAGGGCTGCTGGGACATTGACGCGCAGTATGTCAGCTATTTAAAG
The DNA here is from genome assembly GCF_000227585.1 of Candidatus Glomeribacter gigasporarum BEG34. Classification (GTDB taxonomy): domain Bacteria; phylum Pseudomonadota; class Gammaproteobacteria; order Burkholderiales; family Burkholderiaceae; genus Glomeribacter; species Glomeribacter gigasporarum_B. The sequence goes on along the minus strand of NZ_CAFB01000044.1, from coordinate 27,885 downwards.
GAGGATTATCGGCAGAAGGCAGATATTGTGGAAAGAATTAATACCAGACAAATGCCCCACTTTAAGAAAGGTAATTCTTTCAGAGTGACAATATGAGCTCCAAATTTTCCTCCAAAAAAAGAACCGACGCCCATAAACACTGTGCCCATTAAATAAATCTTCCCAGAGAATAAGAATACCATTAATGAAATTGCGTTCCCAATGAAATTTAAGGGCTTCGTATACATCACGGATTCTTTCGGCGGTAAATGTATGATTTCCATGAATCCAATAGACCATAGGGACCCAGTTCCAGGCCCAAAAAATCCATTGTAGAACCCTATCAGTGGAGCCATTATTTTTAGCCTGTGGAATTTACTTTGGCTTTCTGTGCGCGACTTTTTGGGAAGTAAAAAACATATTAAAGAAAATAATAAGAGCCAGGGAACGATGCTTTCAACCAGCTCGGATCGAGTCACTTGCACAAGAAGCGCCCCTACGGTAGCGCCTACAGACGTATATACAATGTAAATCGCTATTTTTCTATAGTTTACGGTTTTTGAAAAATGCAGGGTGGCGGACAGCTCGCTGATTGCGGCTTGCAGCTTATTCGTACCAAGCGCTGCTATAGGGTTTAGCCCGGTTGCTAATAGTGCAGGCACTGTGATCAAGCCGCCTCCCCCAGTGATACTATCGATTGCGCCAGACAGAAAAGCCACCAGTGTCAGTATTATTAAGGTACTTAGGGAAAGAGATTCCATTTAGGATGCACAAGCAATTAAACGTTTTTCTGGATGATGGAAATATGGACTTTCAATAATACGTTCCCCTTCGTTTTTGGCAACGTCAAGGTGGAGTTTGGTCGGTCCTGAATAATTAAAATGTTGACGTGAAATCTCTATACTTGTTGCTCTCTTTTTATCGTAAGTGGAGTCGGTACCGATAAATCGCATAGAAAATATGATTCTGCTTTCAAGATTACCTTCACCAAGCGGGATACTTCTGTGAATGACATCTTTGTGTATCCCAAGAACGTCGCCTACATTAAAGTCATCTTCCTCTGCGAAGTACTCATAGAGCTTTATAAGCGCTGGAGAATTTAGAGGGCCGTCTCTTAATTCCATAAATTCTTCTATCGTGATAGGACTTCCACTGCTGATTCTGCCTTCAAGCAGTTCAAAAACAGCCGGGTCTATATAGGCATAGGCATGGTGGCCTGAAAGCTTATTTTTGGGAACATATGCCATCCCTCCGCGTTGTTTTTGGGTATCGATATTTTCCAAGGGGACCCAGACAGTCATCGCATAATCATCCGCATGTTGATACGCAAAACTCTGCGTCTCAATGTGCCAGGGGAAGCCCTTGTTTTGATTTTTTATCAGCTCTAGACCAATCCCTTGTGTATAGAATAAATCTCTTCCAGCAAGAGAAGTTAAAGTTTCGGAAAATTTTCTATTCTCAAATAATGAAAATAACATTTGATCATTTGAGAAAACATCGTATTTCAATCGACTAAACCCCTTTTGATATTGATCAGTAGGTTCATCAATACTTTCCTTAATCTTATTTTTCAGATAAGCAGTAAATTGAGTGGAGAGAAATCTTGGCATTTTGACATACCCTTTTTCCTGAAATTCAGAGACAATGCGGCTATCAAATACAAAACTGTTATTTAGGCAATTCATCAATTATTCTCCTTGCGTATTGAGATTTTCTCCGAGCAAGTCTCGATATGCGCCTGTTTCTTCAAGCGCTTCGATTTCGGCCACTTCCAGAAAACTGCGCTTGAATTGTTCGCGTACTGCTGTTCCAAATATTGCGTCATCTGCGCCCCATACTCGATAAAGTTCTGAGATGAAATCGTCTTGCTGCCTACGGTCTTGTATGCTGTATACAAAATTGAGTATGTCTTCCAGGCTCGGATGAGCGCACTTATTCTGATAAATTTCTTGTGGCAGGGCCTTTACAGGGCTACTCACGACTGAGTTCATGGTGATTTCCATTTGAAAATACTGTGTGGTTACTGCAATAGTCTTTTCAAATTTCACTATAGAAAATCACAAAATTTTTAGGGTTTAAATTGCGAGTTTTTAAGGGTAAGGGAGCAAGGCTGATTGGAAAGGCAACTGGACCGCTCATTCCAAAGAGGACGGCTTTAACTGCCGTGTTGATTCACAATTGCGCTTATGTGGAACCGAGGCAGCGTCAGGAAACAGCCCATAGGGCCTTCCCTGCAAGGCCAGAAATAGGGGATATATCGCTGCAAGCATAGCTAAAACGCTGACGACCATGAGTCGCCTGTATCCTATAAGATCAGCGAGATAACCAGAGGCCACACAGAACAGCGGCAAGGCACACAGCGTAAGGGTATTCGTCAGAGATGCTATTTTCTGGAGATAGTTTAGAAAATAAGTCAGATAAGCAGGCATCCAAACCCCCAGTATGTAAAAGCAAACGGTTGAAAAGGCAACCAGTGCGACCGCTTGGAACAGTTGCCCTTTCGTCGCAGTCAAAACAGTCCGCATGGGCTTTCGGGTTTTCAAAAAAGGCTTCTGGGCCACGGACGCTTCCAGAATTCCTGATCGGATGTGAAAAATGTAAAGTGTGATCGGAATGCCGAGCAGAAAAGGGAGCCGCCAGGCCCACGCGAGGATGGTGTCCTGGTCAAAGCACCACACGAGTAAGGTCGCTATTAAAGAACCGCACAGGATACCCACGCTGGCGCTGACAATGACGGTGCTATACAAAATACCTCTGCGACTGGGTTCTGCGTTTTCAAATATATAGCAGCCCGTTACGGGACTTTCACTGCCGGCGCCAAATCCCTGCACCAGCCTTGACATCAAGAGACACACGGTTGCCAATCCACCGATCTGGTCGTAGGTGGGCAGCATCCCAATCAGAATCGTAGGAACAGACATCACCATCAGGGATAATTGCAAAGAACGGCGGCGGCCCGCTCGATCCGCCAGCGAACCAAAGAACAAACTGCCTAAAGGGCGGGTGAAATAGCTGGCGGCAAAGAGGGCAAAGGCTTGAATCAGCGCCAGAGTAGGATGCGTGGACTTAAAGAATAACTGGTCTAGGGTGCCGGCCAGGAAACCGTAGACGGAAAACTCGTACCATTCAAACAGGTTGGCCAGTAAGCCAATCTTCAACAGAGCACGTATTCCTGTGTGCATTTCGGATTTTGTTTAATACGGCATAAAGATCGATACTGTTTTTCAATTTCGAAGGTTGACAAGCAGCCATGCCGCGTCGTTGGGTGCTGTCTGCAGCGGAACGCGAGAGTCTGTGAGCGCTGCCTGAACATCAGGATGCCCTGATTCGGCATGACACGTTCAGCGAGTCTGATCTGTCCATCATTCGCCAGCGTCGCAAGGCTGCCACTCAGCTGGGATTTGCAGTCCAGCTGTGTGACATGCGCTCCCCAGGCAGGATGTTGGAGATAGAAGAGCCCCCTTTTTCTCCGGTGCTGAGCTTCGTGGCAGCCCAGCTTAAATGACCGTTAGACATTTGGGCTGAGTACGGGCAACGGGCAGAGACGCGCCGAGCACATCTGGTTGAACTGCAGTCTGTGTTTGGCTTGAGGCCCTTTACAGTGCGATGTCACAAATCTTCTGTGCAGGCGTTGGCACCACTGGCACAGCAGACCGATAAAGGCATCATGCTAGCCAAGGNGCTGATTGNGGCACTCCGCAGCCGTTGAATCCTGCTGCCATCGATCCTAATGATCGATAGGATTTGCGCAGAAGCCATGACACGNGGCAATCGACCCCTTTATTCCGCGCTCACAGCAGGTTTGACCCAGGCTCATCGGCAGAAGCTAGAGCATCTGCTCAACCTACATGAACACAGCAAAATCAGCCTATGAGCCTGGCTACGTCAGTCGCCCAATGCGCCGAATGCCCAGCACCTGTGAGCACATCTGGATGGGCTTAAAACGCTGGAAGCGCTGAGATTGCCAGAGGGTCTTGAGCACCGGATACATCAGAATCGGCTTTTAAAGCGCGCTCGTGAAGGCGCTCAAATGACTGCCCAACATTTGCGTGATCTGGAAAGTACACGTCGGCACGCCACGCGGGTTGCTGTCGTGCTGGAAGTTCAATCGACAATCATCGAGAGATCATTGACCTGCATGACCGCATCATGGGCCGTCTTTTCAATTGGGCTAAACACAGTCACGCGCAGCAGTTCCAGGAATCCGGCAAGACAATCCACGAAAAGATGCGTTGATACGGGAAAATCGGCACGGTCCTGCTGGCCGCCAGGACAGAGGGTACAGACGCCTTTTCAGCGATTGAAGCGCTCATTTCATGGGAAACGTTTGCAAAAATCGTGACAGCAACACAAGACCTCACCCCAAGGGAGTTTGACGACCTGCATCGCATTGGAGACGGCGATGCGCAGGTCCGTCGATATGCCCCCGCGCTTCTGGATGCCCTGCAGATGAAAGTCGCGCCTGCAGCACAGGATGTGTTGTCTGCTGTAGAGACGCTCAAAACACTCAACGCGGAGAATGCCCGAAAAGTACCACAAGACGTGCCCACCCGCTTTGTGCGAAAACGCTGGGAAAGCCTGGTCTTCAAGGCAGAGGGTGTGGATCGGCGCTTTTACGAACTGTGCACACTGTCCGCACTGAAAAATGCACTGCGTTCAGGTGATCTTTGGGTGCAAGGCTCTCGCCAGTTCAAGGATTTCGGGGATGATCTATGACCGACGGATCCATTCTCTGCGCGCAGTCTATCTCATCATTTAGCCATTGAGACAGACTGCGATGCCTATCTTCACGAACGCCTCTCCAAACTGACGCAACAACTGAACATCGTCCGTCGCCTGGCAAAGGCAGAGGCATTGCCAGAGGCCGTCATGACCCCATCCGGTCTGAAAATCACGCCGCTGAACAACAGCGTACCTGACGCAGCTGATGTGTTGATCCAGCAAGCCTACAGCCTGCTGCCGCCTATCAAAATCACTGAATGGCGGGTGGAAGTAGACAAATGGACAGACTTCACCCGCCCCTTCACGCCCCTAAAAACAGGCGATTTGGCCAAGCAAAAATCCCTGCTGCTCACCCCCCTTCTGGCAGATGCCATCCACCTGGGTTTAAGCAAGATGGCCGAATCCTGCTCTGGAACCCCCTATGCCAAGCGGGCCTGGCTACAAGCATGGCATGTTCGAGATGAAACCTATTCGGCAGCTTTGGCAGCACTGGTGAATGCGCAGTTTCGACATCCTTTTGCAGGAGACTGGGGCGATGGGTCGACCGCTTCCTCAGACGGCCAGCGCTTCAGAGTGGGCGGGCACGCGGAACGGGGCGGCAATATCCACCCCAAATAGGGCAGTGAACCCGGCATCCAATTCTACACGCATGTCTCCGATCAGGATACGCCGTTTCATACCAAGGTGATCAATGTCGGCGTTCGAGATGCGACCTATGTATTGGATGGGTGGCTGTATCACGAATCAGACTTGCGAATTAAAGCGCATGACACGGATACCGCGGGCTTTACCGATCATGTGTTTGGCCTGATGCATCTCTTAGGCTTCCGGTTTGCGCCCCGTATCCGTGATCTCGCCGATAAACGGTGGTACGTGCCGGGTAAACCGGCGGATTTCCCTGATGTGGCTGCTTTGGTGGGTGGTTCGATCAATACCAAGCATATCCGAAGCCACTGGAACGAGATTCTTCGGCTGGCGGCATCCATTCGTCAGGGGACTGGGACGGCTTCTCTGATGCTGCGCAAGCTCAGCAGCTCTCCCAGACAAAACGGACGGGCGGTAGCCCTTAGAGAACTGGGCAGGGTCGAGCGTAGTGTGTTGACCTTCGATTGGCTGCACAACGTCGAGCTGCACCGCCGCGTCAACGCGCGGCTGAACAAAGGCGAAGCCAGAAATGCGCTCACCAGAGCCGTCTTCTTTCACCGGCCGGGCGAGATGCGAGACCGTAGCTTCGAGAACCAGCGTCATCGCGCCAGCGGCCTTACGCTGGTGACAGCAGCTATCGCGTTGTGGAACTCAGTCTATCTAGAACGGGCAATCCAGGCGCTCAGGGAGCATAGCCAGTCTATTGAGGCGTACCTTCTAGTATATCTGTCACCGTTGGGCTGGGAGCATATCAATTTGACGGGGAATGATGTTTGCAGCAGGGAAAAACGCCCAGGAAAGGAACATTCAGGCCCTTGCGACCCTTCCCTCAGGCTTAGCGTACTCTGTCCTCCGTTGCGTGACGCGACCCCAACTGGCATTACAACCTCGTGATCGAGCGCTTGATCTGGCCTGCGGCAACGGTGCGTTGACGCGGACGATAGCCCGGCATGTTTGACATGTCACCGGCGTTGATTTTTCCAACACGCTCCTCAGGCACGCACACTGTAGGACGGCAGCAGAATACATAATACGACATATACTTACTCCCTTTGTCGACAGGGCATTCAAAAGGATCAAACGTATTCACCGAATGCATTTCGATGAGGCGATACTATGGCAATGCTCACCGTGCGCAATCTGCCAGACGACATGCACCGCGCGTTGCGGGTGCGGGCCGCTCAACATGGGCACAGCACTGAGACCGGAGTCCGCGAGATTCTGGCAGATGCGTGTTCGCCTAGGTGAAGCTCTCGCTGCATTGGGCCGCAAGACCGGTCTCACACACAAGGATTTTGAGATCTTCGACCGGGTGAGAGACAAAACTCCGGCTGAGCCGACGAGGTTTGAATGATCGTGCTCGATACCCACCTCGTTTCCGAGGCGGTGTAGCCCGAACCGTATCCGGCTGTGCGCGCCTGGTGAAACGATCAAACGGTCGAAGCGCTGTACCTGTCCAGCGTGACGCTGGCAGAATGGCTGTTTGGCATCGCAGCGCTCCCGTCCGGCAAGCGCAAGGACAGGCTGACACAGGCCCTTAATGGCCTGATGGGGTTGTTCAGAGGGCGAGTGTTGCCAATTCGATATCGATGCGCACGGCGCTATGCCGAGTTGGCCGTGACGGCTAAGAGCGGTGGGCGAGGATTCCCAACACCGGACGGCTATATTGCCGCGATTGCGGCTTCGCGGGGTTTCATCGTGGCCTCACGCGACACCGCCCCCTATAGGCGGTTGGTGTGTCTGCCATCCATCCGTGGAAAGTAGGGCCGAGCAGTCCGTCGCTTTGACCGATCAAATACGTGATAATGGCTATTATTACGTATTTAGGAAACATGACCTAAACAGACACGCTCCAGACATTATGGCGGCTTTCATCCAAACTACCTCTCATGTATCCACAATCCGTTGCCGAAACCACTCCGCAAGCTGCTGTTCTGAGCACGCGCCAGCCGCCACATCTTCCATGACTCTGACAGCTTCTACTGGGTCAAAATGTAATACGTGATGGTTGTCTGCTAGAAACAATCGAGCGGCTACCCAGGCTGTGCGTTTGTTGCCATCGATAAAACCATGATTCTTGGCCAGTCCATAAGCATATGCAGCGGCTAAATCGGCGATATCAGGCTGTCCGTAGGCGGCTCTGTTTTGAGGCCGCGCCAAGGCAGATGCGATAGCACCCGCATCCCGCAGCCCATCTTGTCCGCCATGCTCAGCCAGTTGTCGATCGTGGATGGCGTATACCACTTCAGGGCTGAGCCAGCGCCAAGCGTTCACTGGGCCAAGGTATGCAGAAGATCACGGTCTTGACGCATGATGGCTTCGGCCAAGCGCAGTTGGCGCTCAAAATCAGGGTTATAAGCGGTCAGACGGTAGCTGCCGTCTGGCGCCTCGGTCAGATAGACTTTATCTCCCTTCTGGACTTTCAGGCGGGCCGTGGCTTCCTTCGGCAGGATGAAACCTACGGAAGCGCCTACTGTGGTGACTTTGAGTGCAAGCATAAGATTTCCTCCGTCTATATAATAAACATTATATAGATCAATAGAGTATAGAAGCAGCCTGCCGCTCGCGTGTTTATGAATCAACCCGTAAAACCCGGTCAGTCTGCTCTGTCTCCCCTCTTCGACAGCCTCAACTTCATCCCATCCCAAACGCTGATGCCTGTCTACCAGGACTTTCCCGAAACGCAGGCAGACTTTCAGCAGGCGCGCGCCTTTCTGCTCAGCTATCAGGCAATGCGGCGACCTTTCAGGCGTATCGTCGGGAGGTGGAACGGCTGCTGCAATGGGCCTGGTTAATCGCTCAAAAGTCGGTTCGATCATTAGGACGAGCAGAGATTGAAGCCTATGTCGCCTTTTGCCAGAACCCGCCGCGTAGTTGGACCGGAATCAAAAAGGCGCCGCGCTTTCTGGATAAAGGCGGTACGCGGGTGCCGAACTCTGATTGGCGGCCTTTTGTGGCGACGGTTGCTAAAGCAGCACATGGGCGGGGCCAGCGGCCCCAGCTAGAGGATTATGCCTTGTCTCCCAAAGCGCTGGCGGGGATTTTTGCGATTACCGGCAGTTTCTACCAGTTCCTGATTCAGGAAGGCTACACGGAAGTGAATCCCTTGCTGATGATCCGCCAGAAAAGCCGGTATTTCCAGCGCATCCAGGGCAAAGGCAAAATCCGGCGCTTGTCGGAACTGCAGTGGCACTATGTTATTGAGACGGCGGAAATTATGGCGCAAGAATCGCCACAGCATGAGCGCACGCTGTTCATCATGACGGCGCTTTATGCGCTGTATTTGCGCATCTCGGAACTGGCGGCGAGTACGCGCTGGATTCCCAAGATGGGCGATTTCTATTGCGACGCCGATGGCCTGTGGTGGTTCGTCACCGTCGGGAAAGGCAACAAGGAACGGCAAATCACGGTGAGCGACACGATGCTGGCGGCACTGCGCCGTTACCGCCGCTTCCTGGACCTGCCCGCCCTGCCTTCGCCAAGAGATCAACATCCCTTGATTCCCAAACGGCTTGGGAAAGGGCCGATTACTTCAACCAGCCAGATTCGGGTGATCGTTCAAGACTGTTTTGATCGGGCCAAAGCAAGGCTTGAAGCCGATGGCTTTCAGGACGAAGCGGAGGCGCTCTCGGAGGCGACGGTACATTGGCTCCGGCACACGGGTATCTCGGAGGATGTGAAACACCGTCCGAGAGAACATGTGCGGGACGATGCGGGGCACAGTTCGAGCGCGATTACAGATCAATACATCGACATCGAGCTGCGGGCGCGGCATGCGAGTGGGCGGGGGAAGCGGGTGAAGCCTGCATAGACACACGCACTCTAAATCTACCGCAATCAATAGAATTCCGAGAATTACCAGCCAGCTGGTCGATAAATAGCAGTGCCAGGTATTTTCTCAGGCAACTGAGCATTCGCAAGATGCGTAGGACTTAAGATTTTTGACCAGTCTACATACTGCAAGAGATCCCGTGCCACCTTCCTATAATCATTTCCTGACACAGGCGCAACCAAGCCTAATCGTAGTCTGGGACTGCATCGTTTAATTGTAGCAAGGGCGGGACCTAAATCCGTGTCATTGGTGCAAAGAACCGCCTGCTCAAATACTTGCAGGAAAGCGCCTGATACAAGGTCGGAAGCCAAGCTAACATCGGTTTTTTTTCAGATAGAGAATAGACCTGAACTTTTGTGGAGCCAGTGATAGGCGGTTTGACGAGTCGAAGGTAGGGGTAGACAGTTCTAAGCGCCCTTCGATAATTACTACCTTTCTCGGAGGCATTTTTCGCAATGCCTGTAAGTATAACCGCTGCCGCTGGGGTGAGGCGGGATGATCGCATAAACGGCCCAGAACAGGCGCTGTGTAGTAACGAACCTCTATAACCTCGGCCTCTGGATTCAGAACGTGATTTTGGAAAAGCGCAAAAAGGTCCAGCCATTTGTAAGGAGATCGACGTAGAAGGCCATAATACAGGTTGTACCCGTCAATATAGACAATTGTGCGCAAAGATATAGCCTCTAGAAATGACAAAGCCGCCCAGAGGCGGCCTGCCGCCCTAAGAGCATTCGGCTAAACCGAACGGTCAAAGGGTGAGTCGTAAACTGATTATAACACCGCTTAACGCGCTTGCAACGTTTGCTCACGCCTTCTTGTGGGTGTATTGGCTGACCAGTGCCTGGCCTGAGCTGATGTTTCGCTTGTTCCCATACTGCTTTTTGCTGACTCAACCGTGTTGGTTGGGCTATCTTGGGATTGCAGACTGATGCTGACGAATCCGCGAAAGCATAAATAGAAAGCGTTCAGCTATCAATGACAGACAGGCTCGATGATAAACCGCTAAACCTATGCCGCTGACAGTCCACGCCGCTGCCCCGACAGAAACCCTCACCGGCATCATCGAGCGCATCACCTTCCATAGCGAGACCACAGGATTCTGCGTCCTGAAAGTTCAGGTCAAAGGCAAAAGAGACTTGATACCTGTAGTGGGTACCGCTTTGAACCTCAACGTCGGACAATCCATCGACGCTCATGGCCACTGGGTACGGGACAGAACCCACGGGCTGCAATTTAAGGCCGCTCATCTCCAAATCACGGCTCCCAGCTCCTTGGTCGGTATCGAGAAATATCTCGGCTCCGGTATGGTAAAGGGCATCGGTACTCACTTTGCCAAGAAGCTGATTGTCGCCTTCGGCAAGGCGGTCTTCAATGTCATCGAACAGGAACCGGAACGCCTGTTGGCACTCCCCGGCATCGGCGAGAAGCGCAAGCGGCAACTGCTCGCCAGTTGGCAGGAACAGAAGGTGATCCGTTCAATCATGGTGTTCCTTCAGGGGCATGGCATCAGCAGCACGCGAGCAGTGCGCATCTACAAGACCTACGGAGATGAGGCCGTCGCCAGGGTTCAGGAGAATCCCTACCGTTTGGCCCGCGATGTCTACGGCATCGGATTCCAAACCGCCGATGCCCTCGCCAGAAAGCTGGATATCCCCGAAGACTCGCCCCTGCGCGCGATGGCGGGTGTGGAATACGTGATGCAGAACTTCAGCAGCGAAGGCCACTGTGCGGTGCCTGCCGCGACCCTTCAAGAGAAGACGCAGGCGCTGCTGGAGATACCGGCCCCTATCGTGGAGGCCGCGATAGGGGATGCAATCTTTGAGGAACGCCTGATGCCCAGCGAAAAGGACGGGCAACCGCTCGTGTTTCTGGCGGCGTTGTATCAAGCAGAAGTCTCGGTGGCCCAGCATCTCAAGCGCTTGATGAGCGGCCCCTTGCCTTGGGTTACGCTCAAGGCCGCGCAGTGCGTCACTCAAGTTGAGCAGCAAACGGGACTGGCGCTGTCTACTTCCCAGCGTGCCGCTGGTGGAAGCGCTCAATGCTAAGGTCTTTATCCTGACAGGCGGGCCTGGGGTGGGGAAAACCACGGCTGTTAAAAGCCTGCTTGCCATCCTGAAAAAACTTCAAGGCTGCTCCTTGCGCATTGCCCTCTGTGCGCCAACGGGTCGGGCAGCGAAAAGGCTATCCGAAACCACCGGCTGGCCAGACAAAACCATCCATCGGCTGCTGGAATTCGATCCAAAGGCGTTTCGATTCAAACATGATCAGGCCAATCCTTTGCCTGCTGATCTCTTGATCGTGGATGAAGCCTCCATGCTGGATATTGTGCTGATGAACAACCTCCTGAAAGCACTGCCTTCCCAGGCAGCCTTATTACTGATTGGAGATGTCGATCAGTTGCCCTCTGTCGGGCCAGGGCGAGTGCTGGCGGATTTGATTGAGTCTGGCAAAACCCCAACAGCGCGGTTGACGGAGATTTTCCGGCAGGCGGCCTGTTCTCGCATTATTGTTAACGCGCACCGCGTGAACCAGGGTCAGATGCCGCTGCCGACGCCGGAAGATTCGGAATTGTCAGATTTTTACTTTGTAGAAGCAGACTCACCGGAAGCGATCCATGACAAAATCCTGTACCTGGTTACAGAGCGTATTCCAAAGCGATTCGGGCTGCATCCGGTACGGGACATCCAGGTGCTCACTCCCATGCACCGAGGCGGGGTGGGGCGCAGGCGCTGAATGGTGCTCTACAAGCCAAGCTGAACGCGCAAGGTGCACCGAGCATCAGCCGTTTCGGTTCTACCTTTGCGCCCGGCGATAAAGTCATTCAGCAAGTGAATAACTATGACAAGGAAGTGTTCAATGGCGATGTGGGGCATATTGTCGCCATCGATCTGGAAGAAGGCAGCCTGCAGGTGGATTTCGAGGGGCGGTCGGTAGGGTACGAATTGAGAGAGCTGGATGAACTCTCTCTGGCTTATGCCATGAGTATTCACAAGAGTCAGGGTAGCGAGTATCCGGCCGTCGTCATACCTGTTGCGATGTCGCACTACCGGATGCTGGCACGGAATTTGCTGTATACGGGGATTACACGGGGCAAGCGCTTGGTGGTGTTGGTGGGTCAGAAGAAGGCATTGCGGATTGCGGTGCGGACGGGTCAGAGTCATCAGCGCTTGACGCTGTTACGCGAGCGGCTGGAAATGTGTTTGGGGAAACGCATTTAGAAGGAGCCCATGCGCATTCTTACCCTCAAGTCGGAGAGATGCGCAAAGACTCATGGTAAAGTTAAGTGCGTTACGGGAGTGCCCTGAACGAGGTGTTGATCGACAATCGCGTCAATATCCTCTATCGTCCGGCAGCGATACCAAACATTATCGGGAAAGATCACGACAGTAGGGCCTTGAGCGCAATGCGAAAGACAACCGCTTGGGTTCACTTTCACGCGCCGTCCGGGCTGAAAATCTGCCTGCCTTGCAAGAATGGCCTGCCTAAAATAGTCCAGCATCCTGTCTCTATCACGGGCATTGCCACAGGCGAGTTTGTTTTCTCGCACATTGCAGCACATGAAAACGTAAGTGTCCTGTGTCGGACGGGAGGTTAAGTCCATCGGGGTACTGGAAGCTGTAGTCAGGCGCACTTCTTTTGATAAGAGCATCCAAAATGCTTCTGGAAGAGCCGTTCGGACTCGCGCAATCCTTCTTCGGTCAGCACGACAGATTTGGCCTTGCTGACGGGATTTTCAATGAAACCCTTTTGTACAATCGATCCAGAGCATCCCAATCATGGCCCTTCCAGGCGCGGTCACCATCGTGCAGGGTCAACTGCAGCAATGCGAGCACGGTTTCGTCAACCGCCTCTGTATTGAAATTACTGCTTTCGTTGTCTGCAGACAAGTCGCTCATAGCGTGCGGGGTTGCTTTTAATTCACTGTTTCCGCGTCTTTTCGACCAAACAAGACGCGAAGTTGTGCTTTGGCCTGTTGCAGGATAGCTTTTTGCTCAGTTGAGAGATGCTTGCCTGCTCGATTGATGTAGAAGTTTAGCATCGACATTGCAGCTTGTAAGGGTGTGCCTTTGCGTCGCTGGCTGGTTTCTGCCGAACGTTTCAGAGAAGCTGCAATAGTGGTTGGGTCACGCGATTTAAAAATACCTGGTTCAAGGTCCAGCGCATGGCTGTGTTGCGTCACTTTCTTCGACCATTTCATCTCACTTCAATCAATTCTATTCAGCCTCGCTCAATTCCATACGACCCAATAGGAGGTCTGCTTGCAGGAGAGCGGCTACCTTACGGAAGCTCTCCAAAACACCGGCCTCTGTCTTGATCAGAGGATGGCTCGCCGGTAGGAATCGGCTCATTTCTGCTCTGTACGGCGTCAAGCGCTCAGGTAATGCCAGTTGTGCGACCCGTTCCTTTAATCCAGCTTGCCAGGTCGCTTTATCTAATCCATAGTCGCTCAACTTGCGCAGCACCCAGTCAGCCAGCGTTAGTGTGACCCGAATCCCCGCATCGTACAAAAAAGCCACATCCCACACATCCCGCCACTTAAGATAAGGACGCGCGCCTAATGCCACAATCTTGTCCGCCATGATCTCAGACTCCGATTCAACGGATAGATAAAGGGACCTAGCATCGCCAGCGGGTAAATCAGGGTACTGGGCGCGAATCAGACGCCAGGTGGAGTCGTAACTGGGAACGGCCATCACCTCGACCGAGACAAACTGACTCTGAGGCATGCTGGGATTCTGCGCTGCATCCGGTAAATAGATGCGCACCTTCCAGCGCATCAGGTTCTTTTGACGTGGCGGCCTTTCAATCTTGAGTCTGAGGTCATAGGCCTGTTCAAAACGGCGGGTCAACTGGATAGCAAAAGCATCCAGCGCCGTACTGTCCAGCGCCTCAGGGCCACAGACAAAATCCAGGTCTTCCGAAAGGCGCAGGCCGCCATAGCACAAGCGAATGGCTGTACCCCCCTGAAAGACTAATCGAGACGCTACTGCGCATCCCGTCAAAACGGACAAAATGTCATAGTGCATCAGCTCCTTGAGCACTTGATCTCGCAGTAGGCCGTTCGTCCTTGCGATCCGGTGAGCAGTATCCAGCAGACGGTTCATGGATGCTCCACTAAATTCAGGTTTCGCCCTACCCGATGTAGATCACGCAAGGCCCGCTCCGATGTCGCCACCCAGATGCCGCGCGCGGGGTTCCATTGAATGTCGGCGGTGTTGAGAACCCCAGTTCTTTTCGTATGCACGAGTTCCAGGCTACCGAGCGGCGTATCAAAGCGCGCTTCACGGCCAGTTGTCATATAAGTCTCTACGGTTGGCACTTGGGGTATCCAACCGTTACGCGACAGTTCGGCTTCAAGGCTGGCATAGGTGATACACGGTCTGCGCACTTCGAGCGCAAACTGATCCAACGGTGTTGGAGGCAAACTTCTTGCACGGGGAAAATAGAGCCATCCGCGTGCAAGTTCCACCACGATGTGAGCCTGACGGGCGCGGTGCAAGGTTAAGTAAAGTTGAGCGCCCTCTTCACCTGTCAGTGCGACCATCTCAGAGACACGAAATAGCCATTGCTCTGCCTCATCGCGCTGGTACAGCCGTTCCAGTAGATAGGATAATTTCACATCTATACTTAAACATATCAATATTGATAATTTGTAGTATACATGTTTAAGGATGATCGCCCCATCTCTCTTCAGAACGTGATTTTGGAAAAGCGAAAAAAGGTCCAGCCATTTGTAAGGAGATCGACGTAGAAGGCCATATATAGACAATTGTGCGCAAAGATATAGCCTCTAAAAAGGCAAAGCCGCCCAGAGGCGGCCTGCCGCCCTAAGAGCATTCGGCTAAATCGAACGGTCAAAGGGTAAGTCATAAACTGATTACAACACCGCTCAACGCGCTTGCAACGTTTGCTCATGCCTTCTTGTAGGTGTGGTGGCTGCATCGACATTGCAGATTCGGGTGATTGTTCAGGGCTGTTTTGATCGGGCTAAAGCGCGGCTTCAAGCCGATGGCTTTCTGGATGAGGCAGAAGCGCTTTCAGAAGTAACCGTGCATTGGCTCCGGCACACGGGCATCTCGGACGATGTGAAACGGCGAGACCCAGAGAGCATGTTCGGGATGATGCAGGGCACAGTTCAAGTGCAATCACGGACAAATACATCGACATCGAGCTGCGGGAACGGCATGCAAGCGGGAGACGGAAGCTAGTGAAGCCTGCTTAGACACAAACATAGACGAGTAGCATTCTTCTGTGCTTCTATTTATACTACTCTATATTCCCACATAGCGGGGTACATTGAGAGGAACATAAGGAGGATACATGCAAGCAATCAATATCCGTCAACTTAAGCACAATCCGTCTGCTGCACTACGCTCAGCCAAAGAGGATGATTTTGTGGTCATCATGAATCGGGACGAACCCCAAGCGCTGCTGATCGATTTGAAGCGCTTAGGGGTACCCGATGTGAACCGTGTGCGAGTTGCGTTGGCTGTCGCCTTGTTCAAACAGAACACGATCTCTCTAGGCTATGCGGCGCGAATAGCAGATAAGACACTGCCAGACATGATGACAATGCTGGTGAAGCTGGGTATTCCGGTCGTTGCGGTAAGCCAGGAGGATATCGAGCATGATCTTCAGGTCGCCGATGAGGTATGGGCCTAGATCAACACTTTGTGGTCGCCGACGCAGAACCGCTGATTGCACTTTCACGGCTGGGGGAACTGGAGCTGCTCCAGCAGTTGCTGGGAGAAGTCTGGATCACGTCCGTCGTGCGGCAAGAGCTATTGGACGCAGGCTCCTTTCAGGGGCAGACAGAAATTATGTACCCGGAGCATGGCTGCATGAAACGAGTGTCGAGATAACAGGTTGGCGCGCCCTCCATCCCGGCATCGATCCAGGCGAAGCCAGCAGTATTTGCTTGGCCGAGCAGCATCCCAAAAGCCTTCTCATTATCGATGATAGAGCGGGACGGCTGGAGGCCAAAGCGCGGGGAGTGCGCTACATTGGGCTGCTTGGCTTAATCGTTCAAGCCAGACGTATGGGGAAATTGGACGAGGCGCGTCCGCTCTTGGATGCCTTGCAGCAAGTAGGTTACTGTATGAGTGATGCGCGCATGTCCGACTGCTTCAACCGGCTGGGGAACCTTTAGATTTTTGATGATGAAAAAACTGGGCCGATTTCTTCTATTCCCTCTCTTTATTTCCATCACGTATGCTGCGTTTACAGCCGAGGCAGTTACTTTTGCTGACCTCGCAAGCCAATTATCCTACCGTACAGCCTGGCGAAATCTTTTTAAAGGCGAAAAACATGTTCCAGCTTGGGTACGTCTGGCAAGGGGTAAGAGTTCTCCATATAGCAGCGTTCTCATCGCTGGGAAAAATTATGTCAGTGGCGAGATGTGCAAACCACATCATTGCGGCAGCCATCGTTTTTACGGCATCTTCAGCGAAGATCAAAAGCAGGCTTGGGGACTTCTGGTAACGATCAAAAATACAGTTGATGCCATTCAGAATCCAAGCAGATACGCGACTTATCGCTGGTTCGGAAAACCTGATGATTCTATCAAGGCCCACCTGATGGGGCAGCTCAGGGCAGATCCCAATTGGAAATAACGGATTAACACATTGCCATTAGGAACAACGCGCCCTAGACCAATCTTTATGGCCACGGTAGCAAGAGAAATCTTCCTTTACTGTGTTGATCTGCCAGCGTCTTTGAGGATTTAAGCGTAATTGTAGACGCCAGCGGATATCCTGAATACTATCGTCTAATAAACCCTTTTGGATGACGATCAGATGAACCTGATCAGACATTTCCCGCCGCTTACTGTGCTGCACGATAGTCAGCGTTTTATAGTCAACAAAATGATCTGCTCCACTCAGACGGCTTTTGAGAAACTGGGTTACGACTTCGACCGGCAATTGTCCAGGCCGACCTATGTAAGGTAGTCGGTCTTGATCCGTGTCAGCACATGCTGGCATCGTCAGAAAGGCAAGAAAATACGCAGAAATAAGATAAAACCAGTTTGAATGGGACATCTCTGTTGTACCCTGTCTTTCGGCCAGTGTTGCATCCATAAGATACTTAATCTATGGGCTTCCCGACAATGCGGTGCGCACAACCTTCGCATCCAGGGCCGCTGCGGTAACACGAATCTGCTTGTATCGGCTGCTATGGCCGGTCTCCAGATGCACCGCATGATTCGGCACGCTCAAGCGTTCAGCCAGCCAGGCGCATAGCGCTTTTATTCGCCTTGCCGTCCACCGGCGGCGCGTTCAGGCGTATTTTCAGCGCGCCATTGAATTCACCCGCAGCTTCTGTTGTCTTCGCGTTGGGCTGCATATAGACCCGAAGCTGTACACCATCGACCACATTCTGGCACCAGCAGACTGATTGCGAAAAAAGGTTTGATTGCGCCGCTTTCATGCGTTCAGGTTCTACGGTTTGCCGATTAAGGCAATCGCCTTTGCCCGAACTTCGGCCAGTTCGACAGAAGACACTTTACCCTTGTAGACCGCCTTACGCACGACCCAATCCAAGCTTTTCACCTGGTCGGCCAGTACCGCGCTTGGGCGGTCGTCGTCAATTGAGACCTCGAATGGATAGCCCTTGATCTGCGTCGTCAGGGGACAGCACAGCATTAGGCTGATTTTACCATTATACGCTGCTGGACTGAGCACCAGCGCGGGCCGATGTCCGGCTTGCTCATGACCGGCTTGCGGGTCGAATTGCAGCCATACCCTATCGCCGGCTTCAGGCACATAGCGACGCGCCATTAGAACGCTTCTTCTCCGACGGCCGTACCCAAATCAACCTCAGCATGCAAATTCTCCGCCGTAATGCCCGCCAATAATTGCGCCAAGTCGTATTCGTTCGCGCGCGCGGGCTCAATGATGATGCGCCCGTTTTCTTCACTCACGTCTACCGCTTCGTCCAAACTCAGATGCGCGGCTTCCATAATGGTGGCAGGAATGCGCACTGCTGCGCTGTTGCCCCACTTCTTGACAGTCACTCGCATATGAACCCCACATGTATCTTCAATGTTGATACTATACCTGGTCAGATAGCAGGAGACAATGCGCCGCTTTCAGCCGGTTGCAGGCTACCCACGCGGAGCGTTATTCGTCCAAACCCGCCGCTGATCGAATCAGTTCAACCTTCGCGTCCGTCTCAAGCCGTAACCAGGCCGCGTCAGCTGTTAGAATAGGCCAACCCTGTACGATGCCAGCTGCTAGGCAAATGCGATCCCCCAACGAAAGTCCACTCCTAGGCCAACGTGCGTGCAATTCAGCGCTCTGGATGGCGATCTCGCGTGAGACGCTGACAATTTCAATCGGCAGTTGATCGACGGTACGCAGGGTCTCAGAGATGGGCATGCCTGCACGCGTTGCCAATACGCTTAATACCTCAGCCAGATTTGCAGTTGTCAGCGCGCTCCGGCCGCTGCTTAATGCGGCAGCCACACGCTCCCCGCCCGGCTCTCGCCGCAAGGCCGCCAGCAGTGCCGAGCTATCCAGCAGGATCATGCACTGCTTCGCGGGCTGCTTCGGCGCGGCGTTCCTCTATTAAAGCGTCCACCAGTGAACCACCATCGCCCTTGAGTCGTTCGCTGAAGGCATTAAGGATGCTATCAATCTTTCGACGGCGGTCATGCAGCTCGATAATGCTGTCACGAACAACGACCTCAAGCGGTGTGCCCTCTGATAATGCGAGCTGCTCACGAACAGATACGGGAATGACTACCCGGCCCGCCTTCCCCATCACGACATTCATCAATCACCCTCTCTATTCATTTGCCATTTATTATAAGTGCCATTATAAGTCACATGGCTTAGAATTTATAGTGCCATCATTTATAACATGACATAAAAGGAGGGTGGTCTGGCTGTCCCTTTCAGAGCGTGAAAACGCCTGTTGCGGGATCCAATCGGATTGTCATGAAGGAGGGCAAAAAAGCCCGCTTCCAGCCTGTTGCATTGCACTAACGCGGAGCACTAGCATCAGAAGGCGTGGCGATGAGCCGCCGCAGAATGGGCGTCAAACCCACCCTGCGACAACCGCACCCAAGGTACCGCAAATACCTTGACTGCTAAACAGACCAACTAACAGGAGTTGATCATGGCTTTCGATAGCTTAGGGCACGGTGTGCCCGCACGACAACTTGCGCCCGTAACACGGGCCGCTCATCAAAAAAGGCCGCCCTGCACAGGCCGACCGGCTGCTTGGCTGGCCAGTTCTATCTGCTTTTTCAAAGCGCTGGAATCTCCAAAGACTCACACGGTTGCCTATAGCGATCCGTCGTGAGGGTTGCTTGCAGGACTTCATCCATGCGGAAAGCGCCCTCACACCAGAAACGGGCAAGACCCATCCCGCACGCCACTCATCCCTCTAGTTTGGCAAAAACAATCCGAGAATCGTTGGAAAGCCCCCAATTTTCAGATGAAGAGAAAGAACAGTTTATCGACAAACTGCTGTTCAGCTATCTCATGCCGGTCGAGCTGATACTGTCTCCTGAGTTAACGCAGCGGGAACAGGAATGCTTCCGGCTGGCCGAGTTGAATCTAAACTCGGCTGAAATCGGGGAACGCTTAGGCATCAAAAAAACCACCGTCATTTCACGCCTGAAAGCCGCCAAAAGAAAACTGGGCTGTCACAGTCTGCTGGAGGCGATTTGCCAGGCGATGAAGCAGCGCTATCTCAAAGGAACAATAGAGAATCCTAGATATCCTCCTCATGGATGAGGAGCCTGAATCACGACGCAAACCCTTTGAAACGCAGTGTTTTAAAGACAGGCAAGCCGCTTGCTCAAAAATACTTGTTTTTATTAGAGCAAAAAAACAACATCGAACAATCAAACGCTCCTCACGCAAGAGGATACCTGTTTCTTTTGCCCTATTGCACGCTGATCTCTTTAGGCATAGCCATCACCTAAAGAGGCAATCGTCATGGAAAACCAGGGTTTTGGAACGGGTAGCGCTAGAGGTGCTATAAAGTGCTGCTCGTCGAGGACAATTCAACACTTCAGATGATCCAGAAGACCTTTCTAGAAATGGCGGGCTGTGAGGTCGAAATCACGGACAAGGGCCGAGAAGCGCTCACCTTGACACAAGCGAGTACGTATGATTGCGTGTTTCTGGACTTGGGCCTCCCAGACGTGGCAGCACGGCGAGGAAATATTACAGGACTGTCTCAACAAGGGCGCGGATGCTGCCCTAATGAAACCCGCACATCCAGATCAGTGGGAGGCGCTCGTCCAGCAATTCTGCAAACGCGAAGATCGGTAGGCGACGCGCACAGGGCTGGAAAATATCCATTAGGCAATGCCATAGAAGAGGATGATAGCGCTTTCAATCTTGATCATCGTCTTCCGGTCCAGCGCGCCAATCACATCGCGGATGCGTTCTTTGCGAACCGGCATTATTTTGTCCACCATCGCTTGCGACAGCTTGGAAATTCCACTGCGTCCGGTCGGTTCGATCACAACGCGAAAAACGGGCGCATCTTCAAGGTCGCTGGTCAGAGGCAAAACAGAAACGCTTTCCAGGGCGTTAAAAGAGATCCGATTGAATGATAATCGCCGGACGCGGTTTACTGCCGTAATCGCCTTCGCCCCCTGCGATGGTGATACATCGCCTCGTTTCAAGCATCCCACCCGGTGATATCTGAAACCGATTCAGCCCAATCCATCACCCGGCGTTCGCGGGTCGCATGCGCGGCGACATTGCGCGCTTGTCTGCGGCATTCCTCGGCAAATTCTGGCCGCCTGGTATCCGACACCCAAGCATCTGTGTTGCAAGTCAAGTGGTTGGCGCTGGATTTTCCTGCCAGGGGGAGCGGCGCTGGACGAGGCTGTTCAGGATAGAGAGCAGCTTACGCAACACAGCGATCAGAGCTTTTATGGGTTTTCCAGCGGCTCGTAAGCGTTCGTAGAACGTTTTCATATCCTCGTTGCAACGAGCCGCCGATAAAGCCGCCATGTAGAGCACGCGCCGCACGCGCGCCCTTCCCCCCTGCATAAAGCGCTCGCCTTGATGCTTACCACTATCGTGATTGAAAGGCGCGCCCCCTACCAAGGCTGCCAGAGACTGATGAGCACAACGACCTAACTCCGGTAGAAAAGCTTCCAGATGCCAGGCAGTAAGATTTCCAACACCCGGCACAGAAGTTAACAAGGCATGCGTTTCCTGCATCTCTGCGGTTTTGGGTTGCTTTTCGATGGCTGTCTCAACGTTGCCTATCTCCTTGTCCAGCCAACGAATATGGGCTTTGAGCGAACGCTTGATCACCGTGTCCGTACAATGCTCCAAGTGATTTTTATCTCTTTGTAGGTCCTTAACCCGCTGTTCACGTCGCTTGATCAGCCGCCCTCATTGCGCCTGCTCTGCCGATAGAAGATGCTCGTCCCCTTGGACTTTCATCGCTCCCCGTATTCACAGATCCACTGGGCGTCTATCCTGTCTGTTTTGGCGAGATACCCCTTGCTCTTGGCAAAGGCTCGAACGCGCTTGGCATTGGCGAGATGGATAGGGAACCCAGCCTTGCGCACGGTCAACATTCAATCCCTTTCATAGCCACCGCTGGCTTCACAGACCACCGTACTGACTGGATTCCCTGATTGAATAAATTTCTCTAGTGCCCGGATGAATTTCTTCAGTCCTTTGGCTGTGTTTTCTACTTGGAAATAATGAGCACCCATTTGTGCATCCAGCACGTGTTTACTGACATCTACCCCTATATAAGCTGCCATTGGATTGCATCCTCCTCTAGCTGTATGCTTGAAAAGTTGGCTCTCCCCATACTTGCCGATTGGATGCGAGGCTTGAGCCTCTCCCATCTGTCCGGAGCTTGACCAACATAAAAAGCAGAGAGCATCCTGTCTTTCTCCCAGTACTTCATTAACCTGTTTGCACGCGATTCCTCTCTGCCACCTCATAAAGTGATCAGCTTTATGGGGCCAATCCAATATACAACAAGGTTTGCCACGAGGGCTGCGAAGCCCCACTTGATTGAAGCGCGCAACGATCTGCGAGTCGGACAAATGCTGCGACAGTTCGCGGACTTGCTCGACGATAGTCACCGGATAGCGCATTGCGTCGGCGATGGGCTTGGGCAAATTGACGGTGATATCGTTACAGGTGCCGCCTTGCCAACGGATATGCAGAATGATTTGCCGCTGGCCGGACAATTTCTTCACCGTGATGCCTCGGATAAGGAGCCGTAGCATACGCTTGCGATCCTTCGCTTGTGTCGTCGGAGCATGCCACAGGCGTGGTAGATCGCGGGCCAATGCGAGGATTTGGGCCTCTTGCTCAGGCGTGACGATACGCGCCTTCTGGCTTTGAAATTGGGCAGCCTCGGTCTTACTCGATTCGAGGCGAAGCAACGCGTCGTTCCAACGCCGCTCAAGGGTTCCGGCGACCAATCGGTTAGCGGGATCGCACTCTTGATAGCGTTGCTCGGCGAGCGCGGCCTCATATTGAGCACGTTCAATGCGCATTTGCCATTGACGCATGATGGTTTGATCGCGTTGCTCAAGTTCCTTCAGCGCTGTTACGGCCAGTTCGAGTTCGGCCGGTTGTAGCCTCTTGAGCACCGCTTCGCTGATCGCGTCGTCGAGTAGGCTGCTGCGCACGCTCATGCAATCTTTGGTCGCTAAACTTTCGCGACGCTGCCAACTGCACAGGTAGACTGGGTAGATGCCACCGTGACCTTGATAGCGTATCGTGATTGCCCGGCCGCAGCGACCGCATACCAGTAGCCCCTGAAGCAGCGCGAGGCCTTCACGAGCCGGGCCGCTCAACAGGGTTTCTTCGCTGTTGGTCCGATTGTGCGCCATGTGGGCTTGGTTCTGCTCAAACTCATCCAGGGTGATATATCCCTTATGGTGTTCTGGCAGGTGAACACGCCAGCCCGCCCTCGGGACTCGCTGCACGCGCTGGCGCACGTCTCCCTGGCGAGTGATATGCTTGCGGTACTGGTAACGTCCAAAGACATACACGCCCGCATACGAAGGATTCTTAATCTGTCCTAGTTCACGTCTTTTGTTCAGCCGCCCCCAGATGAGTTGGCCCGCCCAGGCTCCGCCGTAGGCGCGCTTGGGAAAACGTAAGCCGCTTTGCGTGAAGCGCTTGACGACCGCATAGGCACTACCAGTTTTCTGAAAGAGGCGAAACACCCACTGTACAGCACCGCGAACCTCGTCATTGGGATCAAGGACAATGCGACCTTCATCGTCATAACACAGGCCAACTGGCAGGGGAAACCGCAATTCCCCCTTCTGTGCTTTGTTAAGCTTACCGCCCTGGAGGCGCCCGCGCAAAAAGTGTAGTTTGGCCTGCGCCATTGTCCCTTTCAGACCTAACAACAGCCCGTCGTTGAAGTCCCCTGGATCGTAACAGCCATCGGCATCGATAACCAACGTATGGGTGAGTGCGCATAACTCCAACAACCGATGCCAGTCCAGGTTCGAGCGCGCCAGACGCGAGACCTCCAAAGCAAACACCGCGCCCACTTGCCCCATCGAGACATCTGCCACCAGTGTCTTGAAGTCCTCGCGTCCCTTCATCCGTGCACCCGACTGACCCAGATCCCGATCCAACGTGCGGATGGCCGTCTCTGGCCAGCCCAGTGCCAACGCTTTGTCCCGCAGCGCATACTGGCGTTCGGTACTCTCCTGATGATGCCGTACCTGGGCCGGAGTCGACTGACGGATATAGATGTACGCCGGTTTGCTGTAGTGCTGTTCGGTGATCTTGGTGATCATTCATAGCCTCCTCGGTCGCTTCTAGTCGCGGGGGCCGCCGTGAGCCAAGCTTCGAGCATGTTGGCGATCAGCACGCCAGCAAATTGCGCATCGACGGAGGGAGTGAGCAATGGCAACGGCTGGTGGCTCATCAGGTCCCCTTAAAACGCTTCTCGGCGACGTAACAATTCGCGGTTGATCTCGCAGATCGCTTCGATGATCTCGCGAACCCGATGATAGTTTGCCAGGCGCTTGGTAACGTCGACGTAATGGGCTTGTGGCACGTAGTCCATTTGCGGTCGACGGCCGGAAAAACTCACCGATAGGTAGTACTTGGGACCGTGACCGGGAGTATGGGCGCACTTGCAGCCAGGTTTGCCACAACGCTTGTAGCGCTCGACCAGTGAACCCCGCAAAAGGGTCTCCAACACTGGCATTTGCCGTACCAACTGGGTGCGGCGTCTGCGCAAAGTGGACGATGGAGTATCCTGCATTATCAGACCAGTTAAATGTATGGTCTGATAATAGATCGACAATGTTCACTGATCAAGCCCTTTCCTAAATGACTCCTTGGAGGGGAACGTGGTGAGGCGCTCGACCAAAGCGATCAGCTCCAGCAGCATGTCAAGATCAAAGTAACATGCCGAGGCTTCACGATTGCCTTCGGCAGGCAGCGCGCCCCAGTCAGTCCATTCACGGTTAAGGCTGAAGCTGCCACGCTCCGAGTGCGCTAGGATCAGCGTGTCGATACCTGAAACTCGTCGCGTCTTCAGGACTGGAAATCGTTGACCTTTGAGCGGATGAAATGGATGTCAGATCTCCACCCAACCCAAAGGCTCTTTGGATGTATGTGCAGTTCGCACTGACCATCGCAACGGTAGAAGATCGCATTGTGCAAACGGCAATGAAACGGGTCATGGAGCCCATATTTGAAGTGGAATTTCAGGAATGCTCCTATGTATATAGGCTGAGATGAAACGCCAAGCAAGCCAGTGAGGGGATTAGACAAGATTTATATCAACAGGCATGGAGCGTTGTGGAAATGGATTTCCAGGCTTACTTCACCAGTATTCCGCACAATAAGCTCCTAGAGGTGATCAGTCGCAGGATATCGGATGCAAGCCTGGTGAAATTAATCAAACAAACGCTCAAGATTGGCATCAGCCACAAAGGGAGTGTGCAACCAACGAAAATTGGAGTGCCGCAAGGCTCCCCGACTTCCCCGTTGTACAGCAACATTTACCTGAACGTCATCGACCGAAAGTGGCAGGAAGAAAAGTGCCCAGAGAAACTGGGCGCAACCTTGCACCGCTACGCGGATGATGCCGTGCTGGTCTGCCGAAAGAGCGCCCAGACTGCGCTACAAGCATTCTCTGAAATGGCAAGGGAGATGAGACTTACGCTAAATAGCAAGAAGACGCGGATAACGAAGCTGACTCAAGGGTTTGATTTCCTGGGTATCCACTTTATCAAGCAAAAGAGTCTCAAAGGCGGCAGGAATACCATCTATCTGCACCCCTCCAAACAGGCGCAACAAAGCATACGCAACAGACTGAAATCTTGGACATCACGAAATGCGCCTATTAATCCTGAAACATTTGTCGAGCAGATCAAACCGATTGTGTGGGGGTGGGTCAACTATTTCAAGCACACGAATGCCAGCAAAGCCTTTAAGGGATTACAGCGTTTTATCAACATCCGGTTCCGAAGATACTTAACCCATAGAAGGAAAGGCCACGGGTTTGGATGGAAGAAATATCCAAACAGCAGGTTGTACGCAATGGGGATGCCCTATATTGCGGGCGGCGTGCTTGAGCATCAAGGAACCCTTGCGCATGGTTCACGATGAAGACTGTCGGACCGCCGTATTCGGGAAAACTGAACGTACGGTGGGATGAGAAGGGGATGATGAACCAGACACGACAAAGCTAATGAGGCACTGCACGGAGAAATCCGCAGAAACAGATAGGCTAAGTCTAACGCTGCTGAGTCATTCCTTTACTCTAGAGTAATTTCTAGCGTTCTTATCTGTGAAGTTTCGCCGAGTAGGAACCCGATGTCACCATCAGGCCCGCCTCTCAGAACTGCGCGTGCAAGTTTCCCTGCACGCAGCTCAAGCCCTCATCAAAGTATCGCTTTTTTTCGATACTTCAAGCTTTCGGATCGCTCGTTTTGCAGCATGTATTGACCGATGGCAGTTTGGGTGCATGAGTATCAGGTTGTTGTACCGATGCGTGCCCCCGTTGGCTTGATGTTGGATATGGTGGATGTTGGAGAGCATAAGGATTTGTGTGGCGTTCACGCGGCGGCCTTGAGGTTATTGGATTTATAGATACCGTGGGGCATTTCGGGCTACCAGCCCTGAAAGGTTGATCGAAGGGTTCCGTCGAGAGTTCTAGTCCTGCAAAAGGGGGTAGACCCAACAGTCGTGTCACCAGCCGCCACTTGATATTGTCGAATTTGACAATATCTTTGTATGTTGGCATGATTGTCAATATGAAAGCGGAATTACTTTTGCGGGAGAGAATAGAACTGCCTTCAGGTGCATGAGTGGAAATGGTGATCTGGCGTATACCGGAACCTGTCCAAGGCAGTTCCCATCACTATAAATACCGTTTGTTCTATGGACGAGGTGGAAAACGGATCGTCGGGTATGACAATGAGAGGCCGAAGGGAGATCATCGGCATATAGAGGGACAAGGAGAGCACGTGCAATTCAACACGCTCGATACCTTAATTGAAGAGTTTTTGGCGGAGGTTAAAGCGCGGGAGGAAGTATGAAAACGGCAACGATCAGGATTCGGAAAGATACAAATGCGGTTTTGCGCGAGGCTGCACAACGGTTCAAGCAAGTTTGGAAAACAGGCCAGCCACAGGGTGCGTGTTTCACTTTTTCCACTGCTGAGCAACTTTTTCGGACGGTGACTCCGAAGCGATGGGCCTTGCTTGAGAAATTACAGGCCATCGGGCCAATCAGCTTGCGGGGATTAGCGCGAGAACTGGAGCGAGATGTTAAACGTGTACATGAAGATACCACAGTGTTACAGGAGGTCGGGTTAATAGAGCGCGATGAGAGGAGAAAATTGATTGTGCCGTATCGCGTTATTCACATTGATTTTGATCTTGAAGTCGCAGCATAGACTTTTCTGCCAAGGGCTTCTGAGATCAATTTGCTACAGAAAAATCAAACACCAACTTTCTCGGACTGATGCGGCCTGGCTCAAACAGTGAGCTTTGCGGCTAATACCATTTCCACTCCTTAAGTCGATTGATTGTTCCGCTGCTTCCAGAATCCATTTCCAGATGGCAGCTGATGACATGACTGTTGGGCCTACCAAAGTAAGCGTTCCAATAAAGCGGCCTTCGAAAAGGACAATTGGAAATCAATCTAGCAATGACTAGAAGACATGCTCTGCTAGCAATAGCCAGAATTCGTGGCTATGTTAGAGAAAACCACAAACTCAAAGGGTCATAAAACAGCCATCGCTTTTGGTCATGTGTTGCGCGAGTTACGTTTAAAACGCAAGCTTACGCAAGAACAGCTTTCATTCAAATGTGGAGTCGCTCGCGCCTATATTTCTCAGCTGGAGCTAGGAAATCAATTGCCTTCTCTTGACACAATGCTAGCGCTTTCCCGTGGCTTAGAGGTTCCTATTGGATATCTCACCGTTTTACTCGATGAAAAATTGAAAGAAATATCAGTTAAACAATAATAATTTTTGATTGCGGAAGCTTAACAGGGTTGAAAGAGTAATTAATACTAAGATGTCTGATATTAATAGCTATCAGGCAGGGTTTAGCAGCCCTCCTATCCTCCAAGACTGGCGTCACTTCTATGGCGGCCAGGTAGGGGAGCTAATGCGTAAGCAAAGGCTCGCCGATGCTTGGAGGTCGGTCTGCTAACCCTACTTTGGTCCGCCACCTTTTTAGCAGGGGGAGCGGGAAATAAACCATCTCCAAGAAA
>NZ_CAFB01000045.1 GCF_000227585.1 Candidatus Glomeribacter gigasporarum BEG34 | reverse complement strand
GGCTTTGCCGCTTGCAGATACTGATGAAGATTTTCTTCCGCTGCATCCGGGCGGTTCTGTTCGATATGAATGCGCGCCAGTCCCATCAGCGGCGCTGGATCATTGGGGCTTTGAATATGCAGCGCCTGAAATTCTCGCAGTGCATCATCCAGTTGCCGGTTGGCAAGATAGATTTGCGCGAGCGCCAGGCGCGCCGCGCGTCCGGAATGCGGAGCGTCGCGGCACCAAACGCGCGCCGCGGCAAGGGCATCGGAAGGACTGCGCGCGTAAAGGGCAATTTCCGCTGCGCGCTGCGCCATGCGGGGGTCATGCGTTTCGCGCGCCAGCATCAGATAGGTTTGGTAAGCCGGCGCGAACAGATTGCGTTGCACCGCAATCTCGGCAGCCAGAACGCGAAATACGATCTGGCTGGTAAGCGCAAGCGGCGGCAAACTGTCGCGCTCTGTATCGTGATTCCCGCCCGACTCTGCTGAAACCTGTGCGCGATCTGGCTGCGCGACCGCGGCGCAGCCATTGACCCATAAGGCCAATATGAACGCTGCCGACGGCGGAACGACGCAGTACAAGCCACTGAAAAATGCTCTAATATGTCGAGCCAAAGAAGAACATGGACAGAAAGAGAAAGAACCAGACATTGCGAAGATGAGAGCCAAATGAACAAACAACGCTTGTTAACCGAAGACGAAATCCTGAAAATGGATGATAAAGAGTATATGAACAAGCGGCAGCTTGCCTTCTTCAAGCATCGCCTTGAACAGTTGCAGAATGAATTGCTCAACAATGCGGGCCAGACCGCTGAGCACTTGCGCGCAAACTCGATTGTGCCAGACCCGACAGACCGGGCCACGATAGAGGAAGAGCACGCGCTTGAGTTACGCACCCGCGACCGGGAACGCAAATTGCTGAAAAAAGTCCAGCAGGCGCTGGCGCGAATTGAATCCGGGGAATATGGCTGGTGCGAAGAAACGGGCGAGACAATCGGCATTGCGCGCCTTCTCGCGCGACCCACTGCGACGCTTTCGCTTGAAGCCCAGAAGCGGCGCGAGTTGCGTCAGAAACTGTTCGGCGATTGAGTCACTCTAAACGCTTTAACGGTACGCTGGGAAACGGCGCGTTAACTCCCCCACCTGTTCGCGCACCCGTTTAAGCGTGACCGAATCGTCAGGCGCATCCAGAATATCCGCAATCAGATGCGCAACGCGCTCGGTTTCAAAAGTTTTAAAGCCGCGCGTGGTGATGGCAGGCGAACCCAGACGGATGCCGCTGGTCACAAATGGACTTTCCGGGTCGTTTGGGATGGCGTTTTTGTTCACTGTAATCTGCGCAGCGCCTAGCGCAGCTTCAGCCGCTTTTCCAGTGATCTGCTTCGGGCGCAGATCAATCAGCATCAAATGGCTTTCCGTGCGTCCTGAGACCACGCGCAATCCCCGTTTGGCGAGCGTTTCCGCCAGAATGCGCGCGTTATCCAGCACCTGTTGCTGATAAGTCTTGAATTCAGGCGTGAGCGCTTCCTTGAATGCGACCGCCTTGGCTGCAATCACATGCATCAGCGGGCCGCCCTGAATTCCGGGAAAAATGGCCGAATTGATCGCTTTCTCGTATTTGGATTTCATTAGAATCACGCCGCCGCGCGGCCCGCGCAGACTTTTGTGCGTTGTTGTCGTGACAAAATCCGCGTGCGGCACAGGATTCGGATAGACGCCAGCGGCGATGAGTCCTGCATAATGCGCCATATCCACCATCAACAAGGCGCCCACCGACTGCGCGATGCGCGCCAGACGCTCAAAATCGATTCGTAGAGAAAAGGCCGATGCGCCGGCAATGATCAATTTTGGCGCGCGCTTTCTGGCAATTTGTTCAGCAGCCTCATAATCGAGGTCCTCTGCTTCATTCAGTCCATAAGGAACGATGTTGAACCATTTGCCCGACAGATTGACCGGGGAGCCATGCGTTAAATGTCCGCCATGCGCAAGGCTCATCCCCATGATTGTATCGCCGGGTTTGAGCATCGCGAAAAATACGCCCTGATTCGCTTGTGAACCGGAATGAGGCTGCACGTTTGCCGCCTCCGCGCCATAGAGCGCGCAAACGCGCTCTATCGCAAGTCGCTCAACCACATCGACGAACTCGCAGCCCCCATAATACCGTTTGCCGGGATAGCCTTCCGCGTATTTATTCGTGCATTGCGAACCCTGCGCCGCCATCACTGCAGGACTGGCGTAATTTTCCGAAGCAATCAACTCAATATGCGCTTCCTGCCGCCGTTCCTCCTGTTGAATCGCGCTCCATACTTCAGGATCGGCTTGCGTGATGGCGGATGGGTTTTTGTCAAACATAAGGCGTCGTTTTTCAGGTGAGCGTGGCAGCTTCTGCGTATTGCGCCGCTTGCCGGCTGCGTCTGAATAGTACGCACGTCGCAGCCAGGCCGCAAGCCGCCGCGCACGACATCCACAGGCCCGGCGCTGCCTTGTTGCCGCTGACGTGCACCAGCCAGGTCGCAATTGCAGGCGTAAAGCCGCCAAAAAGCGCGGTAGCCAGACTGTATGCCAGCGAAAAGCCTGTGGTTCGTATCTTGGCTGGCATGATTTCGGTCAGCGCAACAATCATCGCGCCGGTATAGCCGCCAAACAGGAAAGAGAACCAGAGCAGCACACTCAGCATGCGCGCGAAAGAAGGGGCGGCGACCAGCCAGGACATCGCTGGATAAGCCGTCAGTATGGCCAGAACTGTAAATGCGAGCAGGAGCGGGCGGCGACCGACCCGGTCCGACAGAGCGCCCATCACAGGCAGCCAGAACAGGTTTGAAGCGCCAACGCACAGGGTGACGATCAGCGAATCCAGGGAAGAAAGCTGCAAAACCTGTTTGCCAAAGGTTGGGGTATAGGCGGTAATGGTGTAAAACGTCACCGTCGTCATCATAATGAGCAATGTACTCGTCAGAATAAGACGCCAATTTTGGAAGATGGATGTCAGGATTTCGCCAATGCTTGGATGGTGTTTGTTAGCCTGAAAAGCCTCCGTTTCGCGCAATGAGCGGCGAATTACAAAAATGAACGGCACGATCAGACACCCAATCACAAATGGAATGCGCCACGCCCACGCGTCAATATCCAATGGAAATAATTGGTGTATCACCACGCCAATCAAAGCGGTAAACATCACCGCGACCTGTTGGCTGCCCGATTGCCAGGCGCAGTAAAACCCCTTGTTCCCCGGCGTTGCAATTTCGCTTAAATAGACGGATACATTTCCAAGCTCAGCGCCCGCAGAGAAACCCTGCAACAGGCGTCCGAGCAAGACAATACAGGGCGCAGCCAATCCAATCGCGGCATAGCCTGGGGTCACGGTAATCGACAGTATGCCAAGCGCCATCAGAGCAAGAGTCAGAATCAATCCTTTGCGGCGGCCATAACGGTCTGTATATGCGCCCAGCACAATGGCCCCAAGCGGGCGCATCAGAAAACCGGCGCCGAATACGGACAGTGACAGCATCAACGAGGTATATGCATCCTGAGTCGGAAAAAAAGTATGGGTAATCGCTGCAGCATAATAACCGTACAGAATAAAATCGTACATCTCAAGGAAATTACCGGTGACAACCTTGAAAATGCGACGAGTTTTCGATTCATCAGATGAAAGAGTAGTTGGCATAAATCCCTCCAATCCGGCAAGCGCAATTTCTTGCTTTCTTGCAATGGACGTTAGATGTTGATAACCTCTCTGTGAGAGGCGACTGCAGCATTTCAAAAAAATCCATTCTCTGGTAGGAGCTTGAGCTTAATGCTGAGTAAGAACGCTCTTTCTTAGAACCTGTTCACGATCTTTCTGCGCGCCCGTGGCCTGTGTCGGGAGGTCACAGGAATCCTCACATATATCCAATATGCTCCGGTTCCTGAGCTCCGTCCTTCCCTGTCTGACGGGCGCTCGTGGCAGATCGTAGTTAGGCGGGTGAGTCGCCATCTCACATCATCAAATCGGAACCGAATCGGTATCCAGCGCTACCGGTTGTGCGGTTTTGTCCAACGTCTGTTTCATCTGATTGCGATCCAGCTGCTTCTCCCAGGCCGAGATGACGATAGTGGCGACGCCATTGCCGATAAAATTGGAGATCGCGCGCCCATCGGCCATAAAACGGTCGATGCCAAGCAACAATACCATTCCGGAGAGGGGTACGGTCGGTACGACCGACAAGGTGGCGGCCAATGTGATAAAGCCCGCGCCCGCCACGCCGCTTGCGCCTTTGGAGGTGAGCATGGCCACTGCCAGGAGCGTCAGTTGCTGCATGAGCGTTAGATCAGTATTTGTCGCCTGTGCAATGAACAGCACGGCCATTGTCATATAGAGGTTCGTTCCGTCGAGATTGCATGAATACCCAGCAGGCACGACTAGGCCCACGACTGAACGCGAGCAGCCCAGGCGTTCCAGTTTGTTCATCAACGCAGGCAGCGCCGCTTCAGAGGAAGAGGTGCTGAACACAATCAGCAATTCATCCTTAATATGCGCGATAAAGCGAAGCAGGCTAAAGCCAGCGATACGGGCGACCCCGCCGAGTACGATGGTGATGAACAACAGTAAGCTCAGGTAAAAAACGCCGATCAGTTTGAGTTGTGGCAGAAGGGAGGCCAGACCGTAGTGGCCGATCGAAAAGGCGATTGCGCCAAATGCGCCTATCGGTGCGACTTTCGTAATGATGCGCATGATGCCGAAAAAGACGCGGGAGAGCGCATTGATCAGCGTGAACACCGGCTGGCCGCGTTCGCCTGCCAGGGAAAGCGCATATCCGAACAACACGGCAATCAGCAGGATTTGCAACATGTCCCCGCGCGTAAACGCGCTCACTAGCGTATCGGGAATGATGTGCAGTAAGAAACTAGAGATCGTCTGGCCTTGCGCTTTCTGTGCATAGGACGATACGATGTTCGCATCGAGCGTGGAAGGATCGACATTAAAGCTTGCGCCGGGCTTAAGCAGATGCGCCGCGCCGAGTCCAATCAGCAACGCAAGCGTTGAGATCGTCTCAAAATACAATAATGCCTTGCCGCTGACACGCCCTACCTGCTTCATATTCTGCATGCCCGCAATCCCTGAGACGACCGTACAGAACACCACCGGCCCAATCACCATTTTGATCAGCTTGATAAAGGCGTCTCCCAACGGTTTCATCTGCACCGCAAACTCTGGCGCAGCGGTGCCCAATGCGATGCCTGCTGCAATGGCGAAGAGCACCTGTATGTATAAAGGTTTGAGCCAGTTTTTCATGACTTCTCTTGAAAGGCAGTCATTGCGTGTTTTCACATAAAGGTATGGTGACTGAATCCGCAGCGATGGGTTTCTGACCAGCCGCGTGCCCGGTATATCCCTTCCGGTTTCCAGCGCTTCCTGGATGGCTTTTTTATCCGGCGGGGGGGTTCAGGCTGGCGCATGAATTGGGCTGGAATCTGCCGTGCGTCATCGATCTGCACGGCGGCGGGTGATTGCGAATCGCAATGTTGAAATACGGACATTCCACCTTCTGACGCCCCGCATGGCGCATGTTGTCGAACAGGTATTGCTTAATGCGCGTCACACGGTTCTCGATGGCTTTGCGGCGTTTAGCCATGTTCATTTTTTGAGCATGTTGAGAAAAGACCGGACATAGACCTAATCGGGATCATTGTAAACGATATGCGATAAATATCAATCATCTGGATGAACGCATCCGCGGATGGACACAGCAGAATTTTTGCTATGCCATCCGACCAAGCAAAAGCTGAATTTGCAGAAAGATTGAAATTTGCGCTCAGGCGAAGCTCAACGCTAGTGAAAGGCGCAACGG
The DNA here is from genome assembly GCF_000227585.1 of Candidatus Glomeribacter gigasporarum BEG34. Lineage (GTDB taxonomy): Bacteria > Pseudomonadota > Gammaproteobacteria > Burkholderiales > Burkholderiaceae > Glomeribacter > Glomeribacter gigasporarum_B. Next base: position 38,505 of record NZ_CAFB01000045.1, on the reverse strand, counting down.
ATTTGGCGCGGCTTTTCAACTTGCGGCATCACACCGCTTCGGATACGGATACCGGTATTTCAGTCCAGAGTACGCATAAATGGCTCACGGGTCGCTCGATTCCAAAGCCCGACAAAATTGAAACGCTTGCAACGTGGCTGGACGTGAGCGCGCATTGGCTGCATTACGGTTCCCCTCCTGCAGACCCATTCAAAAACCAGGATGAAGAGGACAAGCCACTCAAATATTCTCCGTCTCCAGAAGCGCTGACACTGGCGAAGAAGATTGACACATTGCCGGAGCATCAGAAATATTTGATTGCGGAATTAGTGACCCAGTTTTACGGAAAGAAACCGAAATAGCGCATTTTTCAGTGATTTTCCCTGCGTCACTTCGCGCTCGCGCCAGTGGCAGATCGGCTGAAAAATGCGCTAGCGCTATGTTTCTGGAGGGCGTTCAAAAATCTCGCGCAATGCAATCTGGAGTTTCGCGTGAATCCGGACAAACCAGCGCCACAGAACCAGAAGCAGGAGCGCTGCGCAACTGAGCGCGATGATCAAGAGTTCAACCGGCGGAAGAATGCCGCTGCTTAATGCCGCAACCATTAAAAATATCCCGATCATCGCCGTTGCGGGCACCAGTTCGGCGAGCGCGCGACGGATCGATGCGGTGAACTTTCCCGTGGCGGCTGGCTGTACGCTGATCTCAGCCAGCAATAGCGCGAGAGATTTGAGCTTGCGGTAGACCGCGACCAGAAAGGGTAGAGAGATCGCAAGCGCTGCGCTCCACAGCAGGACGCTGCGCACGGGCGGCCTCAGCGTCCAAGTGATGAGCCATGAATGCGCGTATTTTGCAAAGTAGGTGACGCTGACAAAAATGGCGGCCACAAAGGCAAGGTTGATGGCGATTTGCGTCAGGATATTGCGTATCAATTTAAGCACGGCTGCGCGATCGCCGCTCGGCTGCAAACTGGAAAGCCATTGGGTATAGCTGGAAAATAGGCTGACCAATGCGGGGGAAAGCGCGGTGGCAATCCGCCGGGTCAGCGGGTCCGCGGCGCGAATCAGATACGGCGTGAAGAATGTGGTCAGCGCGGATACAGCCACTGCGATGGGATAAAGAAAACCGCTCGTGACGCGCAAAGACTGACCCAACGAAGCGATAATGAACGAGAATTCGCCAATCTGCGCCAGGCTCATCCCGATGCGCATCGATGTGCGGCCATCCTGCCCGGCGGTGAAAGCGCCCAGACCGCAGGAAAGAATTTTTCCGAATACGACCACTGCGGTAATGATAGCGATCGGCCCCGCATAGTCCACCAGAACATGCCAATCCAGCATCAGCCCGATCGCAATGAAAAAGATCGCGCTGAACATATCGCGCAGCGAGACCATCAGCCGCTCGATCGCGTGCCGCGCGCGCGATTCGGCCATAATGGCGCCAATCAGGAAAGCGCCGAGCGCGATGCTATAGCCCAGCTTGACCACCAGCAGACAAAAGCCGAAGCACACGCCGAGAATCGTCACGAGCAGGATTTCATCGCGTCTGAAGCGCGCAACCGTGTGCAGCAGACGCGGCACTGTCATCAGGCCGATAATCAATGAAACGGTCATAAACAGCAGCAGACGCGCAAGCGTGGTGAAGGCATGCGTTGTTTCCACCGCGCCGCTGCTCGCGACGCCTGAGAGCAACGCAATCATCGCAATCGCGAGAATGTCTTCCACAATTAAGATGCCGAATACCACTTGCGCAAAACGTTCGCGTTTCAGTCCCAGTTCGTCGAGCGCCTTGACAATGATGGTCGTCGATGAAATCGCCAGCATCGCGCCCAGAAAAAGCGCATCCATCGTTTTCCAGCCGAAACTGCGCCCGATTTCATAGCCCAGCCATAACATCAATATGATTTCCGCCAGCGCTGCAACAATCGCGGTCGTGCCGACTCTCGCCAGTTTGCGCAGACTGAATTCAAGACCGAGCCAGAACATCAGAAAAATGACGCCAAGCTCTCCCAGGGTACTAATCGTCGCTTCATCATGAATCAGTTCAAAAGGGGGGGTATAAGGGCCGATAATGACGCCCGTCACAATATATCCAAGCACAACGGGCTGTTTAAAACGATGAAAAATCACGGTGACGATGCCCGCGATTAACATAATGACCGCCAGGTCCTGAATAAAGCCGATCGTGTGTGGCATAAAAAGCGCAAAGGAATAAAAGGAGTGCTAATGAATAACAATATCTCTATCGTTAACGTTCGCTGCCTGCTTGCAATATTAGGAATATTAAGCCTGATGAGCCTGGGCGGCGCACTGTATCTGCAATTTGTTCATCATCAGGACCCGTGTCCGCTATGCATTTTGCAGCGCTACGCCTATGTATGGATTGCGGTATGTGCATTTCGAGGCGCATTCACGCGCCGCCCGCGCGTGCGCTGCATTGCCGCAACCGGGATATTGATTGCGGCGGCGGGCGGGCTTGCAACGGCTGCGCGCCAACTCTGGCTGCTTCAGCACCCCACATTTCATTGCGGCTTCGACGCATTGCAGCCTATTGTGGATCATTTTCCGCTCGCGCATTTGTGGCCGTCGGCATTTAAAGTCGCTGGATTCTGCGAGACCGTCTATCCGCCTATTCTGGGACTTTCGCTGCCCGCGTGGTCACTGGTCGCGCTTTTATTGATTTTTGCAGCCGCGGCCTTTGCACTGTGGCGTAGTGTGAGCCAGTTGCGGCAATGAGGCGCTGCGCCGACCCGCGCGGCTGTGCGAAACGCCTGTCAGTGTCTAAAATGCCGCACGCCGGTAAACACCATCGCAATTTGATGTTCATCCGCGGCGGCAATGATTTCATCGTCGCGAATCGACCCTCCCGGTTGAATCACACAGCGCGCGCCTGCGGCCGCAACAACATCCAGGCCATCCCGGAACGGGAAAAAGGCATCCGATGCGACCGCAAAGCCCGTTTCCTTTGAGCCTGTATACTGCGCTTTGCCGCCAGCGATACGCGCTGCATCGAGGCGGCTCATTTGACCCGCGCCAATTCCATAGGTCATGCCGCGCGCACCAAAGACAACGGCGTTGGATTTCACGAACTTCGCGATCTGCCATACAAAGCGCAGGTCGTCCATTTCCTGCGGGCCTGGATGCCGTTTTGTCACGACGCGCCATTCGTCCGGCTGCGCCTGGCAGGTATCGAAGCTTTGCACGAGCAAGCCGCCGCCGACTCGTTTGAGGTCGACAGCCTGGCTTTGACTGTCCACGCCGGCGAGTGGAATTTCAAGCGCGCGCAGATGCTGTTTGGCAGCAAGCCATTGTCTTGCTTCGTCGCTGAATGCGGGCGCGATCAGCACTTCAACAAAATGGGACGCGAGCGCGCGGGCGGCGTCGGCGTTCATTTCCCGGTTAAACGCGATAATTCCGCCAAAGGCGGCAGCCGGATCCGTCTGCAATGCTTTGGCAAACGCCTCCGCAGGCGACTCAGCCAGCGCCGCGCCGCACGGATTGGCGTGCTTGACAATCACGCACGCGCAAGCATTCAGCGTCTTCACGCATTCCCATGCCGCATCAGCATCGGCCAGATTGTTGTACGACAGCGCTTTGCCTTGCCATTGGCGGTAGGTTGAGAGCGCACCAGCAGGCATGTTTAGATCGCGGTAGAACGCGGCCTGTTGATGCGGATTTTCTCCGTATCGTAGATCCTGCACTTTTTCAAAGCTCAGATTCAGTATCGCTGGATAGGCGCAGCAAGACGCATGCGGCGGCGCTTCATCTAAACAGGTCAAATAATTTGTAATCGCGCCGTCATATTGCGCGGTATGCGCAAAGGCTTTGGCCGCAAGCCGGAAACGGGTCTGACTGCTGACTGCATTGCCGTTTGCGCGTATTTCGGCCAATAGGGTTTCATAGTCATCCGGATCGGTCACGACAGTGACATCCCGATAATTCTTCGCGGCAGCGCGCAACATCGCCGGCCCGCCGATATCGATCTGTTCAAGCGCGTTTTCAAGCGTGCAATCCGCCTGCGCAATGGTCTGCGTAAATGGATAAAGATTGACCGCCAGCAGATCAATCCTGCCAATGCCATGTTCTTCCAGCGTGCGGCAATGCGCGTCCGAATCGCGCCGCGCGAGCAGCGCGCCATGAACCTTGGGATGCAGCGTTTTGATGCGCCCGTCCAGTATCTCAGGAAAACCCGTGTAATCCGCAATGCCGGTGACAGGAATACCCGCGCGCGCTAAATATTGCGCGGTGCCGCCTGTAGAGAGGAGCGCAATGCCCCGCGCTGCGAGCGCGCGGGCAAACTCGACGATTCCCGTTTTATTGGAAACGGACAGAAGCGCTTGTTGAATCATTGTGGAATTATTTAAGCAGCCCGTACAGTTGCAGCTTTTTGCGTAGCGTGTTGCGGTTGATGCCTAAAGATTCAGCGGCTTGCGACTGATTGCCCTGCGCCCGTTCAAGCAGATATTCGAGCATCGGCTTCTCAACGCACGCAACGATCATTTTATAAATATCGTGCGGACGCGAGCCATTCAGATCCAGGAAATATTGATCCAGACTGCTGCGCACGCATTGTTCAAGCTGATGTTTACTCATGCTCCAGAGAATCAATGATCACATCATGCGCGCCAAAACTCTTCCGGTAAATTTCAAGCTTTTTATAAAAGCGGTAGAACTGCGGATCGCGTTTATAGACGTCCGCCTCGATGAGCGCAGCCTGCGCATCGCCTTCCCCTTTGAGCCTCTGCGCCTGCCGGTACGCCTGCGCAAGATGCGCTTCCCTTTCTTTCTGCGCAGAAGCGCGAATGTCCGCCGCTTCCAGCGCGCCGGCTGAACGGAGCCGATTCGCCGCCTGTTGATACTGCGCTTCCATATGCGCGGAGACGTCTGTATCCTCCATATGCGCATTCAGCCTGATGACGCGCGCATCCGTAATCTCAATTCCGAGCTTGCGCGCCTCTACCATAGCACGCTCACGGATTGCGCGGCCCATTGGATCATTTTCAGCCATCAATTGAGCGGCGGAGCGCCGGGAAATGAATGCGCGCGCCGCCGCATCAGCGTATTCGGAAAGTTGTAATTCAGCGCGCCTGAGATCGTTGCCAAAGCGGCGGATATACAGGCGAGGCTCCATGATGCGCCATTGAATCCCCCATTGGATGCCCATCTCCTTTTGATCTGCGCAGCGCGCGCGCAAAACATCCGCGCGATTCAGCGCCCGCATCCGTTTGTCCAGAGTTAAAACCTGCGCAAAGGGAAACGGCCATTTGAAATACAGGCCCGGCGTATGAATCAAACGCGGTTGCGCCTTTCCCAGGGTGGAAACAATGGCATAGGTGCGCTGGTCAACGATCAACACCGTCGAAGCGATCCATATGAGGATCAGCGCAATCAGAGTCATCACGCCTGTGATCAATCGGTTCATTTCACTCACTCAACCCCTGCGTTTCTGCGCCTGCGCTTGAGAAACGCTTCCCACCGCACTGGCGCTTTGTCTAGGGATATTTCTTTTGTCTGGGCGGATTTTTCAGCAGAGGGGGCAACGGATTTTTCCGCGCTTTGTGTTTTTTGTGAGGATGCGTTCTGCTCAGACTGTTTTTCAAGCGGAAGAACGAACATCTGTTGAGCCGCTTTGCCGTTCGCCAGAACCTTGCGTGAGTGCGCATACATTTCCCGCAGGGTCTCTAAATACAGGCGGGTGCGGGTGAGCTCCGGCATCTGCGCATAGGCGGCGAGCACCTGCTTGAAGCGCTCGCTTTCACCGTGCGCGGTCGAGATGAGATGTGCTTTATACAGTCCGGCTTCATCGACCATCTGCTTTTCTTCAACCTGCGTTTGCGTCTGAATGCGCTGCGCATCTGCAACCGCTTCCCTTCTCTGGCGCTCGCATTCCTGCGCAGCTTTCACCGCTTCTTCAAATGCCATCTTCACTGACCCGGGCCATTGCGCTTTCCGCTCTGCGATGCCGGTCACCAGAATACCGCTACGGCGCGCATCCAGAATTTCCTGGGTTTTCCGGATGAGTCTGGATGAAAGACGGCTGTGGTCCGGATTCAGCGTATCTTCAAGCGTGAGCGCGCCAAAAATCTCGCGTATGGCCGCCTCGCCGGCCTGAATCACATTCAGATAGGCGGCGCCGGCATGGTGAAAGAGGAAAGCATGCGGATCCGTCACCCGATAATGAAGCGCAAAATGCATATCCGCCAAGCCGCCATCCTGGGTCAATATCAGCGCATCCGCGCTGCGCCTTGCCGCTCCCGCTCGACTTGCGCCAATTTCTACCGTATGCGTTGCGGTATCCACAAATTCATGTGACTGAAATGGGGAAGGCCAATGCCATCGCAATCCAGGAGAGGTCATGGTTTGATAAGCGCCGAACTGCAAGACCACTCCCGTCTGGCTTGAACCGACCATGTAAAAGCTGCTGCCGAGCCAGGCCGCGGCCATCAGACTGCACATTGCGCTGATCGCCGCGCGCAAACGGTTTCGGCGCTGCTTGCCAGATGGAGGACCTGAATCTCCTTTTAATTTGCGCTTGCGAAAGCGGAACAGATGGGCGGCGCGATGGTTAAACCGATGCCAAAGCTCATCGAGATCGGGCGGAGCGCCGCGTCCGGGCGTCGGCTTTGGCACTGGTTTTGGCGCTTTATCTGGCTGGGGCCGCGCATTATTTTTTTCCGGCTCTTTCGGCCCGTTCTGGCTAAACTGGACATGATCACGGCCCCGATTTGAAGTCTTCATGGATAAAAACCAAAAATCGGCATATAAACACTCACAGGGGCGCGGTCGCAACCGCTTCAGCCATTGCACCGCGAAGCGCGCCAAGGCCCTGCCCGGTACGCGCGCTTAAAAAAACGCGGCGGATTCTACCATGCGCATCCCGCTCGGCCGCGCCGCTTGATGCGAGCTCTGGAACCGCTTCAGGAACAGCGTCCATTTTATTCCAGACAAGGATCTGCGGAATATCCGCCGCGTCCAGCGCGCTCAGGACCTGTTGCACCTGTTCCGCCTGCTCGCGCCGCGCGGGGTTGGAGGCATCGACGACATGCAGCAATAAATCCGCATGCACCATTTCTTCAAGCGTTGCGCGAAATGCGGCGACCAGTTCATGCGGCAAATCCTGAATAAAGCCCACCGTATCGGACAAAACGCCTTGGGTTGCATCGCTTAGGTAAAAGCGTCGTGAAGTGGTATCCAGCGTTGCAAACAATTGATCCGCGCAATAGGCTTGGGCGCGCGTGAGTGCATTAAAAAGCGTCGATTTACCCGCGTTGGTATAACCGACCAGAGAGACTGAAAATACAGCGTTACGGACGCGCCGGCGGCGCTGCGTGCGGCGCTGACGATGCAAACGGTCTAGACGCGCCTTCAGCGTCTTAATCCGTTCGCCAATCAGACGGCGATCTGTTTCAAGCTGGGTTTCGCCCGGCCCGCGCAGGCCAATGCCGCCTTTCTGGCGTTCAAGGTGCGTCCAGGCGCGCACCAGGCGCGTCTTCAGATAATGCAATTGCGCCAGTTCGACCTGACATTTCCCCTCATGGCTGCGCGCCCGCTGCGCAAAAATATCGAGAATCAATGTCGTCCGGTCCACAACCCGGCGTTCCAGTCTGTATTCCAGATTGCGCTGCTGGGCCGGAGTCAACGCATGATTGAAAATCACAAGATCAATATTCTGCAGTCCAAGCGCCGACTTCAACTCATCCGTTTTGCCGCCCGGCAAAAAAAGAGCGGCATCCGGCGCTCTCCGGCGCGCGGTGATCAATGCGGCCGGAATTGCGCCAGCGCTGCGCGCCAGCAGACGCAGTTCATCCAGACTCGCCTGAAAACCGCCTGTTCCGAAATCAATGCCGACCAGCGCTGCGTTGATCATTGGAGCGGAGCGTTGCTTAGAACCTGTTTATGATCTTGCTGCGCGCCCGTGATCCTGCGTCGGGCGGTGCTCGGAATCCTCACATATTCATATATGCTCCGGTTCCTGCGCTCCGTCCTCCTTGGCTTACAGGCGCTCGCGACAGATCGTAAACAGGTTCTTAGGGACCTAGACTTCATCGCGCTCCATATCGGGATTTTGCAGATTCAATGTCATCGGGCGCGATGGAACAATGGTTGAAATGGCGTGTTTATAGACCATTTGCGTCACTGTATTTTTGAGTAATACCACGTATTGATCAAAGGAATAAATATTTCCTTGTAACTTAATGCCATTCACCAGATAAATCGAAACGGGCACATGCTCTTTGCGCAGTGCGTTCAGAAATGGGTCTTGTAACAAATGCCCTTTATTGTTCATTACATCACTCCGTGTTTAGAAAATCATGGACACTATAGCTGATCTAGAGCATTTTTCAGTGATTTTCCCTGTGTCGCTTCGCGCTCGCGAAAGTGCAATCTCACTGAAAAATGCTCCAAGCTTTGTTTCTTTATTCAGTATAGGGATTTTTTCCCGTGCGCAGAATCAACCGAAGCGGAGTGCCCACTAACGGAAAAGCAGCGCGGAAACGTTTCTCAAGGTAGCGCTGGTAGGCAGGCGTGAGGGCATCCAGCGCATTGCCGTGAATCACGATGGCGGGCGGGTTGTGTCCGCCCTGATGCGCATAACGCAGTTTTGGCCGTATCAAGCCTGAGCGGCGCGGCGGCTGGAATCCGGCAGCCGCGCGCAAGGCGAGCGTGAGTTTGGGCGTCGGCAGTTTGCACATCCCGGCTTGATAAGCGGCATCGACCGAACGCATCAGAGGCTCAAGTCCGGTTTTCCGAAGCGCCGAGATAAAGTGAAATTCTGCAAAGTCGAGAAAAGGCAATTTACGCCTGAGGGCGACTTTTGCGCGTTCGCGCTGATAGCTATCCAGGCCGTCCCATTTATTCACGCCGATCACCAACGCACGCCCTTGTTCGACCACGAAGCCGGCAAGATGCGCATCCTGTTCGCTGATCTCCTGACGCGCGTCGAGCAGCAACACCACCACATGCGCTGCGGCAATGGATTGCATGGTTTTAATCACAGAAAATTTTTCAATCGCCTCAGACACTCTGGCGCGGCGCCGCACGCCCGCGGTATCGATCAATTGGTAGTCCCGCCCTTGCCATTGGAAATCAATCGCAATCGAATCGCGCGTGGTGCCGGGGGCATCGGAAGCAATGACGCGCTCTTCTCCAAGCAGCGCATTGATGAGTGTGGACTTGCCGACGTTCGGACGGCCTGCCACAGCGATTCTGATACCCCGCCCCTGGCGATCTTCGCCTTCTTCTTCTGTATCTGTTTGCGCTTCACGGCCCTGACAGGCAGCCTCAAGCGCCGCTTCGATCATTGCGGACACGCCATTGCCATGCGCCGCTGAAATGGGATGCAGCTCGCCTAGGCCAAGCGCATAAAAATCAGCCGCCAGTACGTACGCGGCCGCATTCCCCTCCGCTTTGTTTAAAATGACGCACAGCGGGCGGCCCGTCTTGCGCAGCCAGGCGGCAATCCATTCATCCTGCGGCGTCAAGCCCTGGCGCGCATCGACGATAAAAAGAATGCAGTCCGACTCATCGACCGCCTGGCGCGTCTGCTGCGCCATCTGGCGGATGATGCCGCGCCGCGCAGCAGGCTCAAAACCGCCGGTATCCACAATCCAATATGGCCGCGAACCGGCGCGTCCTTCGCCATAATGACGGTCGCGCGTCGTGCCCGCAAAATCAGCGACGAGCGCATCGCGCGAGCGCGTCAGTCGGTTAAAAAGGGTGGATTTCCCGACATTGGGACGACCCACGAGGGTAATGACGGGTTTCACTATTAGAGCTTTTTCAGCGAGATTGCCCAAGGAGCGAGCGTGAAGACAGTATGAATAATACGGCGAGCGCGAAGCGACGCAGGGCAAGCCGCTGAAAAAGCTCTAATACGGTCGAAATGCATACAGCCCGCCCCTCTGCGTCTGCACAATCAAAGTACGGCCTGCAAATACAGGGGGGCAGTAATTGCGCTGCCATCGGTTTTCGCGCGCGCAATCAGTTCGCCATTTTGAAGCGATAAGAAGTGCACAAAGCCTTTGTAATCACCGGCAACCACCGCTGGAGCATTTTTCAGCGGCTTGCCCGGTGTCGCTTCTGCGTGTTCGGTATTCGGGATCGCTGAAAAAGGCTCTAGGCCCGCAATCGCGGGCGCGCTCAACGCCCGGTTTTTCAGTTGGGCGTTTTTCCAGATCCGCTGGCGGCTGGCGGTGTCGTAGAGTGAAATCACCGCGCGCTCATCGACGGCGATCAGCTTGGACTCATATTGCGCAAGTCCTGCATAACTGGATAACGGCTGCTCCCAAAGGACTTGTCCAGTCTGGACCTCCATGCAACTGATGCTGCCCTGAAAAGTCACCGCGCATATTTCACGGTTTATCCGCACTGGCGCGCCGGCCACATCGTTCATGCGTTCAGAGTCGGTCACGCCGCGCGGGTAGGAGACAGGACTTTGCCACTGCGCAGCGCCGTCCGCCAAACGGATCGCAGCGAGCGCGCCATCCGGGAAACCGGCCAGCACAAGCCCGGCGTCCGCGAAAACCATGTCTTCCGTGATTCGCAGACTCAGCGGCGCCGCCTCATGCCAGAAGGTCCATTTCCGCGCGCCCGTTTGCGCATCGAACGCGGTGATACGTCCATCATTCGTGCGCGCAACGACAACGCTCCGCCCAACCAGCGGCGGCGTGATGATCTCGCCCTTCAGCCCTTTCTTCCAGAGCAATTGACCCTCCCGCCCCAGTACATACACCTGGCCGTCCACACTGCCGACCGCGGTATGCGCGCCATCGCTGCCAACGCCTGCGGATAGCTTTGTATTCAGTCGGGCGCGCCAGATGACCGCGCCGCGACTGGCATCCATTTTCACGACCGCGCCATTGGCGGCCGCCGCATAAACGGCGTTATCGACCACAGCCGGCCGGAATAAATAGGGTTTTGCGTTGCCAATATTCGTCTTCCACGCCTGCTTTAATTCAAGTGAGGGCTTGAATTCCGTCAGCGGAGCCGGAACACGGCGCGAATCCGGCGACGCGCAGGCGGCGAGCAATGCTGCGCATCCTACGGAAACAGCAAAAAGGACAAAGCGTTTAAGACGAATAAAGGAATGCATAGTTCAGAGAATAAAAAAAGTTCTAAGAACCTGTTCACGATCTGTCACGAGCGCCTGTCAGCCAAGGAGGACGGAGCGCAGGAACCGGAGCATATACATCATATGTGAGGATTCCGAGCACCGCCCGACGCCGGCTCACGGGTGCGCAGTAAGATCGTGAACAGGTTCTAACCGCCCAGCGCATTCAGCTTTAACTGCACCCACTGCCGCGCAGCGGTATTTTTTGCGTCCAGGGATTGCAGCGCGTCCCGATACGCTGCGCGCGCCTGTTCCCGTTGACCTTGCGCCGCGAGCGCATCGCCGCGCTGCTGCGCGCGCAGCGCGGCGAACGCAGGCGTAGACGCCCCAGAATTCAATACGCGCAGGGCCTCATCGTACGCTTTTTCCTCAAGCAATAAAGCCGAGAGCCGCAAGCGCGCAATTTGCCGGTATTCCACATCAATCGCAACATCTGCCGCCCATTGCAATTGCACCTTCGCGGCCTGCGCGTTCGCCGCCTGATACAGCGCTTTGGCGGCGGCCAGCGCGCCCATCTGCGCGTAGGGCGTGCGACCAAATCGGTTTTCAAGTTCCGTTGCGATGCGCGCGATGCGCGTCTCCTTCTTGTCTACAGAAGAGGCGGGTTCGGACGAGATCGTCTGCTGCAATTGCTCGTATAACACAGCGGCGCGCGCCGTTTGGCGTTGTTGCCAGTATTTCCAGCCAAAAATAGCCACCGCGACAATCAGCGCCGCCGCCAGAGCACAGAGCGCCCGCTTGCCCCAACGCGCCCGCCAGACGGCCAGGCGCTCCGGAAGGTATTGCGTGTATGGGTTCATCATCCTCCTTTTTCAAATAGATCGCGGCTCAAACACTCAACCGCAATGCGCCGCTGCGCCGCGTTCCCCTCCAGCGCATCGGCAGCGCGCCGCAGCGCTTTAATCGTCACCGTACCGCTGTTGACCTCATCTTCGCCAATGATCACGGCGTATTGCGCGCCGCTCGCATCGGCATGCTTCATTTGCGTCTTGAAGCGCACCGGAGCGCCATCGCCGCTGCAATGCTGAACGACGCTTAAGCCCGCCGCGCGCAGCCGCTCCGAAACCGCAAAAGCCTGCGTCCGCGCGGCTTCGCCCTGATGCAGCACATAGGCATCGCAGTGCGGTTCAGGCCGCGCGCCTGGATCATTTTCCTTGAGCAACTCCAGAATGCGCTCCACGCCCAGCGCCCATCCGCATGCGGGCGCAGGTTTGCCGCCGAGCTGCTCAATCAGCCGATCGTAACGGCCGCCGCCCGCGACGCTGCCTTGCGCGCCAAGCCGGTCTGTAACCCATTCAAAAACCGTGAGATTGTAATAGTCCAACCCGCGCACCAGCCGCGGGTTGAGGGTGAAAGAAATACCGTTTGCCTGCAAAATCCGGCGCAGCGCCTCAAAATGCGCGCGCGACGCCTCGCCCAGAAAATCCATCAGTCTAGGCGCGCCGCGCATGATGTCTTGTAGCGCAGGGTTCTTGGTATCAAGAATGCGCAGCGGGTTGGTTTCCAGACGCCGCTTTGCATCTTCGTCCAATAATTCAATATGCCGCTTCAGATAATCGGCCAGCGCGGCGCGGTGCGCGGCGCGCTCATCCAGTTGGCCCAGGGTATTCAGCTCCAGACGCAGCCCTTGCAGTTGCAGACAATCCCATAAACGCTGGCCCGCCAGAATAATCTCGGCATCCACATCCGGGCCGGCGAATCCCAGCGCTTCAACACCGAGCTGATGAAACTGGCGATAACGTCCGCGTTGCGGACGCTCATGCCTGAACATCGGCCCGCTGTACCATAAACGCTTGGGCCCATCGTAAAGCAGATGATGCTCAATGGCGGCGCGCACAATGGCCGCGGTATTTTCAGGGCGCAAGCTCAGTTGCTCTCCATTGAGCGCATCGGTAAAACAATACATCTCTTTTTCGACGATATCGGTCGCCGCGCCAATGCTGCGCGCAAAAAGCGATGTATGCTCGACAATCGGGGTGCGGATGCGCTGATATCCGTAAGCGCGCAGCGTTGTTTGCGCCGCATCTTCAAAATGCGCCCAAAGCGCCGCCTGCTCCGGCAGGATATCGTTCATGCCTTTGACGCTGGCAAGCCGGAGCGGCTTTTGATCGGGGTGTAGCATGCGCGTTTTATTTATGCTCTAGGCTGCGTTGCCATCACTGTTGCCATAGCGCCGCTCAACATACGCATTCACCATGCCTTCAAATTCTTCGGCAATCCGTTCACCGCGCAGCGTGGCGACTTTTCTGCCGTCGATAAAAACGGGGGCGGCGGGATGTTCTCCGGAACCCGGCAGGCTGATGCCGATATCCGCATGCTTGGATTCTCCGGGGCCGTTTACGATGCATCCCATCACGGCCACTTTCATATCGGCAACGCCTGGATAGCGGTCGTGCCAGACCGGCATCCGCGCGCGCAGATAGTCTTGAATATGCGCGGCAAGCGCCTGGAAATAGGTGCTGGTTGTCCGTCCGCAGCCTGGGCACGCGGTCACCATCGGCGTAAAAGCGCGCAATCCCATCGTTTGCAGAATTTCCTGCGCAACGACGACTTCTGTGGTGCGCGGCGCGTCCGGCTCCGGCGTGAGCGAAATGCGGATCGTATCGCCAATGCCCTGTTGCAGCAAAACAGCGAGCGCCGCCGTGGATGCGACGATCCCTTTTGAACCCAGTCCCGCCTCGGTCAGTCCAAGATGCAGCGCATAATCGCAGCGCGCCGCCAGTTCACGATAGACGACAATCAAATCCTGCACGCCGCTGACCTTGCAGGACAGAATGATCTTCTCAGGCGCGAGCCCAAGCTCAACCGCGCGTTCAGCGGAGCCAATGGCCGATTCAATCAAGGCTTCGTACAGCACGCTTTGCGCATCCCAGGGCTGCGCGCGGCGCGCGTTATCATCCATCATCTGCGCCAGCAAGTCCTGATCCAGACTGCCCCAGTTCACGCCAATGCGGACCGGTTTTTCATGCCGGCAGGCGCATTCAATCATCTGCGCGAATTGCGTATCGCGTTTTGCGCCCTGTCCAACGTTGCCGGGATTAATCCGGTATTTCGATAACGCCTGCGCACAACCGGGATAATCCTTTAGAAGCAAATGCCCGTTATAGTGAAAATCTCCAATCAGCGGCGCATCGATTCCCATCCGGTCCAGTTGCTCGCGTATTCCGGGCACCGCCTGCGCCGCCTGCGGCGTGTTGACCGTGATTCGGACCAGCTCAGAGCCCGCCTGCGCAAGTTCCTTGACCTGGATTGCAGTCGCAATGGCGTCGACGGTGTCCGTGTTGGTCATCGACTGAACACAGATCGACGCAGCGCCGCCAATGACCACGCAACGCTCGCCCCAGCGGACTTCAACCGGCCGGCAGACGCGGCGTCGGGCCGGGCCGCCTGATACAGGCAGCGCGTTGTCTGTGTACAGCGCAGTCTGCTGAGCCAATGACATGATCTCTCTCCCTCTAAGAATCTGTCCACACATTGTAGCGAGCGGACATCAGGTATAGCCAAGCGACTTTAATTTGAGACAAGGAAGCAGCTGCGAAGACAGTGCTACCTCCCGACACAGGCTCACGGGCGCGCAGTAAGGCGTAAACAGGTTCTAGAGCATTTTTCAGTCGATTTACCCGAGGAGCGAGCGCGAAGCGACATAGGGAAAATCACTGAAAAATGCTCTAAGGCAGGCTGAAGCGGGCCACATGACTACCCTGCCTCCCTTTATACTTCGATGGCTCAACCGGCTCGCCATCAAGCTCCAGAGACTCCAGTCCCGCCACATTGCCGACGACGACATCCACCGGCGGCTGCGCCTGTATATCGCGTTCTTCCCCGGCGCTTAACAAACCTGTGTACACGCTCTGGCCGTCTTCTCTTTGACGCACGCTAATCCAGGTATTCTGTGAAACCTTAAAGTGCAAGACCGACGGAATATCGGATTGAACATGATTTTCAGCGGGCGGGGCCTCTGCCGTATGCGGACTGTCGAGGCGGTCGACCGCAGAAGCGGCGGACTCGACTGGAAAATGCGCTGGCGCGGACGTGTCAGGAGAGTGCGTATCGGGCGCGTTGATTTCTTTCTGAGGACTCTCCGTGACCGTCCTTGAAGCCGGTGGGCGCGGATATATTTCCCGTTCAGTATATTGACGAAATAGCCATGCAACCAGCAGTAATACACACGCGCCCGCTCCGCCCCACAAGCCGTAGCGGGCAGTCCATGAACGATGGCGTCTAGGCAGTTTGACCCCGTCTGAGCCGGGCAACTCAAGAGGTGTTCCAGGCAAATCATGCGCTTGACGCAGTTCGCCTACCAATGGCGCTGGATCGACATCCAGCATTTTTGCGTAACTACGCACCATGCCGATCACAAAAGCCATTTCGGGCAGACTGTCTAGATTACCCGCTTCAAGCGCACGCAGCCTGATGACTGGAACTTTAAGATGCTCAGACAAATCTTCCATTTTCCAGCGCCGCGCCTCGCGTAATTGTGCAAGTTTGCGGCCAACCGAGCGCATCGCTTCCTGCTCCGGGCGCGGCTTGGCTTCAGACAGACGCATTGCCTTATCCGCTGTAGCGCTCTTGACTGTTATCCGATCTTCTGGGCTTGGAAGTTGTTTATCCATTCATCAATCCTGAGCGTTGAGAATGTATCTAGAGCATTTTTCAGCGGCTTGCCCGGCGTCACTTCGCCATTCCGTGTGTTCGGGATCGCTGCGGGGGCGCGAAAGTAGCAATCTCACTGAAAAATGCTCTAGAACCTCTAAATGGCTTCTAGCAAAGCCGTCATCGGCGTCAACAGAATCTGGATCAAAGCGTGGCCAAATGCAATCAGCGGACTCACCCATATCCTGCCCAGCATGCCGGTTGCGATCAGTGCGATCACAATCCATATACCATAAGGCTCAAGGCGCGCGAGCGCAAGCGTATAACGCGCCGGCAGCAATGCGCTCAGAATGCGGCCGCCGTCCAGCGGTAACAAGGGAAACAGATTCAGCGCATAGAAGACGAGGTTGATCGACACGCCCGCCGCCGCCATCAAAACCAGAAAAGGCTCAGTGATTCCAGCCGCATGCAGCACAATGCCCCAAAGCGCCCATAGCGCTGCTTGCAGGAAATTGCATCCTGGCCCGGCAAGCGCGACCCACACGCTATGCCAGCGGGGATTGCGCAGTTTGTGGAATGCAACGGGCACAGGTTTTGCATAACCAAATAGAAAAGCGCCTCCGGTTGCAAAATACATTAGGAGCGGGATGGCAATGGTCCCGATGGGATCAATATGCCTGAGCGGATTGAGGCTGACTCTGCCCAGCAAATACGCGGTTGAATCGCCAAAAATCCGCGCGACATAGCCATGAGCTGCTTCGTGCAGAGTAATCGAAAATAATAGGGGCAAGGCATAAACCGCGATCGTCTGGATTAGATTGTTCATGGAAACATTGTAGCAAGCGCGCTTGCACGCCGCCCGCTAGAGCATTTTTCAGCGGCTTGCCCTGTGTCGCTTCGCGCTCGCCGTATGAGCTCGCTGCGGGGTCGCCTCCATCGCTACGCGATGGAGACCTGCTCCGCCCGCATCGATCTCCATACTGTCTTCGCGCTCGCTCCTTGAGCAATCTCACTGAAAAATGCTCTAGACCAAGAATTGCGCCGCAATGCCGCCAAACAGTATCGCCCCCAGCCAGCTATTGTGTCTGAACGCAGCCAAACATCGCCGCGCATCGCGGGCGCGAATCAGCGTGCAGTGATAGATCGCGCATGCACCGGCGCCGATCCAACCCAGCCAGAACGGCCATAAAAAATGGAGCGCAATGCCAAACACTGCATAGATCGTCAAAAATAATGCATAAGAAATCATCACCGCGCGCACATCATCAGCGCCAAAGGTCATCGCCGAGGTGCGAATGCCGATGTTCAGATCGTCTTCCCGATCCGCTATTGCATATTCGGTGTCATACGCCATTGTCCAGTACATATTTGCCGCGAGCATCGCCCACGCTACAAGCGGGACCTGATTCTGAACGGCGGCGAATGCCATCGGGATGCCAAAGCCGAATGCGATGCCCAGATACGCTTGCGGCAACGCAAAGAAGCGCTTGGTATACGGATAGCTCACCGCAAGGAAGAGCGCGGCGAAGGATAAGGCGCGCGTGAGCGCATTCAGTTGCAAAAGCAGCGTAAAGGCGATCAACGCCAGCGCCGCGGCGCAGACCAGCGCCTGGCGCGGCGCCAGTTTTCCGCTCGCAAGAGGCCGCGCGCAGGTGCGCTGCACATGCCGGTCAAAATGACGGTCGGCATAATCGTTCAAGGCGCAACCCGCCGAGCGCATCAATACTGTTCCGGCGATGAAAATGAGCAGCAGCGTCAGCGGCGGCCGTCCATCCGACGCAATCCAGAGCGCGCTGAGCGTCGGCCAGAGCAGCAACAGGCTACCGACGGGCTTATCAAAGCGAATCAATTGCAGATACAGGGTACAGCGGGACCAAAAAGTAGAATGACGCATTTGTTTAACCGAGCCGGTTCTTGCTGTTCATTAAAGCCTGTTCCGATCTTACGGAAAATTCCCGTTATAATAGACTGATGAGCGATTGATCCATATTTGTACGCTTATGGAAACTCAGAGCATGCGTGTCACTCAGGGAGGGCGTTTAGTACTGCCCGCATTTGTCAGAAAAATATTCAATATACATGCAGGCGGCCGGCTGAATGTTCAGATTGTTGAAGGCGAAATCCGGCTTCAACCCCGTCAAGAAGCGCTGCGCCGGATTCAGGCGCTCGTTCGCCACCGGATTCCAAAAGGCCAATCACTGGCAGATGAATTGCTTGCCGACCGGCGCGCGGCAGCTCAGCGGGAAGCCAATCAAGCGGCGCGCTCAACCTAAACTTCATGCAACACTACCACGGTACAACCATTGTTTCAGTGCGGCGCGGCGCGCAGGTGGCGCTCGGCGGAGACGGTCAGGTCACGCTTGGCCATGTGGTCGTCAAAGGCGGCGCGCGCAAAGTCCGGCGTATTTATCACGATAAGGTGCTCGCCGGTTTTGCGGGCGGCACCGCCGATGCGTTTTCTCTACTCGACCGCTTTGAAGGCAAGCTTGAAAAATACCAGGGCCATTTGATGCGCGCGGCGGTCGAACTCGCAAAGGATTGGCGCACCGACCGGATGCTGCGCCGTCTTGAAGCGATGCTGATCGTTGCGAACGTTGAAACGACCCTCGTCTTGACCGGTAACGGCGATGTGCTCGACCCTGAAGACGGCATCTGCGCAATCGGCTCAGGCGGCGCATACGCGCAGGCCGCGGCGCGCGCGCTGGCGCACAATACGGAATTGAGGCCGCGCGAGATCGTGGACAAATCGCTGGAAATCGCCGCTGAGCTCTGTATTTATACAAACCAGAACCGTGTCATTGAGACGCTTGATTAGAGCATTTTTCAGCGGTTTGCACGGCATCGCTCGCGCTCGCCGTATGAGCTCGCTGCGGGGTCGCCTCCATCGCTACGCGATGGAGACCTGCTCCGCCCGCATCGATCTCCATACTGTCTTCGCGCTCGACTCCTTGTGCAATCTCACTGAAAAATGCTCTAAAGGCTTTTTTTAAAAATCATATGAGTACGATGACCCCGACCGAGATTGTCTCGGAACTTGATAAACACATCATTGGACAAAGCAAAGCCAAACGCGCCGTTGCAGTGGCGCTGCGCAACCGCTGGCGGCGCCAGCAGATTGAGGAGCCGCTGCGTCAGGAAATCACGCCGAAAAATATTCTGATGATCGGCCCGACCGGCGTGGGAAAAACCGAAATTGCGCGCCGGCTCGCCAGATTGGCAAATGCGCCGTTCATCAAGATTGAAGCGACCAAATTTACCGAAGTCGGCTATGTGGGGCGGGATGTGGATAGCATCATTCGCGACCTGGCCGATATTGCCGTTAAACAGACGCGCGAGGCCGAAATGCGCAAAGTGCGCAGCAAAGCCGAAGAGCTGGCCGAAGACCGCATTCTCGACATTCTGCTGCCGGCCGCCAAAAAACCGGATCAGGCAACAGATGCGCAGCCCGAGGGCGAAAGCGCAACGCGGCAGAAGTTTCGCAAACGGTTGCGCGAAGGCAAGCTGAACGATAAGGCCATCGATCTCGAACTGGAAGCGCCCGCTGCGAGCATGAATATTGTGGGGCCGCCCGGCATGGAGGAAATGACCGAGCAAATCCGCTCCATGTTCTCCAATCTGAGCAGCGGCCGCAAAGTGCAGCGCAAAATCCGCATTCAGCAGGCGATGAAGCTTCTGATTGAAGAAGAAGCGTCCAAAATGCTGAATCCGGAAGAAATCAAGGCCGCAGCAGTTCAGAATATCGAGCAGAATGGCATTGTTTTTCTGGATGAGGTCGATAAAATCGCGTCGCGCAGCGAAATCAGCGGCGCTGAAGTCTCCCGTCAGGGCGTGCAGCGCGATTTATTGCCGCTGGTTGAGGGCACAGCGGTCAGCACCAAATACGGAATGATCAAAACCGATCATATCCTGTTTATCGCCAGCGGCGCTTTTCATCTTGCCAAACCGAGCGATCTGATTCCTGAATTGCAGGGGCGCTTTCCAATCCGGGTCGAGCTCGATTCGCTTTCGATTGAAGATTTTGAGTCGATTCTGGTGCGCACCGATGCGAGTCTCGTCAAGCAGTATCAGGCGCTTCTGGGTACAGAAAACGTGCGCCTGGATTTTTTGACTGATGGCATCCGGCGGCTCGCCGAAGTCGCTTGTTTGGTGAACGAGAAAACCGAAAATATTGGCGCGCGGCGGCTGTATACGGTCATTGAAAAGCTGCTCGAAGAAGTCTCGTTTACCGCCGGCCAGCAAAGCGCCCCGAACGCCGTGACTATTGATGCTCAGTATGTCGATACCGCGCTGGCGGATATTGCACAGAACGAAGATTTGTCACGCTATATACTTTAGAGCATTTTTCAGCGGCTTGCCCTGTGTCGCTTCGCGCTCGCCGTATGAGCTCGCTGCGGGGTCGCCTCCATCGCTACGCGATGGAGACCTGCTCCGCCCGCATCGATCTCCATACTGTCTTCGCGCTTGCTTCTTGTGCAAGCTCACTGAAAAATGCTCTAGATCGAAGGAGGACACTTCCATGTCTATTTACACCACCCTGCAACGCCTCAATATTGAACTGCCCGCCGCGGCGCCGCCGGTGGGCGCTTATTTGATGAGCGCTCAAAGCGGCGCGCTTGTGTATCTGTCCGGCCATATCGCAAAAAGACGGCCGGCTGCGGGCCGGTAAACTCGGCGCAGACATGACAACTGAAACGGGACGCGCGGTTGCGATTGATCTGCTCGCCACCCTGCACGCGCATACGGGCGATCTGAACCTTGTGAGGCGCATCGTGAAATTGTCCAGTCTCGTCAACGCAACACCCGGCTTTACCGAGGCGCATCTGGTCACGAACGGCGCTTCAGAACTGCTGGTTGAAGTGTTTGGCGAAGCGGGCAAACACGCGCGCGGCGCTTTTGGTGTCGCGCAGTTGCCGCTTGGCGCATGCGTGGAGATTGAATTAATCGCTGAAGTGGCATCACGCTCATAAACTCACCAGCGTTTTCTCATAGCGCGTTGCAAACGCGCCTAAATGGCTTGATTTTATTAGACTGAGCCTGAATACGCCGGCGCCACCAGATAACGGTATTCCGCGCCGAGCCGCACACTACGCCGTGTGGTCAAGCGCGGATACAGCGTTCAATCCCGATCTGCGTGCATCAGACAATGGAAATGAGAGTTTCGCGCCTGAACGGCTGGTGCGCAGTGGATGTTCTTCAAGCTGCGGCGCGCGCGTCAAGCGTGCCGGATCAGAAGACAACGCCGCCTCTGCGCCGTCTGCGGCCAGCGAGCCGCTAGCAAATACCGTGAGCAGAAAAACGAGAGAAAGCCGGAACGACAAATGAGACGGCATGCGTGGCACAATCGGAGCCGGAAATGAACGCCCGTATTGGAAATAGGAAAAAACAGGACGGCGAAATGATACCCGTCTTCCTGAAACAGACAACGCCTGTTTCAGGATTGAACTCATGTTACGCACGCTCTTCCTTGCGCGCCTGCTTTGCTTTACCCCCTCACCCTGTCCTTCTCCCCCTTCAGAATATGGACTTTGATTTAATCATCGTCGGCGCGGGTCCCGTGGGGCTGGCGGTTGCGCGCGGACTCGCGCAGCGCAGCGCAACGCGCGCGCTCTCCGTTGCGTTGATTGATCAACACGGCGCAACGCCCATCGACGATCCGCGCACGCTCGCGCTCTCGCACGGCAGCCGGATGTTGCTTGAGCCGCTCGGCTGGCCCGCCGCTACAACGCCGATCAAAGGTATTCATGTCTCGCAGCGCGGGCATTTCGGCCGCACATGGATCGACTGCCGCGCGTATGACTTGCCGGCGCTCGGCTACGCCGTGTCATACGGCGCACTGATGCGCGCACTGGCCGAAAGGATTGAAAACGCAGCATCGCTGCATCGCTTCACGCGCACAACCGCGCATGCGCCCATTCAAGAGACTGAACGCGTCACGCTCCCAATCGAGACGGAAGACGGGCCGCGGCGGTTGCGCGCGCGTCTTCTGATTCACGCCGCGGGCAGCGCCTCAGCCATTGCATCGGTCAAAGGCGCGCGCAGCAAGGGGCGAGACTATCCACAAAGCGCGCTGCTTGGCTTTGTGCGCGTTGAAACGCCGCGGGCCTATTGGGCCTGGGAGCGCTTTACCGCTGAAGGGCCGCTCGCGCTCTTGCCCATCAGCCGCGTACAGCCCGCGGATTATGCGTTTGTCTGGTGCGGCGACCCGAATGACACGCAACGCCGCATGGCGTGCGGCGCCGACGCGGCGCGCGCCGAACTCCGCGCGATATTCGGCGGACGGATGGGATGCGTGATTTCAATTGACCGGCGCGCCGTCTATCCGCTGCGTTTGCAGCGCGTTGAGCCGCGCGTTCAGGGACGCATTGTGGTCATCGGCAACGCCGCGCAGACGCTGCATCCGGTTGCGGGTCAAGGATTGAATCTGGGTGTGCGCGATGCGTGCGCGCTCGTCGATGCACTTTCAAATGAGGGCGCAACGCCGCAGGCGCTCGCCTGCTTTGCGCGCCGCAGACGGCTCGACCGAAAAATCACCGTCACGCTCACCGATGGGCTCGCGCGCACGTTCAGCGATGGCCGCGCTGAACGCTTCGCGCCCGTTTACGGCGCGGCGCTCACGATGCTGGAATGTTTGCCGCCGATCAAAGGCGCGCTTGCGCGGCACATGATCTTCGGGCAGCGGCGTTGACGAATGACCCGCCGCCCGAAATGCATGCGCTAGCGGGATGTTTCCTGCGCGGGCAGAATCTCTATCGCTTGTCCTTTGGAATCGACGGACTGAACACCCATCGATGAACGCTGCATCGTCTGCATTTCCGGACCAATTTGCACCGGAATCGATACGATATGGCTTTGATTGTTCATCGTTATAAAGACATTCAAATAGAAGCGCCCTGGGCGAATCGCGCGCAGCTGGACCGTATCCTTCACGATCCCGTTCTCTTGCGTGAGCAGCTTGACCTTGTCCGAAGATTCCAGCGCCAAGCCTTTATCTCCTTCATCGACGGTGTACATCACGTCCAACGTCTGCTTGCCGCGCGTCGTCTTGAATTCCAGTTCAAGCGCGGTTGTGCCCGCTTTCTTCAGATGGTTGCCGGAGAGGGCATGCACATCCACCGGCGCGTGCGCTGAAGTCGCAACGGCGAGCGGCGCATGCCCGCTCATCCAAACGAGCAGAACCGCCATCATCCAGCTCGGTTTCCATTTGATCACCATTTTCATAACAACCTCATTGTTGAGTCAGCGTGATGTTGAAGCATTTGTCGTTTGTATCCTCCTCCGGCCAACGCCCTTGCGTTACCGCAGCCACATAGTTTCCAACTTCTAGAGCGCTATCGATCTGCAGAGGGCCCGGTCTCGCCGCACTTCGCCCCCAAATGCTCTTTCCTTGTTTGAGTGCCCGAATCGAGGGTTGCACTGTTGTGTCCGTATCATTTTTAATCGTTAAACGATAACGACCGGCTGTCGGAATATTGAAACGCAGATACCGGTGGTTGGACAATTTATTCAAACTTTTCTTGTCGCTATCCAACTTTTTAGTTGCGCAAACGTTAAGGGGGGTACCAACCTTCAATTCGGTATAAATGGGGAGAACCCAGTCTTTATCCGCTTCTTTGATCTCTGTCGGCCGGGCTTGTTTCGTCCCATACGCATCCAGTATACTGCCCTTGACCTGAGTGGCGCTGTCCAGAATTGTGTCCAGCTTGGCCTGGTCTGCTGCATCGAGTCGCTTGCGTAACTCAGTCGCGAATGAATGCAGACTGGTAAATGCCGGCGTCTCCCTGTATTCCTTGCTCACCAGCGTTTGATAGATTCCGGGCCACGTCTTCTCAGGCATGGATGAATAAAACCGGTAAAGCGCATTGTGCACCGCCGATTCACCATACCAAGTCTTCGGATCAGTCGGACGCGGTTCTATTACCGAATAACCCGGAGGGCCCTCAGCCTGTTGCTTACCCATCGGCCTCAGATGCTTTGGATCGTTCCTAAATATGCTGGATAAAGCGTTTGCGAGTCCTTCCCCAAACGCAACGCGCATATCTAGATTGTTGCCAAAGCTATGCGCTCCGCCGATGCTATCCGAACGCGATGCAAAATGCTCGAAATAGTGCGTCCATTCATGCAGAAGCACCGCTTCCGTGTATTCCATCGTCTCAACATCTTCCTTGCCAACCAGATACATGCCTGCTCCAAGGCCGCCATGACTGACATAAGCAGGAGCCCCACTCATCTCGCCCTTTGCGTGACAGACCTGTCCATCTTCCTTACAGTCTGCAACTCTGTTCTGTGGACTCCAGTAAATAATGAACGAATCGAATTTGCGGTTCTTATCCATTTCCAGCATACGCTGCACGGCCAGATAAATCGTATCCAGAATTGCAAACGGCGGCGCCACGCGCTTAGTCCCATCATACTTGTCGCCGGTCCAGCCGGAGGCCGCATGCAGATCATGCACGCTATTGGCCGCCCCGCTGTCAAATCCTGAACCATTCATCACATACATCGGCGCGGTTTTCGGATCGGCGGCATATTCGTCTGATACATTATTGCGCACCACAAAATCCCAGCGTGCGCCCTCTTGCGTATCGCCTTTCAATTGCGCGGACACGCGCAACGTCATTTGCGTCATCGAAGGCACTTGCAGCGTGTAGCGGCCGCTTTCATCGGTCACTGTCTGCGCCAGCGCCGCGTTCCGCGCGTCAATCGCTTCGACCCGCATTCCGCGAACCGGCTGTCGGCTTGTTTGATCGTAGTCGAGCTTGGTACGGAGCCGCCTCCTGCCCCCCCCTATATCCTGCCACCACTCCACCGCCGGCACCCGATCATATGTAATCTGGCCTGAGAGCTGGACTTTCTCGGGGATTTTCTCGGGCGGAGGGGTTCCACCGCCTGGAGGGGTTCCACCACCCGGAGGGGTTCCGCCCCCTGGAGGGGTTCCACCGCCTGGAGGCGTTCCACCGCCTGGAGGCGTTCCACCGCCCGGAGGGGTTCCGCCCCCTGGAGGCGTCCCACCGCCCGGAGGCGTTCCACTGCCTGGAGGGGTTCCGCCCCCTGGAGGCGTTCCACTGCCTGGAGGCGTCCCACCGCCCGGAGGGGTTCCGCCCCCTGGAGGCGTTCCGCCGCCCGGAGGCGTCCCACTGCCTGGAGGCGTCCCATCACTCGGAGGCGTTCCATCGCCCGGAGGCGTTTCGCCATCTCCTGGGCCTTGCGGACCATGAGGCCCCTGATCGCCCTGTTCACCGTTCGGGCCTTGCGGGCCAATTTCATCTAGATCGCTGTCGCTGCAGCCCGCTACCGCCACCAGCAGCAGCGCAATCCAGCCTGCGCGCAGGCAACGACGCAATGATTTTGCTAACATAATGCGCACCCTCCTGAGTAGAATGAAGCGCTCCGCATCGTATCAGGCAACCCCTGCCAAAATCAGATGCATACCTGAGCGCCTGTCCAAAAACGGACGATCTTTCGCTACAGTTTTTGACCAGATTTTGAAAATGACAAAAATGATCCGCCCTGATGAATGCCCGCTCACGCGCGGAATCTCACCGCTCTTTGCTCAAACTTGATCTGCGCGCTAGCGGGCGGTTTCCTGCGCGGGCAGAATCTCTATCGCTTGTCCTTTGGAATCGACGGATTGAACGCCCATCGATGAACGCCGCGTCATCCGCTCCGGACCAATCTGAACCGGAATCGATACGACGTGGCTTTGATCGTTCATTGTCATAAAGACGTTCAGGTAGAAACGCCCAGGACGCAGCGCGCGCAGCCGGACCGTGTCTGTGGCGGCGCCGTTCTGTTGCGTCACAATCCGGGTTTTGTCCGAAGATTCCAGCGCCAAGCCTTTATCTCCTTCATCGACGGTGTACATCACGTCCACCGTCTGCTTGCCGCGCGTCGTCTTGAATTCCAGTTCAAGCGCGGTGGTGCCCGCTTTCTTCAGATGGTTGCCGGAGAGGGCGTGCACATCCACCGGCGCATGCGTAGGCGTCGCCACCGTCAACGGCGTATACCCGCTGATACAGGCGATCCACAGTGCCGCTGCTTTCAGTTTCCATTTCATAGCGCGCCTCATGTCTATCTCATTGGGTTAAGGTAATGTCGAAGCATTTATCGTTTGTGTCCATCTCCGGCCAAGGCTCTTCTTGTCGCCGGTCCAGCCGGAGGCCGCATGCAGATCATGCACGCTATTGGCCGCCCCACTGTCAAATTCTGAACCATTCATCACATACTCAAGATGGGAAATGACCCGTATCATACGATTAGCAAAACCCTTCTGAAATAGGGTAATACACTGAAATTATGGTCAGCGCGCTTTAAAAATGTTTTAAGCGCTCTTATTCTCTATTCCTGTACGACATCGACGCCCGCTGGCCATTCAAAATGGAAGGCGCGCTCAGTCAGCGTTGGATTCTGTTCAAGCGCGCTCAAGGTCAACACGGTGACGTTGCCGAATACGTCGTGCAATTTCATCGACGCCGGCTGGCCGTTTCGAAAACCGATCAAAATCTCTTTTGATACGACGATTCGTCTATCTTTTTCGGCGTTATTTCAAGCCATTCAAGCCCATCGCGCGCGGCCAGCGGATGCAGCGCATACTCACGCAGACTACCCTCACAACTGATACGCCTTAGATCAGGCAGAATCTGAGCAGTATTCATAGGGTTCACCTCACCGATGTCTTTTCATTATTTAAGGTTAATTCTATTTAGTAAGGGGTTCTCTAGTGCATTCCATAATTAACTTTTGTCGTTAAAAGAATAAATGCCTGTTTATTTTGCCTCATGTGCCAAAATGCAAAGAGACCACTGTCTCGACACACAAAATTTCTGACAGGCTTGTATACTCCTCGCACTCCGCTTTTCACTGAAGCCCCTAATGGAGTAGACCCCGCCTCTCACTGCTGCCCAAAACAACAAACACAGATTTTATGAGCACCAGGCCGCCAGCACGGCGGTGCGAAATGCCTGATAAATTTCCGCAATGCACCTCACTCTCAGCCAATTCCTATCTGAAGCGCGGCGCGCACAGGGCGCTCCGGACGCCTGTCTGCAACAGTTGATTGAAACCGTTGCGGATGGATGCAGAACCATTGCTGCCCAGGTGAATCAAGGCGCGCTCGGTTGCACGCTTGGCAGCGCTGGGCAGGAAAATGTACAGGGCGAAATCCAGCAAAAACTGGACCTGATCGCCAATGAGATTCTGCTTGAAAAAGCAGCGGCCAGCGGCGCGCTCGCAGCAATCGCGTCCGAAGAAATGGCGCAGATTCATCTCATCCCGGACGGCGGCGCACAGCGCGCATATCTGCTGCTGTGCGACCCGCTCGACGGTTCCTCCAATATCGATGTGAATGTCTCTATCGGTACGATTTTCTCCGTACTGCGCTGCCCGCGCGGCGAACCGCTGACGGAACGCGCATTTTTGCAGCCAGGCGCGCAACAGGCAGCCGCCGGTTATGCTGTCTACGGCCCGCAAACGCTGTTTGTACTCACCACCGGCGAGGGCGTTCATGGTTTTACGCTGGATCGCGGTACAGGGTTATGGCGGCTTACGCATCCGGCGCTGCGTATTCCTGAGCAGACGCACGAATACGCGATCAATGCATCAAACACGCGGCACTGGTACGCGCCCGTGCAGCGTTATATCGACGAACTGATGGCCGGCAAAGACGGCGTGCGGCAAAAGGATTTCAATATGCGCTGGATCGCGTCGATGGTCGGCGATGTCCACCGGATTCTGATGCGGGGCGGCATTTTCATGTATCCGTCCGACCGTCGCGCGCCATTGCGACCGGGCAAATTACGCCTGATGTATGAAGCCAGCCCGATCGCGTGGCTCGTCGAACAGGCGGGCGGCGCGGCAACCAACGGTTATCAACGCATTCTCGAGCTTGTTCCCGGCCAGCTACACGAGAGAGTCGCGGTTTTTCTCGGCTCCAGACAGGAAGTGGAGCGCGTCACCCATTATCACCACGCCGTGTAGAGCATTTTTCAGCGTCCAGGTTTTCAAGGCGGCGCGCCAGACCGCGGCGCCTAAACCGCAGCGCCTTCCCTTCCCGCGCAATACGCGCCCATATCGCGCGCTTTTCCTCAGCGCTAAAAAACACCCAATTCGAGACTTCAAACGCGGTCCGGCCGCAGCCTCTGCATACCTCGTCAAAGAGCGCCGAACATACGCCAATGCAAGGACTATCCGGAAGATCATAAAGATTGGACATAGACTTGTTTAGATCGCGTATCATTCGCGCTTTTTAACGGCAGACAAAGGAGGTCAATAATATGATTCGCATCATCTCTGGCCAACGGGGCTTGTTCTTTTCAACCCTGCAGATTATCCGCAGAATGGCGCTCTTGAGTCTGGCAAGCGCCTCATTATGGGGCGCTGCGCCTCAGGCCCATGCAAAAGAGTCATATCTCAATATTTATAACTGGTCGGATTATATTGCCGAGCACACCATTTCCGATTTTGAAAAACAGACGGGCATCAAGATCAATTATGACGTGTTTGACAGCAATGACACCTTGAATGCCAAACTGCTGACTGGCCATTCAGGTTATGACATTGTCGTGCCAACCACGAATTATGGGGGCCGCCAACTCGCCGCCGGCCTGTTTGCGCCGCTCGACAAATCGAAGCTGCCGAACCTGAAGCATCTCGATCCGAATTTGATGGCGCTGATCGCAGACGCCGATCCGGGTAACCGTCACTTCGTTCCGTGGGCCTATCAGACGACTGGCTTGGGCTATAACCTGACTCAAGTCAAGAAAATTCTCGGCCCGAAGGTCGATCTCGCGCGCTGGGATATTTTCTTCAAACCTGAAACTATGTCGAAGCTGAAAAGCTGCGGAATTTCAATGCTCGACGCGCCCGATCAGGGCTTTTCGGTGGCGCTGCATTATCTTGGCCTGCCGCCCGACAGCCACAATCCGGAAGACTATCAGCGCGCGCTCACCCTGCTCAAAAAAATCCGTCCCTTTATCACCTCGTTTAACTCATCGGCCTATATCAACGAGCTGGTCGGTGGGGATATCTGTCTTGCATTTGGCTGGTCTAACGACATCAAGATTGCGAAGCAGCGCACGCTCGAAGCCAAAAAACCCTATCAGATTGAATATGTGATTCCAAAAAGCGGCGCGCCCATCTTCTTTGATGTGATGGCAATTCCAAAGGACGCGAAAAACAAAGATGCGGCGCACCAATGGATCAATTACATTGAAACGCCGCAAGTGCATGCTGCAATTACGAACACCATCTTCGCCGCAAGCGCCAATACCGCTGCTCAACAGTATGTGGACAAAAGCATTGCCAACGATACGGCGGTCCATCCTTCCGCCGAGGCGATCCGCTCGTTCTTTCTGCTCAAGCCAATGCCGCCTGAAATCATGCGTTTGATGACGCGGCTGTGGACTGAATTTAAAACGGGTACGATTAGGGTCGGTTCAAGGTGTCATAAAAGGTCGTTAAGGGATGAACGCAAACGCGAATGTATGGCTGAATCCGCAGGACGCAACCAACGATTTTGTGCAGGTGATCGATGTCGTCAAGCAGTTTGGCGCGACGACCGCCATTTCGCATGTCCATCTATCGATCCGCAAAAAGGAAATTTTTGCGCTGCTGGGCAGTTCAGGCTGCGGAAAATCGACCCTGTTGCGCATTCTGGCCGGCTTTGAGACGGCGACCTCAGGCCGGATTCTGATTGACGGGGAGCATATTGCGAAGCTCCCGCCGTACCGGCGGCCGGTCAATATGATGTTTCAGTCCTATGCGCTTTTTCCGCATATGACGGCCGAAGCCAATATTGCATTCGGGCTGAAACAGGAAAAAAGGAGCAAGGCGGAGATTCGCGAGCGCGTTGCCAGCGCGCTCGACCTGGTGCAGATGGGCCGCTTTGCAAACCGTAAGCCGCATCAATTGTCCGGCGGACAGCAGCAGCGCGTGGCGCTCGCGCGCAGTCTGGTCAAGCGTCCGAAACTGCTGTTGCTGGACGAACCGATGTCGGCGCTGGACAAGCAAATCCGGCAGCGCACCCAACTGGAATTGATCGATATTCTGGAGCAGGTCGGCGTCACGTGCATGATGGTGACGCACGATCAGGAAGAAGCGATGGTGATGGCGGACCGGATTGCGGTGATGACCGAAGGGCGCATTGTGCAGATCGGCACGCCGCATGAAGTCTATGAAAATCCCAATAGCCGTTTCTGCGCCGAATTTATCGGCTCGACCAATTTGTTCTCCGGCAAAATTATCGAAGACGAAGCCGACCATGTGCTGATTGAAAGTCCGGCGCTCTCTCGCCGTCTGTATATCGACCACGGCGTGACTGAACAATTGGGCATGGAAGTCATCATTTCGCTGCGTCCGGAACGCGTTGCGGTGAGCTGGACGCCGCCCGCGCGGGATTACAACTGGGATCATGGCAAGGTGGACCATATCGCCTATCGCGGCGACTATACGCTCTACCACATTGTGCTGGACTCCGGGAAAAAGGTCGCTGCCAATGTGTCCAGTCTCGCCTTATCCGAGATGCGGCCGCCGACCTGGGACGAACAGGTATTTGTCAGTTGGAGTCCGGATTCGGGCGTTGTGTTGGCTCAATAGGGCGCGCATCATGAGAGCGTTCATTCAGCGCCTGATGCCATCCGGCCGCACGCTGGTCATCGCCGGGCCCTATCTTTGGCTGCTGCTCTTCTTCTTTGCGCCTTTTCTGCTGGTCCTCAAAATCAGTTTCGCCAGTCTGCAATTCGGCGTTCCGCCCTATACCCGTCTGAGCGCCCTGAAAGACAGCGTACTGCATATCACGCTGAACTTATCCAATTATGTATTTCTGGCGGCGGACAGTCTGTATCTCGCGACCTATCTCAATTCATTAAAAGTGGCGTTTATGTCAACGCTGCTGTGCGCGCTGATGGGCTACCCGATGGCGTATTACATCGCGCGCTCGAACCCGCGCACCCGGAATTTATTGATGATGGGCATCATGCTGCCCTTCTGGACTTCATTTTTGATCCGCATCTATGCCTGGATCGGCATTCTGAAAAACAATGGCTTGCTCAACGATGTATTGCTGTGGGCGGGTTTAATCGATACGCCCGTCGAACTGTACCGTACCGATATCGCCGTGTATATCGGCATGGTCTACTCATATTTGCCCTTCTTTGTGATGCCGCTCTATGCGCATCTCGTCAAAATGGATTTAAGGCTGCTTGAAGCGGCGTACGATCTGGGCGCGCGGCCCTGGAAAACTTTTATTCAAGTGACATTGCCGCTGTCAAAAAACGGCGTGATTGCCGGCGGTCTGCTCGTCTTTATCCCGGCGGTTGGCGAATATGTGATTCCTGAACTGCTCGGCAGCGCGGATACGCTGATGATTGGCCGAGTGATGTGGAATGAGTTCTTTAATAATGCGGACTGGCCAATGGCGGCCGCGGTAACCTGCGCAATGGCGCTGTTGCTGCTGGCGCCAATGGCTATACTTCAGTACTCACAAGCTAAGGAACTGAACCGGGGCTAAAGCGATGATCAGACCAAACCGTTCGCTGCGTCTGACTGCATTGGGCATTGGTTTTTTCTTTCTCTATGCGCCGATCATCAGCCTGATGGCGTATTCGTTCAACGAGTCGCAACTGGTGACCGTATGGACGCGGTTTTCACTGAAATGGTACAAGGCGCTCTTCCACGACCAGGAACTGCTCGACGCTGCCTGGCTGTCGTTGCGCATTGCGATGATGACCGCATTCGCCTCGGCGGCGCTTGGCACCTGGGGCGGTTTTGTACTGGCGCGGATGGGGCGTTTCCGCGGCTTTGCCTTATATAGCGCGATGATCAATGCGCCGCTCGTGATTCCGGAAGTGATGCAGGGTATTTCCTTGCTGCTGCTTTTTGTCGCGCTTGGCAACTGGATCGGCTGGCCCGCCGGACGCGGCATGCTGACCGTTTGGATCGGTCATGTGATGCTGTGCATTTCCTATGTCGCCATTATTGTGCAATCACGGCTGCGCGATTTAAATCCGGCGCTTGAAGAAGCCGCGCTTGATTTAGGCGCTGCGCCTGTGAAGGTTTTTTTCACCGTCACGCTGCCGCTGATTTCTCAGGCGCTGATTGCAGGCTGGCTGCTGTCCTTTACGCTCTCGATTGACGATCTGGTGCTGTCTGCCTTCCTGTCCGGTCCAGGCTCGACGACCCTGCCGCTGGTCGTATTCTCCCGCGTGCGCCTCGGCCTGAAACCGGAAATCAATGCGCTCGCTACACTATTTATTGTCGTGATTACGTTTGGTATTATTTTGATGAATCAAGCGATGCAAGCGCAGGAACGGCGCCGCATGATGCCTGGCTTTTAAGCGAGGTCGTCTGCATTCAATCCAGTCAGCGGCGTTGTACTTTCCATTATGTCGCTATGGGCAATATTGCTTGTATTTCCAAGTGGCTCGCTTAATTGAGAACACGGCCTAAGGCATTTCTTGAATAGAGACATCAGATGCATTGTCGAACAATGCTATATGGTACTCTATAAAAACTTTTAAAAACATAATTATAGTGTTGGAGAAAATTCATGGCAAATATAATTTTGTCAGAAACGACCGCCAGTATTTCCGAGCTGAAAAAGAACCCTATGGGTACCGTCGCTGCTGGGGAAGGTGCTCCAGTCGCCATTCTTAATCGAAATCAAACGGCTTTTTACTGCATTCCGCCCAAAGTCTATGAAGCCTTGATAGATCGGCTAGAAGACATTGAGCTAAATGCCATCGCCGATGCACGCAAGGATCAACCTGAAATTCCGGTTAAGCTCGATGAGCTATAATTTTAAATTCAAGGAAGAAGCGCTCAAGGAGTGGAGCAAGCTGGACAGCCGCTTACGCGACCAGATCAAGAAAAAACTGCAGGAACGGTTAATTCATCCACGAGTACCAGCCTCGAAGCTATCAGGCCAGAAGGATAGATACAAAATCAAACTCCGCCATGTCGGCTACCGCTTAGTGTATGAAGTCCGCGATAACGAGCGAGCGGTGGTCGTCGTTGCCATAGGAAAGCGTGAGCGTAACGCTGTCTATAAGATGGCGGCAAAACGCTAAATGAACTTTTCTTCCGAAGTGATGAAATGATTCTATAATTTTGAACGTATGTGATGTACATAAATATGCCTTTTCCGCGTTTGGCATCGGACTTGGCTTTGAGCGCTTAAGCGGTGACAATAAAAAACCCCTTGAAGATGAATCAGCAGCGGCGCATCTTTGCGATTGTCGGCGCATCCTCAGGCAATCTTGTCGAATGGTTCGACTTCTATATTTACGCATTTTGCGCGCTCTATTTTGCACCGGCCTTCTTTCCAGAGGGCGATTTAACCGCCCAACTGATGAAAACCGCGGGCGTATTTGCGGCGGGTTTTCTGATGCGGCCGATAGGCGGCTGGTTATTTGGCCGTCTTGCGGACCGGCGCGGCCGTTACGCCGCGATGATGCTTTCAGTGTTGATCATGTGCGGCGGCTCTCTGGTGATTGCGCTTCTGCCGGATTACGCGCATATTGGAAATGCCGCGCCCGCTCTGCTGCTCGTTGCGCGCTTATGCCAAGGACTCTCCGTTGGAGGGGAATACGGAGTCAGCGCAGCGTATATGAGCGAGGTCGCATTGGCAGGCCGGCGCGGGTTTTTTGCCTCGTTTCAGTATATGACGCTGATTGGCGGACAATTGCTTGCGCTGCTGGTCATTGTATTTCTGCAACTCTGCTTATCCGAGACCCAATTAAAAGCATGGGGATGGCGCATACCGTTCGCGATCGGCGCGCTTGCCGCGCTGATTTCATTACTGCTGCGCCGTTCATTGAGCGAGACGGTCTCTGCGCGGCTCCGACAGCGCAAGGAAACGGGAACGCTGCGCGGCTTACTCCAGCATAAACGCGCTTTATTCACTGTGCTGGGTTTTACGGCCAACGGCTCGCTGTGCTTTTATACGTTCACCACCTATATGCAGAAGTATCTGGTGAATACCGCTGGGATGTCCGCCCAGTCTGCCAGCGTGATCATGACCGTTGCGCTTCTTGCCGCAATGTTATTGCAACCCATATTTGGCGCGCTCTCTGACCGGATTGGCCGGCGGATGTCGATGATTGTCTTCAGCGCATTGGCGACCCTGTGTACAGCGCCTATTCTGTATACCTTAAAAAGCGTGTCGAATCCCTATGCAGCGTTCGGCATTGTGATGATTGCGCTGGCGATCCTCAGTCTGTATACCTCGATTAGCGGCCTGTTGAAAGCGGAGCTATTTCCAGCCGCAGTGCGCGCGCTCGGCGTGGGTTTGCCATACGCGGTTGCAAACGCGGCCTTCGGCGGAACCGCCGAATATATCGCGCTGTGGATGAAATCTCGCGGCGTTGAATCGAGCTTTTACTGGTACGTCACGGTATTATGCTTGATGAGCTTGCTGATCGCGTGGCGGATGCCCGATCCGCAGCGTTGCGGTTATTTGAGAGATTGAGCGTCACTATATATTGGCTCGCCCGCAAAATTGTCGAATTTTGTGTATTGACCCAAAAAGGTCAGCCGCGCGACGCCGGTCGGGCCATTGCGCTGCTTGCCAATGCCGATCTCGGCAATGCCTTTGTCCGGACTGTCAGGGTTATAGACTTCATCGCGGTAGATAAAGAAAATCACATCGGCGTCCTGCTCGATGGCGCCGGATTCGCGCAAATCGGCCATCATCGGACGTTTATTGGGGCGTTGTTCGAGGCTGCGATTCAATTGCGAAAGCGCAATCACCGGCACATTCAGCTCTTTTGCCAGACTCTTCAGCGCGCGCGAAATCTCGGAAATTTCAGTCGCGCGGTTTTCACCGGTCGATGCCGCCGACATCAGTTGCAGATAATCGACAATGATCAAACCCAATTGCCCGCACTGACGCGACAAGCGCCGCGCGCGGGCGCGCAGTTCAAGCGGATTGAGGGCCGCCTGCTCATCGACAAAAATCTGCGCCTCGCTCATTCTCCGCACCGCATGCGTGAGCTTTCGCCAGTCTTCATCGCTCAGTTTGCCCGTCCTTAAGCGGTGCGCGTCCAGCCGCCCCACCGAGCCCAGCATGCGCAACGCCAGTTGCGTTCCGGGCATTTCCATCGAAAATACCGCAATCGGCAATCCGTACTCAATCGCAACGTATTCGCCCATATTCATCGCCAGCGAAGTCTTGCCCATCGATGGACGGCCTGCGACAATAATCAATTCGCCGCCGTGCAGGCCCGATGTCATCCGGTCCAGATCAATAAAACCGGTCGGCGTGCCCGTCACATCGGTCGGGTTTTCCTGATGATAGAGCGTATCGATACGCTCGACGACCTGCGTCAATAAGGGTTTGATTTCGACGAAACCCTGAGAGCTGTGCGCGCCCTCTTCGGCGATTGCAAATACCTTCGATTCCGCTTCATCAAGCAACTGGCGCACTTCCCTGCCTTGCGGATTCAATGCGTCGCCCGCAATCTCATCCGCGACGGTGACGAGTTTGCGCAATACCGCGCGGTCCCGAACAATCTCTGCATAGCGGCGGATATTGGCCGCGCCGGGCGTGTTTTGCGCAAGCGCATTGAGGTAGGCCAAATCCCCCGCCTCGCTGGCTTTGCCTGATGAGCTCAGAGATTCAAATACGGTAATCACGTCCGCTGGACGCGAAGCCGCAATCAATTTGCCGATATGCTGGAAAATCAGCCGGTGGTCATATCGGTAAAAAGCGCTTTCTTGCAAAAAATCGGCGATGCGGTCCCATGCGCTATTGTCGAGCAGCAAACCGCCGAGCACCGATTGCTCCGCTTCGATCGAATGCGGCGGCACTTTGAGCGATTCGACCTGGATATCCTGAGAAGGCGCGTTCATATATGCTCAATGTTCTATTTTATTTATGAGCTTTATTTTGTGAGCATTTATGAATTGGATCCATCCGTAAAGATAAAAGGGGAATGGATGCGCTTTTTATTGCTAGGCAGACTCCCCTAACACGGACACCACAATCTCCACCGCCACATCCGTATGCAATCCAATCTGCACCGGATAATCGCCGATCCGCTTGAACGGCCCCTCCGGCATCCGGATTTGCGTTTTTGCGATATCATGGTTCTGCGCTTTCAAAGCCTGTGCAATATCCTGATTTGTCACCGAACCAAACAGGCGTCCATCGACGCCAGATTTCTGAGTGATCTGCAGCGTCAGCCCGGCTAATTTTTCGCCCAACTGTTGCGCATCGGCCAGCTTTTCCGCGGCGATTCTTTCAAGCTCCGCGCGCCGCGCTTCAAATTCCTGAATGGCAGCGGGCGTGGCGCGGCACGCCTTTTTAAACGGAATCAAAAAGTTGCGCGCATAGCCTTTTTTCACTTTGACCAGACTGCCCAGCGCGCCCAGTTTAGACACTTTTTCGAGCAAAATCACTTGCGTGTGAGGCATTTAAATCTCTCCTTGTGGCTTCCGAGCGCCGCCCGACGCAGGCTCACAGGCGCTCATGGTAGGTTCTAGAGCATTTTTCAGTGAGATTGCCACTGGCGCGAGCGCGAAGCGACACAGGGCAAGCCACTGAAAAATGCTCTAAGCAGCGTGCAGATCAGTATACGGCACTAACGCAAGAAAACGCGCCCGTTTAATCGCCTGGTCCAGCTGCCGCTGATAATGCGCCTTTGTTCCAGTCAGACGCGCCGGCATAATTTTCCCATTCTCGCCCAGCAACTCTTTTAAGGTTTCAACATCCTTGTAATCAATCCTCTGGACGCCCGCCACCGTAAAACGGCAGAATTTCTTCCGTTTAAACAGCGGATTCTGTTGTGTGCGGCGGCGCTCAAATTTTTTCTTGCCTGCAAAGCGGGCCATATCTTCTACTCTCCTTGAATGATGTTGAACTCAGTCACATGAAATATCCACGCGCGCGCGCGGCGTTTGCGCGGCGCAATAAAGCCGGTAAACAAAAAGGGCTGATTGAGCGCGCACCGCTCAAGCGCGCCGCTCAACTCTCCTGCCGCAATTGCGGGAATATTCATGTCAATCTGGCGTGGAATACCTGCTTCCGCAACCTGTGAACAATGATGCAATAAACAATTGACAACCGGCATTCCCGCAGGGGTATACCGCACCGGCGCGCGTTCAACAATACGGCCTTCGAAAACCCATCGATTTGTCATCCGCTATGCATTCGAGCGCGGCGCGTCCTTATCCCTCATCATCGGCGAAGGGCCCGTTTCAGCCTGTTTCATTCTGACGGTCAGATGACGCAGCACCGCATCGTTAAATTTGAACGCCTGCTCAAGTTCATTCAGTGTCTGCTGGTCACATTCAATATTGATGCAGACATAATGCGCTTTCACGAGTTTCTCGATGGGATAAGCCAACTGGCGGCGTCCCCAGTCTTCAATCCGGTGCACGCGCCCGTTGTGCGCAATCACCGTGGCTTTATACCGCTCGACCATCGCGCCAATCTGCTCACTTTGGTCCGGATGCACAATAAAGACGATTTCATAATGGCGCATGCGCGCTCCTTCCTTATGGGATAGACCGCCCGACAGCGCAACCGCGCCGGTGCGGCAAGGCAAATTCTATCATTGTATCCAGAAATGCACCTCCGGGTAAATGAGAAGTGCTTCTAGGTAAATAAGGACTTGATCGGTACAATGCTGGCCTTTTTTTCAAACTTGTATCAGAACAAACGGGCAATGACCGCCGCGCGCAATAGTGCGCAGGATGCGCCCGTAGATGCACTTGTGATTGGAGGCGGTTTTTACGGCGCTGCGATTGCGGTTTATCTTGCCAGGCAGCGCGGACTCAAGCGCGTCCTCCTGGTCGAGCGGGAAGCCGCATTACTTGCCCGCGCTTCCCATCGCAATCAGGCGCGCGTTCATAACGGCTATCATTATCCGCGCAGTTTGACCACCGCGTACCGGAGCCGGGTGAATTCTCCGAAATTTGTTCAGCGCTGGCCGCAGGCGATTCAACGGGACTTCACCGCGCTCTACGCGATTGCGCGCCGTAATTCCAAAGTCACCGCCAGGCAGTTTGAGCGTTTTTGCCGCGATATTGGCGCTCCTATTCAACCGGCGGACGCTGCGCTGTGCGCACTTTTTGAACCGCGTCTGATCGAAAATGTCTTCCTGGTTGAAGAGTATGCATTTGACGCTACCCGGCTTGCACAGCAGGTGAAGCGCGAGCTTCATCAGGCAGGCGCGCTGATTCAGCTTGAAACGCGGGCAATGGCGGTTTTCCGGGGAGGCAACCGCCGGTTGCGCGTCGTTCTGCAAACAGGAAACAGAGACGAGCGCGCTGTGGATTGCGCCTATGTGTTTAACTGCGCTTACAGCGGCCTTAACCAGTTGAAAGGAGATTTTCCCGGCGCAGGCTCCATACCCTGTCACATGTTCGATATACGCCGCATGTGCACTGGACGGATGAAGCCGGCATTGACCCTTATCAGGCGCTTGACCGTTATGAGCGGGCAACGCGCATCGACCGTATGATCCGGGATGCGGGCCGCTATCTTCCGGCGGTACGGGATGTGGAATATACCGGTTCCCTGTTTGAGATCAAGACGGTCTTAATGAAAAATGAGGCGGACGACGGCCGGCCGATTCTGTTTGAAAAATATCCGGAATTGCCGGGATGCTTCTCGATCTTGGGCGGGAAGATGGACAATATTGATGATGTGCTTGAAAAGCTGGATGCAGAAATGCAATGACGAACGCATTGATCGGATTCACCGGATTCGTTGGCAGCACGCTGCTTCAGCAAGCGCGTTTTGAGGCGCTTTACCGTTCAACGAATATTGGAGAGATTGAAAACAAAGCCTTTGATATCGTGGTTTGCGCAGGCGCGCAGGCTCAAAAG
>NZ_CAFB01000046.1 GCF_000227585.1 Candidatus Glomeribacter gigasporarum BEG34 | reverse complement strand
TAGTGCGGCATATCGCCGCTTTCAGTCACGGTGTTATATCGCTGAATTTCCTTCGCGATCTGGCGTGCACGATCTTCTCCCTCTTCGAGACTGCAAAGACTATGCCATCTGGCCGCCTTGCCCGTCTTCGGATTGACCATTTCCTCAGCCGAGAAAAGATAAAAGCGTTTGCGCTTTTGGTAAATGCGCGTTGTGCTCAGTGAGCGCCAGCTTGAACGACGGCGGTTCATGCGGCAGCCTTAAGCCTGACTTTTGGTCTGGCGGCAGGCCGCTTCTGTAACAAGCCGCATTTCGCTTTAATCAGGTCTTGATAGACTTGTTGGGTAATGATGGGGCCGTGACGGTCAACAGGTAATGACACTCCAAAGTAGCGTGCAAACCAAGCAGCCTGTGCATGCTTGCGTATTAACCCTGTAATTTCAGCCAGTTCTTGACGAGATAAGCGCATCATTGCTGCATTCCCTATTGATACGTGGTCAAAAGCCACACAAGAACCGGCACATTGCCGTTGAGTGATGGATTACCTTCCTGAAACATCCTGCTCAGCGCCTTTATTGAATGCGTAACGATTGGTTTCTCACCAACCGCGCGCCCGGTACATCGGTACCGGCTTCCAGCGCTTCCTTGATGGCTTTCTTATCCGGCGCGGGCGGCGGCGGTTCGGGCTGGCGCATGAATTGCGCTGGAATCTGCCGCACGTCCTCGATCTGGACGGCGGGCGGGTTGGTGCGAATCGCAATGTTGAAATACGGACATTCCACCTTCTGAAGCCCCGCGTGTTGATTTCAGTGGAAAGCAGCCCCCTTTGGAGAAGCAAGTACAGCCGAAAAAAGCCCCCTCTGAATCACGTATTTACCCTCGCGATTTTGATACATTCGCGAGGGGGTGATGAAGAGATGTATATTGTGGAAACCCTTGCAAAGAATCGGCGTCTGTATCCCGGAGAGGGCAAAGGATGTAAAACGATTGGGCGGGAATTGAAGAGATCGAAGGCGAGCGTCAAGAAGCGCATACGTGGGAAAGAGACAAGCCAGCGCTATAAGCGGCGCCAAGCGGTTGATCCGGTGCTGGAAGCGGACCGGGGCTGGCTGTTGAGCACACTGGAAGCGGACAGGAAAGCGCCTGTGTCCTACAGGCAGACGGCCCGCAAGTTGTAGGAACGAGGTGAAGCGGGCTTTACAGGCGCTGATACGCCCGTCCGCGCCTGTGTTCGGAAGTGGACGCACGAGTCAGACTCAGGCAAGCCTCGAAAAGCCTTCGTACCGCACATGGTGCCGGTGAATCCGTTTCAATGGGAGGGGAGCGAAGAAGCCATCCAGTGAGCTGGAGAGTGGGTCAAGCTCAAGATTGCCCATTTTCATCTGTGCTACAGCGGTCTATTTTTCCGGGTGGCCTATCGGAACGCGCCGTTGGAAATGCGGAGGGAGGCCCTGATCCAGCCTTCCAGTTGTTCAATGGAATGGGCGCGAACGGGATGGACGACCATCCCCAAACGGTCGTCTGGAAGCGCCTGTCAGGCCAGAGTCGGGAATTCAACCGCCGCTTCCTGGAATGGGCCCGTCACGACGTTTTGACCCCGATTGCCCGCACACCCCCTGCCCCTCATGAGAAAGGGGCGGTTGAAAGGCAGGTCAGGACAGCCCGCCCTCACTTTTTTCCCCACGGCCTCAGTTGGGCCAAGCGTACTCAGCACGTGCATTTCAAAACCAGGACCGTCTGGCAGGCCGATCCGGAAGAAAAGCCCCGTGGATTCGCTGATCGATCCCCTTTTGACTCTGACAAGCTGCCCCCCCGTCGTCACGCCCCCCCGCCTGATCTGTTCTGACCCCCACCGATACCGCGTGGACTGCGCCTTGTCACTGAACGGGTCGAAATCAGGGTCTACGCCCACCGGCTTGTCGTGCGATGTCAGGGAGAAGGGGAGGGGTAAGCATGAGCCAGACACGCTACGAGGGGCTTCATGACCTTCCAGCGCTGAAATACAAGCCCGGCGCCCCCTTCAAGCATTGGAAAAAGCCGCCTGCACTGGCCGCCCTGGAAAAACCACTGAGCGCTCATCCGGATGCGCCCAGCCACTCATCCAGGTTTTATGGGCCAGACCGGAGCACGGCCTGGACCCGGTCGAGCTCGCTTGTGCGGATGCGCTCAGACCAGGCGCCTGCAATGCTTCAGTCTCATTGACCGCCTCAACACCAGCTCACACCCCCCTGCGATGCTTCCGGGCGACCCCTGCCGATCCCCCCACAGGCGATTGCAGGAGCGACC
The DNA here is from genome assembly GCF_000227585.1 of Candidatus Glomeribacter gigasporarum BEG34. Lineage (GTDB taxonomy): Bacteria > Pseudomonadota > Gammaproteobacteria > Burkholderiales > Burkholderiaceae > Glomeribacter > Glomeribacter gigasporarum_B. The sequence continues at coordinate 37,381 of NZ_CAFB01000046.1, read as the reverse complement.
ACCAGGCGCTTTTACCAGCAGGACAGGCCCCTGTTGCATGACACATCGCCGCACAATGGCCAGCACTTGGCTATACCGGCATGGGGCCATCCTTCGAGGAATACAGGCCCTTGCCTCCTGAACGCCGCCGATTCGTCCCAGAGGTCCGGAGGGCCATTCAGCTGCGAAGTCGCTTACCGCCAAAGCCGCTCTTTCGCGTACCGGATGCAGCGGGCTCAGCGCCCCCCTCTCCACTCCCTCGAGGAGTGCGAGGGTGCCGGCTTGCCGATCAACCTCACACGATTTGAACAGGCAAAACCACTGAAATTGGTAGGCCACTGTGAAAATGGGCTCATCGTAGGCGGCTCCGGCAAATCTCACCTGGCTCCGGAACTCCCCTATCGCGCCTTGCAACATCGCTCCCTCAGTCCGCGGCTTCAAGTCCGTGAACCTCGCTAGCGCCTGACTCAAGGCGCTCGCCCACACCTTTACAAGCCGCCGGATGAACCCACTGCTCTACTCCCTTTTCATCGGGATCAACGAGATGGGCTACGTGCCCATCGATCCCAAAGCCAGACCCCCTGCTTTTTGAATGGCTGTCCAACCTCATGAAAAAGGGTCAGTCTGGAGTGAACCCCTGGAACTGGACAGCTTGAGCTATGAAAATTGACCCACTTGCCGAGCACGTTTTACTTCAAATGGATGGGGAGATAAATAGCCTAGAGCTGAGTGTAAGCGCTTGGTATTGTAGACCTCCTCAATAAATATCGGTCGCCGCGCTGCTACATCTGAAAAGGATTCATAGCCGGCTAAATAGACTTCCTCAACCTTGAGCGTTTTCATCAAGCTTTCTGCTTGCGCATTGTCGTAGGGGTTGGCAACTGAGCTCATAGAGCCCATCAGACCGTATTCATGCAGGGCACGGCGATATTCTGCGCTCGCCTATTGACAGCCTCGGTCGCTATGATGAATACAGGTGCCTGGCACAGGTCGACGTTGAATGCCCGCCGCTTTCAGGGCAGCCAGCGTGAGCTGGGTATCGATCTGTCGCCCGAGGGCATATCCGATGACCTTGCGGCTACAGGCATCCAGAATCACCGCCAAATAGACAACCCCCCTTTCTGCGGTGCAGATTGGGAAACACCGGCCCGTCATGCTGACGATCTGTGGTACGAACGAACCGGCGTTTAGGTTGGATCCCCAAACCGGGTTGCCTCATGATTCGGGCGACCCGCTTGTGATGGATACCATAGCCCTGTGCTTGCAGGGCGCAGGTCACACGGCGATACCCGTCACCGGAGAGTGCGTCCTGAATGCACCCGATCCGCTCAAGGAGTCGTGCGTCGCTCAAGCAGGGGGAAGAGGGGGTGCCTGCACGATCATAAAAAGTGCTACGGGGAAGTTGGATCATCTGACACCCCCGTTGGACCCCGCAGGCAGTGGGCCGCTGATGATAGATGAGGGCTCGTTGCTGCTTTCGGGTCGCAGCCGTGGCATTTTTTTAAGCAAGTCGATCTCCATTGTGAGTGGACCGACCTTGCGCTCGAATGCTGCAATTTGGGCTCCGTATTCCGAGATCGTCGTGGCGGCTGCTTCCTCGACGTTCAGCTCGCCACGATCATATTGGCTTAGCCACAACTGAATCAGGTTGGCTAAAATTTGATAAGTACGCTTGGCTTCGCGCCGTCCGATCTTGCCGTTCCGAATATCCGCGCACAGTGGCCACTTGAATTGTGGACTGTGCCGACGATACAGACTTCTTGTTGACATCGTGCTGTGCCTCTGAAAAGGACCTAGCAAGCGTATCAATTTTTCTCCTCTAAGCTGTCCAGTCTCAGGGGTTCACTCCACTAGGGGGTCATTTTTCAACTGAACTTTACAGGGCGTAGCCCCGTAGACGGTTTAGGAAGAGCAGGCAGAAGCGCTCACTGACACTGTGCGAGCCTCGCATGAGGCGGCAGCACTGGCGACTAAACAAGATGTCGCTGCCTTGGAGCAACGTGTAGATTCCAAGTTCGACCTTTTACGTAATGAAATAAGAGATTTGCGCAAGGACAATGAATTGCTGCGCAAGGGCGTGGAGGCTAGATTTGAGGTTCTGCGCGCTGAGATGGCGGCCATTAAATGGGGACTTGGGATTATCGGCGCAGGCATCGTTGCGATACTGGTCAAAACGTTCTTCTGATTCGTCTTCTTTCTCCCTTCCCACTTCCCGATGGATGCTATTCGCATGTTGAGGCGTGCGGATAATCCCATGCGGTCAGCGTAAAACCTTGCGGATCGGTCATTAGGCGGGCCGGCGCGCCAATCGGTAAAGTGACCCGCTGACTGCCATGCCCGAATGGCAGGCCCGTCACGATAGGGATGCCGATCACAGTGCGTAACTGTTCAATCATTGCCGCAAGATCGTATCCGTTATCCGCTTCGCTCAGGCGGAATTCATTAAAATCGCCGAGCACAAGCGCTTGCTGGCGCGCGAGTGTGCCGGCAAGATGCAGTTGATACAGCATACGTTCAATCCGGTATGGATGCTCGCCGACATCTTCGGTAAACAGGATTCCGCCGTCGATTTCCGGCAAATAAGGCGTGCCAGTGAGCGACGCGAGAATGGCGAGATTGCCCCCCCATAAGGGTCCGCTGACGTGAACCGGTTGCGTCTGTGGTCTATTGCAACGCACCGTAATATGCGGGTGGTCAAGCGCGCGCTGGAAATGGCGCAGCGTCAATGCGTCCGGACATTCAGCGCCGAAATCGCTGCATAACATTGGCCCGGCGAAAGTGATCAATGAGGCCTGTGCGAGCAGTGCCATTTGAATTGCGGTGAAATCGCTATAGCCGATGAACATACTGGGCGTTCCCGCGAAACGTCGCCGCAAGCCCCCGTAATCCAGCTTTGGCAAAATGCGCGTGGCGCCATAACCACCGCGCACCGCAAGCACGATATCGGGCCGCGCGCGATCCGGACTCGCCAGCCGGTTCAAATCGGCTGCCCGCTCGTCGTCGGTGCCCGCAAAACGCTGGTAACGCCGCTGCACTGCATGGGTATTATCAATTTGGCACCCGCGCGCGCGCAGCCATCGCAGTCCGCGCGCAAGCGCCTCTTGATTCCTTGGATAACCGGATGGAGCAACGAGTGAAACGATACAGGGTGTCTCTATCATGAATGGGATGATGTATTTAAGTGTGGCCTTATTCGCTTATTTGATCGGGTCGGCGCCATTTGCGCTTGTGGTCAGCAAAGCAATGAAGCTGGCCGACCCGCGCAGCTATGGTTCCGGAAATCCGGGCGCGACCAATGTACTACGCAGCGGCAGCCTGCGCGCCGCCGCGCTCACATTCGCCGGCGATGCCGGCAAGGGAGGGCTGGCGGTATGGGTCGCCGCCTGCGCGCTCAGACGATTTGGAGCATCCTCTGGATTGGGCAATGAAGTCATTGCGCTTGCAGCGCTCAGCGTCTTTATGGGTCATGTATGGCCGGTTTTTTTCCGGTTCAGGGGCGGCCGGGGCGTGTCAACCGCAGCCGGCATTCTGTTCGCCATTCATCCAGCGCTCGGCGCGGCCAGCGCGGCGACCTGGTGCATCATCGCATTTTTCTTTCGCTATTCATCGCTCGCGGCGCTTGTCACAGCGGTATTTGCGCCCCTTTACCAAATGTTGATCTTTGGTCCGAATATCCTCTCGGCAGCGCTGATCATCATCAGCGGCATACTGGTCTTCCGGCACCGCTCAAATATTCATCATCTGTGTTGCGGCACTGAACCCAGAATCGGACAAAAAGCGGATGAGTAAGGCACTGGAACAAATCGCAACGCTCAAATCGCACGGATTTGTCGTGATACGCGCGCTGGCGGATGCGGCGCGCTGCGCCGAAATCAGGCGCGCCGCGCGCGCGCAGTTGCTTGCCAAGGCCGCGCCCCTTGAATACGAGGCGGATTTACATTATCCCGGCGCGCCCGCTTCACGGCGGGCGGGGGGCGGCGAAACCGTGCGCCGCCTGCTCAATGCCTATGACCGGGATCGCGTATTCCGCTGCTGGGCCGCATGGCCGAGTATTGTCGATTGGATGCAGATGTACTTTGGCGAGCCGGTCATGCTCACAAAAGCCCACCACAATTGCATTATGACAAAGCATCCGGTGTATGGCAGCTTAACGGGCTGGCATCGGGACGCGCGTTACTGGTCATTTAAGCGCAACAATCTGATCTCGGCGTGGCTCGCGCTTGAGTCCGAAACCGTTCGCAACGGCGCGCTGCGCTTTGTGCCTGGTTCGCATCGAATCGCGCTGCCCTCCGATTGTTTTGATCACGCCCAATTCTTCCACGCTCGCCCGGAACATCATCCAGAGATGGCGGCGCTGCTTCAAACCGCTGTCTTGCCTGCGCTGGGCGCGGGCGATGCGGTTTTCTTTCACTGCAATACTTTGCATGCGGCTGGCGCGAATTTCAGCAATAAAATCAAATACTCTCTGGCGTTCGCTTATCACGGCAGCAGCAATCCGCCTTTACCGGGCTCGCGTTCCGCTTCAATGCCTGAAGTGGCGCTCACGCCGTCAAATGACGCGCCATGCTGTGCTCAAGATCGGCGCGCAGATCATTTTCCTCTTCCAGACCGATAAAAAAGCGCACCAGCGCGCCGCGGTGCGGCCAGGTATTGCGTTCCGCCGAGAGTTCATAAGGCGCGACAAGACTATGCGCGCCTCCCCAACTGAAGCCGATCTTGAAAAGCGTCAAGCCTTCGATAAAAGCGTCGGTTTGCGCCTGTGTGAAGGCGGCGTTGAAAACCACTGAAAACAGTCCGCCCGAACCGCTGAAATCGCGCTTCCAGTGCGCGTGTCCGCCGCAATCCGGCAGCGCTGGATGCAGCACTTTCTCTATTTCGGAGCGCATTTTCAGCCAGTGCGCAATCGCCAGCGCGCTGCGCCCATGCGCGGCATAACGCAGCGCGGTGCTGGGCAGATTGCGTAATACGAGCGCGCAATCGTCGGCGGACACATTAAACCCAAGCATCATGCGCGCGCGTTTCAGTTTCAGATGCAGATCGTAATCGCGCGTAATGGTGACGCCCATTAACACATCGCTGCCGCCCGATGGATATTTTGTCAGCGCCTGCATGGAAATATCGCATCCATGATCGAACGGTTTGAAGGCAACGCCGGCGGACCAGGTATTATCCAGCGCGGTATGGACGCCATGCGCGCGCGCTGCGCTTGTGATTGCGCGCACATCGGGGACTTCCATTGTCACTGAGCCGGGCGCTTCGATCCAAATCAGGCGCGTGTTCGGCTGAATCAGCCGCGCGATATCCGCGCCCATCAGTGGATCATAATAGCGCGCCGAAATGCCGAATTTCCGGAGCCAGTCGCCGTGTTCGCGGCTGGGGCCGTATACATTGTCCGGTATTAATACATCGTCTCCTTGCTGGAGCAGACCGAGACTGATATTCACAATCGCGGCGAGGCCGGAGGGTTGTAATAATGCGTGGTCGCCGCCTTCAAGCGCCGCAAGTCTTGCCCCCAGCGTTCTGGAAACCGGCGTTCCGTGTATGCCATACGACCATTGCGCAGGCTTGCGCCAATCCACCGCGCGTAATGAGGCGGTGCTTGGATGCACGACGGTCGCCGCGCGCGTGACCGGCGCGGCCAGCGCGTCCCAGCCTGCGAGCATATCTTCGCGCGGATGGAGAATTTCAGTTTGTACAGAGCGCTTTGCAGAGGATGAAGAAGGAAAATCGGACACTGGGCGTCTCGCTGAATGGATCGGATGGACATCAATGGGCCTGTGGCGCAAGTGTAATATTTTTCATGTTTTGAACAAATGGGTTTAAAAATCACCAGAGTGCGCCATGCAGATTACGCTCAAGAACGAACAGGATATCGCCCGGATGCGAATCGCCGGACAGCTCGCCAGCGAAGTGCTCGATTACATTGCGCCCTTTGTGCGCGCGGGCGTCACCACCGCTGAGCTAGACCGCTTGTGTCATGTATATATGCGGGAACAACAACAGACCATTCCAGCGCCGCTGAATTACCAGCCGTCCGGTTATCCGCCGTATCCCAAAGCCACCTGCATTTCAGTCAACGATGTGATTTGTCATGGCATCCCAGGCGATAAGAAGCTGAAAAATGGTGATATTCTCAATATCGATATTACAGTGATCAAGAATGGTTATTTTGGCGATACCAGCCGGATGTTTATCGTCGGCGAGGGTTCTATTCTGGCCAAGCGCTTAGTGAACACAACCTATGAATGTATGTGGCTCGGCATTCATCAGGTGCGGCCCGGCGCGCGGCTTGGAGATATCGGCCATGCCATTGCGCAGCGTGCGCATGCGCACGGCTACAGTGTTGTGCGCGAATATTGCGGACATGGCATTGGCACCGTTTTCCACGAAGCGCCGCAAGTACTGCATTACGGCCGTCCGGGTACCGGTCTTGAGCTCAAGGCCGGCATGATCTTTACGATTGAGCCAATGATTAATGCAGGCGGTCATGAAACGCGCACGATGTCTGACCGGTGGACAGTCAAAACACGGGATCGCAGCTTGTCCGCGCAGTGGGAGCATACGGTATTGGTGACGCCGTCCGGATATGAAGTGCTTACCGTCTCAACGGGCTCTCCTCAGCCGCCTGCATTATTCCACAGCGTCTAAAGCATTTTTCAGTCGATTTTCCACTGGCGCGAGCGTGAAGACAGCTAAACTTGACTAATCTGCCTGCCTATTTATACTGTTTGAAGCTAGAAAAATATCAGAGTCCAACGCTTTAGAGCACGCTCATGCACAACTTTAAGCCGCTCATATCCACGCTGCATCTTCCGATCTATATGGACTATAGCGCGACGACGCCGGCCGATCCGCGCGTGGTCGAAAAAATGATCCCTTATTTGCAGGAGCAGTATGGCAATCCCGCCTCACGCAGCCATGCCTATGGCTGGGAAGCGGAGCGCGCAGTTGAAGAGGCGCGGGCGCACGTGGCTGCGCTGGTCAATTGCGATCCGCGCGAAATCATTTGGACATCGGGCGCTACTGAATCTGACAATCTCGCCTTAAAAGGCACCGCGCATTTTTATCAACGCAAAGGCAAGCACATTCTCACGTTGAAAACCGAACATAAGGCGGTGCTGGATACGTGCCGCGCGCTTGAACGGGAGGGTTTTGAGCTGAGTTATCTGGATGTGCTGGAAAATGGCCTGTTGGATATGGAAAAATTCAAACAGGCGCTGCGCGGCGACACGATTCTGGCCTCGGTGATGATGGTCAATAACGAGATTGGCGTGATTCAGGACATTGAGCAGCTGGGCGCGATCTGCCGCGATAAAGGCATTATTTTCCATGTTGACGCCGCTCAGGCGGCGGGCAAGATCAAGATTGATCTGAATGCGCTGAACGTTGATCTGATGTCTCTTTCTGCGCATAAGGTGTACGGCCCTAAAGGCATCGGCGCTTTGTACGCGCGGCGCAAACCGCGCGTGCGCCTTGAGGCGCAGATGCACGGTGGCGGCCATGAGCGGGGCATGCGTTCGGGCACCTTGGCAACGCACCAGATTGTCGGCATGGGCGAAGCGTTCCGCTTGGCGCGCGAGGAAATGGCGGTTGAAAACGTGCGCATCCGCGCGCTGCGCAATCGTTTATGGGCCGGATTGAAGGAAATTGAAGAAATTTATGTCAATGGCGATCTTGAGCATCGCGTGCCGCATCATCTGAACGTCAGCTTTAATTTTGTCGAAGGCGAATCTTTAATGATGGCGATCAAGGATGTTGCGGTATCCTCAGGTTCCGCCTGTACTTCGGCTTCGCTCGAACCTTCGTATGTGTTGCGCGCGCTGGGCCGAAACGACGAGCTGGCGCATAGTTCAATCCGTTTCTCAATAGGCCGTTTTACAACGGAACAGGAAATTGATTACGTAGTGGACCTGGTGAATCAGAAAATTGCCAGACTGCGCGATTTGTCTCCATTATGGGAGATGCACCGGGAGGGCATTGATTTAAATTCGGTGCAATGGGCGGCTCATTAAGAGTGTTTAAGGAGTAGACAATGGCATACAGTGAAAAAGTACTCGATCATTATGACAATCCGCGCAATGTCGGATCCTTTGATAAAGAGGCGGAGAATGTGGGGACCGGTATGGTTGGCGCGCCCGCGTGCGGCGATGTGATGAAACTTCAAATCCGGGTCGGCAAGAACGGGGTCATTGAAGATGCGCGGTTCAAAACATATGGCTGCGGTTCGGCGATTGCGTCCAGTTCCTTGGTGACGGAATTGATCAAGGGTAAAACGCTCAATCAGGCGCTTGCGATCAAGAACATGGATATCGTCAGCGAGCTCGCATTGCCGCCTGTCAAAATTCACTGCTCAATCTTGGCCGAAGACGCGATCAGGGCAGCGGTCGCGGATTATCAAAAGCGGCGTCAGGCCAGGCAGGAAAGACAGGGCGACGATGCAGATTCATCAGCGGCGGAACCGAAAGGGCCGACTGAAGGCGCGCAGCCAGTCGCTGCGCCCGCTGCTTGAGAATCGAATCCGGCTTGTGATCAAGCTCGTTATCATATATACGATATATACGGAAATGGCCATTATGCTGACCGAAGAAGCGGCGCAGCGCGCGCAAAAATATTTATTGCGGCGCGGCAAAGGCTTGGGAATACGTTTAGGCGTGCGCACAACCGGATGCTCAGGATTGGCGTACACGCTTGAATACGCCGACGCGCTGGCGCCGGAAGATCAAGTGTTTGAAAGTCGTGGCGTCAAAATTGTCGTCGATCCGAAGAGTCTGGCGTGTCTGGACGGTACTGAACTGGACTTTGCGCGCGAAGGCTTAAAAGAAGGGTTTAAATTCAATAATCCGAACGCAAAAGATCCGTGCGGCTGCGGCGAATCGTTCCGCGTTTAGAGGCTTTTTCGGCGGCTTGCACGGCGTCACTTCGCGCTCGCGCCAGTGGCAAATCTACTGAAGAAAAGGCTCTAAAGGCTGATCTGGATGTCTTTGCCTGAAAATTATTTCAAACTGTTCAACCTGGCTGAGCAGTATCCATTGGATCAAAAGGCGCTGGATGCGGCTTATCACACTGTACTTGCACATACGCATCCGGACCATTTTGCGGCGGCGGGCGAAGCGCAGAAGCGCGCTGCATTGCAGTGGACGGCGCGCGCGAATGAGGCCTACCGGATTCTGAAAGACCCGCTGCAGCGCGCGGTGCATCTATTGCAGTTGCGCGGGATCGAATTTGAAGCTGAAAATAATACTGCGATAGATCGCGCCTTTTTAGTCCAGCAAATGGAATGGCGCGAGCATCTTGAGCAGGCGGCTGCTTCAAAAGACGCGCCAGCGCTCAAAACGCTTTTAAACGAACTGCGCGAAACTGCCCGGCGGCATATCGATATGCTGGGCAATCTGCTTGCATCCAAAGCGAATCAACAAGCGGCTGAAATCACGCGCCAATCGATGTTTATTCAACGGGTGCAGGATGAGACGCAAACGCAGTTGTATAGATTGAACGACACGACCATTTAAACATTCCAATGGCGCTACTCCAGATTTCAGAACCCGGCACGGCGCGCACTCCGCGCCAGCGGCGCTGCGCGGTTGGGATTGACCTTGGAACAACGCATTCGTTAATTGCAACGATTCGCAATGGCGCGCCCGAAGCGCTGCGGGATACGGACGATACGCCATTGTTGCCGTCGGTCGTGCGTTATTCTCCGGATGGACAAACGCGCGTCGGCTGCGTTGCGCAGGCGGATGCGCTGCGCGATCCCCAAAATACGATGATCTCCGTTAAACGTCTGATGGGCCGTAGCACAGCCGATCTTGACCCGAACGACGCGCATCTCGCCCCCTACGATCTGGTAGACCGGTCCGGCATGGTGCATATCCGCACAGTGGCTGGACTCAAAAATCCGGTCGAAATATCGGCTGAAATCTTATCGGCGCTACGTGCGCGCGCGCAGCGCGTACTGGACGAAATGCCAACGGACGCAGTGATTACTGTCCCCGCGTATTTTGACGATGCTCAGCGACAGGCAACCAAGGATGCAGCGCGGCTCGCAGGGCTGCATGTATTGCGGCTGCTCAATGAACCGACCGCGGCTGCAATTGCTTACGGCCTGGAGCAGGGTGCGCAAGGCCAATATGTGATATACGACCTGGGCGGCGGCACCTTTGATGTGTCGATCCTGCATTTAAGGCGCGGCGTTTTTGAAGTGCGCGCGACCGGCGGTGACACGGCGCTCGGCGGCGATGATGTAGATCGATGGTTATTTCAAGAGGTGAGTGCGAAAACGGGCATTGAAGTCCGCGCGCCGGAGGATATCCGGCGGTTATTTGACGCAGTGCGGCGTGCAAAAGAAAAATTGTCTGTTGACGATGAAGCGCAGATCGACCTCGTTTTGTCCAGCGGCGCGCGCTGCGCGGCGTCACTCAGCGAAGCTGAATTAGCCGGGCGTGTTCAGCCGCTGATTGCGCGCACATTGGATTTGACGCGACGCGCGCTGCGCGACGCGCAAATCAGCGTCCAGGAGGTGCAAGGCGTTGTCCTCGTCGGCGGCGCAACGCGAATGCGCGCAGTGCGGCGCGCAATTGAGGCATTTTTCAAACAGCCGCCGCTTGCGGGTATCGACCCGGATCAAGTCGTTGCGCTCGGCGCGGCGATTCAGGCCGACCGGCTCGCGGGCAATCCACGCGGCGCACAGGATGACTGGTTATTGCTGGATGTGATTCCGCTCTCGCTCGGCGTTGAAACGATGGGCGGGCTGGTCGAAAAAATCATCCCGCGCAATTCGACAATTCCAGTTGCGCGCGCGCAGGCGTTCACCACTTTTAAAGATGGCCAGACAGCGCTGGCGATTCACGTCGTGCAAGGCGAGCGCGAGCGCGTGACAGATTGCCGCTCGCTGGCGCGTTTTGAGCTGCGCGGTATACCACCGATGGCGGCAGGCGCGGCGCGGATTCGCGTCACGTATCAGGTGGACGCCGATGGTCTGCTCTCTGTTTCGGCGCGTGAAACGCACTCTGGCGTAGAAGCATCAATTTGCGTCAAACCTTCGTATGGATTGAGCGCTGATGAAATCACCCGGATGCTCGAAGAGAGCGTGCGCAGCGCGCGCATGGATCAAAATGAGCGCGCGGCGCGCGAGCTGCATATTGAAGCTGAACGCCTGATCGATGCCACTGAGACGGCGCTGGCCTGCGATGCGGAGCTATGCACAGAAGCGGAGCGTGAAAAAATAGAGGCCGCGCTGCGCGCTGCGCGGGCCGCAGTGGCGGATGTCAACGCAGAGCGGAACGCATTAAATACTGCGCTTGACGCTTTAAAAGGCGCCACCGATGCCTTTGCCGCGCGGCGGATGGATAAGCACATCCGGGCCGCGCTGGCCGGGCGTTCAGTAGACGATCTGACTTAAGGAGCAAGATGCCTCGACTGGTCGTACTCCCGCACGAAGACTTATGTCCGCAAGGCACAACGGTTCGCGCCAAACCCGGCCAGAGTATTTGCAGTGCGCTGCTCGAAAACGGCATTGAGATTGAGCATGCATGCGAACAGTCCTGCGCGTGCACAACCTGTCACGTGGTGGTGCGGGAAGGCTTTGACGCGCTTTCTGAAGCGGACGAAATTGAGGAGGATTTGCTCGATAGAGCCTGGGGACTTGAAGCGACTTCGCGTTTATCGTGCCAGGCAATCGTGCCGGACGATGAGCGGTTGAAAGTGGTCATCGAGATTCCGAAATATTCCATCAACCAGGTGAAAGAAAAATAAATCAGTCCCGCCCATGATTTTCCAGGATCTTCAACCAGAGGTTTTTCGGGGGCTATGATGACACAATCAGTCAAACCCTTATTTGCGAGCGCGTGCACCTAAAACCGCGCACCGGATTGGCGCGCAAACACTCGACGGTTCGGTCGCGCGCTTACGCCTGTACGGACTCCCCTTCGATGAACGCCAGGTTTATACGGTACAGGCGTGGAAGGCGTGCGCCGCGGCTCAAAGCCTTCAATCACGCGGACCGGCAAGGTTTGCCGGGTCAAATGTTCAATGCGCCGCACAGTAGACCTTTCGCCATGATGGACAAAACTGATGGCGGTACCGCTGCGGCCGGCGCGGCCGGTGCGTCCAATCCGGTGCACATAATCTTCAGCGAATTTCGGTAAATCGTAATTGAAAACATGCGTAATGCCCGGAATATCGATGCCGCGCGCCGCTACATCGGTTGCAACGAGCACGAGCACGCGCCGCTCGCGCAGTGCGCGCAACGTGCGGTTACGCGCGCTTTGCGGCAAATCGCCATGCAAGGCCGCCGATATGAAACCCGCGCTGCAGAGCAGGCTGGAAAGTTCATCCGCGCCGCTCTTGGTTGCGGTAAACACGATGGCTTGATCCAACAGGGTGTCGGATAATAAATGGGTCAGCAGACGGTCTTTATGCGCACGATCATCCACCCAATGAATCGATTGCTCAATCTTGCCGCTCTGTTCCAGGCGATGCGTGACTTCAATGCGCTCCGGCGATTTCATCAGGCGTTGGGTCAATGCGCCGATGCGTGCATCCAGAGTGGCTGAAAAGAGCAGCGTTTGACGGGAAGAGGGCGTTGCGGCAATGATGGTTCTAATTGCGTCGATAAAACCCATATCGAGCATGCGGTCCGCTTCATCCAGTACGAGCATTGAGAGCCTCGAAAGATCAATGCGTCCGCGCTCAAGATGATCAAGCAAACGTCCAGGCGTGGCGACCACGATGTCCGGCTGCCGCATCAGTAATTCAAGCTGCTTGCGGTAGGGAACGCCGCCCAGGACGCTGACCGTGCGCAAACGCCTGAGCTGCTTGCCATAGGTCTCGGCGGCATGGGTGACCTGCAGCGCCAATTCGCGCGTTGGAGTCAGCACGAGTAATGCGGGGCGCGCGGGCGGCATACGGCGGGACATGCGTGCGTGCGCGCTATGTGCAACTGAGTCTGAGCGTTGCATTTGTGCGAAGCGCTGGATGGCTGGCAACATAAACGCGGCGGTTTTACCGGAACCGGTGGGGCTTGAGACGAGCAAATCATGGCCCGCCAACGCAACGGGAATTGCGCGTTGCTGCACAGGCGTCGGTTCGGTGTAGCCTGCGGCGTTGAGTGCATGGAGAATTTCGGCGCACAGTCCCAGATCGCTAAAACTCAGGCTCCGGGCGGCGTGTTCTTTGAGTGGCGTGGAGTCCAAGGTGGTTGAGAGAGAATAAGAAGTCATTCAACAAATTCCTGAAATAAGATCACAATAAGCTCAGCAAGTCAGCTATTGCACAGGCGAATTGTGCCAGAGGATTTGGTCGCGCACAAAGCTAGCCAATGTGCTAGAGCATTTTTCATTTAAATTACATTGTTTATAAGCCTGTCTTACGCTGGGGGCACTCCGTGAGCATTTTGCCCAGGGTAGTGTCCGGAATTTTGTGTGAGAGGCCGGTTTAGAAAACGATTTTATTTCATTGAGCGGGTGAAACGTTCACCGAATAAAATGGCATAAAGATGACTCAAAAAAACCGATCCTTTGACCCCTCCCTTTCCGGCTGGAATATACAGGCCCTGGATTTATGGAAGTTCGCCCGCGCCGGGGCGCAGGCGAACGGAGAACTGTCATTGACTCTGCTGCCGCGTCTATTACAGGCTGTGCTGCCTCTGCCGGAAAATATACCCGCGTTCCGCTGGACCGCCGCCGGCGAAATGCGGACTGAATCCGCTCCCGCTGGGGATACTGTCCATGCCCCCTATTTGAAACTCACACTTTCAGGCGCGCTCCAGCTCGAATGCCAGCGCTGCCTTGCACCCTATCTGCATTCCCTGTCCATACAGATGCTCTATCGGATTGTCGAAACTGAGCAACAGGCCGACGCGGCACCGCTCGACAATGACCAGATAGAGATCATCGTGGGTACGCGCGCATTTGATCTGCTCGATCTGATGGATCAAGAATTATACCTTGCCCTACCGTCGGCGCCCAAGCACCCCGTATGCCCCGCGCTCCCTGATGCACTGCGCATCAGCCGCTTGCCGCATCGCAGCCCCTTTGCAATGCTGGCTGCGCTGAAACAGCATGATCGCTAGAAGTCATTCATAAATGGCCGCTCAATCAACGTATTCAAAGCGCCATGTCCTCTCCGCCTGCTCTATCTGCACTCATCGACGCATTGCGCGCACTCCCCGGCATCGGTCCCAGATCTGCGCAACGGCTCGCGTATCACCTGATGCAGCATGATCGCGCGGCGGCGCAACGCCTGGCCTGCGCCCTGCAACACGCAGTTGAGCGCCTGCGCCATTGCGCGCGATGCAATACATTTACCGAGGCGCCCTTATGCAAAACCTGTACCGATCCGGCGCGCGATGCAGCCTTGCTTTGTGTCGTTGAAACGCCCGCCGATCAGTTGATTCTTGAACAGACATTGAGCTATCGCGGCCTGTATTTTGTACTTATGGGGCACCTCAATCCGATTGACGGCATCGGACCGCGCGAAATCCATTTTGAGCGTCTGCTTAAGCGCGCAGACGATGGGGTCGTGCGCGAAGTGATTCTGGCGACAAACTTCACCAGCGAAAGCGAAGCGACCGCGCATTATCTTGGCCAATTGCTTAAAGCGCGCGGCCTGACGACAACGCGCCTTGCGCGCGGCGTGCCATTAGGCGCGGAACTTGAATATACCGACCCGGGGACAGTTGCGCGCGCGCTGCTGGACCGCCGTCTGATATGTGATTCATAAACATGTTTTCCAGTGCAGGAATAGGATTTTTGCGCAAGCGGATGCGGTGTTATCAACATCAGGAGTTTGAAGGACTGACTGGCGCAGCAGAAGGCCCCATATCTTTCCTAGCCGGAAAACAAATGCTCAAATGATTCGGCGGGTCTTGGGTTTACGCGCCAAGCGCAATTGAGGAGCGGGAGGTAGCGTCCGAATGACCGAACGGCTGAATGGCGCCGCCCTGCGCCCGGCAGCATGCTGCACATTTCTCACTCAATCAGCGCAACGTGTCATGATTCCCATGCCATCCCACGCAGACGCCCCCTCGCCGGATGCGCCCGCCGTCCATTTGCTGCGCGATATTCTGCGGGATGCGGCGGCGCGCGGCGCATCCGATTTGCACATCGAGCCGGTTGAGCAACAGTGGCGAATCCGGCTGCGGATCGATGGCGTATTGCACGAAATCATGCGCCCGCCCGCGCATCTGCGCGACCGTCTGATTACGCGCATCAAAGTGCTCGCGCGTCTCGATATTGCCGAGCGGCGCGTACCGCAGGACGGACGTCTCAGAATACCGGTTGAAAATGGAAAAACGGAAGAATATCGAGTCAATACACTGCCGACCCTGTTTGGCGAAAAACTGGTGCTGCGCCGTCTGGACACGCTACCGCCCGGTCTCGCGCTCAATGCGCTTGGATTCGACGCCGCGCAGCGCGACACGCTGGAAGCCGCCATTCGCGCACCGCACGGCATGGTGCTGGTCACCGGCCCCACCGGCAGCGGTAAAACCGTCACGCTCTACTGTTTATTGCAGCAACTCAACCGTGAAGCGTTGAATCTATGCTCGGTCGAAGACCCGGCTGAAATTCAGTTGACCGGCGTCAACCAGGTCAGCGTGCGAGAGAAGGCGGGACTGAGCTTTGCAACGGCGCTGCGTGCCTTTCTGCGCCAAGACCCGGATGTCATCATGGTCGGCGAAATCCGCGACCCGGAAACCGCTGACGTGGCGATTAAAGCCGCGCAAACCGGACATCTGGTTCTTTCCACCCTGCACACCAACAATGCGCCCGCAACACTGGCGAGACTGCTCGATATCGGCGTTGCGCCCTTCAATCTCGCAGCCGCCATTCGCATCATTACCGCGCAGCGGCTGATCAGAAAACTCTGCCCTTGCTGCCGCATTCCAGCCTCAATCTCACCCATCGCGCGGCGCGCGGCGGGATTCGACGAAACCGCCTGTACTCAGGATTGGCAACCGTATCGTCCGGCAGGCTGCCTGGACTGTCATGGCATCGGCTATCGCGGACGTCTCGGCATCCATCAGGTCATGCCGATTTCCAACGCGATGCGCGAGATCATCCTCGCGCGCGCCGGAGTCCAGGCGCTCGCGCAGCAAGCGCGGCAGGAAGGGGTGAAAACGCTGCGCGAAGCGGGACTTGTCAAAGTGCGCGAAGGCGCGACCAGTCTGCAAGAAGTGCTCGCCGTCACCGACGCTCAAACATGAGGCCCCTCTCTTCTGCGCCCGAAGCCAGCGACGCGCGCTTTGCGTGGCGCGGCGCCGATGCGCATGGCCGCCTGCGGCGCGGCGTGCTGGTTGCCGCCCATGCGGCGGATGTGCGCGCGGTGCTCAAACGGCAGCGCATTGTTGCGATAGAAATCATCCGTAAAGGCGCGGCGCGTCCAGGCCGCGTCCGCAGCGCGGAAATCACGCTTTTTTCACGCCAGCTCGCCAATCTGCTTCAGGCAGGCATACCGCTTTTATCCGCGCTGAACATCATGGCGGCCAGCGATGCGTCTGCCGCGCTCGCTCGCGTCGTGCAGGCGATTGCGCGCGATATCGTGCAAGGGCTGCACTTTTCGGCTGCGCTGGCGCGGCACCGCTGCTTTGATGCTCTATATTGTCAATTGGTCGCCGTCGGCGAAGCGTCCGGTTCGCTCGCCGAACTTCTGGCTCAGCTGGCGAATGACCGCGAGCGCTCGGCTGCGCAGAAAGCCAAACTGCGGGCCGCATTGAGCTATCCGGCTGGCGTACTGCTCCTTGCTTTATTGATTACCGTTGCATTGATGATCTGGGTCGTTCCGACCTTTGAACAGGTGTTCGATGGCTTTGGCGCGGCGCTGCCTGCGCCAACGCGCGTGGTGCTGGCGCTGTCTTCTGCAACAGCGCGCGCGATTGCGCCGGCGAGCCTTGCGATGGTCGCGCTTTGTCTCGGCTGCAGCTTCGGCTTGCGCCGCTCATCCGCGTTGCGCGCCGCTTTCGACCGCCTATTGCTGATGCCTCCCATCGTCGGGCCGCTGCTCCGGCAATGGGCAATCGCGCGCTGGAGTCGCGCGCTCGGCACGCTCCTTAAAGCTGGCACGCCGCTCGCCGATGCGTTTGAAGTCATGTCCAATATCACAGGCAATACCGTGTTCGACCGCGCAACGCACACGATTGCGCGCGCCGTGCGGCGCGGCGCGCGATTGACCGACGCGATGCGCGCTGTCGGCTGTTTTCCGCCCTCTGTGTTGCAAACCGTCTCGGTTGCCGAAGAATCCGGTGCGCTCGACGCCATGCTGAACGATATTGCAACGCTCAACAGTCAGCAGCTCGACCGGCGCATCGAAGCGCTCGCGGGTCTGGTCGAGCCGCTCATCATTGTTGTGCTCGGCGCGCTGATTGGCGGACTCGTTGTTGCACTGTATTTGCCTATTATTCAGTTAGGCAATGTGATTTAGACGGTTAAAACATGATTCCATACTTCATCGCGACGCTATTCGGTCTGGTGATCGGGAGTTTTCTCACTGTTGTCGTTCACCGGCTGCCGATCATGCTCGAACGCGCCTGGAACGCGGAAGCAGGGCATCTGTCCAGCACATGTGTGGCGCAATCTATTCATATGGATAAAGGCCGCGCGTACAACCTTTGGCAACCGCGCTCTCATTGTCCCGCGTGCGGCCATACGCTGAGGCTGCTGGAAAATATCCCGTTGGTCTCCTATCTGCGGCTGCGCGGCCGCTGCGCTGCTTGCTGCGCGCCGATCCCGATCCGATATTTATTGATTGAGCTCCTCAGCGCAATCAGCGCTGCGAGCGCGTTCTGGCGTTTCGGCGCAAGCGGACAAGCGCTTGCGGCATACGGGTTGGTTGCAGCCTTGCTGGCGCTCGCCTGGATCGATCTGCAGACGCATCTGCTACCCGACGCGTTGACGATGCCATTGTTGTGGTCCGGATTGCTTGTCAATCTTGAAGCACGCTTTGCGCCGCTTGCCGACGCAGTCATCGGCGCTCTGGCGGGCTATCTGTCGCTCTGGCTGATTGCCTGGCTGTTCCGTCTTGTGCGAAATAAAGAAGGCATGGGACAGGGTGATTTTAAGCTGCTCGCCGCGCTTGGCGCATGGTTCGGCTGGATGGCCTTGCCTTCCATCGCGCTGCTCGCCTCAACGGGCGGTATGCTGTGCGGCGTGGCCGCGTGCGCATATGGCCGGCTTAAAAAACATCAACCGCTGCCATTTGGACCGTTCCTTGCCGCAGCGGGCGCGCTCGCGCTTTTTTGGACGCCGCCGTGGATGCAATGGCAATGGATGCCGCTTTGACAGAGCGCTTTGAACGCTTTTCAGTTGGCCTCACCGGCGGGATTGGCAGCGGTAAAACGGTGGTTGCGCAGCGCTTCGCTCAACACGGCGTCACGGTCATCGATACAGACCGCATCGCGCATGTGCTCACGGCAGCCGGCGGTGCGGCGATGCCCCAAATCACCCGCGCCTTCGGACACACTTATCTGACTGCCGGGGGCGCGCTCGACCGCGCCAAAATGCGCGAATATATCTTCAGTAATCTGCATGCGCGGCGGCAGCTTGAAGCCATTTTGCATCCATTGATCCGCATTGAATGCATACGTGCGGCATCCGCTGCGCGCAGCGCCTATGCGCTTTTTGTGGTTCCGCTATTGGTTGAAACAGGCTACTGGAAAAACCGGGTCGACCGTGTTTTGGTGGTCGACTGTTCTACCGAAAACCAAATCCGTCGCGTGATACAGCGCGATGGCTTCAAATCTGATCAGGTTCAAGCCATGATCGCCCAGCAGGCCGAGCCGGGAAGCGCGCCTTGCACAAGCGGATGATGTCTTATACAGTGAAACAATGCTCGACGCGCTCTATACACAGATCGATCAATTACATCGGCGTTATCTGGGCTTCGCCCGCTAGCGCATTTTTCGGTGGCCTGCACGGCGTCGGTTTTGCGCTCGCGAAAGGCAATCTCACCAAGAAATGCTCTGGCAACGTTCACGGCTGATAGAATTTGCCGCTTTTTTAAAGATGAAGAACGGCTTCTAAATATGGCTGCAATATTCATCATCGCGCACGCCCCGCTTGCCAGTGCGCTTGCAGCGTGTCTGGCCCATATTTATGGTGCACTGCCTGCGCGCATTGGCGCGCTGGACATCACCCCAGCGCATGAAATGGGCCAGTGGCTTGAAATTGCGCGGGCAGAATTGCTCCATTTGACCGATACCAGCGGCGCGCTGGTATTAACCGATCTGTTTGGCGCAACGCCGTCCAATATTGCAGCGCAACTGGCCGCCATGCCGCGGGTGTGTGCGCTGGCAGGCGTGAATCTGCCTATGCTGGCGCGCGTAGTCAACTACCGCGCCGAACCGTTGGATTCGCTGGTCGATAAAGCGTTCGCCGGGGGCATCGACGGCATTCAGCAGATTCAATCGTCCACTTAGAGCATTTTTAAGCCACCCTTATGCTGCAACAAGAAGCAATGATCGTGAATAAACTCGGCCTGCATGCACGCGCGGCGGCGAAACTGACTCAATTGGCCGCCCGTTATCAGTGCGGTATCTGGCTCACGCGCAATGGCCGCCGCGTTAATGCAAAAAGCATCATGGGCGTGATGCTGCTCGCAGCCGGCATGGGAAGTATCCTGCAGATCGAAACGGACGGCGCCGATGAAGCGGAAGCGATGCAGGCCATATTGGCTTTAATTGCAGATAAGTTCGGCGAAGGCCATTAGAACCCAGAGCATGACAAACAGTTCGGGTGCAAGCGCGCGGACAGCAGCGACGCGGAATTTACCCAGGCGATTGAGCAGGCCTGGAGAATCAAGATGCAGATCGGGAAGAAGCGTTGATCGGCAGTACAGCGATGCGCGCTCATCCACATGCCACAGGCTCAAGCACTTTCGGCGGGCCGCCGCCCGTTTTGAAAGCTTGCTCCGCATGATGCCGCTATGACCAATATTGCCCGTATTTGCAAGTGGTCCGCTTAATTAAAACGTCTATACACCCGAGGCGGGTAACGGGCAAAGAAGGGACTGATCTCTGGCGCGCCGCGGACAACGCCTAACTCTACATTGCCGATTGAAAATTGGACTGGAACGTCTTCCGCGTATTGAAAAGCGCCATTACGGTCAGTAAAGCCGGTCGCGGCAGGCGAAGCAAAGCACACCCCGCTGATGGCCTCGGGCGGCGCGCCTGCGCCTCCTTCCAGATAACCCGTCTTTACGGGCCCAGCGAATACATTAGGGAACATTAAAAAAACGGAGACCATCCCCAGCGCATTCGCCCGCAACCTCCGAAGTACGAGCTGTATGATGTGGCTTTTCATCATGACCTCCCATCAGTGTGTCATTTGTTACATCTTGGAACGCACCAGTGTTTCGTCAAGCAGAGCCAATGGCATTGATTCCCCGTTTCTATTTACCACAATCGTTAACCGTCGGCGCATGGATTGCATTGCCGGATGCGGCTGCGCAACACATGCGCGTATTGCGTTTGAAAGTGGGCGATTCCCTTTCTCTGTTCAACGGCGCGGGCGGCGCGTTCAGCGCAACCGTGCGCGCAATGGATAAAAAACAGATTCAGGTCGAAATCACCGCTTACGATTCGCAGGCGGGACGCGCCGCCGAGCTTCCATACTGGATAACGTTCGCGCAGGCAATCGCTGGCGGCGGCAAAATGGATTGGTTGATTGAAAAAGCGGTTGAACTGGGCGTTGAATGCATTGTGCCGCTGATGACAGCGCGCAGCGTGGTGCAACTGGCGGATGCGCGCGCTGCGCGGCGACGCGCGCACTGGCAAGCGATTTCCAGTGCAGCATGCCGGCAGTGCGGCCGGTATCGCGTGCCGGAGATTGCGCCGCCGATGGTGTTCCTGGCGTGGCTGGATACATTAACGCCGCCTGATGCAACAGCATCCAATCCCTGTGTATCGACCCGTTTTCTACTCTCGCCCGCTGCGTCTTGCGGTTTCGAATCATTGCCTTTAACCTCGCCGGCGGACCCGGTCACTATTCTGGTTGGCCCGGAAAGCGGACTCGATGATGCAGAAGAGCAGGCAGCCATAAAGCGCGGATTCATTGCGATCCATTTAGGCCCGCGCATTTTGCGTACAGAAACCGCGGGATTGGCGATGTTGGCCGCGCTTGCAGCGCGCTGGAAAGGGTGGCACCAGCCCAGCGCCCGCAAAAATCCTTGCAGTGGCGGCGCCTAATCCGCTGGAAGCGCCTGTGACCAATACAATCATGACTCAATCGGTTTTAGTCTCCATACCGCAGACAGCGGCAAACACCCGAAGATAGGATGTAAAAGGCGGGGAATATGGGCAGGCCGGTTTTTTTGATCATCCAAAAATATTCACCAGTGGAACCGTGCTGCCTGCGAAAGCAACTGGAAATGTATGCGCCGCGCTTACCAGCGAGCAACGTGCAATAGTACGAAATTTCGCGGCCAATGCCTGCATAATCACGCCTCCGCTGCTGCCGTATGGCAGCGCAATTATAGCAAGCGCGGCTTGTATCTGACCGTGGCAAGTTCTATGCTGACGCCTTTAGAGCCTGTTCACGATCTTTTGATGGGTAGGACAAGAAAAGCCAAATGAACAAATTGCAAGCAGGCGTTCAGTTTGCGTTCGCAGTTTTTGCAAAGGCGTCGACATTTGTCTACCAGGCGAAGGAGCGCTCAACCACCCATCGCTTCGGCATAACAGTGAAGGTCTGTGTCGCTGCGTTTGGCGATCTGTACCTGTGCCCCCAAAAGCTTTTCACAGCCTGTGCAAAAGGTTGCCTTTATAGCGCCCCTCTGCCAGGACAGCGCCTCCTGCAAATTGCTGGCACAGCGTTCAAAAGTCTGGAGTGCGTCATTGCGGTCAGCGGCGTGAGCTGGGGATCGATGCGGGCGGAGCAGCGACACAGGGCAAGCCGCTGAAAAATGCTCTATTGTTCGGAGAATGCGCGTACCATCTCCTGCGCGCCTTGCCTGGCCAGATCATCCGCAACCGTGTATCCAAGCGTTTCCGCTTCTGCAAGCGTATTTGGCGCTGCGCATGCACGGGCGCGCAGAAAGCGCGCGCCGTCCGGCTGTGCGATGCAGGCGCGCAGCAACAGGATCCCTTCTATCCACTCCGCAAAGGCCGCAAGCGGAATTGCGCAATTGCCGCCGAGCGCGCGCGCTACCGTCCGTTCGGCGTACACGGCGAGCGCAGTTTTGAGGTGATTGAGCGGCGCGAGCCAGTCCGCGATTTCCGGACGATCTTCCCGGATTTCAATGCCGAGCGCGCCTTGGCTGGCGGCAGGCAGACTGAGTTCCGGCGCAAGCAGCGCACGGATGCGCTGTTCAAGCCCCAGCCGGATTAACCCGGCGGCAGCGAGAATCATCGCTGTACAGGCGCCTGCGTCAAGCGCGCGCAAACGGGTATCGAGATTGCCGCGCAGCGGCTGCACATTCAGGCGCGGATAATGTGCGCGCACCATCGCGGCGCGCCGCAGGCTCGATGTTCCGACAACGCTGCCGGCGGGCAATGTATCCAGAGAAAGGTAGCGGTGACAGACAAAAGCGTCGCGCGGGTCGGCGCGCTCTGGGATGGCCGCCAGCTTAAAGCCAGCCGGCAGAACGGCGGGCATATCCTTGAGCGAATGTACAGCCAGATCGGCGCGGCCGTCGGCGAGCGCCTGTTCAAGTTCCTTGATGAACAGACCCTTGCCTCCGATCTTTGAAAGAGGCTGATCTAGCCATTGATCTCCGCGCGTGGTGATGCCGAGAATGGAAATCTCTGACTGCGGATAGAGTTTTTGGAGCGCGGCGCGTACCTCTTCCGCTTGCCGTAATGCTAAGGGGCTTTTGCGCGACGCAATGACTAAAGCATTTTTCAGTGGCCAAACGTCCATTTCCCTTCCCGGTAATCCACGCGTATCCGGTCTTTCGGTCCTAAACGCCCCGACAGGATTGCTTTGGATAAGGGGTTTTCGATTTCTCTTTGAATTGCGCGTTTGAGCGGCCGCGCGCCAAATGACGGGTCATAGCCGATGCTGCCGATCTGCGCAAGCGCGGCATCCGAAATGTCGAGCTGCATATCGAGCTTGCTTAAACGCTCAGCGAGCCGTCCCAGTTGAATGCGGGCGATCGATTCAATATTTGAGCGGTCAAGTGCATCGAAAACGACCACTTCATCAATCCGGTTTAAAAACTCCGGCTTGAAGCTTTGTCTGACTTCATTCCATACCGCTTCCCGCATTGCATCGCGCGGCTCGCCAATCATCGACTGGATTAAATGAGCGCCGAGGTTCGAGGTCATCACGATCACCGTGTTCTTAAAATCGACCGTGCGCCCCTGTCCATCGGTCATCCGGCCATCATCAAGCACTTGCAGCAATACGTTGAAAATCTCCGCATGCGCTTTTTCAATCTCGTCCAGCAGAATTACGCTATAGGGCGTGCGGCGCACTGTTTCCGTCAGATAACCGCCTTCTTCATAGCCGACGTAGCCGGGCGGCGCGCCAATCAGCCTTGCTACGCTATGCTTTTCGCCGAATTCGCTCATGTCGATGCGAATCAGATGCGTCTCATCTCCGAACAGAAAGGCGGCGAGCGCCTTGCATAGCTCCGTTTTTCCGACGCCCGTCGGGCCAAGGAACAGAAAGGAGCCATACGGACGGTTCGGGTCGGCCAGGCCGGCGCGCGAGCGGCGAATCGCATTGGCGACCGCGTCGATGGCTTCGTCCTGCGCAACGACGCGCTCGTGCAGTTTTGCCTCGATCTGCATCAACTTCTCGCGTTCGCCCTGCATCATTCGTGCGACCGGAATACCCGTTGCGCGCGAAATGACTTCGGCGATCTCTTCCGCGCCGACCTGCGTGCGCAACAGGCGCGCTCGCGCTTCAGGCTGCGCTGTGCGGCCCGCTTCCGCCTGCGCGACGCGCTTTAGCTGCGCTTCAAGTTCAGGCAGCTTTCCGTATTGCAGCTCGGCGACCTTGTCGAGTTTGCCCTCGCGCTGCAGCCGCGCGATTTCAGCGCGCGCGCGGTCGATGTCTTCTTTCAACTGCGCGCTGCCTTGCGCAGCCGATTTTTCAGCGGTCCAGATTTCTTCCAGATCCGCATATTCTTTATCGAGCCGCTGAATTTCTTCTTCGATCAATTGCAGCCGCTTTTGCGATGCCTCGTCTTTTTCTTTTTTGACCGCCTCGCGCTCGATCTTCAATTGAATCAACCGGCGTTCGAGCCGGTCCATCGCCTCCGGCTTTGAGTCGATCTCCATTTTGATGCACGCCGCGGCTTCGTCGATCAAATCAATCGCTTTGTCGGGCAAAAACCGGTCAGTGATATAGCGCTGTGAAAGCTCGGCAGCCGCAACAATTGCCGGATCGGTAATTTCAACGCCATGATGGACTTCGTACTTTTCCTGCAAGCCGCGCAAAATCGCAATCGTCGCTTCGACCGATGGCTCTTTGACCAGCACTTTCTGGAAACGCCGCTCAAGCGCGGCGTCTTTCTCAATATATTTGCGGTATTCGTCGAGCGTCGTCGCGCCGATGCAGTGCAATTCGCCGCGCGCAAGCGCGGGCTTGAGCATATTGCCCGCGTCGATTGCGCCTTCCGCTTTGCCCGCGCCAACCATCGTATGCAGCTCGTCGATAAAGACGATGGTTTGCCCCTTGTCTTTCGCGATATCGTTCAGCACCGCTTTCAGGCGCTCCTCGAATTCGCCGCGGTATTTCGCGCCGGCCAGAAGCGCCGCCATATCCAGCGCGAGCACGCGCTTGTTTTTCAGCGTCTCCGGTACTTCACCGTTGACAATGCGCTGCGCCAGCCCTTCGACAATCGCCGTTTTACCAACGCCCGGCGCGCCGATCAGCACCGGGTTATTTTTGGTGCGGCGCTGCAGAATCTGAATCGAGCGCCGGATTTCATCATCGCGACCAATCACCGGATCGAGTTTGTCCGCGCGCGCGCGTCCAGTCAGATCGACGGTATATTTTTTCAACGCTTCGCGCTGATTCTCCGCATCCTGGCTGCGCACCGGCTCGCCGCCGCGCACATCCTGAATGGCCGCCTCAAGCGCGGCGCGCGTCAAGCCGTGCTGACGCAGCAACTGACCGGTTGCGCCTTTATCATCAGCAAGTGCTAGCAGAAACATTTCGCTGGCGATATAACGGTCGCCGGCTTTGTGCGCTTCCTTTTCGGCCTGATTCAACAGTCCGCCCAGTTCACGCCCCATCTGCACATGACCGTCGCCGCCGCGCACCGTTGAGATGCGGTCGAGCGCTTCATTGAGTGCGCGTTGCAATGTCGGGATTTGTACGCCCGAACGCGCCAGTAGCGCGCGCGCCGCGCTGTCTGGCGTCGCGAGCAGCGCGCTCAGCACATGCGCCGCTTCGATATAGGGATGATCGCGCCTGACCGCAATGCTTTGCGCATCGGCAAGCGCGTTCTGGAACTGGGTGGTTAAGGTATCGATTCTCATAGCGACGTTTTTTTATCGGACAACGAAGTTCTCATCCAATTGAGGGCAAAGCCAGGCTTTTCAACGGAACAGGAGTGTTGCACAGCCACACTAGCGGCGTTGCGCCTCCTTGCCGTACTCGCTGTACTGGCAGCAAAGGCGCGCCTTGCCAGCGCGGCTGTGCAACACTCCTGCAGAGGTTCTCTACTCTTTGGACATACTCTGTTTTCTGAGGATTTGAATGATCTGCCGCGCGTACCAGTGGCGACGTTCAGGCTTTTCTGAATGATAAGCGCCAACCGCTTGCCAGGTATTGCCGTGGCGGTTCATCTTCTGGCGCAGATGCCAGGCGGCAATATAGATACTCACGCACGGATGCATCAGCATTTCTGGGACAATGCCGTAACGCGAAAGTGCGGCAAGATGGACTGAGTTGATCTGCATCAATCCGTAATCGGTGGAACCGTTGTTATTTTTGTGCACCGCGTCCGCGCGATTGCGCGATTCGAGCCAGGCAATCGCGCGTAAAATCTGCGGGTTAACGCTTTGATAGCGCGCTGCATCCTCAAAACAGTCCGCGCACGCAAGCGGCATCGTCCAGATCATCAGAATGCCGGCGGACAGGTGGAGAAGGGGTTTAAGCATTTTCGTTTTCCAAAGGGAATGAATGTTTTTGCCCACGCGAGCGCATTTTTCAGTGAACCCGAATTCATGACCTTAGCCCAAACTCTGCGCAGCGCGCTATTTATCCTATGGTTAGGGTCAGGCGCCGTATCTGTTTCTGCATTCGCCGCGCCTGTCACCCTGAATTTTGTAAAGGCGCCGGTCGATCAGGTCGCCAAGGCGATTGGCGCCGCAACCGGCAAAACCATCATTGTCGATCCGCGCGTCAAAGGGGAATTGAATCTTGTGGCGGACGAACCGGTCCCTGAAGCGCAGGCGCTCAAGACGCTGCAATCCGCGTTGCGCATGCAAGGCTTTGCGCTGGTCAACGAGTACGGGATATGGAAAGTGGTCCCTGAAGCCGACGCCAAAACGCAAGGCGCGCCGGTGGTTGTGGGCAATATGCCGAGAGCGCGCGGCGACCAGATCATCACACAGGTTTTCCGGCTCCGCCATGAATCGGCAAATACTTTAATACCCATCCTGCGCCCGCTGGTGGCGCCCAATAACCCGATCACCGCCTATCCGGCCAGCAATACAATTGTGATTACCGATTACGCGGACAATCTGCGTCGCATTGCCGCGATTATCGCCAGTATCGATACCGCCGCGAGCCAGCAGGTTGAAGTGGTGCCGGTTGAAAATGCGAATGCGATTGATGTGGCCGGGCAATTGCAGAGAATTCTCGATCCGGGCGCGATCGGTAACGCGGATGCGAATCTGAGAATATCGGTGCAGGCAGACCCGCGCACCAACGCGGTATTGTTGCGCGCGTCAAGCGCGGCGCGGCTCCAAGCGGCGAAAAAACTGATCGCGAAACTGGATACGCCAACGCGCGAGCCAGGCAATATCCACGTGGTCTCATTGCGGCACGCCAGTGCGGTGCAGCTCGCCAAGACCCTGCGCGGCGTGCTAGGCAAAGGCAGCGGTACAGGCGCAGCGTTGGCCACATCCGGGGAAGAGGGCGGTAAACCGGGCATACTGGCCCTGCCGCCGCTGCCAACGGGCGCGCAGAAAGACGGCCTGTCTGGCGGCCCGGATGGACTCGCCAAGCTGGCCGGGCTGGCTGGATTGGCGGGGGAGAGCAAGGACGCGAGCATGGATGCCGCGCCCGGCGGCGTGATTCAGGCCGACCCCGCGACGAATTCGCTTGTCATCACGGCCCCCGATCCGGTCTACCGGAATCTGCGTCGGGTGATTGATCAACTGGATCAGCGGCGCGCGCAAATCTATATCGAATCCCTGATCGTCGAAATTTCATCTTCCGATATTGCGCGCTTTGGCATTCAGTGGCAATTTTTGCTTGGACGGGACAATGTCTATGCAGGAACCAATCTGGGCGAGACGCCAGGGACGAATATCATCGGTCTTTCACAAGGATTGAATCAACTGGCGCAAGGCAACCCAAGCGGACTCACGCCGCCCGCTCCAGGCTTAAATATTGGTTATTTGCGCAATTTCGGGAAATTATTTGGATTAGGGGGGCTGCTACAGGCGCTCAGCGCTCTGGGCAGCGCCAATGTGCTCTCGACGCCGACGATGGTGACGCTGGATAATGAGACGGCGAAGATGCTGGTCGGCCAGAATGTCCCGATTCTGGTGGGTTCATACGCGCAACAGGGCGGCGGCACATCCGGCACGCCGTTCCAGACTTTTGACCGCAAGGATGTGGGCATTGTGCTCAATATCAAACCGCAGATCACTGAGGGCGGCGTCATCCAGCTCAAGATTTACCAGGAAGATTCAAATATCTCCAGCCCAGACTCTCCAAGCGGCGTGATCCTGAACAAACGCTTTATTCAGAGCACCCTCCTGGCTGATGATGGTCAGATCGTCGTACTCGGCGGCTTATTGCAGGACGCATATAAGGACAGTCATACAAAGGTGCCCTGGCTTGGCGACATACCGGTCATTGGCGGCCTGTTCCGTTATGAACATAAAAATCGCGCGAAAACCAATCTCATGGTCTTTTTGCGCCCGATGATTTTGCGCGATGCGCATGCGGCACAGCGCATTTCGCTGGACCGCTACGACAGGATGCGCGTGCGCACATATGAGTTTGAAAGCGGCAACCGGATTCTGCGCGACCAGGATACGCCGGTGATGCCAAAGGCGCCGCCGTCCTCAACGCCTGAAGACGGCGCGCCGGACCCGACGCTGGCGCCGCAAACGCGCAACCCTGCAATGCTAGAGCATTTCCCCTCTCTGCCCTCTTCTCCGCCTGTAAACAACGCCCAACCGTTCGAGCGCGTCCCCGCCCCCGATGGCTGGCCTGCGGGCTTACCGCTTGGCCAGCCTTAGAACCTGTTACGACTCCCAAGAAACCTTCAGGCGGATAGAAGAAGAAAGGAATGACCTGTTCCCATTACCGTTGCGGTGATTTCTGTACTTGAGCGGGCAATGGGTCTATCCGCTCATCTGAAAATATTTTGTCTGGATA
This sequence comes from Candidatus Glomeribacter gigasporarum BEG34, assembly GCF_000227585.1. Classification (GTDB taxonomy): domain Bacteria; phylum Pseudomonadota; class Gammaproteobacteria; order Burkholderiales; family Burkholderiaceae; genus Glomeribacter; species Glomeribacter gigasporarum_B. Next base: position 8,900 of record NZ_CAFB01000046.1, on the reverse strand, counting down.
TTTTTTGTCCGTTGTGCGCTTCTTCATTTAAGATCAACGGCCTGGGACAAACAGAAAAGAGCTGCAAATAGCGCATCCCGCACTTACAATATGAACTTTTGTTTTGAATGGATTTACCTGAATGGAAGCTGAACAACTCAATACGGTCGATGCTTTGCTGCAAGAGGTACGCCAGCGCGTTGATGCGTTATGGAGGTTACTTTGACGTTGACGCCAAGGCAGCGCGTTTAGAGGCGCTCAACACAGAACTGGAGGACCCGAACGTCTGGAATAGTTCGGAACGCGCACAGGCGCTTGGCAAAGAAAAAAAGGGGCTGGAAAACACGGTCCTTACGCTGACTGCGCTGGATGCGGATACCCGCGATGCGCGTGAACTGTTCGATCTGGCGCGCGCGGACGCCGATGAAGCCATGCTGACATCCAGCGCCGCAGAAGCGAGGGCGCTGGATATGCGCATCGCAGAAATCGAATTCCGCCGTATGTTCGATCAACCCGCCGATCCCAATCATTGTTTTATCGATTTTCAGGCGGGTGCGGGCGGCACCGAAGCGTGCGACTGGGCGGCAATGCTGCTTAGACTGTATCTACGCTATTGTGAGCGCAAAGGGTTTCAGACGGCTCTGCTTGAGGAAACGGCAGGCGAGGTGGCGGGTATCAAGCGCGCCACGATCAAGGTGGAAGGCGAATATGCATACGGCACGCTGCGCACTGAAACGGGCATCCATCGCCTGGTGCGTAAATCGCCCTTCGATTCGGGCGGCAGCCGGCATACGTCGTTTGCATCAGTATTTGTCTATCCCGAAGTTGACGATGCAATCAGCATCGAGATCAATCCCGCTGATTTGCGCATTGATACTTTTCGCGCCTCCGGCGCAGGCGGGCAGCATGTCAACAAGACCGATTCGGCGATCCGGATGACGCACTTGCCAAGCGGCATCGTTGTGCAATGTCAGAATGACCGTTCGCAGCACCGCAATCGCGCCGAAGCGATGGCCATGCTGAGGGCGCGTCTATATGAAGCCGAACTTCGCAAACGCCAGTCTGAACAGGCCACGCTTGAGGCCAGCAAAACCGATGTCGGCTGGGGCCGTCAAATCCGTTCGTATGTGCTTGATCAAAGCCGCGTCAAAGATTTGCGCACGGGCGTTGAAACCAGCAATACACGCGCGGTGCTCGACGGGGATATTGATCTATTTATTGTTGAGAGTTTGAAACAGCGCGTTTAGAACCTGTTCACGATCTGTCACGAGCGCCTGTCAGCCAAGGAGGACGGAGCGCAGGAACCAGAGCATATTGATATATGTGAGGATTCCGAGCACCGCCCGACGCAGGCTCACGGGCGCGCAGTAAGATCGTGAACAGGTTCTTAGAGCGCTCTAGGAGATTTATACTATCCATGAATGCAGCGGATACCTCCGCCCTGATTAAAGAGCGGCGCGAGAAACTCAATACATTATGCGCCAGCGGTCCCGCCTGGCCGAACGATTTTCATCCTACACATCACGCTGCCGATCTGCATGCGGAATACGGGCATTTTGATCAGGAAGGGCTCGATGCGCGCGCGCTGAGCGTTGCGCTCGCCGGACGGATCATGCTCAAGCGCGTAATGGGCAAAGCCAGTTTTGCAACGGTTCAGGACACGCACGCGCAGATTCAGCTCTATATCGCGCTCAACGATGTCGGCGAAACGGCGTATGAAGTTTTTAAAAAATGGGATCTCGGCGATATCGTCGCTGCGCGCGGCACGCTGTTCCGTACCAATAAGGGTGAATTATCGGTTCGCTGCACCGAGTTGCGCATTCTGGTAAAAGCATTAAGGCCCTTGCCAGACAAGTTTCACGGACTGGCTGACCCAGAGCTGCGCGCCCGGCAGCGCTATGTCGATCTGATGATGAGGCCCGCTGCGCGTGTAACAGCGCTGGCGCGCGCCAAAGCGATCTCGTCGATCCGGCGTCAAATGGAACAGGCGCGCTTTATCGAAGTCGAAACGCCGATGTTGCACCCGATTCCGGGCGGCGCGGCGGCGCGGCCCTTTGCCACGCATCATCACGCGCTCGAGATGCCAATGTTCTTGCGCATCGCGCCCGAGCTGTATTTGAAACGGCTGCTGGTGGGCGGTTTTGAGCGCGTTTTTGAAATCAACCGGAATTTCCGCAATGAAGGCGTATCGGCGCGGCACAACCCGGAATTCACGATGCTGGAGTTCTACGCCGCCTATACCAATTACCGCTGGATGATGGATTTCACCGAGCAATTGATCCGCCAGACGGCCATCGACGCGCTGGGAACTGCACGCATCCAGTACCAGGGACGCGCGCTCGATCTCGAACGACCGTTTCGCCGCTGGACCCTCACTCAGGCGATCCGTGAACAAGTGCCCGCCTATTGCGATGCGCCGCTGGATGAAGTGGAATTTCTACGTATTGAACTCAGAGAATTAGGCATGGATATTCACGCCCCCGCGTTTAAAAACGCCGGCATCGGCGCGCTGCAACTGGCGCTCTTTGAAGAAAGGGCTGAATCCAAATGTTGGGCACCCACTTATATCGTCGATTATCCGCTGGAAGTCTCGCCGCTGGCGCGCGCTTCCGATACGCGGCCTGAGATTGCCGAGCGTTTTGAACTGTTTATCGCTGGACGTGAAACGGCAAACGGCTTTTTCTGAATTAAATGATCCCATCGATCAAGCGGCGCGCTTCAGAAAACAGGCGGAACAGAAAGAGGCCGGCGATGATGAAGCAATGCACTTTGACGCCGATTATATTCGCGCGCTAGAGTACGGCATGCCGCCCGCGGGCGGTTGCGGCATTGGCATCGACCGGCTGGTGATGTTGCTGACCGATTGCGCCAGCATCCGCGATGTTATTCTGTTTCCGCATGTACGGCGCGAGGATTGTTTTCTTCGGCCAGCCAACGGTACGAAGCACTTCCAATGACCGCCCCGATGATCGGCGCAACCCAGAATAACCACAATTGGGATAATGCCCACCCGCCTGCCATCAGTGCTGGTCCAGTACTTCTGGCCGGATTCACTGAAGCATTCGTTACCGTGCGCCCCCGCCCAATACAAGCCAGAATGTTCCAACCAATTCTGCAACTGCACGTTTGATCAAAGACATTTTTCTCTCCTGTGGGCTAATCTCTAACCGGTTTTTAAATGTGCAGCGTTTCTTCCATCGCCGCATCCGGCAGACCGAACCACTGCTGCAAAACACCCCACGGCACCCCCCATTCCTCTCCTCTGGAAAGACTTGTTTGCGTGTGCGCTTACGCGAAAAGTCATCTGCCCCCTAAGCCATACCGTTGCATGGTGAGCGCCTTATGCCAGTAACGACCCAAACAAAGTCCGCCGCCAGAATTTGTATAGATCGGCGCGGGTTGCGGTCAGGGTGAGGGCGCTCGCCTCACCGCTGAGCGTAAGCGTCAATCTGCGTAATGCGCCGCCGTGCAGCGCCGCGCAGGCGGGCGCAAACCAGCGGCGTTCCAGATCGGCCAATGCGGCGCGCCAGGCCGGCCAGTCGCGCGCGGTAAAAGCTGGAGTCAGCGTATCCAGTTCAGCAAAAATTGTCGCGCGCTGGGTAGACAAGACATCGAAGCTTTCGGGCAATGGTTTGACCTCAGCGCGCGCCGCAAATCCCAGGCCGCGCGTGGCAATTTGATGGCTATAGAGATGCGAGAAAGAACGCTCAACCGATTGCAGGCCACCGCAGCCGTGCAGCCAGATTGAATTGACGGGCGGCGCGCCGCGCGTTTCGCGCGCGCGGTTGACGGGATGCTCAAACCACGCCATTTGCACCTCATTTTGCAATTTCATCCAGGCGAGCGAGCGCCCGCCGGTGTCTGAACGGGCGGGCAGCCAAATCTCGATATTGCGTCCGGCAGCCGCCTGCGGCGATGCGCAATTCAGAGTTGTCAGTAGAGGGTCGCGCACATACCAGCGCAACGGCGTTGGCGCCACAAGCGCAATGCCCAGTGCAGCTGCAACAGGGCGCGCCGCGTTCAGCAATTGAGCGGCTTCGTGTGCCGAGAGCGCAAGTTGAGCCGGCTCCGTCAGCACCAGATGATCATGCGCAATCCGTACATGCACCGGCTCGATACAGCCCCAGACTGCTCCATCCATATTCTCCATCGCTTGCGGAGCGGGCATGCCCGCCTCGATACAATCTGCAAGCTGCATATACGGCGCAAGGGGCGCTGCATCACGGCGCTGATCTTTCAGCGCGCCAAAATAGCGGGCGAGCCAGCGCTGATGCGGCAATGCGCGGGCAAACGCCAGTTCGCGCACGTGTTCAACCTGCCGGGCGCGCGCAATGAAGGCAGAAAATGCGGGCCATTGCCCGTGTGTCACGGGCGCATCCATCATTGCGCGCGCAGGCAATGAAAAAGGTAATAATAAATGCAGGGTATTGAACGCAGGCATGGTAAAAATTGTATGGCAGACTTCAAGACCACATATCATGCGTTGCCAGACACGGAACCCGATGAATATATCGCCTGTCATGAATGCGCTGCGCTGCACCGCAAAATCCCGTTGGGAGAATATGCGCTTGCCCACTGCGCGCGCTGCGGCGCGGTGCTCTTCCGGCGCGCAACGGGCAGAATAGATGTCTTGCTCGCGCTCGCATTGACGAGTGCGATTCTGTTGATCATCGCCAATAGTTTTCCGATTGTCGAACTTCAGACCAGCGGCATGAGCAGCCAGGCCACGCTGCTCGGCGCCATTGGTCAGCTCTGGCGGGAAAAAATGTATCTGGTTGCCGCGATGATGTTTGGCTCAACCGTCCTATTTCCCGCGATTGAACTGGGGGCGCTGATTTATGTGCTCGCGCCGCTGGCGATAGGCCGCCGCGCGCCTGGCGTGAAAGCGGTGATCCGTCTGATTCAGGCGGCGCGGCCGTGGGGTATGATCGAAGTGTTTATGCTGGGTACTTTGATTACGCTCGTGAAACTGTCGCGCGCGGCGGACTTGACGCTCGGCCCCGCCTTATTTGCATTTATTGCATTATCGATTTTGCTCGCGTGTTTAAGCGCGTTCGAGCCGCGCCATTTATGGCATTCCGCCGCCTCTGACGGTTCCTCTTTTCCGCGCAAGACCAATAGCATTGGTCGCACCTGGGCGCTGCTGCTCGCCGCCGCCATTCTGTATATTCCCGCCAATCTGTTGCCAGTCATGCATACCCGCTCACTGCTCGGCGTTCAGGACGATACGATTATCAGCGGGATTGTGTTTTTCTGGAATTCCGGCTCATGGGCGATTGCCATCATTATTTTTGTCGCCAGCGTCGTCGTGCCGCTGCTTAAACTGGCCGCGCTCGCGCTGCTCGCTTTCACCGCGCAGCGCGGCATGCGCGGGGGGCAACGCGCGCGCGCGCGACTGTACCGGCTCATTGAACGCATTGGCCGCTGGTCAATGCTCGATGTCTTTGTCGTGATGCTGACCGTTGCGCTGATGCGTTTTGGGACATTGATCGAGATGAGCGCGGGTTCTGGCGCGCTCGCATTCGGCGCGGTGGTGATTCTAACGATGCTCGCTTCGATGCAGTTTGACCCGCGGCTGATCTGGAGATCAGCGGATTCCCCCGAACCTGACTCAACAGCGTCCTCATGACGGAGCCCAAAACGCCTCAAGCGCGCCAGACACGCCCTGGCGCAGCGTCAAACACGATTCCAGCCCCTGTGCTCCAGAAGCGCGCGCGCTGGACGCCGTCGCTGGTGTGGCTGGTTCCAGCGCTGGCGGCATTGCTCGGATTAGCGCTTGTTGTCCGCGCGCTGCTCGAGCGCGGCCCCGCGATTACGATTCAATTTAAAACGGCTGAAGGCATCGAAGCGGGCAAAACCAAAGTCAAATACAAAAACGTCAATATTGGCGAGGTCAAAACGATGACGCTGAGCGAAGACTTATCGCATGTCCGCGTCAAAGTGGAGCTGAGCAGGCCGGCGCAGCGCTTTGCCGTCAAAGACGCGCGCTTCTGGATCGTACGTCCGCGCGTGGCCGCGAGCGGCGTCACAGGGCTCAATACGCTCCTGTCCGGCGCCTATATTGGCGTGGATCCGGGACGCTCAGCGCAAGCGCAGAGGGATTTTTTCGGACTTGAAACGCCGCCCGCCGTGACCGGCGATCAAAAAGGCCATCCTTTCGTGCTGCACAGCGATCAGGCCGGCTCGCTTGATATCGGCGTGCCCGTGTATTACCGCAATTTATCGGTGGGGCGAGTGGTGGCGATCGAGTTCGATCCTGAGGGCGCGGGCGTGATGGTGCGCATTTTTATCGATGCGCCCTACGATCAGTACGTCGGCATGAATACGCGCTTCTGGCACGCAAGCGGGGTGGATTTGCGGTTGGACGCCAGCGGCCTGAAGCTCAATACCCAATCGCTCGTGACCATTGCGCTTGGCGGAATTGCGTTTGAAGCGCCGCCCGGCCAGACGCGCGGGCGGGCGGCGCCGAACAATGCGCGCTTTTATCTGGCTGCGGATAAAGCAGAAGCGATGCGCGCGCCCGATGGGCCGCCGCTGCGCATCCTTCTGAATTTCGATCAATCGCTGCGCGGCCTGGCGCGCGGCGCGCCCGTCGATTTTCGCGGTATCGCGCTTGGCGAAGTGGAATCAATCGGCATCGACTATGCGCCTGGCCGAAAAACCGTGCGGATGCCGGTCATGATCAAAATCTATCCAAGCCGGCTGAGGACGCGCCTGCACAAAAAGCAACCTGTGCCCGCGCTGCAACAACGCGCGCAATTGCTCGCTACACTGGTCAAAAATGGCCTGCGCGCGCAATTGCGCTCCGGCAATCTGCTTACTGGTCAGTTATATGTCGCGCTCGACCTCTTTCCGAACGCCGCGCCCACCCGGTTTGATCTTGCGCGCGCGCTGCCCGAATTGCCGACGATGCCGAATACGCTTGACCAGTTGCAGCAGCAAATGGCAGATATTGCACGCAGAATCGACCGCGTGCCCTTTGACAAAATTGGCGCGAATCTGAATGATGTATTGGAAAACGCCAACCGTTTATTTAAAGATTTGAATTCACAACTTGCGCCACAGGCTAAAGATACCTTGCGGGCTGCCCAACAAACTTTTGACGCAGCGAGCCTTATGCTGCAACAGGACGCGCCGGTACAGACCGACCTGCGGCGCGCATTGACTGCGCTGACCCGCGCGCTGCGTTCGCTCAGCGGTCTGGCCGAGTATCTTGAACGGCACCCGGAAGCGTTGCTGCGCGGCAAAGTAGAGGATCAGCCATGAAACGCCTGTTGTATAGCCAAGCGACTTTAGTTCGATACGGCGTCATCGCCGCTCGCCGTATTACTCATACTGTCTTCGCGGCTGCTTCCTTGTCTCAAATTAAAGTCGCTTGGCTATATCCTGCAGCCGCCCTGCTTGCCTTCAGCATTCACGGCTGCGCGACTTCACCGCGCGCACATTTTTATACGCTCAGCCGGAATGGTATAGAAACGCCTGCGGATACGCAGCGCGCTCTGGCAACTCAAACGCCGTTCTATATTGAGGTTGCGGACGTCGAGATTCCAGCCATTGTGGCGCGCGCCCAGTTCGTCATCACTGACCGTTCCGGGGAGGCCAAGATCAAAGAGCAGCATCGCTGGCTGGCGCCGCTGGACGATCAAATCCGCGCGGCTTTGTCGGAAGAACTCACAGACCGGCTGCATACGCTCGATGTTTCGCGTATGCCTCATGCGTTCAGCCGGGCGGTATACCGGATTACGTTCGATGTGCGGCGCTTTGAATCCAGGCTCGATGCGCCGGCTGCCGCTCAGGCGGAAATAGACGCCATCTGGAGTGTGCGGCGCATGGATGAAAACCGGAAGAATGCGCGTGCAGCGCTCACATGCCGCGCGTTCGCGCGTGAATCCACCGCGTCTGATTTGCACTCAATCAGTCAGGGACATCGGCGCGCGATTGGACGAATTGCAGATCAGATCGCAACGGCGATTCGCGCACTGGACGCGGCGCGCAATGACTTCTGGAAATCATCTGATGGCCTTTGCCAGCCCGGAAGCCTTCCCGGTATACCCGGCGGGCGTTAACGCGAGCAACTGCGTTTTGGCCGCCGCCGGCGCCGGCAGCGCGCGGATAAACTCGTGCAAGGCGGCGCGCGTCATCGCGCGTCCGCGCGTCAAGGCTTTTAATTGTTCATACGGTTCAGGCGCGCCGTAGCGCCGCATCACCGTCTGCACTGCTTCAGCGATCACTTCCCAACAGGTGTCCAGATCGGCCAACAGACGCTGCGGATTGACCTCGAGCTTGGTCAAACCGCGCAGACAGGCCTCATAGGCAAGCAGCGCATGGCCAAATGCAACCCCGATATTGCGCAGCGCGGTCGAATCCGTTAAATCGCGCTGCCAGCGCGAAATGGGCAATGTATCCGCCAAATGTCTCAACAGCGCGTTGGAAAGCCTGAGATTGCCTTCCGAATTCTCAAAATCAATTGGGTTGACTTTATGCGGCATCGTCGATGAGCCGACCTCGCCCGCCGCCATTTTCTGCCTGAAGTAGCCGAGCGAGATATAACCCCACAGATCGCGGTTCAGATCGATCAGGATCGTGTTGACGCGCGCGAGCGCGTCGAACAGTTCGGCCATCGCGTCATGCGGTTCAATCTGGGTGGTATAGGGATTAAAGATCAGTCCAAGCCGTTCAACCACCGTGCGCGCAAATGCCGGCCAGTCAAAGTCGGGATAGGCGCTGTAGTGCGCGTTGTAATTGCCGGTGGCGCCATTCATCTTGCCGAGCAGCTTTGCCGTGCGCACGCGCTCAATCGCGCGCGCCAGCCGCGCCGCGACATTGGCGAATTCCTTGCCCAGCGTTGTTGGACTCGCCGGCTGTCCATGCGTGCGCGCCAGCATCGGTTGCGCCGCATGCAGATGCGCAAGCGCGCGCAG